>NZ_BAAAUX010000011.1:197113-750403 GCF_039534165.1 Saccharopolyspora taberi | reverse complement strand
AAGTCCTCCAGCGCCGATGGTACTGCACTCGTTAGGGTGTGGGAGAGTAGGACACCGCCGACAATCAAACAAGAAGTGGGGCCGGTTGAGGCTCGTTCCGAATGCGGAACAGCCCAACCGGCCCCACCATTTCGTACGTTCAAGAGTTCTACGTGGGCTCCGCGGCCCGGCCCCTGCCGGACCGGGAGCCCCCGAAGCGTGCCCGGGGATGGGTTTACGCTGGTAGCAAGTCAGCTTCAGAGTGTTCAGGAGGTCCGGTGTCCGGTTCCGACGATAGGTACGGCGGTCCCCGCCGTGGGGCCGGCTCCGGCCAGGGCGGCCGTGGTGGCCGCAGCAACTACAGCGGTCGCGGCTCCGACAGCAGCAGGAACTCCGGCGGTCCCCGACGAGACCGCCAGGGCGACCAGCGCTGGTCCGGAAACCGCGACAACCGCGGCGGCCGTTTCGAAGGCCGCGGCGGCCAGGACGGCGGACCCAGCGGCTCCCGGGACGACCGGGGAAACTTCGGTCGGCGTGACCAGCGTGGTCAAAGCAGGTTCCGCGACGACCGCCCCTACAACAGGTCAGGCGATCGAGACCGCCGCGACGACCGAGACCGCCCGAACCGCGAGGGTGGCTGGAACCGAGGCGGCCGGAACTACGACGACAGGCAACGCCCGAGCGACGACCGCGGCCCCCGCGGCGGTCGCTTCGACTCACGCCAGGACGACCGACGCGGTTCCGGTGACCGTCCCCGGCGCGACGACTGGCGCGATCGGCCCGCGAAGCGCTTCGACCGCGACCAGCAGCGCGATGGCGGAGACCGCGCCAGGCAGCACAGGGGAGAAGACCGTCGCGACAGGAGCGATGACCGCCGCGATCAGCGCTTCGGCGACCGCGGAGACAAGCGTCGTTTCGACGATCGTGGTCGGGACAATCGCGGAGCCCGGGACGACCGTGGTGGCCGCCAGGATCGCGGCCGCCGTGACTTCGGAGACAGGCGCGATGACCGCCGCTCCGGCTTCAACCGGGACGACCGGTTCCGGAACGACCGCCGTGACGACGGGCGGCAGGGAAATCGCCGCCGTGACGATTTCCGTTCCGGTGGCCAGCGTCGTGACGACTTCCGCGGCCGTGACCGTGACGATTTCCGTTCCGACGACCGCCGGAAGGACTTCCGAGCAGACCGTCGCCGTGACGACTTCCACGGTGAAGGCCGCCGTGACGATTCGAACCGCGGAGACCGCCGGTTCGGTGACTCGCGTCAAGGCGGCAAGCCACGTGGTGAGTTCCGCCGGGGTGACGACGCGCGCCACGGTGACCGCCGTCGTGACGACTCCAGGCGAGACGACCGTCGCAGGGACGACCGGCCGCGGCAGAACGACCGATTCGACCGCGGCGGCCGCCCCTCCGGAGACCGTCGCCGGGACGACCGACGCGACCAGCGTGATGACCGCCCGGCCCGCCACCGCGATGACCGGGAGCGCGTCGACGAGAAGCCGGTCGACCAGGAAGCCGAAGCTCAGGCCAAGGAAAACCAGGAACCGGAGCTGCCGGAAGGCTCGGAACCCTCGGAACTGCACGGTGAGATCCGCCGCGAACTCCGTTCGCTGCCCAAGGGACTCGCCGACAAGGTCGCTTCGCATCTGGTCGCGGCCGGCAAGCTGATGGACACCGACCCGGAGAAGGCGCTGGCGCACGCCCGCTACGCACGTCAGCGTGCGTCGCGGATCGCCTCGGCTCGCGAGGCGAACGGGCTCACCGCGTACCAGATGGGCGAGTGGAGCGAGGCGTTGTCCGAGCTGCGCGCCGCTCGCCGAATGTCGGGCGGCCCGGGCCACGTGGCGATCCTGGCCGACTGCGAGCGTGCGCTCGGTCGTCCTGAGCGCGCGCTTGAGCTGAGCCGGAGCCCCGAGGCAGTTGAGCTCGAAGGCGAGGAAGCGGTCGAGCTTCGCATCGTCGCGGCTGGCGCGCGTCGAGACCTCGGCGAGGTCGAAGCGTCCGTGGTGAGCCTCCAGATCCCGGAGCTGGACCCCCAGCGGCAGGACCCCTGGAGCGCGCGGCTGTTCTACGCCTACGCCGACAACCTCCTCGCCGCGGACCGGGTGCAGGAAGCATTCACATGGTTCGTGCACGCCGCCCATGCGGATGACGAGGGGGAGACCGACGCCCCGGAGCGGCTCGACGAGCTCATGGTCCAGCTCGGCGGCCCGGAGATGATCGAGGAACTCGTTACCGAAGCCGAAGCGGTTGTGGACGCTGGCGTCCCGGACGGCGGCGACCTCGATGAGCTGCCCGAGGGCGATGAGCTCGCGGCTCTCCCCGGAACCGAGGTCGAAACCTCGGGCGGCGTCGAAACCTCGGGGAGCGAGGAATCGGCAGACGAGGTTTCCGAACCTGCGGCGGATGAGACCAACGAGGACTCGGAAAGCTCCGAGGCAGTCGTGGTGTCGACGGCCGATGTTCCGGAGAACTCGGCGCCCGGGAACGAGAAGACCAGCACCACCGATCCGGGAGATGCGGAAGCACAGTGACCGGGACGCTGCTTCAGGGGCATGACGTCGTCCTGCTCGATCTCGACGGCACCGTCTACCGAGGGGGCGCTCTCGTCCCCTCGGCCCGGGAGTCGATCGAGGCCGTGCGGGCGCAGGGGATCAAGGTCCGGTTCGTCACGAACAACGCGTCCAAACTCCCCGGAGCCGTCGCTGATCACCTGACCGGTCTCGGCCTGCCGGCCGAACCGGTCGAGGTCAGCACCAGCGCGCAGGCCGGGGCAGCGGTCCTGGCCGAGCGCCTGCCCGCCGGGGCCAGGGTGCTCGTGGTCGGCTCGTCCGCCTTGAAGTCCGAAGTGGACGCTGTTGGCCTCGTTCCGGTCGACGAGCTCACGGAAGAACCGGCCGCCGTGGTGCAGGGGCACTCCCCGGACACCGCGTGGAAGAACCTCGCCGAGGCATGCCTGGCGATTCGGGGCGGTGCGCTGTGGGTCGCCTGCAACGAAGACGTGACGCTGCCGACCGAACGCGGTGAGCTGCCGGGCAACGGCGCCATGGTCGCCGCCCTCAAGGCCGCGACCGGCCGGCTCCCGCTGGTCGCGGGGAAGCCCGAGCGACCGCTGCTCGACGAAGCGACGGCGTCCGCTGGCGCGAGCAAGCCGCTCATGGTGGGCGACCGCCTCGACACCGACATCGAGGGCGCGGTTCGCGCCGGTATGGGCTCGCTGATGGTGCTGACCGGCGTGCACACCCCGGGCGACCTCCTCGCCGCGGCACCGGAGCAGCGTCCCCAGCACGTTTCGGCCGACCTCGGAGCCTTGCACCGGCCGTCGGCGGAGTCGTTCATCACCGAACAGCCGGGTTGGAAGGTTAGAGTCGACGACTCCGGGGTGGAGCTCGGTGCGAACTCCGGTGACGACGACGTGCTGTCGGCGCTGCGCGCGGTCTGCTCGGCGTGGTGGCGGCACGGCTCCGGCCCCGTCGCAGTACGTGCGGCCGACGCCCGTGCCGATGCCGCTCTGCAGGAGCTCGGGCTGGGCTGACGGGCCACGACACCCCGGGGCGGAACATTCCGCTAGCGTGGAAGCAGCGGCGCATCGGTGCGCGCGACATGATCGATGGGAGCGGGAGAACATGGCTTCTCCAGGACGGTTCGGGGGTGGCCCGGCACCGAGTCCGATGGCGCTCGCGGCGATGGCCCCCAACGATGATGGACAGGCCGTGGTGGATGCCATCGGAACCGCGTTGTCCGGGCTCGACGATCTGCCCGAACTCCCGGTGCCCGAACACGTCGAGCGGTTCGAAGCGGTGCACACGGCATTGACGAACGCCCTGAGCAAGGCCGACAACCTGCTCTCGGGTACGAGTGGCAACGGGAGCTGAGCAGTGCCACGCAGGGCACGACTGGACGCCGAACTGGTTCGACGTGGTCTCGCGAGGTCCCGGGAGCACGCGTCCGAACTGGTCGCGGCAGGCCGGGTCAGCGTGCGGGGGATGACCGCGCGCAAGCCGGCGACCGCGGTGGACCTCGACGCGCCCGTGGTGGTCGCCGAGGACATCGATGATCCCGGCTGGGCGTCGCGTGGAGCGCACAAGCTGCTCGGAGCGCTGGAGGCTTTCGAACCCGAAGGTCTCCAGGTCGCGGGCCGTCGGTGCCTCGATGCCGGTGCCTCCACCGGTGGCTTCACCGACGTCCTGCTGCGCCGCGGGGCCAGCGAGGTCGTGGCCGTCGATGTCGGATACGGACAGCTCGTGTGGAAGCTGCAGACGGACGAGCGGGTCAAGATCCACGACCGCACGAACGTGCGCTCGCTGACCCCCGAGGACATCGCGGGCCCGGTCGACCTGATCGTCGCGGACCTGTCGTTCATCTCGCTGAAGCTCGTGCTCCCGGCACTGGTCGCCTGCGCGGCCGCGGGCGCCGACATCGTGCCCATGGTCAAACCGCAGTTCGAGGTCGGCAAGGAGCGGCTCGGCTCCGGGGGTGTCGTGCGCGACCCGTCGCTGCGCGCCGAAGTCGTCACCGAAGTCGTGCGGTTCGCCGAGGACAATGGACTTGCCCTGCGAGCGGTGGTCGCGAGCCCGTTGCCAGGCCCGTCGGGCAACGTCGAGTATTTCCTGTGGTTGCGAGCTGGTGCGCCGACGGCCTCGGTCGACTCCGCCGAGCTCGTGGCGGAAGCGGTGCGGAAAGGGCCGCAGAACGCGGCCAAAAGCGTCCAGAACGACGCCCCGAAGGCCGGCAAACAGCGGTGAGGGAGTGACCCTTGACCCGAGAGGTGCTGCTGGTGGTCCACACCGGCAAGCAGTACAACCTGCGGACCGCGGAGAAGGTCGCGGCCCAGCTGATCGACGCCGGTGTGCGGGTGCGCGTGCTGGCGGAGGAAGCGGACGGATTCGACCGCGACTGCTTCACCCAGGCCGTGGAAACCGGTCCGGTGTCGGCGAAGGGCACCGAACTCGTCCTGGTGCTCGGGGGAGACGGCACCCTGCTCCGCGCCGCGGAACTGGCACGGCTCGCCGGTGTACCCGTCTTCGGCGTGAACCTGGGCAGGGTCGGCTTCCTCGCGGGAGCTGACTCCGACGCCCTCGACGAGGCCGTGGCGGCGGTCGTCGAGGGCCGCTACCACGTCGAAGAGCGGATGACGATCGAGGTCACCGCGTGGCTCGACGGTGAAATGCTGGCCACCACCTGGGCGCTGAACGAGGCGAGCGTCGAGAAGAGCAGCCGCGAACGCATCCTGGACGTGGTGGTCGAGGTCGACGGGCACCCGGTCTCCGCGTTCGGCTGCGACGGCGTGCTGTGCTCGACCCCCACCGGCTCCACGGCGTACGCCTTCTCGGCGGGCGGACCGGTGGTCTGGCCGGAGGTCCAGGCGCTTCTGGTCGTGCCGAGCAACGCCCACGCGCTGTTCTCCCGGCCGCTCGTGGTCTCGCGGGACTCCCTCGTGGCGCTTGAGATCGCGCAGAACGGCCATGACGCCGTGCTGTGCTGCGACGGCCAGCGGATCTTCGAGCTCCCAGCCGGAGCTCGCGTCGAAGTGGTGGCTGGCGATGCACCGGTCCGTCTGGTCCGGTTGCATGACACGGCGTTCACCGACCGCCTGGTGCGCAAGTTCGAACTTCCCGTGCAGGGCTGGCGCGGACCGCTGACCGACTGATCCGCGCGGCACGGTGTGCTGACGACGGGAAACAGCGATGTGGCAAGGGCATTGGGCGGCCATCGCCCGAGCGCATCCCTCGGAACGAGCGCACCGATCACCCTGGCGGGGCACCGCGCCACGAGGCGGCCAGCTAGGGTGCTTGATGTGTTGGCGGAGATGCGCATCCAGGGACTGGGCGTCATCGACGACGCTACGCTCGAACTGCACCCCGGTCTGACGGTGGTCACCGGTGAGACCGGTGCTGGTAAGACGATGGTGGTCACCGGTCTGCACCTGCTCGGCGGCGGCCGTGCGGACGCTTCCCGGGTCCGATCCGGATCCCCGCGGGCCGTGGTCGAGGGCAGGTTCGAAACGACGGCCTCCTCTCCCGCGGTCAAGGTGGCATCCGACGCCGGTGCGGAACCGGACGAGGACGGGAGCCTGATCGCGGTCCGCAGCGTCAACGCCGACGGCCGGTCGCGGGCGCACCTCGGCGGTCGTTCGGTGCCGAACGCGGTGCTCGCGGAGCTGGCCGAACAGGTCCTGGCGGTGCACGGACAGAACGACCAGCTGAGGCTGCTCCGCCCCGGTGAGCAGCGGGCGGTGCTGGACCGGTTCGCCGGCGAACCGGTGCTGAACGCGCTCGCCGACTACCAGCGAGTCCGCGCTGAATGGGCGGACGCGGTGCGCGAGCTCACCGAGCGGACCGAGCGCTCGCGGGAGCTGGCACGAGAAGCCGACCTCCTCCGCCACGGCCTGTCCGAGATCGAAGCGGTCGCTCCGGAACCCGGCGAGGACGTGGCCCTGGTCGACGAGGCTCGTCGGCTGGCCGACGTCGACCAGCTCCGCGAGATCGCCGCCGGAGCCCAGCTCGCGCTCAGCGGCGCCGCTGACGGCGACCCCGACGCCCCCGGCGCGATGGGGTTGATCGGCGACGCACGACGTCGGCTCGGATCGGCCGAGGATCCGGCTCTGCGCGACCTGGAACCCAGGGTGGCCGAGGCCGCCGCGATCCTGGCCGACATCGGCGGGGAACTCGGCGGCTACCTGGATCGGCTGGACGCCGATCCGGCCCGGCTGGAGCAGGTGCTCGCGCGTCAGGCCGAGCTCAAGCAGCTGACCAAGAAGTACGCCGCGGACGTCGACGGTGTGCTGGCCTGGGCCGAGGACGCTCGCCAGCGGATGTCCGGAATGGACACCTCCGACGAAGCCATAGCCGCGCTCGCCGCGCGCCGCGACGAACTGGCCGGCGAGCTCGCGGAGCACGCGCAGAAGGTCTCCGCAGCAAGACAGGAAGCCGCTGGTCGGCTCGCGGTCGCGGTGACCAAGGAACTGGTGGGCCTGGCGATGGCGCAGGCACGCCTCGAGGTCGTGGTGCACCAGAAGGAGGCCGACGACTCGGATCCGGCCGCGATCCTCATCGACGGCCGGAAGGTGCACGCGGGTCCGGACGGCGTGGACGAGGTCGAGCTGCATCTGGTCGCGCACTCCGGCGCACCCGCGCTCCCGATCCACAAGGGAGCATCCGGTGGTGAGCTCTCGCGGGTGATGCTCGGTCTCGAAGTTGTGCTTGCCGACGCCGACACGGTCCCGACGCTGGTGTTCGACGAGGTCGACGCCGGTGTCGGTGGGCGAGCTGCGGTCGAGATCGGGCGCAGGCTGGCCCGGCTCGCCCGCACGCACCAGGTGATCGTCGTGACCCACCTCCCGCAGGTCGCCGCCTACGCCGACCGGCACCTCGTGGTCGACAAGGGAGCGAACGACGGTGGGCTGACCCGCAGCGACGTGCGCACCGTCGCCGATGAGCGGCGGGTCGCCGAGCTGGCGCGCATGCTCGCCGGCCTCGATTCCACGGAGACGGGGCGTGCCCACGCGGAGGAGCTGCTTGCGACGGCCAACTCGCACAAGACGCGTGACGGGTGGGCTGAGAACGGTGGGAAGTCCAAGCGCCGGGGGAAGAAGTCCGAGGCACGTACCCGGAGTTGACCTCAAGATCACCTGTTCGGCCCAGTCAAAACGCTGGCAAACGGAGTAATGGCACCGGCGTGGCGAAGCCGCGAAGCGTGATCGGTTTGTCACTATCGGCTCATGAAGCTGAGCAGGTTGCTGCCCCGGGAGAAGAAGAGCTTGCCCGGCGTTGTCGGGGTCGCCAGGGTCGAGCGCCGCTCGGGCGACCTGCTGCGCCGGGTCGGTGCGGGGGACATCGCGATCATCGAGCAGGCCGACCTCGATCGCCGGACGGCTGAAGCTCTGGTCGAGGCGGAGGTGGTGGGCGTCGTCAACGCCGCTCCGTCCATATCCGGCAGGTTCCCGAATCTCGGCCCGGAGGTGTTGCTCGCGGCCGGTATCACCCTGATCGACGAGGTGGATCGGGAAGCCCTGCGACAGGTGAGGGACGGAACCCGGATCCGACTGCACGACGGAGCCATCTTCGTCGGCGACAGGCAGGTCGGGCGCGGCACGGAGCAGGACGCGAACTCGGTGGCCGATCACATGATCGAGGCCAAAGCCGGGATGGCCGCGCAGTTGGAGGCGTTCTCGGCCAACACCATCGAGTTCCTGCGCAAGGAGCGGATGCTGCTCCTCGACGGAATCGGCGTTCCCGACCTCGAAATTCAGATGGAGCACCGTCACGTGCTGGTGCTCGCACCCGGGTACGGGCACGCCGACGACCTCAAGCGGCTCAGGCGCTACATCAGGGAGTACCGCCCGGTCCTCATCGGTGTGGAGGGCGGCGCGGACACGTTGTTGAAGGCCGGCTACCGCCCGGATGTGATCGTCGGTGATCCCGGCTGCATCGGCACCGAAACCCTGAAGTGCGGTGCGGAAGTGGTGATTCCTGCTCATGTCGATGGTCACGCTCCCGGACTCGAAAGGATCCAGGACCTGGGGATCGGAGCCGTGACCTTCCCGGCCGCGGGCAATCCGGAGGACCTGGCGCTGCTGCTGGCTGAAGCCCATCGGGCGGACCTGGTGGCCACCGTCGGGTTCCAGGCGACGTTGAACGAATTCCTCGACCGCGGGCGCTCGGGTTCGAACCCCTCCACCTTCCTCACCAGGCTCCGCTTGGGCGGGCGAGTGGTGGACGGCACCGCGTTGGCGACGTTGCAGCGGAGCCAGACACCGACCGGCGCGCTGATGCTGCTCGTGTTCGCAGTGCTCGCCGTCGCCTTCGTCGCGTTGACGGTCTCCGGGCTCGGCGTGTCGTATCTCGGCGTGCTGACCGACGTCGGGAACTCCGTCTTCGCATACCTCAAGGGGTTGTTCGCATGATCTCGCCGCGGCACCACGTGATCTCGATCGCCGCTGTTTTCCTCGCGCTCGCGTTGGGCGTCATCCTCGGCTCGACCTCGGTGAGCGAGCGGCTGCTTTCCGGTGTCCAGGGAGACCGGGACGCGTTGCGGGGGCAGGTGGATCAGCTGCGCGTGGAGCAGGCTGACCTGCGCGGAAAGCTGGAGAACGCCGACCGGTTCGGCAATGCGATTGCGCCGGCTGCCGTGCGCGGGCAGCTCACCGGAAAACCGGTCGTGCTGCTCGCCGGCCCCACCACCGCCCCCGAACAGCGGGACGCGGTCAAGCAGCTGCTGTCGTCCTCGGGCGCGAACATCACCGGTGAACTCCAGCTCACCGAGGGTTTCACCGGCCCGGATCGCGCCGATCAGCTGCGGCGGGTGGTGACCGAGCTGATGCCCGCGGGTGCGCAGCTGCCGGTCTCGGCGGATCCGGGAACGCTCGCGGGCGGTCTCGTCGGTCCGCTGGTCCTGCAGGATCCCAGGACGGGACAGCCGCAGGCGTCCGACGAGGAGAGGGCAGCAGCGCTGACCGGGCTCACCACCGGCGGGTTCGTGAACGTCGTGCAGGAGGTGCGTCCGGCCCAGGCCGTCGTGATCCTGACCGGCGAGCGCGCCGCCGGGGAACGCGCGCAGGATCACGCCGCCATGCTCGCGCGCTTCGCCGCTCAGGTGGACCGCTCCGGTGCGGGAGCCGTTCTCGCCGGGACGGCCGACTCCGCGCAGGACACCGGTCCTGTCGGGTTCGTCCGCTCCGACGGTGCCATAGCGTCGGCGCTCTCCACTGTGGACAACATCGACACGGCTGCGGGCCGGGTCGCGCTCGTCATGGCTGTGCGTGAACAGCTCGGGCAGCAGGCGGGGCACTACGGCGCGGTCGCCAGCGCGCAGAGTCCGCTGCCGAGCTCGCGCGGCTGATGTGAGGCAGGTGCCCCTGCCCGCTCGCCGTGCGGGGCAGCGGACGGGCAGGGGCGTGCCGGGCGACGGGGGCGCTCCGGTGCCGCCCGGCCATGGGATCCGGCACCGATGGGGGAGGGGCCCGGCGCCGGATCTGGTCATCTGTTCCATGAGTTCGAGCATGGCGAAGAATAATTCTATTCGCCATAATTCGATAGAGTGACATTCCTGGACTTGATCCAGTGGTCCGGAGAAGCTGGGACCATGACATCGACAGCGGAAGAACCAACGACGACCAGCTCTCCCCCCGAAGTCCCGGGCGCGGCACGCCCGGCGAGTCCGATGCTGCGGCGCAGGGTTCTCGCCGCCGAGCTGAAGGCGATGCGGCGTGCCGCCGGCCTGACGCACGTCGAGGTCGCCCGCAGGCTCGGCTGGCAGCAGGGCAAGGTCAGCAAGATCGAAAGCGCCAAGCAGGGCGTGGGGATCGACGCGGTGATCGCGCTCGCGGAGACGTGCAACGCGGAGCCGGAGCACCGTGAGCGCCTGGTCGGGCTCGCGCGGGACGCACGTGCGCGAGGCTGGTGGGAGTCATATGCCGACGTGCTGCCTCCGGCGAGGAGGACCTACGTGGGTTTGGAAGCGGATGCGGACGTCATTCGCGGATTCGCGGCCGAAGTGGTGCCGGATCTGTTCCAGACCCGCGATTACGCGTCCTCCGCAGCAGGCTGGGCCGAACAGGAGCCGGGGTCGGGATTCGAGCGCAGGCTCGAACTCCTCCTCCGAAGGCAGGAACAGTTGTTGGAGCGGCACCCGGCGGAATTCGACATCGTCCTTTCCGAATCCGCACTGCGCCGCGCCGCGGGTGCGCCGGAGCAGCTGAGACATCTGGTCGATCTTGCGCAGCGGCCAGATGTCACGATCCGAGTGCTCCCGTTCTCGGTGGGAGCTGTGCCCGTCGAGAGCTCGTTCTCCCTCTTGGAATTTCGGCGCAATCCTCATCCGGATCTGGTGTTCGTCTCCGGGCGGACCGATTGCGCGTACTTCGAGGACGAAGCTGACGTCGCTTCCTACCGGGAGACCTTGGTGCGGTTGGAAGAGATGGCCATGTCGCCGTACGACTCGGTCGAATTCATCGAGGAGGTGTTGTGAAGGCAGCGGGCCGTCGGCGCTGCGCGCTAGGTGTCCAACGTCACCGCGGGACCGTCCGGACCTGACGTGCGCCGACCGTGGAGGTCAAAGGACCCGGATGGCGGTTGACCAGCTGGCCGGAGTCGTGGGTGTGCCCAGCAGGGCGTGGTGCGGCTCGTAGGCGCCGTGCGTTAGGCTGGAATTCCGTGGGAGCGACGGATCCAGCCGTCCTGCCAGCGCAGAACATCAGCCCGGCGACGGCTTGACCACGGGGAGCTTTCTTGGTGCCGCAAGCACGCACGATCAAGCACGTGTTCGTCACAGGGGGCGTGGCCTCCTCCTTGGGTAAGGGGCTCACGGCGTCGAGCCTGGGCGAGCTGCTGACTTCCCGCGGCTTGCGGGTGACCATGCAGAAGCTCGACCCGTACCTCAACGTCGACCCCGGAACGATGAACCCGTTCCAGCACGGCGAGGTCTTCGTCACCGAAGACGGCGCCGAGACCGATCTCGACATCGGTCACTACGAGCGGTTCCTCGACCGCGACCTGACCCGCAACGCCAACGTCACCACCGGCCAGGTCTACTCGGCGGTCATCGCCAAGGAGCGGCGCGGGGAGTACCTGGGCGACACGGTGCAGGTGATCCCGCACATCACCGACCAGATCAAGGCGCGCATCCGTGCGATGGCCGAGCCCGACGAGGACGGCCGGACCCCGGACGTCGTGATCACCGAGGTGGGGGGCACCGTCGGTGACATCGAGTCCCTGCCGTTCCTGGAGGCGTGCCGCCAGGTGCGCCACGACGTCGGGCGGGACAACTGCTTCTTCCTGCACGTGTCGCTGGTCCCGTTCCTGGCGCCTTCCGGTGAGCTGAAGACCAAGCCGACGCAGCACTCGGTGGCCGCGCTGCGCAACATCGGTATCCAGCCCGATGCGCTGGTGTGCCGGGCGGACCGGGAACTGCCGGAGGACCTCAAGCGCAAGATCGCGCTGATGTGCGACGTGGACTCCGACGGAGTCGTCGCCTGCCCGGACGCGCCTTCGATCTACGACATCCCCCGCGTGCTGCACAGCGAAGGGCTCGACGCCTACCTCGTGCGGCGGCTGGGGCTCCCGTTCCGGGACGTCGACTGGTCGGTGTGGGGAGACCTGCTCGACCGGGTGCACAAGCCGTCCGAACGAGTCCGGATCGCGCTGGTCGGCAAGTACGTGGACCTGCCGGACGCCTACCTGTCGGTGACCGAGGCGATCCGCGCGGGCGGGTTCGCCAACCGCGCCAAGGTCGAGATCGCGTGGGTTCCCTCGGACACCTGCGAGACCGACTCGGGCGCCGCGCACGCGCTGTCCGGCATGGACGCCGTCCTGATCCCGGGCGGGTTCGGGGTTCGGGGCATCGAGGGCAAGCTGGGCGCCATCCGGTACACCCGGACCCACGGAATCCCGACCCTGGGCCTGTGCCTCGGCCTGCAGTGCATGGTGATCGAGTCGGCGCGTTCGCTGGCCGGGCTGGAGCGGGCGAACTCGACCGAGTTCGAGGAGCCCTGCCAGCACCCGGTGATCAGCACCATGGCCGACCAGCACGACGTGATCTCCGGTGACCGGGACATGGGCGGCACGATGCGCCTGGGCTCGTACCCGGCGAAGCTGCAGTCCGGTTCCGTGGTCGCCGAGGCGTACGGGGAGACCGAGGTGGCCGAGCGGCACCGGCACCGGTACGAGGTGAACAACGCCTACCGGGACCGGCTGAGCAAGGCCGGACTGGTCTTCTCCGGCACCTCGCCGGACGACCGGCTGGTCGAGTTCGTCGAGCTGCCGCGCGAGGAGCACCCGTTCTTCGTCGGGACGCAGGCGCACCCCGAGCTGAAGAGCCGGCCGACCCGGCCGCACCCGTTGTTCGCGGCGTTCGTCCGAGCGGCGCTGGACTACCGCGCTGCCGAGCGGCTTCCGGTTGAGATCTCCGAAAGCGTTCCGGAGGCTCCCGCGAGCGTCTGAGCGTGTGGTGGGCGGCTTCGGGCTCGATCGGGCTCGAAGCCGCTTCCGTTCCAGGCGCACGCGGTCTTCGCCGAGGTCACGACTCCGGTGTTCGAACATCACAAAGACCCTTCGCCGCATCGGGCGCTCATGAGTGGGCCAGCCTTTAGTCTGGTCGGCGTGAGCACGAGCGACGATGTGGACGCAGGCGAGATCAAGCGCACCAACGGCGAGCACGAGTTCGCCACTCTGGACCGCTCCGATGTGTACGTCGGGAAGATCCTCGCGTTGCGGGCCGACGAGGTGTCCATGCCCGGAGGTGGGCAGGCCCGGCGCGAGGTCGTCGAGCACCTCGGTGCCGTCGCTGTGGTCGCCCTCGATGATGACGACCAGGTCGTGCTGATCCACCAGTACCGCTATCCGCTGGGCAGGCGGCTGTGGGAGCTTCCGGCCGGGCTTCTAGACGTCGCCGGCGAAGAGCCGCTGCGGACCGCGCAGCGAGAGCTCGAAGAAGAAGCCGGGCTTGTCGCGGCCGAATGGTCGGTGCTGGTCGACATCGCCTCGTCGCCGGGTTTCACCGACCAGTGCGAGCGGGTGTTCCTGGCCCGGTCGCTGTCCGAAGTGGAGCGTCCGGCGGCGGTCGGCGACGAGGAGGCGGACCTGGTGATCGACCGCGTTCCGCTGACCAAGGCGATACGCATGGTGTTCGCCGGTGAGATCATCAACGCCCCCGCGGTCGCCGGGTTGCTGGCCGCGCAGGAAGCCGTGTCCCGTCCTGCGGTGACACGGCCGGCGGACGCCGAATGGCCGGACCGGCCGACGCGATTCGCTTCGCGTGGCGTGCGGTGAGGACGTACGAGGAGCTTCCCGAAGCGCTGCGCGGCCTGATTTCGAGCTACCTGAACCATCTGGCGGTGGAACGCGGCACCGCTCGCAGCACCTTGGATTCCTACGCGCGCGACCTGCGTCGATACGCCGATTACCTGGCCGAGTCCGGGATCGCCGCCCTGCCCGAGGTCAAGGCGCACCACCTGTCCGGATTCCTCGCCGAGCTTCGCGAAGGCGGCCGTGGACAGCCACCGCTGGCGGCGTCTTCGGCCGCTCGTGCGCTGGTCGCGGCTCGTGGACTGCATCGTTTCGCCCAGGCCGAAGGGGTTCTCGACGTCGACGTGGCGCGGGAGATCACACCGCCGAGCCCGCCGAAGCGGCTGCCCAAGGCGTTGCCGGTCGCCGATGTGCTGCGCCTGCTGGACAACGCCGGCGGGGAGGACGTTCGCGGGCTGCGGGATCGGGCGCTGCTCGAGCTGCTCTACTCGTCCGGGGCTCGGATTTCGGAGGCCGTCGGGCTCGACATCGACGACATCGACGACTCCGAGCGGACGGTGCTGCTCGACGGCAAGGGCGGGCGGCAGCGGCTGGTGCCGGTCGGGCGTCCTGCGCTGAGCGCGCTGGGGGCGTACTTGGTGCGGGCGAGACCTGTCCTCGCTGCTCGTGGCCATGGGAGTCCGGCGGTGTTCCTCAACTCGCGGGGCACCAGGCTGTCCCGGCAGAGCGCCTGGAACGCGCTGAAGTCCGCAGCGGAGCGGGCCGGGATCACCAGCGGTGTCTCGCCTCACGTGCTTCGGCACTCGTTCGCCACGCACCTGCTGGAAGGCGGCGCGGATGTCCGCGTCGTGCAGGAACTCCTGGGGCACGCGTCGGTGACGACGACGCAGGTCTACACCTTGATCACGGTGAACACGTTGCGCGAGGTCTACGCCACCGCGCATCCGCGCGCACAGGCCGGTGAATGAGATTTCGGCGACATGCGGGCGTGCCGATGGCAGGGTAAAGGTGTTCTTGGCAGGGCTGGACGCATTTCCGACATGTCGGCGAGGCACGTTGCCGCTGGTCGTGAATGCCACTTAGGCTGCAATTGATCGCCACCGGTAGAGAAGGAGTCAGATCGCCATGTCGACACCGCAACCCTCCGCCGACGGGCGGTCCAGGGGCGCTGTCGACCTGAGCATCGCCCCGCAGAAACCCGATGCGTCCGACGAGGAGATCGACTTCTCGCCGGATTCCTCCCGGGGTGTCGGTCCGACCGGCCGCCCACTCAGGCACATCCCCGAACCGCCGATGCTCGACCGGCACGGCCCGGCCTCGGTGCTGGCGATGTGCAACCAGAAGGGCGGTGTCGGCAAGACCACGTCGACGATCAACCTCGGTGCTGCCCTGGCGGAGTTCGGCCGCCGGGTGCTGCTGGTGGACTTCGACCCGCAGGGCGCGCTTTCGGTCGGCCTCGGCGTACATCCGCACCAGCTCGACCAGACCATCTACAACGTGATCATGGAGCGGTCGGTCGACATCCACGACGTGGTCATGCGCACCACCGTCGAGGGCATGGACCTGCTGCCCAGCAACATCGACCTGTCCGCCGCCGAGGTGCAGCTGGTCGCCGAGGTCGGCCGGGAGCAGACACTGGGGCGGGTGCTGCACCCGGCGCTGGCCGACTACGACTACGTGCTGGTCGACTGCCAGCCGTCCCTGGGCCTGCTGACGGTGAACGCGCTGGCCGCCGCGGACGGCGTGATCATCCCGCTGGAGTGCGAGTTCTTCAGCCTGCGCGGGGTCGCGCTGCTCATCGACACCATCGAGAAGGTGCGGGAGCGGCTGAACCCCAAGTTGGAGATCAGCGGCATACTTGCGACGATGTTCGATCCACGCACCCTGCACTCCCGAGAGGTCATGGCCAGGGTGGTAGAAGCATTCGGGGACATCGTGTTCGACAGCGTCATCAACCGCACCGTGCGCTTCCCGGAGACCACCGTCGCCGGGGAGCCGATCACGCGCTGGGCACCGCGCTCGGCGGGCGCCCGCGCCTACCGCGCGCTGGCCCGCGAGGTGATCGCCCGATGACAGCGGGAGCCGCTGCGTGACCCGCCGGGTCGCCCTGCCAGGAGCCGCCGAGTTGTTCCGCACGACGGTTCGGCCCGAGCAGGCCCCGGTCGCCGAGTCCAGCCGGAGCGGATCCGGACGCGGCAGGCACGACTCGAAGATCACCGTCTACATCTCGGATGACGAGCTGGTCGCGCTGGAGCAGGCGCGGCTCGCGCTGCGGGCGGAGCACGGGATCTCGGTGGACCGGGGGCGCGTGGTGCGCGAGGCGGTCGCGGTGCTGCTCGCCGATCTCGACGAGCGGGGTGCGGATTCGGTCCTGGTGCGCAGGCTGCGGCGGGAGCCCGGCGAGTGACCGAATCCGCTGTCCCGGGTGATGCCCCCGAGTCGGCTGAGGTGCACAACAACCGGTTCACCGTTCGGCTGGAGAACTTCGAGGGACCGTTCGACCTGCTTCTCCAGCTGATCTCGCAGCACCAGCTCGACGTCACCGAGGTCGCGCTGCACCGGGTGACCGACGAGTTCATCGCCTACACCAAGGCGCTCGGCGAGCACTGGGACCTCGACGAGACCACCGAGTTCCTGGTCGTCGCGGCGACGCTGCTGGACCTCAAGGCGGCTCGGCTGCTGCCCGCGGCCGAGGTGGAGGACGAGGAGGACCTGGCGCTGCTGGAGGCGCGGGACCTGCTGTTCGCGCGACTGCTCCAGTACCGCGCCTACAAACAGGTGGCGGCGTTGTTCGGTGAGCTGGAGGCGGGGGCGCTGCGGCGGTATCCCCGCGCGGTCGCTCTGGAGCCGCGGTTCGAGGGGCTGCTGCCCGAGGTGATGATCGGCGTTCCGCCGGACAAGTTCGCCGAGATCGCCGCCGCGGTGTTCCGGCCGAAGCCGCCGCCGACCGTGTCGCTGGACCACCTCCACCAGCACCAGGTGTCGGTTCGCGAGCACGCTGCGCTGCTGCGCGTGCGGCTGGCGGAGAAGGGCTCGGCTACGTTCTCGGAGCTGGTGTCCGACTGCGGGCACACGGTCGAGATCGTCGCGCGGTTCCTGGCGCTGCTGGAGCTGTTCCGGGAGAAGGTCATCCTGTTCGAGCAGGAGGATCCGCTGGGGGAGCTGTCCGTGAGCTGGGTCGGTGGCAGTGTGGCGCAGGCGCAGGCAGACGCCGAGGCGGCGCGGGCCAGGAAGGACGAAGAGGAGTACGGGTGAGCGAGCCGAGCGAGGCCGAGCGGGCGGACACCGAGCGCGCGGCTCCGGGGCCGCCGGAGGCCGGGGCCGGAGCGGCGGAGGTGCCGGGCGGCGAGGCCACTGCGGTGGGGTCGCCGGGTGGCGAGGTTGCTGCGGCTGAGCGGTCTGGTGCGGCGCAGGTATCGGGCGGTGAGGTCACCGCGGTGGGGTCGCCGGGTGCCGAGGTCGCTGCGGCTGAGCGGTCTGGTGCGGTAGAGGTGCCGGACGGTGAGGCCACTGCGACGGAGTCGCCGGGCGCTGAGGTCGCTGCGGCTCAGCGGCCGGGTGCGGCAGGGGTGCCGGCCGCCGACGTCACCGCGGTGGAGCTGCCGGGTGCCGAGGTTGCTGCGGCGGGGGACGCTGCGGCTGAGCGGTCGGGTCCGGCGGAGGTGCCGGACGTCGAGGCTGCGGAGGCGGAATTGCAGAAGGCTCCGGCGGAGCCCGAGGCGCAGGCGGATCAGCTGCCAGATGACGCGGCTTCGGTGGGTGAGTTGCCGGAGCCCGAGGCCGGCGAGCTGTCGGACGAGGACGCTGCGGCGGGTGAGACCAGTGCGGCGCCGGATCTGGATTCCGACGAAGAGCTCGACGCCGCCCTGGAGGCGCTGCTGCTCGTCGTCGACGTTCCCGCCGGTGAGGAGCTGCTGGCGAGCACGCTCGGCCAGCCGGTCGCGCGGATCCGGACCGCGCTCCAGCGGCTTTCCGACGGCTACGCCGCGGCCCGGCGCGGGATCGACCTCCGCCGGGTCGGTGACGGCTGGCGGTTCTACACCCGCGAGACCTACGCGCCCTATGTCGAGCGCTACCTGCTCGACGGCCAGCGGGCGAAGCTGACGCGGGCCGCGCTGGAAACCCTGGCGGTGATCGCGTACCGGCAGCCGGTGACGCGTTCGCGGGTGGCCGCGGTACGCGGTGTCAACGTCGACGGCGTCATCCGTACCCTGGTAGGACGCGGCCTTATCGAAGAGGCCGGAACCGACCCGGAGACCGGCGGCATCCTGTACTGCACGACCGAGCTGTTCCTGGAACGGCTCGGGCTGTCCTCGCTCAAGGACCTGCCGCCGCTCGCCCCCCTGTTGCCCGAAGTGGATGCGATCGACGATGTCTGAAAACCGTTCCCGGACCAACGAGCCCGACGTGGAAGGCGTCCGGTTGCAGAAGGTGCTGTCCCAGGCCGGGGTGGCTTCGCGGCGGGCCGCAGAGCAGATGATCGTGGAGGGCCGCGTCGAGGTCGACGGGTCGGTCGTGATGGAGCTGGGGCGGCGGGTGGATCCGGAGACCGCGGTGATCCACGTCGACGGCACCAGGGTCGCGGTCAACTCCGATCGCACGCACCTGCTGCTGAACAAGCCCACCGGCATCCTGTGCACCATGTCGGACGACCAGGGGCGGCCCTGCATCGGCGACTACCTGCGGGAGCGGCAGGGGCGGCTCTACCACGTCGGCCGGCTCGACGTCGACACCGAGGGCCTGCTGCTGATCACCAACGACGGCGAGCTCGCGCACCGGCTCATGCACCCGTCGTACCGCGTTCTCAAGACCTACCTGGCCGAGGTGCCGGGGCCGATTCCGAAGGGGCTCGGCCGCGAGCTGCGCAAGGGCGTCGAGCTCGACGACGGTCCGGTGAAGGTCGACTCGTTCAAGCTCGTCGACGTCAACGACGGGCGCGCGCTGGTCGAGGTGGTGCTGCACGAGGGGCGCAAGCACGTCGTGCGGCGGCTGCTCAAGCAGGTCGGGCACCCGGTGCAGCGGCTGGTTCGCACCGCCATCGGTGACGTGCGGCTGACGTCCGAGCGTCCGGGGGCGATCCGGCCGCTCGACCGCAAGGAGATCGGCTCGCTCTACCGGGCCGTGGGGCTCTGAGGTTCCGCTCTGATCCGGCCGCGTCTTCGCGCGGCCGGACAGCTCTGTAGTCGTAATTGCTTCAGCGTCAACTGAAATTAACTGGCAGGTCCCGCAGGGCAGAATGTCGCGGTGCGGATCAGGCCTTTGTTCGGCCTCGAATCAAGCCCGGGCCTTGCCGAGGTCGGCGGTCGCACGCTGCCGCACGAACCGCCGGGCGACTGGCTCCACGAACCGCGCCGCCACCGGCCCGAGGATTGCCATGAGCAGCACGTAGGTCGTCGCCAGGGCCGCCAGGTCGCCGGTCACGGCGCCGGAGGCCACCGCGAGCCCGGCGATGACGATCGAGAACTCGCCGCGGGCGACCAGGGCCGCGCCCGCACGGGCCCGGCCGAGCTTTCCGACGCCCTGCATCTTCGCCGCGATCCACCCGGTGGCGATCTTGGTGGCGCTGGTGGCAAGCGCCAGCAGCAGTGCGAAGCCCAGCACCGGCGGGACCGCCAGCGGGTCGGTGTTCAGGCCGAAGACCACGAAGAACATCGCGGCGAACAGGTCGCGCAGCGGTTCCAGGATCCGGGTCGCGTTGGTGGCGGTGGAGCCGGAGATCGCGATGCCGAGCAGGAAGGCTCCGACGGCGGCCGAGACCTGCATCTCCGAGGCGATCCCGGCGACCAGCAGCGCAGCCCCGAGTAATCGGAGCAGGAAGACCTCCGGGTTCGGGCTGTCCACCAGCGCCGAGACGTACCTGCCGAACCGCAGGGCGATGACCAGCACGATCGTGATGACCACCAGCGAGATCCCGACCGCGGTGAGCCCGCCCATGAACGTCACGCCTGCCAGGACCGCGGTCAGGATCGGCAGGTAGACCGCCATCGCCAGGTCCTCGAACACCAGGATCGACAGGATCACCGGCGTCTCCCGGTTGCCGAGCCTGCCCAGGTCGCCGAGGACCTTGGCGACGATGCCCGAGGACGAGATGTAGGTGACGCCCGCCATCGTCAGCGCGCCGATCGGCCCCCAGCCCAGCAGCAGCGCGACCACGACCCCGGGCGCGGCGTTGAGGACTATGTCGACCAGACCCGCCAGCCACGACCTGCGCAAGCCAGTGACCAGCTCGCTCGCTGAATACTCCAGCCCTAATAACAGCAGCAGGAGGACCACGCCGATCTCGGAGGCGAGGTGGGCGAAGGGTTCGATGCCGTGCAGCGGGATGAGCCCGCCGGTGCCGAAGGCCAGGCCGCCGATGAGGTACAGCGGGATCGGCGAGATCCCGATCTTCCAGGCGAGGCGGCCGAGTATCCCCAGTCCGAAGAACACCGCTCCCAGCTCGATGAGTGACAAAGCAGTGTCGTGCACGGTTGTTCCTCTCGCCTGGTCAGTTCTGTTGAGTTGTCCCAGCGCAGCGACCGGATCCGGGCACGGTTGGACCAGCCCGGTCGCCCGGGCTCGGACCTGTCCGATCACCTTGGGTGCGAGATCAGCCCTTTTCGAGGATCTCGTTCGCCGCGCGCAACCCGTCGGCAGTGCCTACGGCGACGACCAGGTCGCCGCCGGAGAACCGGAAGTCGGGGCGGGGCGAAGGGTGCACGGTGCCGCCGCGCACGACGGCGACGATCGAGGTTCCGGTGCGGGTGCGCATCTCGGTGTCACCGAGCGTGCGCCCGTCGTACGGCGACTTTGCCGCCACCGGCATCTGCCAGGTGTTGACGCCGGTTACCTCGCGCTGCTGCTCGGTCAGCTGCGCCACCAGCTGCGGCGCGCCGAGCAGGTTCGCGAGTGCGCTGGTCTCCTCGACGGTGAGGTCGACCGAGGTGGCGACCTTGTCGGGGTCCTGCTGGTCGCAGACGATCAGCTCGAACCGGCCGTCGCGGTAGGAGATGACACCGATGCGATGTCCGGAACGGGTGGTGAAGTCCTGCTGAGTCCCCAGTCCCGGCAGCGGGGTCACTGTCACGTCCACGCTCGCGACCCTAATACAGCGATCGCCGCCCGTGTGCCACCGCCGGTGTTGGATGCGCCTCGGGACGGCGGCGGTGGACCAGGCAGAATGGATGGTCGGTCGGACGAAGGAGGACGGAACACGTGGCACACGCCCAGCTGCGCGGTGTGGTGGCGCTCGACGGCCCGTCGGGCACCGGGAAGTCGACGGTGTCCCGCGGTCTCGCGTCGGAGCTCGGTGCGGCGTACCTGGACACCGGTGCGATGTACCGGGCGGTCACGCTCGCCGTGCTGCGCGCGGGGGTGGATCCCGACGACGCCGTCGAGGTGGGGCGGGTGACCGCCGGGGTGAAGCTGGAGATGGGGACCGACCCGCTCCGGCCGTCGGTCCGCCTCGACGGCGACGACGTCGAGGCCGAGATCCGCGGACCCGAGGTGACCGGGGCGGTGTCGGCGGTGTCCGCGGTCGGTGCCGTGCGCGAGCAGCTCGTCGAGCAGCAGCGGGGCCTGATCCGCGAGGCGCTGGCCGCTCCGGGCGGGATGGTCGTCGAAGGCCGTGACATCGGAACGGTCGTGGTGCCGGACGCGGCGCTGAAGGTGTTCCTGACCGCGTCGTCGCACGCCCGCGCACAGCGGCGTACGGCGCAGGACACCGCGGAGGGCCGGGAAGGCGACCTGGAGCGCACCCACGCGGACGTGCAGCGCCGGGACGCGCTGGATTCCGGGCGCGAGGTGTCGCCGCTGAAGCAGGCGGACGACGCGGTCGAGGTCGACACCACCGAGCTGGACGTGCGGGGCGTGCTGGGGCGGCTGATCGAGCTGGTCGCGGAACGCGGCCTGTCCTCCGGTGTGGAACGGACCGCGCCATGAGTGCCGAACCCACGGCCAAGTCGCCGAATCCCGGCCCGGACACAGCGGGAACGCTGCCGGAGGGCTCCTCGCGCCTGCTGCACCGCATCGGCCAGTGGATCTCGATCTTGTTCGTGCGGCTGCCGTTCCGGGTGCGGATCCACCACGCGGAGCGGATCCCGCGGTCGGGGCCGGTCGTGCTGGTCGCCAACCACAGTTCGCTGCTCGACGGTCCGCTGCTGTTCGGAATGATCCCGCGCACCGCGGTGTTCCTGATCAAGCACGAGATGTTCCGCGGCGCGCTGGGCTGGTTCCTCCGCCGGATCGGGCAGCTGTCGGTCCGCCGCGGCGAGCCCGACCGCACACCGCTGCTGGCGGCCGTGCGGGTGCTGCGCGCCGGCGGGCTCGTCGGCGTGTTCCCGGAGGGCACGCGCGGTGGGGAAGTGACGCAGGCGCAGCACGGTGCGGCCTGGCTGGCCCGGTCGGCGGGCGCCGTGGTGCTGCCGGTGGCGTGCCGGGGCACGCGACGTCCGGAGGGGCGGGGACGTAGGCTTTTCCCCAGGGTCGATGTGCTGTTCGGCGAGCCCGTGGTGCTGCCGGACGCGAAGGGGCGCGCGGGGCTGACCGCGGCGACCGAGCGGGTGCGCACGGAACTGGTGGAGCTGATCGCCGAGCTGGATCGGCTGGTCGCTGCACCTGACAAGACTTAGACGAGAGGAACGAGAGCGTGACCGACGAGTCGCTGGCGGGCGGTTCCGGTCTGGACGGCACGTGGACCGACGAGGCCGAATGGGCCCAGTTCGACGAGGCCGGCCTGCCCGAGGACGAATCCGCGCCGACGCCCCAACCGGTCCTGGCCGTGGTCGGCCGCCCCAACGTGGGCAAGTCGACGCTGGTCAACCGGCTGCTCGGCCGCCGGGAGGCGGTCGTGCAGGACGTGCCCGGCGTGACCCGGGACCGGGTCGCCTACGACGCGCTGTGGAACGGCAGGCGGTTCACCGTCGTCGACACCGGCGGCTGGGAGCCCGACGCGAAGGGCCTGCAGGCCGCGGTGGCGGCGCAGGCCGAGATGGCGATGTCGACCGCCGACGCGGTGTTGCTGGTGGTCGACGCGCAGGTCGGCGCGACCGCGACCGAGGAAGCCGTGGCCAAGGTGCTGCGGCGCTCGAAGCGGCCGGTGCTGGTGGCCGCGAACAAGGTCGACGACGAGCGGACAATGGCCGAGGCGCACACGCTGTGGTCGCTGGGCCTTGGCGAGCCGATGCCGGTCAGCGGTCTGCACGGCCGCGGTTCGGGCGACCTGCTGGACAGGATCCTCGACACCTTCCCGGACACCCCGCGCGAGGAGTTCGGCGCGACCGGCGGGCCGCGCCGGGTGGCGCTGGTCGGCAAGCCCAACGTCGGCAAGTCCAGCCTGCTCAACCGGCTGACCGGTGAGCTGCGCGCGGTCGTCGACGACGTGGCCGGCACGACCGTGGACCCGGTCGACTCGCTGGTCGAGCTCGACGGCGAGGTGTGGCGGTTCGTCGACACCGCGGGCCTGCGCAAGCGGGTCAAGACCGCCAGCGGCACCGAGTACTACGCCTCGCTGCGCACCAAGGCCGCGATCGAGGCGGCCGAGGTGGCGATCGTGCTGGTCGACGCCTCGGAGCCGCTGAGCGAGCAGGACCTGCGGGTGTTCACGATGGTCGTCGAGGCGGGCCGGGCGCTGGTCATCGCCTACAACAAGTGGGACCTGGTCGACGAGGACCGCAGGCACCAGCTGGAGAAGGAGATCGACCGCGAGCTGGTGCGGGTGCGCTGGGCGGAGCGGGTCAACGTCTCGGCGCAGACCGGCCGGGCGGTGGCGAAGCTGGCGCCGACGCTGCGCACGGCGCTGGCGTCCTGGGACACCCGGATTCCGACCGGTCAGCTCAACTCCTGGCTGTCGGACCTGGTCGCGGCCAATCCGCCGCCGGTGCGCGGCGGCAAGCAGCCGAAGATCCTGTTCGCCACCCAGGCCCACCCGCGTCCGCCGACACTGGTGCTGTTCACCACCGGTTTCCTGGAGGCCGGGTACCGGCGGTTCCTGGAGCGCAAGTTCCGGGAGACCTTCGGGTTCACCGGCAGCCCGGTGCGGATCTCGGTCCGGGTGCGGGAGCGCAAGGGCGCGAAGAGCGGTCGTCGCTGATCTCCCCGGGCCGCCTGCCGAGCATCCCAGTAGGCTTTCGGCCAGCCCTCGGAACAGGGGAGGTGACGAGTGGTGAGCGGGGAGACCGGCGGTTCGTCGGCGGCCCGCCCGATCCGGCTGGTTCTGGCCGATGACGAGGCGATGCTCAGGCGTGGCCTGCGCGTGCTGCTCGAGCAGGGGGGACGCATCCGGGTCGTGGCCGAGGCGAGCAACGGCGCGGAACTGCTGACGGCGGTGCGGGGGCACCGTCCGGACGTGGCACTGGTCGATGTTCAGATGCCGGGCAAGGACGGGCTGACGGCGCTGCGGGACCTGCGGATGCTGCCCGATCCGCCGATCGCGGCCGTGCTGACCACGTTCGACCTGGACGACTACGTCGCCGAGGCGTTGCGACTGGGGGCGAACGGGTTCCTGCTCAAGGACGCGGATCCGGCCGTGCTCGTGCGCGCGGTGATCGATCTGGCCGCGGGTGGCGCGGTGCTCGATCCGCGCATCACGGCCCGGCTGCTGCCGCGGTTCCGCAGCTTCGGCGACAGCGCTGAGGAAGCGCGTCTGGTGCGGACGTTGTCCGCGCGGGAGCGGCAGGTGTTGTTCCTGCTGGCAGACGGGCGTTCCAACGCCGACGTGGGTGAGCGGCTGGGGCTGACCGAGGCGACCGTCAAGAGCTACGTGTCCACTGTGCTCGGCAAGCTCGGTGCGGAGAACCGGGTGCAGGCCGCGTTGATCGCGCAGCGGGTCGCGGGTTCCGGGAGCGGCACGCGGTGGTGACGGGCAAGACCTGGCGGCGGGTTCCGGGCGAGGTCCTCGTCATCGTCGTCCCGGCTCTGGTGGTGCTCTTCTCCGACGGCGGTTCGTCGTACTCGCTGGTGTCCGCCCTGTCCGCCTGTGCTGTGCTGCCGTTGCGGCACTGGTGGCCGCGTCTGGTGCTGTTGCTGTGCCTGCCCGCGTTCGTCGGTGGTCTGGGGTGGGCGCCGGGTGTGGTGGCGCTGTTCGCTTTTGGCCGGGCGCGTCCGCATTTCCGCTGGCAGGTCGGCGGGGTGCTGCTGGTGCTGGTGGCGGCGGTGACGCCGGTTCTGGTCCAGCAGTCGTTGACGCTGCCTGCGATCGTGCTGACGGTGAGCTTCGTGGTGTTCGCGGCGGGTGCGCCGGTGGCGCTGGGCGCGTTGGTGACCACGCGGCACCAGCTCACCGAGAGCCTGCGGCAGCTGCGGGAGGCGACCGCGGCGGAGCTGGAGGCCAAGGAGGAGACCGCGCGGGCCGAGGAGCGCGCGAGGATCGCGCGGGAGATCCACGACGCGGTCGGCCACCACGTCACGTTGATCGCGGTCGAGTCGGCCGCGCTCGCCGCGACCAGCGGGGAGCCGGAGACCCAGGAGTCCGCGGGCCGGTTGCGCGGTCTGGCCAAGCAGGCGCTGGACGAGATGCGCACGACGCTCGGGCTGTCCGGCGCGGGCCAGCCGAACAGCGTGAGCCTGCGCGCGATCCCGGAGCTGGTCGCGCGCGCTCGTCAGGCCGGGCTTTCCGTCGAGTTGTACGACGAGATCGGCGGGAGCCTGGAGTTCGCGGCGGGTGTGGAACGTGCGGCGTACCGGGTAGTGCAGGAGGCGCTGACGAACGTCTCGAAGCACGCGCCGGGCGCGGACGTGACGGTGCGCTTGGAGGAGCGCGCGGGGCGGTTGCGGGTCTCGGTGGTCAACGGCGCGGGCCGGGGTGACGCGGTCGACGTCGGTTCCGGCGGGTCGGGCCTGGCGGGCCTGTCCGAGCGGGTGCAGATGGCCGGTGGCGAGCTCGAGGTGCAGTCGGCGGCCGGAGGCGGGTTCGAGCTGGTCGCCGTGCTTCCGCAGGGACCGCGCTGAGCTGTTTAGGCTGTGCGGGTGCGCCCGGCACCAGCTGTTGATCGATTCGAGAAGCGGAGTGTGCGACACGATGCGACACCTGCGGCTGCCCGGCGGCGGTGACCTGCCGGTTCTGGGGCAGGGCACCTGGGGCATGGGCGAGCGGAGTTCGGCGCGGGACACGGAGGTCGCGGCGCTGCGCCGGGGCCTGGACCTGGGCGTCGGCCTGATCGACACCGCGGAGATGTACGGCAACGGCGGCGCCGAGGAAGTCGTCGGCGCGGCGATGAGCGGGCGCCGGGACGAGGTGTTCCTGGTCAGCAAGGTGTTCCCGCACAACGCAAGCAGGCGGGGAACGGTCGAGGCGTGCGAGCGCAGCCTGCGTCGGCTCGGCACCGACCACATCGACCTGTACCTGCTCCACTGGCGTGGTGGCACCCCGCTGGCCGAGACGCTGGAGGCGTTCGAGGGGCTGCGGGACAGCGGGAAGATCCGGTACTTCGGGGTGAGCAACTTCGATCCGGGCGACCTGCGGGAGCTGTGGGAACACGAGCTGGGGCGGGCGATCGCGACCAACCAGGTGCTCTACAACCTGACCCGGCGCGGCATCGAGTACGACCTGCTGCCGTGGTGCAGGCAGCAGGAGCTGCCGGTGATGGCGTACTCGCCGATCGAGCAGGGGCGGTTGCTGGGCGACTCGGAGCTCGGCCGGATCGCCGACCGGCATTCCGCCACCCCGGCCCAGGTCGCGATCGCCTGGGTGCTCGCGTCCGAAGGGGTGTGCGCGATCCCGAAGGCCGCTTCGGAGGAGCACGTCGAGCAGAACCACGCTGCCCTAGAGATCGAGCTGTCCGAGGAGGATCTGGCCGCGCTGGATGCCCGGTTCCCGGCTCCGGGACACGCGGTTCCGCTCGAAATCCTGTGACGGCGAGCCGCCGCGAGGGCTTGCCTCGCGGCGGCTTCACTTCGCGGCGGGCAGCGTCCTGCGCAGGAAGTCCACCTGAAGCAGCAGCAGGTTCTCCGTGGTGCTCTCGTCGGTGGGCATGTGGCTGACACCAGGAAGCGGGAGCAGGGTGTGCGGCCGGGCCGCAGCGGTCAGCGCGGCCGAGAGCCGCAGGGAGTGTGCGAGCACCACGTTGTCGTCGACCGTGCCGTGGATCAGCAGCAGCGGGCGGTCGAGCTTCGCGGCGTCGGACATAAGCGAGTTCGCTTCGTAGACCGCGGGATCGTCGTTCGGGTTGCCGAGATAGCGCTCGGTGTAGTGGGTGTCGTAGAGGCGCCAGTCGCAGACCGAGGCGCCGGCGATCGCGGCGTGGAAGACGTCCGGCCTGCGCAGCACGGCGAGGGCCGCGAGGTAGCCGCCGAACGACCAGCCGCGGATGGCGACCCGGTCCAGGTCGAGCTCGGGGCGCTGCTGCGCGGCCGCGTGCAGCGCGTCGACCTGGTCCTCCAGCGGCGGGCCTGCGAGGTTGCCCGCGATCGCGCGGTCCCAGTCGGGGCCGCGGCCGGTCATGCCGCGCCCGTCGGTCACCAGGACGGCGAAGCCCTGGTCGGCGAACCACTGGGAGGTCAGGTAGCCCTGCTGGCGGGCGAGCACGCGCTGCGCCTGCGGTCCGCCGTAGGGGTCGAGCAGCACCGGCAGCTTGCCGTGCTCGGGCCGGTAGCCGCTGGGCAGGAGCAGCGCGCTGCGCAGCCTGCGCTCGCCGAGGCGGAGGAGTTCGACGTTGAGGGCCACGCCCGGGTCCTCGGCGCGGGAGCTGACCTCGGCGACCTGCTGCTCGCCGACGTGCACGCGGAAACGGGTGCGCGGCTCGTCGAAGTCGGCGGTGCCGATGACCAGGACCTGGCCGGATCGGGTCGCCGTGTGCACGCCCGGGGTGTCGGTGACGCGGTGCGCGCCCTCGGCGGTGACGCGGTAGACGTGGATCTCGGCGGGGTCGTCCTCGGACGCTGAGATCAGTACGTCGTCGGCGATGTCGAGCACGGCCCGCACCTGCAGCGTCGTCGGCGTCCAGGGCTGGTCGCCGACGACCAGCCGGTACGCGCCGTCCTGGGCGCTGATCCGGACCAGCTCGCCACGGCGGTTCCAGGCGGGCCAGCCCGGCTTGATCTCGACCCAGTGCGGGTCGGTGTCACGGTGGATCTCCGCGGTCGCCCCGGTCGCCGGGTCGACGGCGAGGACCAGCTGCGTCCGCTGGTCGCGGCTCTGCACGGTGATCAGCGGGCTGCCGTGGCCCGACCAGTGCGCGGCCACGAGGTACGGGAACGCGGTCCGGTCCCACTCGACGTCGGTGCGGTCGCCGCCGAGGCTGAACAACGCCAGCGCCACCTCGGCGTTGGCCTCACCGGCGGCCGGGTAGCGCATCGGAAGTGGCGCGCGGGACGGGTCGGCCGGGTCTCCCAGGTACCAGTGCGAGACCGGCGTTTCGTCCACCCGCGCGGCGAGAATCGCCGTGCCATCCGGCGACCACCAGTACCCGCGGTAGCGGTTCATCTCCTCGGCCGCGATGAACTCCGCCGCACCCCAGGTGACGTTGTCGCTGTCCGGCACCGCGAGCGCGCGGTCGCCCGAGCCGTCGGTGCTGATGACGCGGAGTTCGCCGCCGGACAGGTACGCGACGGCGTTGCCGTCCGGGTCGAGCCGGGGGTCGGCGACCGGCTGCCGGGCCGGGAGCTCCCGGACCTCGGCGGCGCGGACGTCGACGAGGAACAACTGCCCCGACAACGCGAACACGGCCTGGGCGACCTCGCGGTCCGTCGCGTAGCCGGTGATGCCGCTGCCCCGTTCCCGGGTCCGTTCGCGCCGGGCCTGCTCCTCGGGGGAAACGGTTTCCCGGGCCTGCAACGCCGAGGGATCGGCGAGCAGCTGTTCCGTACCCGAGGTGGTCGACAGCGAGTACAGCGCGTTGCGGCGGTCGGTGCCGCTGGCCGACCGGAGGAACAGCACCGACGAGCCGTCGCCGGACACGGTGAAGTTCCTGGGTGCGCCGAGGGTGAAGCCCTGGGTCCGGGCGCTGCGGCGGGGGAAGGACTGTGCAGACGGCATACGCGTCAGCCTGCCAGGTGAATAGGCCAGATGGGGAATCAGGGTTTGGTCCTCCCAACTCTGGGTGTTGACACCCCGCAGTCCACCCGCGAAGGTCAACTGATCGTGAAGCGGCTTTCACCCTGCGTAGGCAAAAAGGAGGATCCGTGGTCGGCATCCGGAGGGCTCTGCTGGTCGTACCGGCTCTGCTCGGAGCCATGTTGACCGCGTCGCACGCCGATCCGCCCGAGCCCGCGTCGAACGCCACCTACTTCAACGACGCCTCGCTGCCCGGTGCCGATCCGTTCGTGCTGCGCGACCCCGTGAGCGGGGAGTACTTCGCCTACTCCACCGAGGGCGCCGACCCCGGTCACCACTTCGCGATCTACCGCTCGGCGGATCTCACGACCTGGCAGCGGATTCCGGGCGGCGCGCTGGACGCGAACCAGCAGTGGGGGCGGGACTGGTTCTGGGCGCCCGAGGTGTACCACAACGCCAGGACCGGCAAGTACTTCCTGTTCTACTCCGCGCGCATGCGCGAGGGCGTGGCCGAGCACTTCACCTACGCGGACTTCGAGGAACCCAGCAAGATCGGCGTGGCGGTCGCGGACTCGCCCACCGGACCGTTCCGCAACATCGCCGACCGGCCGCTGGACTACTTCCCGTACGACCCGAACTACCACGACGTGAACCTGATCATGGACGAAACCCAGCGCAAGCCCCCGGACACGCTGGAGGAGGGCATGACCGCGCCGCTGGGCACCTACATCCCGTTCATCGATCCGAACGTGTTCTTCGACGACGGCCGGATCTACCTGTACTTCTCCCGGAACGCCTACCGCAACTGGGTGTGGGACCACGAGCTCGGCAAGTACATCGAGGAATCCAACATCTACGCCGTTGAGCTGACCTCGCAGTGGTGGGACGACCCCGCGGGCGCGACGATGCCCGAGATCCACCCGAGCTACCGCAACACCAACCGAGCGCCGAACGATCCGCCGCTGGTGCGCAAGGACGGGTTCACGCCGATCCTCAACTACGGCTCCGACCCGCAGCCCTGGGAGAACGCGCACGTCAACGACTACGAGGAGTCCCAGGGGCAGAAGAAGAACCGGCGCTGGGCCGAGGGTTCGACGGCGATCAGAACCCGCACCGCTGACGGCAAGCCGCTCTACTTCCTGACCTATTCGGCGAACAACTACGCGCACGCCTACTACGGCGTGGGCTACGCCGTCGCGCCCAGCCCGCTCGGTCCGTGGACGAAGAGCGACGCGAATCCCGTGCTGCATCAGGACGAGCGGAAGGGCATGTACTCCACCGGTCACGGGAGCGTGATCGCGTCGCCGGATTCGCGGGAGCTGTACTACGTGCACCACGGTAGGCCCAAGACCGGGACCGATCGCAGGCTCTACACCGAGCGGATGCACATCGACCCGGACACGTCGTCGCTGTCGATCGACCAGTCGACGGATGACGAGCCGGTTCCTTCCGGGGTCGCGCCCTACTCGATGTCCGTCGACTCACCGCTGCTCGACGTGTCTTCCGGTCAGGCGCGGGTCAATTGGACCGTTGCCAGCGCTCCCGGAACTTTGATGGGTCTGTCGAATCCGCTCAACCGGGTCACGGCCGAGCTCGATCCACCGAATGCCGCGGAGATCGTGACCGGCGCTGACCACGCTGTCCTGACAGGTCGGCCCCGTCTCGCGGCGCTGACCATGCGCTACCAGCGGTTGAGCGTGAAGAGCGGGTTCTTCGACGTCGTCAATCGTGGCAGGGACCGGGTCGCGAAGACCGTGCCGGTCGCCAGTTGCACGCGGACGCTGAGCGGTCCTCAGCCTGCGCTGGAGGTTGCGGATGGTGTGCTGTGCCTGCGAAACGCTTCGGTGTCAGGCCCGGTGAGGGTGAAGCCAGGGGCAGTGCTGGTCGTCATCGACTCCACAGTGGATGGTCCGATCGATGCGCGGGGCGCGGCGGGAGTCTGGCTGGCGCGGAGCGAAGTATCCGATCGGATCAGGATCGAGGATACGAAAGGTCTTGTGCGGGCCGAAGATCTTCGGGTCCGCGGTGCGATGGTATTGCGCGGCAACACCAGCAGCAGTCCGATCGTCATAGCGGGCAACACCATCGACGGGTCTCTGTCCTGCGCGGCGAACAGTCCGGCACCGGTCAACGCGGGCAGGGCCAACGAAGTGGGCGGGTCGATTCACGACCAGTGCGCCGGGCTGTGAGGTTCGGCGTGTAGCAGGTCTCGGCGGATTCTCCTGACAGGAGTACGCGTCGGTGTGTCGGGCGGGGGTGCCCGATGGGCGGTCCCTAGGGTCGATTTCGACCGGAAGACCTGCCCGCGCATCGCGGACCGAACCTGGATGAGAGCCGAGCCATGTTTCTCTCCGTCGTGATTCCGTGCTTCAACGAAGAACGGACCCTGCCACGGCTTCGTGACGCACTGGCGTCAGTGCTGCCCGGAATCGCGCAGGATCGCGAAGTGATCCTCGTCGACGACGGGAGCACGGACCGGACGCTGGAGGAGGTCCGCCGGTGGTCGGCTGTCGAGACCGGCGTCCGCTACGTCTCGCTGAGCCGGAACTTCGGCAAGGAATCGGCGATCCTGGCGGGACTGCGGCACGCTCGCGGCGACCGGATAGCCATCATGGACGCCGATCTCCAGCACCCACCGGAGCTGCTCCACCGCATGCTCCCGCTGCTGGAGTCCGGGTACGACCAGGTCGTGGCACGCCGGGACAGACGAGGTGAGCCACTGCTGCGCTCGATGGTGTCGCGGCTGTACTACCGGCTCCTCAACCGCCTGGCCGACGTCAACGTCCAAGACGGGGCAGGGGATTTCCGCGTGCTGTCGCGACGAGCGGTCGACGCGGTGCTGTCCTTGCGGGAGTGCAACAGGTTCTCGAAGGGACTGTTCTCCTGGATCGGGTTCGACACGGCCGCAGTGTCGTTCCGGAACGTCACCAGGCAGTCGGGGCGTTCGAAGTGGTCTGTCGGGAAGCTGGTGAACTACGGCATCGACGGCTTGCTGTCGTTCAACAACAAACCACTGCGGCTGTCGATCTACCTCGGCCTGTTCGCGGCGGTGTTGTCGTGCGGCTACGTCGGACATGTAGTCCTCGGTGCGCTGAGCGGCGGAGAACGGATTCCCGGCTACACAACGCTGGTGGCGGGAGTCGCGGTGCTCGGCGGAATGCAGTTGCTGTTCCTCGGTGTGATCGGTGAGTACCTCGGCCGGATCTACCTCGAAGTGAAGCGGCGACCGCACTTCTTCGTGAAGGAGTCAGGGCCGGAACTCATGCCGGTTCGGCAGCAGCGCTTGAAGTCCGTTTCCCGGGTGGGATGACGGGGACTTTTCCAGGGAGAAGCCATGTGGGAGCAGATCACGCGCAACCGGGTGCTGCGCTTCGCAGCCGTGGGCGCGGCGAACACCGGGGTGCATTGCGCGGTGTACCTCGGGCTCTGGACGCTGCTGCCGTTCGTCGTCGCGCACGTCATCGCGACTGCGGTGGCGATGATCTGCTCCTACGTGCTCAACTGCCGCTTCACCTTCGGAGTCGTTCCCGCCGCGCGTTCGTTCGCGCTGTACCCCGTGTGCGGGTTGGCCACGCTTGGGCTGAGCACCGCGGCGGTCGGCGTGCTCGTGGCAGGTTTCGGTGTCAGCCCGGTGGTGGCGCCGATCCTCGGTGGTCTCCTCGTGCTCCCGGTGACCTTCACGTTGAGCCGGGCGGCACTGACCCACAGGCCGCACGGCGACCTGCTCGGGGCCGGGCTGGTCGGGGTGCTGGTGGCATTGCTGGCGCAGGTTCCGGTGCTGGTGAATCCCGCGTTCTACTTCTGGGACGACAGCGCCGCGCAGTTCCTGCCGATGTGGCATCGGCTCGGGCAGCGCCTGCTCGCCGGGGAGTGGCCGTTGGCGTTGGACGCGGACCTGTGGATGGGCGGGAACCTCGCGGCGGAGTCGCTGTTCGGCATCTGGAATCCGGTGAACCTCCTCGACTTCCTGCTGGTGGTGGGGATCAGTGACCTGGCCGTCGCCGCGACCGTGATCAAGACGCAGTTCCTCGTCATCCTCGGAGTGGGCACCTACCTGCTGTGCCGCGAGTACGGCGCTTCGCGGGCCGCCGCGTCGGTGCTTGGAACGGCGTTCCCGGTCTCGGGATTCGTGCTGTACTTCCAAGCCGCCAGCTGGGCGGGCGGACTCCTGGGACTGGCATGGATCCCGTGGGTCTGGTGGTCGCTGCGACGCATGGGCCGCGGAAAGTTCCCGGTGTTCGTGCCTTGGATCTTCTGCTTCCTGTGCGCATCAGCCGGGGACCCGTACGGCGTGCTTGCGATGTGCTTCGTGTTCGCCGGCCTGTTGATCGAGTCCGTGATCGGGAAAACCGTCGCGCTACACCGCATCCTGGGAACCGGAGTGGCCGTCGCGCTCGTTGTTCCCCTGATCTTCCTGCCGCTGGTGCTCACCGGCTCGGTGAGCTGGCGGTCGGGGTTGGAGCTGTTCAACGTCGGCAGGCTCGTTCCCGGCATCGGAGATCTGATCAACATCAGCATGCCGAGTTTCGTGCCGCAGATCCTGTCCTTCGGTTCGTTCCGGATGACAGTGCCCACGACCTACCTCGCGTGGTTCGTGGTGCCGCTGCTGCCCTGGCTGAACTGGCGATCCGCAGTTCGCGAGTGGCGGCGTTGCGCCGCTCCGGTCGCGGTGGCGGCGTGCTATTTCCTCCTGTGCCTCGGACCGTCGAACGCGTGGCTGTTCCGCTGGCCGTTGCGGCACATCGCGGTTCTGCACCTGGCCGTGGCCGTGCTGTTCGCGGTGGTGTTGTCCTTCGGCGTGCGCACCAGCCACTTCCGGCAGCGGACCTTCTGGACCGCCGGTGCATTGCTGGGATGTGCCTACCTGTCGTTTGCCGCATGGCCATCGCAGTCGGTCAAGCATCTCGTGTCTCTCGGCGCGATTTTCCTCTTGGTGAGTTTGGTGCTCGTCTCTCGCAGTTCGCAGGTGCGTGCAGCAGTGCTCCAGTTCGGGACGGTGCTCATGCTCGTACTGCAGATCTGGTGGTTCCCGGCGAACCGGGATGTCGCGACTTACAACTTCCCCACAGATGTCGGTGAACTGCGCTCCCAGTTCTCCGGTGATCGCGGAACGGTCGCGCAGATCGCCCAGTTCGAACGGATTCCCGGCGCGGACATCGAGTCCCGGCGACCGTGGCGCCATCTGCTGTTCGGCAACATGCCGGCGGTCGCTGGCGTTCGCAGTCTCTCGGCCTACACCGGTATTGGTTACCGAGCGCTGCACGAGCGATTGTGCTTGAGCTACAACGGTTCGACGTGTGCCTCAGCCTATCCGAGGCTGTGGGTGGCCGACGAGACCGGGTTCGTCCTGGCCGACCAACTCAAGATCGACAAGATTGTGGTGCAGCGGAGTCTCACCGAGGTGTCGGCGCCACCGGCCGGTTGGTCGCTGTCCGAGCGAAACGCCGACGTCACCGTGCTCCGCCGTGATTCCCCGTCTCCCTGGCAGAAGGGGCGGCTGAGCGCTGCACGTGGTGTCCAACCCCTGGACGATCTCGACAAGGGGCAAGCGGAGACCGTGCGATTCCGACGCGACCAGGGGAGTGGCGGCGAGATCTTCTTCGCACGCCTCGCCTGGCCCGGCTACGAGGCCACTGTGGATGGTCGCGAGGTTCCAACCGCCGCGACCTCGGCGGGCTTGCTCAAGGTCAACGTCCCGCCCGGTCGTGCTGCCGGTGTGCTGCGGATCAGCTGGAACCCGCCTGGAGCTTGGCTCGGAGCACTGCTGGCCGGCCTGGGCGCGGGGCTCGCCGCGTTCCTGTCGCTACCGATCCGCAGGAGGCTGCCGTGCTGATTCTGCGTGCGACGGTTCTGCTGCTGGTTGTCGCTGCGCTCGTGCAGGGAAGAGCGAGTGCTGCGGCGCCGGAACGAAGTCATGTGCAGGTGGTTGCGCATCCTGACGACGACATCCTGTTCATGAATCCCGATGTCCAGATCGCGATTCGGTCGGGTGCGGCGGTCACAAGCATCTACCTGACCGCAGGCGAGAGTGACGTGCGTCCGGCCGATCAATACGCCGCCCAGCGGCAGGCCGGGACCAGAGCCGCTTTCGCGCAGATGGCCGGAGTGGCGGACGACTGGGACCGCTTGGAAACGGTGCTGCGCGGTCGGCACGTTGTGGAGATCGCGTCCCTGCGCGCACGGCCCGAGATACGGCTGGTGTTCGTCAACCTGCCCGACGACAACGACCCAGCGGCGGTCGGAGGCCGTCACGCGCTGACCCGGATGTGGCAGGACGGCCGCAGTCGGGTGAACACGTTGGTGCCGAATGGTTCCGCGTTGACCAGAAGTTCCACATACGACAGACAAGAGGTGATCAGCATGCTTGCCGACCTGTATGAGCGGTTCGCGCCGACGGTGCTCCGGACACACGACCCGGAGCCCGATCCTCGGTACCAGCCGCAGTGGGAGCCGCATTTCAATCATCCTGACCACGTGATGACCGCGCGGTTCGCGATGGCGGCGCTCGGGAACCGCCGTACGCACACCTACCGCTACCGTGACTACAACATCGCGGACTCTCCAATGAATCTTCCAGGGAATCTCGTTGCTGAGAAACGGGAAACCTTTGGCAGATACGCCGTCCACGATCCTGTCGTGAGCATGCTTGACCCGTATGCGACGTGGTTGCGCAGCATGCGCCTTCGATGGCCCCGAAGTCCGGCGTGGGCTGCGACGGACATCCGTGGCAGACCGGTGTTCGCGTTCGTCTCGGGTCAGCGGGTCCATGTCGGGAACCGCGTCGTGAGCACGCCCGGGTTCGTCCCGCTTGAAGGGTCGCCAGTGCTGGCACCTGGTCCTTCGGGAGCCTTGGTGCTGGCGGTGCAGGCGAGCGGAACCGGTGAGATCTTCCTGAATCGGCAGGATCTTTCGGGGCGCTGGCAGCGGTGGGTCAATCTCGGGCGTCCACCCGGCGGCGGGGTGACGCACGTCGGTCCGCCTGCGGTGATCGCCGGTCAGGCCGGTGTTGTTGTCGCTGTGCGGAACGGCCGAGGCGGAGTCAGTGTTGATCAGGGATCGGGTTGGGTCGACATCGGTGGCGCCGAGCTTGCCGACCAGATCGCGATCACGCTGGACAGCCAAGCGGCTCTGCACGTCTTCGCGACCGCACGCTCCGGGCTGCTGCACTGGCGGCAGGCCGGTCGCTTCGAACTGGTTGCCCCACCGGAGAAGTTCCGGCCTTCGGGTGGGGTAGCGGTTGCGCGTTCGCCCGGTGGGTTCGGGTTCGCGGCTTTCCGGGAGGTGGCCTCCGGCCGTGTCGTGGTGCTCGCCGAGCGGGTCGGCTGGGAACGGCTGGTGTCCGTCGACGCTTCGGCGCTGTCCGACCCGGTGCTGGCGGTCGACTCCGCTGACGTCCCGATGCTGGCGTTCCGAGATTCCGGCGGTACCGCAACGGTTCTCGAACCGATGACGGGGACGCGACACGTACTGGAGGGACAGACGCGACAGGCCTGCCCGCGCTGACCCAGGACGGTCGTTTCCTGGTCACCGCACGGGACGACGGGAGCATGGGAATCCGCCCGCGCCCCTGGGGGAAAGGGCGCGGGCGGAAGGTGAAGCGGTCAGCGCGTGTCGGCGCCGACCTCCTGCAGGCTCTTGCCCTGCTGGATCGCCTGCTCGGCGTCCTTCGGCAGCTTCAGCAGCGTGGTCAGCAACGCCGCCACCACGTAGAGCGCGGCGAAGATGATCGTCACGCCCGCCGCGCCGACCAGCGGGAAGAACAGGCTGGCGATGGCGGGGCCGACGAACGTCGCGCCACCGGCACCCAGGTTCAGCAGCGCCATCGCACCGCCCTTGTTCGACGGGGCCATCGACGGGATCAGCGCCGAGATCGGGACGAAACCGGCGAGCGTGGCGCCGTAGAGCATGCCGACCAGCACCGCCGCCCAGTAGTAGTCCGGGCCCAGCCAGACCGGGATGAAGTACAGCAGCGCGACGCTGATCGCACAGCCGATCCCGCCGAAGGACGCGATCGTCTTGCGCCAGCCGATCTTGTCACCGACCACGCCGAAGATCAGGTTGAACACGATGTTGGTGCCGTAGATGATCGCCAGCAGCTGCAGCCACTTGCTCTCGCCGAACCCGAGGCCGTCGGAGAAGATCCGCGGCAGGAACACCAGCATGCCGAACTCGGGTGCGGTGTTGATGATCCGCACGATGCAGCCGACGAAGACCCGGGGGTGGGTCCAGATCACCGAGACGCTGTTGCCCAGGCTCTCGCCGAGCGTGACGTCGTCGGGGATCAGCCGCTGGTAGCCGGTGCGCTCCTTGACCCCGAACAGCGCGAACACGCCGCCGAGACCGATCAGCACCAGCGCCGACCACAGGGTGCCGAGCTGGCCGAGGAACGGCGTGGTCCAGCTCGCCCACAGCGAACCCAGGGTGGGCAGGCCGCCGGTGAACGCGAAGTAGAACCACCCGACCGCCGCACCGAGGCGAGCGCTGGGTGCTGTCGAGGTGATCCACACCAGGAAGCCGAAGGCGAACAGCGGATAGCCGAACCCGCGGATGCCGTAGAACACCAGCATCAGCACGTAGTTCTGCGTTCCCAGGGCGAACACCAGGTACAGGACGTCGAAGACGACCCAGATCACGAAACCGATGATCATGACCCGGCGCGGACCCCACACGTCCGACAGGGCGCCGGAGAACCAGGAGGCGATCATCACCGCGATGCCGTAGACGGTGATCACGTAGCCGGCGTGCACGTCGGTGCCCGCGCCGTGGTCGGCCATGTAGGGCGAGATGAAGCCGGACTCGACTCCATCACCGATCATGAACAGCAGGACGCCGATGTAGCCGTAGACCAGCGCTTTCGGCAAACCCCACCGGTCGAGCAGGGATCTGGATCCCGTAGGAGTGGCTGTGGACACGCCAAACCTCCACGTTGAGGTGCTGATGCGGCTCGGGGCCGGGGAGCGCCGGACCGGGGCGGAGGTGGCCGCTCGGGGCTGAGATGGCGCTGGACGGGCGTCGAGCTCGCTAACGTCGCGCACCATGTTCATACGACGAGCGAGATTTATCAATAGTCATGTTAAATCTCTTCGTTCGTCATGTGGAGGTCAGCTCAGCGCGGCCTGCCGGACGTCGGTGTGCTCGCGCATGGCCTCCACCAGGCCGGCGTCGAACTCCCCGGCCAGCAGGACGTGGTCGAAGGCGCTGACCGGGGCGAAGCGGTGCAGCGCCGCCCGGCCGACCTTGCTCGCGTCCATCATCAGCACCCGGGTGCTCGCCGAGTCCAGCATCGCCCGCTTGACCAGCACGATCTCCTGCTCCTGGTGGTAGGTCATCTCCGCGTTCATCGCCGAGGTGGACAGGAACACGATGTCCACCGAGAAGCTGCTGACCATCTCCTGGCACGGCAGCCCCAGGTAGGAGTCGTGCGTGCGGGAGTACTCGCCGCCCAGGCCGATCAGCCTGATGTCGGGCACCTCGCGCAGCGCCTCCTGCACCTGGCGGTAGTTGCTGACCACCGTCAGCGGACCGACGTCGGGCAGCAGGCGGGCCAGGGTGAGCGCGGTGGTCGAGTCGTCGATCATGACCGACATCCCCGGGGTGACCAGCTTCAGCGCCTCGGCGCCCAGCGCCTCCTTCTCCCTGGTGTGGGTGTGCAGGCGGAAGTCCGAGCTGCTCTCGAACACCGTCGAGGGCTGGGCGGAGACGCCGCCGTGGAACTTGCGCAGCAGGCCGCGGGTCACCAGGTCGTCGAGGTCGCGGTGCACCGTCATCAGGCTGACCCCGGTGAGCGTCGACAGTTCGGCCGCGCTGGCGAAGCCGCTGGCGACCACGTGGTCGACGATCTGCTGCTGGCGCTGGAGCCGCGGGGACTGCTTCTTCGATGCGGACGACATGGGGCCATCTTGCCTCGTCCGGAGCGCGGCGGTGATTGGCACGGGCAACTATCATTCGACTAGTGACACTTAACGCTATGAGTGTTAATTTGGGGTCATCAGTGGATTGCGGGAGGTTGAGGGCATGACGCAGCCCGGCACGGGCGCGCACCGCGCGGTCGTTTTCGACATGGACGGCGTGCTGGTCGAGAGCGAGCACCTGTGGGAGCGGATGTGGACGGCGTTCGCCGCCGACCGCGGGCGCACCTGGACCGCGGAGCAGACCCGCCAGGTCCAGGGCATGAGCGCGCCGGAGTGGTCGGAGTTCCTCGCGCGCTTCAGCGACGCCGCCGAGCCGGCGGCCGAGACCGAGCGCATCGTGGTCGACGGCATGATCGCCGCGCTCGACGGCGGTGAGATCGAGCTGCTGCCGGGCGCCTTCGCGATGGTCACCGAGACCGCCCAGCGGGCGCCGATCGCGCTGGCTTCCTCGGCGCCGCGGCGGCTCATCGACGCCGTGCTCGACCGGCACGGCCTGACCGACTACTTCAGCGCCACCGTCTCCAGCGCCGAGGTGCCCAGCGGCAAGCCCAGCCCGGACGTCTACCTGGCGGCCGCGGGCAAGCTCGGCCGGGACGCGGCCGAGTGCCTGGCGGTGGAGGATTCCAGCAACGGGTTGCGCGCGGCAGCGGCCGCGGGCATGACCGTGGTGGCCATCCCCAACTCCGACTACCCGCCCGCCGAGGACGCGCTGGCCGGGGCCAGCCACATCGCCACCGACCTGGACGACGTGCGGCGGCGGCTGGTGTCGTCGCTGCCCGAACCGGTCGGCAACTGACCCCGCTCGCACGCCGGAAGACAAAGGAGTCCTCATGACCAGTGTTCTCGCCGCAGGCGACCACTTCGTCGCTCCCGAGGTGTTCGTCGAAGCGCTGCGCAACCGCGCGGGCGACCACTCGCTGGAGTTCAGCGAGCTGAAGCTGCCGTGGCCGGTGGAGCCCTTCGGCCCGGTCGGCAACGTCCAGGAGGCCAGCGGCACCGAGCAGCAGCTGCTGGAGGCGCTGGCCGGGATCGAGGTCGTCGCCACCCAGATGGCGCCGTTCACCGCGGACGTGCTGGCCAAGAGCCCCGACCTGAAGTTCGTCGGCGTCTGCCGGGGCGGCCCGGTCAACGTCGATCTCAAGGCCGCGACCGAGGCCGGCGTGGTCGTCAGCTACGCGCCGGGCCGCAACGCCGCTGCCGCCGCCGAGTTCGCGGTCGGTTTGATCCTGGCCGCGCTGCGCCGCATCCCGGGCTCGGACGCCGAGCTCAAGTCGGGCAACTGGCGCGGGGACTACTACGCCTACGAGAACGCCGGGATCGAGCTGGAGGGCTCCACCGTCGGTCTCGTCGGGTACGGCGCGATCGGCCGGATCGTCGCCCGGGTGCTGGCCGCCTTCGGCTCGTACGTGCTGGTGGCCGACCCGTTCGTCAAGGCCGAGGACGCCGCGCGCGACGGTGTCGAGCTGGTCGGGCTGGACGACCTGCTGCGCCGCAGCTCGGTGGTCAGCCTGCACGCCCGGCTCACCCCGGAGACCAAGCACCTGCTCAACGCCGAGAACCTGGCGCTGCTGCCGGAGGGCGCGGTGCTGGTCAACTCCGCCCGCGGCGGGCTGCTGGACTACGCGCCGCTGCCCGGGCTGCTGAAGTCCGGCAGGCTCGGTGCGCTGGCCGTCGACGTCTACGACATCGAACCGCCGCCGCGCGAATGGCCGCTGTTCGACGCCCCCAACGTGATCACCACCCCGCACCTGGCAGGCGCGACCCGCCAGACCGCGCACCGCGCCGCCGACATCGTCGCCGGCGAGGTCGCCCGGTTCCTGTCCGGCGAGCAGCCCCGCTTCGTGGCGAACCCGGAGGTGCTGGACCGGATCGAGGGTCTGCGCCCATGATCCTCGGAGTCGACGTCGGAACGTCGGTGACCAAGGCGTCGTTGCTGGGCCGCGACGGCGCGGCGACGGTCACCCACGGTGTGCGCAGCACCCTGCGCAGGCTGCCCGGCGGTCGGGTCGAGCAGGACCTCGACGAGGTCCTCGAGACGGTCCTCAGCGTCGTGCGCTCGGTGGCCGCGGAGGCGACCGAGCCGATCGAGGCGCTGGCCATCACCGGTCAGGGCGACGGGCTGTGGCTGCGGGACCGGGCCGGTCACCAGGTCGGTCCGGCCATCTCGTGGCTGGACGCGCGCGCCTCGGGTGTGCTGGACCGCTGGCACGACGCCGGTGTGCTGCGCCGCGTGCACGAGCTGACCGGGGCCGGCATGTTCCCCGGCTCGGCCGGTCCGCTGCTGGCGCACCTCGCCGAGCACGATCCGGAGCGGCTGGAGCGGGCCGAGGTCGCGGGCTACTGCGTCGACGCGATCATCCAGCGGCTCACCGGGGAGATCACCGTCGACGCCTCCGACGCGTCGCTGCCGTTCCTGGACGTGCCCACCCGCACCTACTCCGCCGAGGCGCTGGCCGCGTGCGGGCTGGAGTCGCAGCGCAGGCTGCTCGCCGAGCCCGCGCCTCCGGGCAAGCTGTTCGCGCTCGACAGCGCCATGGCCCGCCGGCTCGGACTGCCCTCGGGGCTGCCGGTGTCGGCAGGCCCGTTCGACCTGCCCGCGTGCGCGCTCGGCTCCGGCATCGCCGCGGTCGGCGACGGCTCGCTGGTGATCGGCACGACGCTGGGCTGCCAGGTGCTGCGGGACGAGGTCGGCATCGACCCGGGCGAGGAGATCGCAGGCATGTGGCTGGCGACCCCGCGCGCGGACCGGTTCCTGCGGGTCATGCCCGCGATGGTCGGCACCGCCAACCTGGACTGGGTGCTGTCGATGGTCGGCGCCGAGGTCGGCGAGCTGGAAGCGCTGCTGGCGGCCAGCGAGCCCGGCGCGGGCGGGGTGTCGGCGCTGTCGTTCCTGTCCAGCTCCGGCGAGCGCGCGCCGTTCGTCGAGCCGCGGGCCCGCGGCCAGTTCACCGGGCTGTCGCTGGAGACCAGGCCCGCCGACCTGGTGCGGGCGATGTGCGAGGCGGTGGCCTACGCCGCCCGGCACAACCTCGAAACCGCCGGTCTGACCGGCACCGTCTCGGCCTGCGGTGGTGGGGCCCGTTCCGCGGCGTGGAGCCAGATCTTCGCCGACGTGCTGGGAAGGCCGCTGCACGTGCCGGACGAGCAGTGCGTCGGCGGCCGCGGTGCGGCCATGACCGCGTGGGACTCGCTCGGCGAGCCGGTGGACCGCGCTCAGTGGGCCGCGGACCGGCACGTCGTGCAGCCGCACCCGCGCGCCGTCGAGTTCTACGAACGCGGTTACCGCGAGTACCTGGCGGCCATCGACCGGGCGCGGCCGGTCTGGCAGGAAACCCAGAAGGAGGCGGGCGAATGACTCGCTTGTACGACGACCCCGCGTCGTTCACCGAAGACATGGTGGCCGGATTCGTGGCCGCCCACCCCGGTCACGTCCGCGCGGTGCCCGGCGGCGTGGTGCGCTCCCGGCGCGCGCGGCGGGGCAAGGTCGCCGTGGTCACCGGCGGCGGTTCCGGGCACTATCCGGCGTTCTGCGGCGTGGTCGGCCCCGGCTTCGCCGACGGTGCGGTGATCGGCAACATCTTCACCTCGCCGTCGTCGGAGGACGCCTACTCGGTGGGCCGCGCCGCCGACAACGGCGGTGGCGTCGTGTTCTCCTTCGGCAACTACGCCGGGGACAACATGCACTTCGGCCTCGCCGTGGAACGCCTGGAGCGCGCAGGCATCCGCGCGCACAACGTCGTCGTCACCGACGACATCGCGAGCGCCCCGGCCGAGGAACGCGCCAAGCGGCGCGGTGTGGTCGGCGACTTCGTGGTCTTCAAGATCGCCTCCGCCGCGGCCGAGGAGGGCTACGACTTCGACGAGGTCGTCCGCGTCGCCGAGCACGCCAACCACCGCACCCGAAGCCTCGGCGTGGCCTTCGACGGCTGCACCCTGCCCGGTCAGCGCGAGGCGCTTTTCCACGTGCCCCAGGGGAAGATGGGCCTCGGGCTGGGCATCCACGGTGAACCGGGAGTGTCCGAGCGGGACATGCCGTCGGCCTCGGAGCTGGCGAAGATCCTCGTCGACGGCGTGCTCGCGGAGGCGCCGGAGGGCGTTCCGCCGCGCGTCACCGCGATCCTCAACGGCCTCGGCGCGACCAAGTACGAGGAGCTGTTCGTCGTCTGGGCGACCGCGTCCCGGCTGCTGGCCGAGGCCGGGGTCGAGGTCGTCGAACCCGAGGTCGGCGAGCTGGTGACCAGCCTGGACATGGCGGGCTGCTCGCTGACGCTGACCTGGCTGGACCCGGAGCTGGAGCGGCTCTGGAGCGCCCCGGCGGACACCCCCGCCTACCGCAAGGGCAACGCCGTGACGGTCTCGGAGCCGGACAGCGCCGAGGTCGTCGAGTCCGCGCCGGTGGACGAGCCGGTCGTGGTCGTGGCCCCGGAGGAGGGGCAGGCGACCGCCGCGACCGTGGTCCGCGCGCTGCACTCGGTGGCCGACGTGCTGCGCGCGGCGGAGGACGAACTCGGGCGGCTCGACGCCATCGCCGGCGACGGCGACCACGGCCGGGGCATGACCAAGGGCAGCAGCGCAGCGGTCGAGGCCGCGGACGCGGTGGTCGCGCAGGGTGTCGGACCTTCCGCGGTGCTGGTGGCCGCGGGTGACGCCTGGGCGGCCAAGGCCGGCGGAACTTCGGGCGCGCTGTGGGGAGCCGCGCTGCGCTCCTTCGGCGATCTGCTTCCGGACCACCGCCCGGCGACCGCCGAGGACCTGGCGGCCGGAGCCGCCGCCGCGCTCAACGCGGTGCAGCGCCTCGGGCGCGCGGAAGCGGGGGACAAGACCCTCGTCGACGCGCTGATCCCGTTCGTCGAGGCGTTGCGGAGCGCGGTCGCCGACGGTTCGCGCGGGCGCGACGCGTGGCAGCAGGCCGCGCGGGAGGCGACCCGGGCCGCCGAGCGGACCGCCGAGCTCACCCCGCGCACCGGCCGGGCACGGCCGCTGGCCGAGCGCAGCGTCGGCACCCCCGACCCCGGAGCCACCTCGCTGGCGCTGGCCCTCAACGAGATCGCCGGTGTGCTGACCGGCGAGGGCGCGCGCTGAAGCTTTGTCCACAACGGACATTCGAGATGTGATACGAGGAGTGCGAGCATGACCGAGCAGGCGACCTGGCGGATCGTAGTCGGTTCCGACGACGCCGGACTGTCCTACAAGGACGCGCTGAAGAAGGACCTGGAGAACGACCCGAGGGTCGCCGAGGTCGTGGACGTCGGGGTCGGTACCGACGACCACACCGCGTACCCGCACGTCGCGGTCAACGCCGCGCGGATGGTCGCCGAGGGCAGGGCGGACCGGGCGCTGCTGGTGTGCGGGACCGGGCTCGGGGTGGCGATCAGCGCGAACAAGGTCCCCGGGATCCGGGCGGTGACCGCGCACGACAGCTACTCCGTGCAGCGCTCGGTGCTGAGCAACAACGCACAGGTACTGTGCTTCGGCGAGCGGGTGATCGGCCTGGAGCTCGCCAGGACGCTGGCCTCGCAGTGGCTGGACCACCGGTTCGACGAGTCCTCGGCCTCGGCGGAGAAGGTCGCCGCGATCGGGTCCTACGAGTCCACTTCGGACTCATCGGGAGTGGCGTGTTGAGCGAGTTCGAGGAGCGGCGCCGGGAGGTCATCGACATCGCCCGGCGGATGACCGCCGACGGCCTGGTCGTCGGCACCTCCGGCAACGTGTCGGTCCGCTGCGGCGATCTGGTCGCGGTGACGCCGTCCGGGGTCGGCTACGACCGGCTGGCGGTCGAGGACATCCCGCTGGTGGATCTCGACGGGACCGTGGTGTCGGGTGGTCTGAAGCCGACATCGGAACTGCCGATGCACCTGACCGCCTACCGCGACCACGACGCCGGAGCGGTGGTGCACACCCATTCCCTGCACGCGACCGCGCTGTCCCTGCTGCGCGACGACGTGCCCGCGGTGCACTACCAGCTCGCGGAGTTCGGCGGCAGCGTGATCGTCGCCGACTACGCCACCTTCGGCAGCGATCGCCTGGCCGAGACGATGTCGGCGGCGCTGACCGGCCGCGGCGGGTGCATCCTGCGCAACCACGGCACGGTCACGGTCGGCGCGACGCTGTCCCAGGCGTACGGGCGCGCGCAGCAGCTGGAGTGGCTGTGCCAGCTGTGGCTTACGGCGTCCCGGGTCGGCGAGCCGAAGGTGCTCGACGACGCCGAACTCGCCCGGTGCGCCGAGCGGTTCTCGACCTATGGTCAGAAGCGGTGAACCTGGTCACCGTTTAACAGCTGCGTCACCGCGGGCGAAGTCGCAGCAACAAGCGCCGCCGATGATGGCGGCATGACTCCCAGGAAGAACTCGCACGACACCGACGTCCACTCGGCGCAGCGGGGCCGGGGAGACTGGACCCGCGAACTCGTCGAGCTGGCCGCGCTGTTCCTCGCGGCGGGTGCGGCGCACCTGTTCGTCGCCGGGATGCAGACGCATTCCAGCGGTTCCTACGCGCTGATGGCGCTGGGCGGGGTGCTCATCGTCGCCGCGCTGGTCCGGCGGCTGTGGCGGCGTCGCCGGCGCCGCCCGGTCGCGCGGCCGGTCGAGGTCGAGGACGTCCACGACCGCTCCCGCAGGCTGTGGCGCCTGCGCGCCTCGGTGACCGACAGCCCCGGTCGGCTGGCGCACCTGGCGGCCGGTCTCGCCGCGCTCGGCGGCAACATCCGCACGGTCCACGTGCACCCGACCATCGACGGTGCGGTGGACGAGGTGCTGCTGCACGTCCCGGCGAGGGTGACCGAGGGCGAGCTGATCGCCGCCGTCATCGAGGCAGGTGGCCGCGACGCGACCGCCACCCCGGCCGACGTGCACGAGCTCGACGACGTGCCGACCCGCGTCCTGAACCTGGCCGCCGACCTGGTCAACGGGCGCTCCGAGCTGGTCCGGGTGCTGCGCCGGGTGCTCGGGGAGATCGACGTCCACTGGCAGGAGGAGCAGTCCGCCGACGAGCTCGACGACGCGACGATCACCCTGCCCGCCCCGGGAGGTGGCGTTCTGGTGCTGGAGCGGGCCGGGGCCGCGTTCACCCCCGCCGAGTACGCGCGGGCGCGGGCGATGGCGGAACTGGCGCAGGACTGCCGCACCCGGATGCGCAGGGACGCTGACCGGATCACCGTCGGCGGCGCGGACCTGGCGGTGCGGGTCGCGGACCGCGACGATCTGCCGCTGGTGTCGGAGTTCCACGAGCGCTGCTCCAGCGCGGCCCGCTACCGCCGGTACTTCAGCCCCGGACCGTCCGGGGAGAAGGGCCTCCAGCGGCTGCTGACCCCGGCGCTAGGGCGCGCCCTGCTGGTCCAGGCGCCGGACGGCGACGTGATCGCGCTCGGGAACCTGATGTACGACGACGACATCGGCGAGCTCGCGCTGATCGTCCGCGACGACTGGCAGCGCAGGGGCGTCGGCTCGGCACTGGCCGAGAAGCTGGTCGAGGAGGCAGCGGCCATGGGCATCAGCACGCTGAGCGCCCACACCCACGTCGACAACACCGCCATCGCCCGGACCCTGCGCAAGGCGGGCCTCAAACTGGTCGGCGCTCCCGAACCGGGGGAGTGGGCCTGGATGAAGGCCACCGCTCCCGCGGTGTAGTCAGGACGTTTTCGCCGCCGTGGTGCGGGATTTCCGGGGGGAGACGCGCATCGTGATGTCGGCGGTGACGACGGTTTTGTCGGCGGTGTCGAGGATGCGGACCGGGACGACCCAGTCGCGGGCGGTGTCGTCGGCGGCGGGTAGCGGGTCGAGTTCGGCGACCGCGCGGAGGTCGGTGGCGGCCTTGGCGACGTAGCGCACCGTCATGCCGGTCGGGATCCAGCGGTGGGTGGTGGGGATGCTGGCTTCGGTGAGCACGCCCGCTGCGACCTCGGCCATGTTGCAGGCGGCGATGGCGTGGAAGGTGCCGATGTGGTTGTGCACGCGCCTGCGCTTGGCGGCGTGGACCTCGCAGTAACCGGGGCGCAGTTCGGTGATGTGCGGGCGGATCGTGCGGAAGTAGGGGGCGCGCCAGCTCACCCCCCAGGAGAAGATCCTGGTTCCCAGCGGCAGTTTCGCCAGTTTCCGCCACAGCGCCAGTGTTGTCCCGGTGGTGCTCATCGCCGAATCCTTCGTTTCGCCGGCGGGCGCGGTGCCCGCCCGTGTTACTGGCCGGTAACTTACGGGGTCGGGGTGCTCCGGTCAACCACGCCCGGACGAGTGGTGGCACCACTGCCGGGGCGATGTCAGGATGACCCGATGGACGAGGAAATCATCCCGATCCTGCGGGTGGAGGAAGCCGACGTCGCGGTCAAGTGGTACGAGCTGCTGGGCTTCACCGCCCAGTGGGAGCACCGCTTCCAGCCGGAGCTGCCCGCCTTCGTCGAGATCGCCCGCGGGAACCTGCGGCTGTTCCTGTCCGAGCACGAGGGCGACGCGCAGCCCAACACCCTGGTTTATCTCCGGGTGCACGATGTCGAGGCCATCGCCGCCGAGTTCGGCATGACGCCCGAGGATGCGCCTTGGGCGCGCGAGATCGAGCTGCGCGATCCGGACGGGAACCGGCTTCGGATCGGCACTCCGCTGGGGTGAGGCCGGGTGAGCCCGGGTGGGTTCTGGGCTGTGGCAGCCCTGGGGCGGGCCGAATCCCGGCTGGCTGAGCTCCGGGCTGGGGGGCCTGGCTGGACTCGGGTTGGGCTGAGTCCGTGCCGTGCCGTGCCGTGCCGTGCCGTGCCGTGCCGTGCCGGGCCGGGCCGGGCCGTGCCGGGCCGAGCCGAGCCGGGTTGGGCTGGGCGGCCGTGCCGGGCTGGGCTGGGCGGAGGTGCCGTGTCGGGCCGGGCGGCTGTGCCGAGCCGTGCGGAGCCGTGTCGGGCTGGGCGGCCGGATTCAGTCCGCTGGCGCCGGAATCAGCACCGGGGCTGGAGCCGGACTCAGGTCCAGACCCGGGCCGGGCGCCGGGTTCAGGCCCGGGCGAGACGGGCCGGGCGCCGGAATCAGCTCCTGGCCGGGTTGGACACCGGATTTGGCTCCGCAGTGCGGGAAATCGCTGTGCGGGAAATCGCGGTGCGAAATCAGTGCGCGCGGGCGGTTGCCGCGACGATCAGGGTGCCTAAGACCTCGCGGACGTCGTCGGGCACCGGCATGTCGTGCAGGGCCCGCCAGGCGGCGTCCACGTGGCGGTCGATCAGTCGCTCGGACTCCGCCAGGGCGCCGGTGTCGGTGATCAGCGACTGCAACCGCGCGGTCTGCTCGTCGTCGAGGTCCGGGCCGGTGAACAGCCGGTCGATCTCGGCTGCCTGTGCCGCGTTCGCGCGCTCCCGCGCGGTGGCGACCAGGACGGTCGCCTTGCGGGTGCGCAGGTCGTCGGCGACCGGCTTGCCGGTCACGGCCGGATCTCCGAAGGCGCCCAGGACGTCGTCGCGCAGCTGGAACGCCTCGCCGAGCGGCAGTGCGTAGGCGGTGTAGGCGTCGAGCAGTTCGGCGGGCGCACCGGCCAGCACGCCGCCCAGGTGCAGCGGGCGTTCGATCGTGTACTTGGCGGTCTTGTAGTGGATCACCGTGCGGGCGCGGTGCACCGAGTGCTCCGAACCGGCCTGCTCGGCCACGTCGAGGTACTGGCCCAGCACGAGTTCGTTGAGGCTGTGCGCCAGCAGCGGCCGGGCCTCGCGGACCCGCTCGGCGGGCAGCCCGCTGGTGGCGAGCAGGTCGTGGAACCACGCCAGGCACAGGTCGCCGAGCAGCAGCGCGATCGAGGTGCCGAACAGCTCCGACGAGCCCCGGCCGCCGGACCGGCGGTGCAGGTCGGCGTGGTGGCGGTGCAGCGACGGGGCACCGCGGCGGGTGTCGCTGGCGTCGATGATGTCGTCGTGCACGAGCGCGAACGAGTGCAGCAGCTCCAGCGCCGCCGCCGCGCCGACGATCCCCTCGTCGTCGGCCGCACCGCCCGCTCCGCGCCAGCCCCAGTAGCAGAACGCGGGCCGGATCCGCTTGCCCCCGGCGAGGAATCCGCGCAGGCTCGCCGTCGCGCCGCGCCACTGCGCGCGGCTTCCCGGATCGGTGATGAGGTCGTCGAACCGCCCCTCCTGCTCGTCGAGGAAGCGCATCAGCGCGGTGTCCACGCGGTCGCGCAGGTCGTCGACGTCGATCGGGTGCGTGGTGGGGGAGTAGGCGACGGTCATCTCGGGCTCCTCGGAAGTGGGCTGACACTCCCAAGGTAGGGCCGATGATCAGCGGACCGGATCGGCCGAAACGACCTGACCTGGTCCGCCGATGGGCCAAACGGTCAGCGCCGGCCTCGTACTTTCGGCCGAGGCTGAACGCCGGTCAGCGCGCCGCGGCGGGCAGTTCCGCCTCGGACCCCACCGGCCAGCCCGCCGGGTCGCCGCCGAGCCCGGCCAGCTCGCCGACCTGCTGCGCGCACCACGGCGAGACGTCGGTCTCCGCCGCCAGGACCTCGTCGCGGAACCGCGCCCAGTCCGTCCAGTGGGTGTCGGCCACCTCGTCGGAGTTGGGCCGCGGCTCGCCGTCGGCGAACGCGACGAACACCGGGCACATCTCGTTCTCCACCACGCCGTTGGGCATGACCGCCCGGTAGCGGAACCGGGGCAGCGCCAGGGCCAGGCCGTGCACCGACAGCCCGAGCTCCTCGGCCAACCGCCGGGTGATCGCCTCCGGGAGCGGCTCGCCGGGGGCGGGGTGTCCGCAGCAGGTGTTGGTCCACACCCCCGGCCAGGTCCGCTTGTGGTGCGCCCGCTGGGTCAGCAACAACTCGCCGCGGTCGTTGAAGACGTAGCAGGAGAACGCGAGGTGCAGCGGTGTGTCCTCGTGGTGCACGGTCGCCTTGTCGGTGACTCCGATCGCCTGCCCGGATTCGTTGAGCAGGACCACCTGTTCCAAGGGAAACTACCTCCCGCCGACGCCGAAGCGTCCCGTGTGCCGCCGGCAGCCGATGCCCTGCCAGGCCCGGCAGCCGATGTCCGGTTCACCCTTCACTCTAGGAGCTCTGATCCACTTCACGGATCGGCCGATGGGCCGATTGGTCCAGTGGAGTCCGCACACGCAGGGTGACCATCCGGTCAGGGCCGCAGCACCAGCTTGCCGAACGTCCGGCGGTCCTCCAAGGCGGTGTGCGCGGCGGCGGCCTCGGCCAGCGGGAACGGCGGCCCGACCAGCGGTGCGAGCCTGCCCTCGGCGAGCGCGGCCATCGACTCCTCCTCCAGCGCGCGCATGCCGCCGGGCACCCGGAGCAGATTCGGCCCGAGGGCGACGGTCGCGGTCAGCGCGCGGGCGATGAGGTCGTCGGTGGTGAAGGCGCGCTCGCCGAACGGGCGGCCGAACAGCACGATCCTGCCTCCCGCGCCGAGCAGGTCGAAGGCCGCCCGGCCGGGAGCACCGCCCGCGCCGTCGAGGACCGCGGTGACGTCTCGGCCGTCGAGCGCCTGCCGGACCTGGTCCGGCCAGTCGTCGCGGGTGTAGTCGGCGGCGATGTCGGCACCGGCCGCGGTCACGTGTTCGAGCTTCGACCCGCTCGCGGCGCCCACGACGGTCGCGCCGATCGAGTGCGCGTGCTGCACCGCCAGGTTCCCGATCCCGCCCGCGGCGGAGGTCACCACGACCACGTCGTCGGCGGTCAGCTCCGCCTGGCGCAGGATCGACATCGTGGTCCGGCCGGTGCCGATCATCGCCACCGCCGCCTCGAACCCGACAGCGCCGGGCAGCTCGTGCAGCGCCTCCACCTCGCGGACGGCCAGCTCGGCGTAACCGCCGCTGGCCGGGCCGAGGTGCGCGACCACGCGCCGCCCCAGCCACACCGGGTCCACGCCCTCGCCGAGCTCGTCGACGACCCCCGCGACCTCGCGGCCCGGCGTCATCGGCAGCTCCGGCCGCGGGAACGGGCCCGGCTCGCCCCGGCGGATGGCCGTGTCGACCAGGTGGACCCCGGACGCGGCGACCGCGATCCGGACCTGGCCGGGGCCGGGGTGCGGGTCGGCGACCTGCTCGTAGCGGAGGGTCTCGGCCGGGCCGAAGGTGTGCTGGACGATCGCGTGCATGGTGGTTCTCCCAGGTGTTGGTGCTTGCGGAACCGAACCTAGGAGTTCCACTTATGTGGAGGTCAAGGCTGCGGGTCGTCCTCGAGGCGGAGATCGGTGCGGTCGCGGGAGTCCGGGACGTCACCGGGCAGCCGCAGCGACTTCGGCAGCGGTCCCGGTGACCAGTTGCCCCAGTGGGTCTCGGTGTGCGTCTTCATCGCCGACTGCGCGGGCAGCGCCTCCGGCGCGTACGGGTCGACCACGTACAGCGAACCCCAGTCGCGGTTGATGTCGTTGCGCAGGTAGGTCGGCAGTTCGCGCACGCTCGCCGCGACGTTCATCCAGCCGAACGGCCCGCCCGCGTCCGGTGAGGACCAGCCCTGCCCGACCGCGCGGACGTCGCCGCCCCCGGCGACCCGGAACCGGGGCACCTCGGCGATCCCGTCGCGCTGCCGCACCGTGTGCAGGCACGGGTGCAGCAACGCCGCGGGCCACTCCACGAAGGTCGGCGCGTCCCCGACCACGTCGGTCATCCTGGTCAGCTGCGGCACGCGCGGCGCGCTGACCGCGAGCCAGCCGTTGGGCCCGAGGGCCTGGTCGGTGGCCACCACCCGCAGCTTGGTCGCCCCTTCCGACGGGCCGCCCACCAGCACCCGGTGGTCCCGCCAGTGCGGGGCGTTGCCCTGCGCGACCGGGTAGCGCTGCATCGTCTCGAAACCGGCGTCGGTGTCCCGGCCGAACTCGACGTACACCGAGTTCGCGCCCAGCTCCCAGCCCGCCAGGGTGAGCACCACCGGCACCTCGCCGGAGGCGGCCCGCTCCGGGATGTCGTACCAGGGCGTGCGCAGTTCGCCGGTGCCGGTCGCGGTGGGTTCGTAGCTGCCCCAGAGCGGCGCGCGGTCGTCGCCGAAGCCGGACGGCGGCCGCCAGTCGGGCTCGCCGGGATCGGTGCCGTCGCCGGGAGGGAGGCCGTTGCGGCGGAATCCCTCGGTCCTGCCGCGCAGGTACTGGTCGGCGTTCTCGGCGTTCTCGTTGCGCTTGGGCACCTTCGAACCCGGGACCGCGGTCTGCGGCTGCTGGGCCGAGGGCGCCAGCATTCCGGTGCGCGGGTTCGTCTCGACGTAGACGTAGTCCGACAGGCCGCAGCTGGAGCCGGTGAGCTGGCGGATGTTGTCCTGGCCGAGGCTGTAGCTGCCCCACTGCTCCTGGATGACCTTGCCGAAGGTCGCGACCTCGCCCAGCATCAGCAGCGCGCAGATGATCGACAGCGGTGCGGTGCCCAGCCGCAGCGCGCGGCTGTGCTTCTCGGCGGCCACCTCCGGCCGGTGCTCGTCGATGCGCACATGCTCGACGAACGCCACGACCAGCGCGACGCCCGCGGCGGCGAGCAGCAGGGTGCTCGCCTGGTAGCCCATGATCGACGGCGGCTTGTCGAACCACGGCACGCCCCAGCCCGAGACGTACCACCAGGCGTTCGTGCTGGTCGCGGCGAAGGCCAGGATCACCATCAGCCCGGCGAAGAACACCGCGCGGTTGCGGCGGGAACGCAGCACGGTGCTGCTGGTCGCCAGTGCGGTCAGCGCCGCCACGGGGCCGCCGACCGCGGCGAACACGCCGAAGTGGTGGGTGTGCTTGGTCGGGGTGAGCGCGAGGATGACGAACGACAGCGCGGCGATCGCGAGCATCCGCTGGCTGGGGCCGAGGGCCGCGCCCCGGATCCGGCCCCGGCGCAGCAGCACCACCAGGCAGGTCACCAGGCACAGGATCACCAGCAGCACCGGGAAGCGCCGGGTCAGCGAGCCGTCCTGGGTGGGGCTGAACAGCAGGTTGTAGCGGTGCAGCTCCTGGAACCACTTCAGGCTCGGCCCCAGTTCGGTGCGCAGCTCCATCGAGTCCAGCGTGGACTGCCAGGTCTGGTCGGCGAACATCACGACCAGGACCGCCAGGCCGCTGGCCAGGATCGGCGGGAGCACCGTCGCCCAGCCGACGTCGCGCGCCCGCTCGCGCAGCAGCCGCAGCAGCGGTTTGAACGCGACGACCAGCGGCAGGACCGCCACCGCGCCGTGCGGGTTGACGCCGACCGACAGCGCGGCGCCCACCAGCGCAAGCACGGCGGGCAGCAGCCGCCTGCCGGCCACCGCCCGTTCCACGCCGCACATCACCAGCAGGGCGAGGACGACGACCACCGGTTCCGGCCGCAGGCCGTTGTTGTACGGCATCCAGAACGCCATGAACACCGCCGCCGCGGCCCAGCCCGCCGCGCTGCTGCGGCGGACCTGCCGCCCGAGCCGGGGCAGGATCTCCCGGCTGATCAGCAGCCAGCTCAGCACGCCCATGCCCAGCGCGGGCAGCCGCACCCACGGCGTCGACGTCGAGATCTGCACCCACCACGAGTAGAGCTCGATGAACCAGCCCATCGGCGCGTAGGCGGTGGAGAACCAGCGGTAGAAGTCGCTGACGTAGCCCAGGTCGTCGCGGGCGCGGGCCATGGTCAGGAAGTAGCCGTCGTCGGCGGTCATCGCGCCGATCAGCCACCACGCGACGAGCGCGGCGACCACGGCGACGTCGCGGGAGGTCGGTTTCCACCAGCCCGCCGCCACGAGCTTGCGGGGCTTGCGCGGGGAGCGGGCGTCGATGCGGTGGACCGCGACGAGCGAGGCGAGGAACGCCAGCACCGCGAGGACGATGGCGACGAGCTTGAGCGGGGTCGCGTAGCTCTGGTAGCGGTTGTCCAGCCGGGCCTCGAACGACACACCGCGGACGTCGTCGATCCGCGCGTCGAGGTCGGAGTGGATCCCGGTCAGCTGCGGCCTGCTGTCCCCGGCGACGTCGATCAGCTTGTGCTCGCCAGCGTAGGACTTGATGCCGTGGGCGTCGGACCGCACCGAGATCGAGCAGCCCTCGGGCAGCGGGACCTGCCCCAGCTGCTTGCCGCGCGACAGCAGGCTCAACTGTCCGTTGTCGACTTGCAGGGTCATGCCGGTCAGGCCGCCGTAGTGCGACGACGGCGGATTGGTGCTCAGCAGGACGGCGGGCCGGTCCAGGCGCGCGTCGAGCCCGCGCGCGGTGTCGCACGGGACGTCGATGGCCAGCTCGACGGGGGAGTAGTCGACCAGCGGGGCCGAGATCGGCTTGGTGCCGTTGGCCGTCGGCCACTTCAGCGTCGTGATGTCGTAGTGCACGGGGAGAAACGGCACCGCGACGGCGAGGACCGCGCCGAGCAGCCCGGCGACGAAGGCGAATCGTTTCAACCGCCGCTCCGGCGGCGCGGTCGTTTTCTCTTCCCCAGCAAGCACGTCGCGAGCTTACGTGACGGCTTTGCCTTGTCCTTTCAGGGTCAATGCACCTGAAGGGTGGTTTGTCCGCGCAGCGCACAGCAGTTTGCGGACGTGCGCTGCGCGGACCGGGTTCAGGCCACCAGGATCCCGGCGATGGTGGCGCTGACGAGGTTGGCCAGGGTGCCCGCAGCGACGGCGCGCAGGCCGTACTTGGCGATCATCGGCCGCCGGGCGGGGACCAGACCGCCCAGGCCGCCGAGCAGGATCGCCAGCGAGCTGATGTTGGCGAAACCGCACAGCGCGAAGGTGATGATGGTGGCGGTCTTGTCGCTGAAGTTCCCGATCTGCGGGCCGAAGTCGGCGAACGCGACGAACTCGTTGATCACCAGCTTCTCGCCGAGGAAGCTGCCCGCCGCGACCGCCTCGTGCCACGGCACCCCGGTCAGGACCATCACCGGGGAGAACACGTAGCCCAGGATCTGTTCCAGCGTCAGGTCCGCGACCCCGAACAAGCCGCCGACCATGCCGATGAACAGGTTGACCAGCGCGACCAGCGAGACGAACGCGAACAGCATCGCCGCCACGTTCAGCGCCAGCTTCAGGCCGTCGCTCGCGCCGCTGGCCGCCGCGTCGATGAGGTTCTGCGGCTTGTACTCCGGCTCGCCCGCGGCCTCCTCGGCCCCGTCGGCGTCCTCGCCCGCCACTTCGGCGTCACCGGCGGTCTCCTCGGTCTCCGGCATGATGATCTTGGCCATCAGCAGGGCGCCCGGGGCGGCCATGAAGCTCGCGGCGATCAGGTGCTGGAGGTTGGCGCCGAGCGCGGCGTAGCCGACCAGCACGGTGCCCGCGACGGTCGCGAGCCCGCCGACCATCACCGCGAAGAACTCCGACTTCGTCATCCGCGCCAGGTACGGCCGGACCACCAGCGGCGCCTCGGTCTGGCCGAGGAAGATGTTCGCGGTCGCGTTGAGCGACTCGGCCTTGCTGGTGCCCAGCAGCTTCTGCAGGCCACCGCCGATGATGCGCACCACCCACTGCAGGACGTGCAGGTGGTACAGCACCGCGGTCAGCGAGGCGATGAACACGATCAGCGGCAGCACCTGGAAGGCCACCACGATCCCCTCCGAGGGGAGGATCGGCCCGAAGAGGAACTCGATGCCCTCCTTCGAGGAATCGATCACCCGCTGCACCGCACCGGCGACGCGGGCCAGCACCATCCGGCCCGTTTCCCAGCGCAGCACGACGAAGGCGAACACCAGCTGGATCGCCAGCGCTCCGATCACGGTGCGCGGCTTGATCGCCCGCCGGTTCGTCGACATCGCGAACGCGATCAGCAGCAGCACGAGCATGCCGCCGAGACCCCACAGGACCTGCAACCCCGACCCCTTTTCTCCTCGCCGCGCGCTCGTCATCGGGTGAGCGGATTCACCGCGGCGCCATCTGCCGTTCGGGTGATGCTCGCACCCGCTCAGGTCAGAGCACGCACCGGGCACGGCCTCGGTATCGGCCGTGTGAGCTGGGTCTCCATCGATATCTGGGAAAAGGCGACTTTCCGCCACGGAGGCCGACAGATCGTCGCTCACAGTTACGTTCCCGACACCGGATTGCGTGAACCGAACGGGAGCGGAGCATGCGGAAACGACCTCTTGCGATGACTGTGACCGCGCTTGCCGCGGTGTCCGGGGTGGCGCTGCTGCCCGCGTACGCGGTGAGCGCCCCGGCCCCGACCGGGGCCGCGGCGGCGCAGGAGCACCTGCAGGAGCTGCAGAAGATCGCCGAGGCCAACGGCGGCAACCGGGCCTCCGGCACGCCGGGTTACCAGGCGTCTCTCGACTACGTGAAGTCGAAGCTGGACGCGGCCGGGTTCGCCACCACGGTCCAGGAGTTCGACTCCATGGGCGGCAAGACCTTCAACCTGATCGCCGAGACCAAGGGCGGCGACGCCAACAACGTCGTGATGGTCGGCGCGCACCTCGACAGCGTCAGCGACGGCCCGGGCATCAACGACAACGGCACCGGCAGCGCGGCGATCCTCCAGGCGGCGCTGGACCACGCCGCCGGCGGCGCGCAGCCGAAGAACAAGCTGCGCTTCGCCTTCTGGGGTGCCGAGGAGGAGGGCCTGGTCGGCTCCACGCACTACGTCAGCGAGCTGCCGCAGGCCGAGCGGGACAAGATCGCGCTCTACCTGAACTTCGACATGGTCGGCTCCCCCAACGCCGGCTACTTCACCTACGACGGCGACGACTCCGACGGCGAGGGCGCAGGCCCCGGCCCGGAGGGCTCGGCGCAGATCGAGAAGGTGCTCAACGACGCCTTCGGCGGCGCCGGGGTGCAGACCGAGGGCACCGACTTCGACGGCCGTTCCGACTACGGCCCGTTCATCGAGGTCGGCATCCCGGCGGGCGGCACCTTCACCGGCGCCGAGGGCACCAAGACCCCGGAGCAGGCGCAGAAGTGGGGCGGCGAGGCCGGCCAGGCCTACGACTCCTGCTACCACAGCTCCTGCGACACGGTCGACAACGTCAACCAGGAGGCGTTCGACCGCAACCTCAAGGTGATCAACCAGGCCGTGGCGTCCTTCGCGGAGCAGACTCCGGTCAGCTGAGCCGAATTCCGGCCCACCGGACCCGTGCGCCCACGCGGCGCACGGGTCTTCGCTTGTCCGGTGGCGGTTTCGCGCGGCGGGTTCCACGATGCGGGAGCTGGGTTCAGGAGATCAGCTGCGCTAGTATCCCCGCGCGGGCAGGGCCACGAGGACGGTGACATGCGGACAGGAAGCGGCGGCCATTCCGGTGGAATGGTGAGCATCCGGGACGTGGCCGAGCGTGCCGGTGTCTCGGTGGCGACCGTGTCCAACTCGATCAACCGGCCCGACCGGGTCTCGGACTCCACGCGGGACCGTGTGCTGGCCGTCATCGACGAGCTCGGCTACGTCCGCAGCGAGTCGGCCCGGCAGCTGCGCACCGGCCACAGCCGGATGGTGGCGCTGCTGGTCCTCGACATCGCCAACCCCTTCTTCGTCGACGTCGCGGGCGGCGTCGAGGACGCCACGCGCGCGCAGGACCTGGGTCTGATGCTGTGCAACAGCGGGCAGGACGAGGACGCCGAGGCGCTCTACCTGTCGCTGTTCGCCGAGCAGCGGGTGCGCGGGGTGCTGGTGACCCCGGCCGACGTGGCAGGCCGCAACCTGGATTCCTTCCGCCGGCACGGAATTCCGCACGTGCTGGTCGACCGCGAGCTCGACGTCGAGCTGGGCTGCTCGGTGTCGGTCGACGACGTCAGCGGCGGTGCGATGGCGGTGGGGCACCTCATCCAGACCGGGCACACCCGGATCGCCTACGTCAGCGGCCCGGCCAGGCTCACGCAGTGCCGCGACCGGCACGAGGGCGCGCTGCGGGCCCTGCGCAACGCCGGGATGGACGAGTCGGTGCTGTCCGTGCTGGAGGTGCCGTCGCTGGACGTCGCGTCCGGCCGGGACGCGGGCGCGCGGGTGCTGGGCATGCGCAACCGCCCGACCGCCGTGTTCTGCGCCAACGACCTGCTCGCGCTGGGCGTGCTGCAGGCGATGTTCAGCGCCGGGGTGCGGGTGCCCCAGGAGATGGCGCTGATCGGCTACGACGACATCGAGTTCGCCGCGGCCGCGGCGGTTCCGCTGACCTCGGTGCGCCAGCCCGCGTTCCGGATGGGCCGCACCGCCGCGGAGCTGCTGCTCAACGAGACCTCCGGGGATCCGCACACGCACGAGCGGGTCGTGTTCGAGCCGGAGCTGGTGGTGCGTGCCTCGACGCTGATCGACCGCTCCTGAGGACGGGTCCTGCGCGGCGCAACCTCAGCCGCCCTCCGGCATTGCCCTTCTGGCGTCATTTTCCCGTCGCCGGCTCCTCCTCCGCGCGTTGCTCGGGTATACCCGCAGAAACGCCTGAGGGGAGAACGTGATGACCACTGGTCCCGACGACGGCAGACCGACCCGGCAGCACTGGCGGTGGGCCGCGCTGGCGGCGATGGCGTCCTACATCGACGCGGGGTCGATCGTGGCCGCCGCGGCCGGGCTCCCGCTCTGGGAGTCCTACCTCGGCCTCGGGTCGACGACCGTGGGGCTGCTGGCCGCGTTCAGCTCCAACGCGATCTCGGCTGCGGTCGGGGCGCTGATCGGCGGCAGGCTCGGCGATCTGTTCGGGCGCAAGCGGATCTACGCGTGGGACCTGCTGGTGTTCGCCTTCGGCATCGCCTGGATCGTGTTCGCGGTCAACCTGCCGATGCTGTTCGTCGGTTACGTGATCGTCGGTCTCGCGGTGGGCGCCGACCTGCCGACCTCGCTCGCGCTGGTCGCGGAGTTCTCGCCGGGGCGCTCGCGGGGCAGGCTGCTGGGGCTCGCGCAGTTCGCCTGGACCCTCGGGCCGATGCTGACCCTGCTGCTGGCGTTCGTGTTGGCACCGCTGGGTTTGCTCGGCATCCGCATCGTCTTCGCGCACCTGGCCGTGGTCGCGGTCGTCACCTGGTTCCTGCGCCGGGGAATCGTCGAGTCCGCGCGGTGGACCGAGGCGGCCGGTGCGGACGCGGTGGCCGCGAGCAGGCTGCGCGACCTGCTGACTCCGCGCTACCGCAACGCCCTGCTGTTCACGGGCTCGGTGTACCTGCTGTGGAACATCGCCGCGGGCACCAACGGCGCCTTCCTGCCCTACATCCTGCAACGCGCGGGCGCGGTCGATCAGGCGACGAGCGTGGCGTTGCAGAGCCTGAACTCCGCGGTGACCATGCTCGCCGTCGTCTTCCTGTTCATGCCGCTCAGCGACAGCCGCCACCGCAGGCCGGTGTTCGTTGTGGGTGCGCTGCTGCAGGTGGTCGCGCTCGGTGCGTTCGTGCTGTTCCCGGTCGGCGTCGGCGTCGCGGCGGTCAACGTCGTGCTGTTCGGCGTCGGCGCGGCGTGCGCGGGGGAGTCGTTCTACAAGCTCTGGTCGCAGGAGATGTTCCCGACGATGCTGCGCGGCACGGCTCAGGGCCTGACCTTCGCGGTGTCCCGGATCGCGCTCGGGTTCTGGAGCATGCTCGTGCCCGCCATGGTGACGTCGTCGTTCGGCGTCGCGGGCATGTCGGCGGTGATGATGGCGATGCTGGTCCTGTTCGGAGTGATCGGCGCGGTGTTCATGCCGGACTCCGCGGGGCGCTCGCTGGACCAGCTGCACGGCGGCGAACGCACCGATCCACAGCGGATCTGACGGGTTGAGCCGCCGTTCGGCGCAATCGGCCTCGTTCCGGCGGCGGGCGCCCCATGGCGCCGTTGCCCGCCGGGAACCGGGCGTTACTGGCGGGTATACGCCAAGTTCTCCTGGATGATCGGAAATTCTCGTTCAATCGGCGCGTCCCGTTTGTTCTTCCCGTTTTCCGAATCCCGGAGGCTGTATGCGCTACTTACGGGAGACCCTGTGCGCCACCGCGGCGGCGACCATGACGCTCGCCCTCGCCGCCCCGGCGCTCGCCGCCGAAGCCGCCCCCAACTACGTCGCCCTCGGTGACTCGTACTCCTCCGGCGTCGGCAGCCGGGAGTACTTCGAGGACAGCGGGGACTGCCTGCGCAGCCCCAAGTCCTACGCCCAGCTGTGGGCCGACGCCAACGGCGCGGCCCTGACCTTCAACGCCTGCTCCGGTGCGACCACCGACGACGTCAACGCCGACCAGCTCTCCGGCCTCGGCGCCGACACCACGCTGGTCACGATCTCGGTCGGCGGCAACGACGTCGGGTTCTCCGGCGTGGTCCAGGACTGCCTGCTCGGCAGCGACGACAGCTGCGACAGCGCGGTCTCGGCGGCCGAGGAGAAGGGCCGCTCGGAGCTGCCCGGCAAGCTCGACACCACCTACGCCAACATCAAGCAGGCCGCGCCCAACGCCCAGGTCGTCGTGCTCGGCTACCCGCGGCTGAACCAGCCGACCGGGGACTGCGGCATCCCGGGCTTCTCGGAGGCCAAGCGGCAGCGCATCAACGCCGGTGCCGACGTGCTCGCGGGCGTCATCAGCGAGCGGGCCGAGGCGGCGGGCTTCACCTTCGCCGACCCCCGCGAGGTCTTCGACGGCCACGGCGTGTGCAGCGACTCGGAGTGGATCAACGGCCCGAGCAACCCGTTGCAGGAGTCGTTCCACCCCAACGCCAGCGGCTACTCGGAGGGCTACCTGCCGACCCTCACCGCCGCCATCGGCTGAGGGTTGAATCTCGCACCCGTCTTCGGTAGCGGTGCGGGTAGCGGAACCTCAGGCGCCCTCTGGCTGCGGGATCTTTTGCGCACGTATGTCCGATACGAGCGAAAAAGCTGTCCTCGCCAGAGGGCGCCTGAGAACCCGCGGCGGTGCCGGTTGCCCGGGTGGGCCAAGCGGCTGCGCCGCTTCACCAGCCTTCAGTCCGATGCGGTGCCCGGTTCGGATTCGCGGGACCGGGACGGCCGGTCGTCCTGGTCGGTTTCGGTCGCCGTGCCCGGCTCGTCGAGCCAGCGGCCGAGCCGGTACGCGCCCGCGTACCCGGCGAGCGCCACCGCGAGCACGCTGGCCACCGGTACGAGTTTCCTCATCACTGCGCCACAGCCTTCACGTTTCCGGGTCAGGTCCGCGAGGAACATACAGCCGGAAACCGCCGCGGAGACCGCTCTCGAACCTCAGTCACCACTTCGGATGAAGCGCAGGTAGCGCTCGGCGGAGCGGTGGACCGCCTGCTTGGCGTCGGAGTCCACGACCTTGCGCCACCACGCACCGTAGAGGCGTTCGAACGCCAGCGGCTCCAGCCTGCGCACCGCCTCGCGGACCACCTCCGGGCGTTCCGGGATCAGGTTCGGGTAGCTGTACATGAAGCTGACCCACCTGCGGTCCTCGACCACCTGCACGATGTCGCCGGTGAGCAGCGCGCCGCGCCCGCCCTCGCCGTCCCGCCAGTGCAGGACGCTGCCGCCCGCGAAGTGCACGCCGAGGTTGACCAGCGTGAGGCCGTCGGCGATCTCGCGGCTGGTGCCCTCCCAGAACACCACGTGGTCGTCGACGCGCGGCGCCCACTGCCGGTCGGCCGCGTGCAGGTAGACCGGCACGTCGAAGGTCTGCGCCCAGTCCACGATCGCGCTGTAGTAGTGCGGGTGGCTGATCGCGATGGCGGTGAGACCGCCGAGGTCGCTGATCCGCTCGATCATCTCGTCGTCGAGATAGGGCACGCAGTCCCACAGCACGTTGCCGCCGTCGGCCCGCACGAGCAGCGCCCGCTGTCCGATGGCGAACCTCGGTTCGACGCCGACCCCGATGACGCGGTCGCCCTCCGGTTCGATCCGGGGGCGGTGCTCGCCCGCGTGCAGCTCGCGCAGCGAGGTCCACAGCTGACCGTCCCAGCGGACGTACTGCCGTTCCTCGTCGCAGATGAAGCACGTGGACCGGGGGCTCGGGTACTGCACGCCGCACTGGGCGCAGAGCGGGAAGTCGACCCCGCTGACCGTGTTCTCCATGGCCGCGATTATCGCCCGTACGGGGCTTGTGACGAGGTGCGGCGGGAATGGCCTCCACTTACCTTGACGTCGACCTGATCAGCACTTTTTCCGGGAGGAACGGATGATTTCTGCGCTCCGGACGGCGGCGGTGGTGGCGGTGGTGGCGGGCAGCGCGCTGGTGCCTCAGCCGGCGATGGCGGCGGCGGGCGACCCGATCGTGTTCGTGCACGGCTACCTGGGCAACGCCGCCGCGTGGAACGACATGAAGGGCTGGTTCACCGAGGCCGGTTACGGCCAGGACCGGCTGCACGCGTTCGAATATCCCAGCGACATATCCAATGTGGACATCGCGAACCGGCTTTCCACGTACGTACGCGACGTGCGGGCCAGGACCGGGGCGGACAAGGTCGACGTGGTCACGCACTCGATGGGTGGTCTCAGCTCGCGGCACTGGGTGAAGTTCCTCGGCGGCGCCGACGTCGTCGACGACTGGGTGAGCCTGGGCGGGCCGAACCACGGGACGGACTCGGCCCTGCTGTGCAACGCGGTGCCGTGCCAGGACATGCGGCCCGGCTCGGCGTTCCTCAACGAGCTCAACGCCGGTGACGAGACCCCGGGTGCGGTGCGCTACGGCGCGTTCTGGTCCTCATGCGACGAGGCGATCCGCCCACCGGAGAGCGCCAAGCTGGACGGCGCGGAAAACGTCGAGGTCGGCTGCGTGACGCACGTGAACCTGATCCGCGACCGCGGTGTCTACGACCGCGTCCGCGAGTTCGTCAGCTGAAGCCTGGCGGCGTCGATCATCGCGTTGATCCGCCGCGCGTGCGCACCGCGCCAGTAGACGCGCCCGCACGCGCGGCACCGCGCGTAGTCGTCGTAGAACCGCCGGGTGCCCGGCCTGATCTCGGCGACCACTTCGGACTTCGCGACCGCGTCGAGCTCGCCGTTGCACGACGTGCACCGCGTCCACGGCGCCAGCGGCGGTGCGAACCGGTCCAGCACGTCGGCCAGCTGCTCGGCCGGGTCCGCCCCGCGCACGTACGCGCCCGCGCGCAGCGCGCGGCGGCAGAGCAGGCCGCGGTCCTGGGTGAGCAGCATCCGCCCGTCGTCGGCGGCCTCCTCGATCAGCTCGTCGTCATCGGCGTCGTTGCGGTAGGCGGTGTCGACGCCCAGCAGCCGCAGGCGCCGGGCGAGCTTGCCCAGGTGCACGTCGAGCAGGAACCGCGACGCGGGCTGCGGGCGGGGGACCGGGCGGATCTCGACGGTCGTCCCGGCCTCGCAGCGCTGCCGGGGGCCTGCGGGGACGTCGTCCACCAGCAGCGCCCCGACCTCGGTCAGCGGCACGCCCAGCGACTCGGCGAGGTGCCCCAGCGTCGCGGTCGGGTCGTGCGGCAGCCGGACCGGCCCGCCCCGGTTCCGGCGCGAGGTGAACAGCCGCAGCTCAGGAGCGATCCGCACCCGCAGCGTCGGCCTGCCTGCCGTGCCCACCGGACCATTCTCGCGCGAGCTTGCTGTGCTTGACCGAGTAGCCGAAGTACCAGGTCAGCGCCACCGCGAGCCAGATGGCGAACATCAGGTAGGTCTCGACGGGCAGCTCGTAGATCAGGTACAGGCAGGCGGCGATGCTCAGCACCGGGACGACCGGGCCGCCCGGGACGCGGAACCCGCGCTCCAGGTCCGGCCGGGTGCGGCGGAGCACGATGACGCCCGCCGAGACCACGGTGAAGGCCACCAGCGTGCCCATGCTGGTCAGGTCGGCCAGGGTGCTCAGCGGCACCACGGCGGCCAGCAGCCCGACGAAGGCGGACACGATCAGCGTGTTGCGCACCGGGGTCCGCCTGCGCGGGTGCACCTTGTGGAAGCTCTCCGGGAGCATGCCGTCGCGGCCCATCGAGAACAGCACCCGGGTCTGGCCGTAGATCGTCGTCAGGGTCACGCCGAAGATCGAGATGACCCCGCCCGCCGCGATCACGATCGCCGCCCAGCCCGCGCCGGTGAGGTTGCCCAGGATCGCGGCCAGGCCCGCGTCCTGGCCCTCGAACAGCTGCCACGGCTGGGCGCCGATGCCCGCGACCGCGACCAGGATGTAGACGGTGGTGACGATGACGATCGACCAGAAGATCGCCAGCGGCAGCGTCCGCCGCGGGTTGCGGACCTCCTCGCCCGCGGTGGAGACGGTGTCCATGCCGATGTAGGAGAAGAACACCGTGGACGCGGCGGTTCCGATGCCCGCGACGCCGAACGGGGCGAAGGGCCGCGCGTTGTCGTCGGAGAAGGCCATCAGCGCGACCACGACGAACAGCATCAGCACGGCGAGCTTGATGAACACCGTGACGGCGTTGATCGTCGCCGACTCGCGGGCACCCCGGACCAGCAGGAAGCAGCAGAGCAGCACCAGCACCGCGGCGGGCACGTTGACGATCCCGCCCTCTCCGGGCGGCGCGCTGAGCGCTTCCGGCAGCTGCCAGCCGACTGTGTCGCCGAGGAGCCGGTTGAGGTACTCGCCCCAGCCGACGGCCACCGCTGAGGCCGCGACGCCGTATTCGAGGACCAGGCAGGCGCCGACGACGTAGGCGACGATCTCGCCGAGCGTGGCGTAGGCGTAGGTGTAGGAGGCGCCGGAGACCGGGATGCTGGAGGCGAGCTCGGCGTAGCACAGCGCGGTCAGCGCGGCGGTGACGCCCGCGAGCACGAACGACAGCACGACCGCCGGTCCGGCCTTGGGGACGGCCTCGTTGAGGACGATGAAGATGCCGGTGCCGACGGTGGAGCCGACGCCGATCATGGTCAGCCGGACCACGCCCATCGAGCGCCGCAGTTCACCGCCACCGGTGTCGGTTCCGGTCTCGGCGTGCAGGGTGCTGATCGGCTTGCGACGCAGCAGCATGCGTGCATCCAGCGGCATGCGGTACTCCTCGTCGTGGTGAAGGTTTCCGGCGGCGGGACAGATGGTGAACCAGTGGTGCCGGCGCCCGAGCACCGGGTCCCCCGTGTGGTGGATCACAATCGGTGCGCAGACCTTACGAATAGGAAGAATGGCCGTCAACCGACGATTGCACGGAAATTAAGTCCACTCTGGCGCTGTGTGGCGGGAATTTCTTCTTCTGAGCGCCAGCGTTCGGCATTGCTCCGAGCGCGGGCGGTGCTCGGGCTGTCGCTGGCGGAGCTGCGCCCGGGCGGCCCGGCGGAGTTGCTGGCGGTTCGCGCGGGCGACCTCGGTGCGGCCGTCGCCCACGCGACGGAGGACCGCGTGGTGTTCCACAAAGGACGGTTGGTCGCACGCACCGCGGTCACGAGCGAACTGCGCCGCCGCTAGCGGAAGGACCAGACCCGCCGGGGGCCGGGGGCTGGCGAGAGCCCCGGAAGCCCACTGCACCCCGGAACCCACTACCTCGAAGGCCGAGCCCGGAACCGGGGAACCGAAGGAGGGCTGACCCACCAGGTCAGCAACGGCCCGGCGACTGCCAGCACCAGCACGTAGGCCGTCGCCAGCGGTCCCAGCGGTCCCAGCGGACTGCCGGGCAGCGCGACCAGCCCGACGATGATGATCGAGAACTCGCCCCGGACGCTCAGCACGGTCCCCGCGCGCAGCTTCCCGCGCAGCCCCGACCCCTGGCGCGCAGCCGCGTACCACCCGGTCAGCATCTTGGTCCCGGTCGACACGACCGCGAGCAGCAACGCCACCGGCAGCAGCGGGACCAGCGAAGCCGGCGGCACCGAAAGTCCGATGGCCAGGAAGAACGCGGCGGCGAACAGGTCGCGCAGCGGAGCGATCACGGTGCGCAGGCGGCCTGCCAGCGGGCCGGTCACCGCCAGGCCCACCAGGAACGCGCCGACGGCGGCGGAGGTCCCGGCCAGCTCCGCGGCGGCCGCGACGATCAGGGCCAGCCCGACGATCCGCAGCAGCAGCTGCTCGGTGTCGCGGTCGTCGACGAGGTGGCCGACCCGGTGCCCCCAGCGGTGCGAGGCCACCAGCGCGACCGCCAGCACGCCGAGCGCCACCGCGACGCTGGCCACCCCGCGCAGCACCCCGCCGCCCGCGGCCAGCACCGTCAGGACCGGCAGGTAGACCGCCATCGCGAAGTCCTCCAGCAGCAGGATCGACAGCACCACCGGCGTCTCCCGGTAGCCCAGCCGGTGCAGGTCGTCGAGCAGCCGGGACACGATCGTCGACGACGACACCCAGGTCACCCCGGCCAGCGCCACGATCCCGGTGCCGCCCAGCCCGAGCAGCCAGCCCGCGACCGCGCCGGGCGCGGCGTTGGCGACCAGGTCCACCAGCCCGGACGGCACGTGCCTGCGCAGCGTGACGGTGAACTCCTCGACGGAGAACTCCAGCCCCAGGCTGAGCAGGAGCAGCACCACCCCGATCGACGCGCCGACCTCCACGAACTCGCCCGCCGCAGGCAGCGGCGCCAGCCCTCCCTCGCCCATGGCCAGCCCGACCAGCAGGTACAGCGGCACCGGCGACACCCCGAAGCGCCGGGTCAGCGTGCCCGCCGCGCCGAGTGCGGCCAGCACGATGCCGAGTTCCATCAGCAGGGCGACCGAGGTGTGCACCGGACTCAGCTCGCGAGGATGTGTTCCACACCGGTGATGCCCTGCTGGGTTCCGATCACCACGAGGATGTCCCCGGCCCGCAGCCGCTGCTCCGGTCCGGGCGAGGCGATGACGTCCTCGCCGCGCACGATCGCGACGATCGACGAGCCCGTCCGGGTCCGGGCGCGGGTCTCGCCCAGCGTCCGGCCCGCGAACGGCGATCCGGCGGTGACCTCCACCTGGCCCGCGTTGAGCCCGGGAACCTCGCGGGTCAGGTCGGCGAAGCGCTCGGCGATCCGCGGCGCGCCGAGGATCTCGGTGACGGCGTCGGCCTCCTCCGGGCCGAGCCGGAACAGCGACAGCACCTCGTCGGGGTCGTCGCCGGAGTAGGCGACGAACTCGAAGTCGCCGGACCGGCGGGCCACCACGCCGAGGCGCTGCCCCTCCTCGGTGGTGAACTCGTAGCGCAGTCCCACCCCGGGCAGCAGGACCTCGGTAACGTCCATCCGCCCATCATCGCCTCGGGGACCGGCCCCGGCTCGGTCAGCGCGGGCGCCCCGGACGGCGAAAAACCCGCTGACCTGGGTCAGGTCAGCGGGTCTCCCACGCGGGTGGCCGGGGCGACGGTGGCGCCGCCCCTCCCTTTTTGGCCACCCCGAAAGCCGCTCGTGGGCGTCAGGTGGCGCCGACACCCCTCGCGGCCAGCTCGAGGTCCGCCGTGATTCTAGCCGCTCCGGGCCCGCTGGATCACGACCTGATGGCGACTATCTCCGCGCGGCCCAGCCCGCGAGGTCCATGGCGTACTCGACCTCGCCGTGCTCGCTGCCCTCGATCGGCTCCGGGAAGTCGCCGTCGAAGGTGCGCACGTGGTGCAGGCCGATCTTCTCCATGACCCGCCGGGAGGCGTGGTTGACCACCATGGTGTGGGCGTAGACGCGGTGCGCGCCCAGCTCGTCGAAGGCCTTGCGGAGCAGCGCCAGCGAGCCCTCCGTGGCGTAGCCGCGGCCCCACGCGGACCGGTGCAGCCGGTAGCCGAGCTCGACGTGGCCGGGCTCGTCGGTGTCCTTCGGGCGGAGCAGGAACCAGCCGAGGAACGCGCCGGTGGACCGCTCGATCGCGGGCCAGTACCCGTAACCCTCGTACCGCGCGTACAGCTCCCGCACCCGACCCAGCCAGCTCTCGATCTCGGCGCGGCCGACCGGCTTGCCGCCGTTGAGGTAGCGCATGACGTCGGGGTCGTTGTGCAGCGCGGACAACTCGTCGAGGTCGTCGTCGGTCATCCGGCGCAGCAGCAACCGCTCGGTTTCCAGGAACAGCTCCATCGGCGGCATTCTGCCGAACCGGGGAGCCTTCCCGGTAGCGGATTTCCGCTGTCCACAGAGGACTGGCTGCGTGCGGTCCGCTGAGCTGCGACGCTGGCCGGATGCGGAATCGGTGGCTCCGGCTGGCCGTTGCCGTCGCCGTGCTGGCCGCGGTGGTGCTGGTGGTGTGGGCCAACCGCAAGGACGTCCCGGCAGCGGCGCACGCGCTGCGCACCGCCAACGGCTACTGGTTGTCGGCGGGCCTGGGACTGCTGGCGCTGTGGTGGCTGGACTGGACGCTGCTGCACGCCTCCGCGCGGCGGATGGTCGGCACCGGCGGTTACGCCGAGCTCGGCGGGCTGGTGCCGGTGACGCTGATGTCGATCGCGCTGAACCTCGCGATCAAGTCCGGCAACGTCGCGGGGCTGGCGGCCTTCACCGTCGACGCCCGCAGGCGCGGCTCGCCGACCGGGCGGGTCACCGCGGCCTACCTCGCGGCGGCCCAGCTCGCCGAGGTCGCCTTCGTGGTCACGCTCGCGGCCGGGCTGGTCGTGGTGTGGGCCGACGGCAGGCTGACTCGCCCGGAAGTGGTCGCGGTGGTGATCTTCCTGGCCGGGCTGGTGGTGCGGATCGCCGCGCTGGTGGCCGCCGTGCGCAGCCGGGAGGTCGTGCGCAGGCTGTGGACCCTGCCCGCCCGGACGTTCGACCGCCTGCTCGGCAGGCCGCCGCGCCCGCACAGCACCTCCGGTGCCGACGAGCTCTACGACGCCGTCGCCGCGATCCGCGCCCGGCCCCGCGCGAGCGTGCCCGCGCTCTGCTTCGCGGTGGCGGTCGACGTGCTGGGCGCCGCGCTGCTTTGGGCGTCGATGGCCGCCGTGGGTGCGGGCAGCGAACCGCTCGTCGCGCTGGTGGCCTACGCGGTGTCGACGTTGTTCGGGATCGTCGGGGTGATGCCGGGCGGGATCGGCTTCGTCGAGTTCGGGGCGGTGGCCGTGCTGGTCTCCTACGGCACGCCGATCGGGATCGCCGCCGCGGCGGTCGTGGTGTTCCGCGTGCTGGTGTTCTGGATCCCCCTGGTGGCGGGCGGGCTGATCGGCTGGTGGTTCCGGCGGGCGGGCTGATCCCGGTGGCGGTCCGGCGCGGGCCGGGGCACGGTACTGGCATGTCCACCGTGAAAGCGCAGAGCCCGGGCGTGTTCTACCGCAGGCCGTCGCCGGACGCCGCTCCCTACGTCTCCGAGGGCGGCCACGTCGACGCCGGCCAGACCATCGCGCTCATCGAGGCGGTCAAGACCTTCAACCCGGTGCGGGCCGAGCACAGCGGCACCGTCACCCGCATCCCGCTCGACGACGGCGCCGAGGTGTCGGCGGGCCAGATCGTCGTGGAGATCGAGGACGAGCAGGACTAGCACCGGAAACGCCGGCCCGTGCGGCCGATCCGGCGAAATTGCCCATCTGGTTGATCTTGATCACCGGGCGGCCAATATCATGTGCCCGCCGGTTCTGGGAGGTGGGCGAGTTCGTGCGCGGAGTCGACTATTACGAGCTCTTGGGCGTGGACCGCGGGGCCACGCCGGCGCAGATCAAGTCGGCGTACCGGACCCTCGCCAGGACGATGCACCCGGACGTGGGCGGAACCGCCGGCACCTTCCGGCTGCTGCGCGAGGCGTACGAGACGCTCAACGATCCGGTGCGCCGCGCGGACTACGACGGCGCCGGGGACGTCCCCGCGGCGCCGGTGCGCGTGCGTCCGGCGCGTCCGGCCCGGCGCCGGGAGTTCGGCGACGACCCGAACTTCACGCCGGGGCTGCCGAGGCTGAGCCCGGACGACATCCCGTGGTGGGACCAGGTCGACCCGGACCAGCGCGTCCGCTACGTCCCGGTCACCGGCCCGGACCGCGCGCCGCTGCTGGCGCTGGTCGGCGGCTGGACGGTGCTGCTGCTGGCCGGCCTGGCGGTGGAGCTGACCTCCGTCCTGCTGGCGGGATGGCTGGCGCTGCTGGTCGCCGCGGGCGTGGTGGTGCTGTTGCTGCTGCGCCGGTTCCTGGCCGCCCGCAGGGTCGACCGGCTGTTCGCCGCCGAGTTCCGGCACCGCCGGGTCTTCGGGCGCCCGGACGACGAGCACGACGCCCAGCCCAAGCGGCTCACCTCGGAGCTGCTGACCACCTACCTGACCCGGCTGCCGGGGGTCCGGATCTTCCACGGACTGGCCTGGCCGGACTCGGTGTTCGCCGACATCGACCACGCCGTGCTGTGCGGGCACCGGCTGGTGCTCATCGAGTCGAAGCGGTGGCTGCCCGGCCACTACGCCGCCGACGAGGACGGCGGCCTGTGGCGCAACGGGCATCCGTTCCGGGGCGGCGGAACCCGGCTGCCGGAGGGGGTCGCGGCCTTCGCCGAACTGCTGCCCGAGGTCGAGATCCGGGGTGCGGTGCTGATCTACCCGAGCCGGGCGGGCGAGGTGACCACCGGCGAGCAGGTCGACCCGGCGGGTTCGCCGCTCACGCCCGAGCAGTTCGTCCGGGAGATCGGGCAGTGGCTGGCCGAGGACTCGGCCGTGGTGGACCGGGACGTCTTCGGCGCGGTGCTCGGCCAGGTCGTCAGCTGACCGTCCACTGAGGATCAGGAATCGCCGTGGCCGTTCGGGTCCTCGGGGATCGGCGGATCGGCGACCAGCTTGCCCGCCTCGACGCGGAGGGTGTGCGGCGACGGGGTTCCGCTCGGGCAGCAACCGGGACCGCCGGGCGCGTACCGGGGCAGTTCCAGCGAAACTTGGGTGCCGTTCTGACCGGTGATCCGCATCAGGCCCGCGTGCACGCTGCCGACCAGATCGCGGCTGTGGAAGACGAAGACCTCCTGGCACCGGCCATTCGCGCTGCCGGTGCAGGTCGAGTGGATCGCCCGGACCGGGCCGGGCAGCGGGCCCTCGGGCGGAGCCGGGGTGAACCCGGAGGACTCGATCCGCGCCATCGCCTCGGCCAGGTCGAACGTGTCGGCCGGAGGTGGCGGCGGAGGAGCAGTCCCGCCGCCACCGTCCGGTTCCGCACTGCCGCACCCCGCGAGCGGCAGGGCGACCAGTGCCAGCACGGCGATCAGACGTCGCACCGGATCTCCTCATCTTCGTGGTCGGTTCCGCAACCGCCCGCGGGCGGTGAACTCATCCCGTGCGACGCCCACGGCCCCGGATCGGTTCCAGCCGATTGACAGAGAAGATGGCGCGCGCACAATATGGGCGCCTGCAATTAATTTGTCTGCCGTGCAGGAGGACTCATGCGGGTGTTCGTCACCGGGGCCACCGGATTCATCGGGGGGACCGTCGCGGTCCGGTTGGTCGAAGCCGGTCACCAGGTCGTCGGGCTCGCGCGCACCGAGGACAAGGCTGCCGCGCTCCGCGGCTTCGGCCTCGAGCCCGTGCTGGGCCATCTCGACGACGCCGAGGTGCTGGCCGGTGCTGCGCGGGAGGCCGACGCGGTGGTCAACGCCGCGAGCAGCGACCACCGCGGCGCGGTCGAGGTGCTGGTCGAATCCCTTGCCGGAACGGGGAAACCGCTGCTCCAGACCAGCGGTTCGAGCATCGTCGGGGACAACGCCGGGGGAGAGGCGTCGGACCGGGTGTTCACTGAGGCCGACGTGCTGCCCGGTGGTGGCTGGGAACCGACGCCGGACAAGGCGCACCGGGTCGAGATCGACCGCTTCCTGCTTGCGGCGGCCGACCGGGGTGTCCGCACGGTCGTCCTGTGCAACACGCTGATCTACGGCCACGGGCGCGGTCCCGCGCGCGACAGCGTGCAGGTACCGCGGCTGGTGTCGCAGGCCAGGCGCAGCGGCGTGGTCCGGCACGTCGGGCCGGGCCGCAACATCTGGTCGAACGTGCACGTCGACGACGTCGCCGAGCTCTACCTGCTGGCGCTGGAATCCGCGCCCGGCGGCTCGTTCCACTTCGTCGAGAGCGGCGAGGAATCCTTCGGCGCCATCGCGCAGGCCGTCGCGGACCGCCTCGGTGTCGGGCAGCCGGAGGCGTGGGACCTCGAATCGGCCATCGCGGAATGGGGTTACGAGCGGGCCGTCTACGCCCTGGGGTCCAACAGCCGGGTCCGCTCCACCCGCGCGCGGGAGCTCGGCTGGCAGCCCCGGCACCGGTCGGTGACCGGGTGGATCGGCGAGGTGTCCGAGTTGTGAGACCGCGTTGACCGCGCCACTGCCCGATGTTGGTATGAGCGGGTGCGAAGCGCCAGCCTGACCAAGCGCCGTCACGTCGACTTCCTGCGCGTGACGGCGCAGGCGTGTTGCCGGTGACCCGTCCCGGAACCCGTCTATCCACAGTGGATTAACCACTGGCGCTTCCCAGGAGGACCGCGTGTCCAGCCCGCTCACCTTCCACTGGTTCCTGCCCACCTACGGCGACAGCCGCTACCTCGTCGGCGGCGGTCACGGCGTGGCGGTGACCAGCGCGTCCAGCTCCCGGCCCGCCACCCTGGGCTACCTCGGGCAGATCGCGCGCAGCGCCGAGCAGCTGGGCTTCGTCGGCGCGCTGACCCCGACCGGTGCGTGGTGCGAGGACGCGTGGCTGTCGACCGCCATGCTCACCGAGGTCACCGAGCGGCTGAAGTTCCTGGTCGCCTTCCGCCCCGGGCTGCTTTCGCCGACGCTCGGCGCGCAGATGGCCGCGACCTTCCAGCGCCACTCCGGCGGCCGGTTGCTGCTCAACGTGGTCACCGGCGGGGAGAGCCAGGAGCAGCGCGCCTACGGCGACTTCCTGGACAAGAACGCCCGGTACGCCCGGACCGACGAGTTCCTGCACGTCGTGCGCGGGCTGTGGCGCGGCGAGCGGGTGGACCTCGACGGCGAGCACGTCCAGGTCGAGGGCGCCGAGCTGCGGCGGACCCCGGACCCGGTGCCCGAGATCTACTTCGGCGGTTCCTCGCCCGCCGCCGGTGACGTGGCGGCCAAGCACGCCGACGTGTACCTGACCTGGGGCGAGCCGCCGGCGCAGGTCGCCGAGAAGATCGCCTGGGTGCGCAAGCTGGCCGCCGGGCAGGGCCGCGACCCGCGCTTCGGCATCCGGCTGCACGTGATCAGCCGCGACACCTCCGAGCAGGCGTGGGCCGAGGCGCGGCGGCTGCTCGACGCGATCGACCCGGAGACCATCGCGCGGGTGCAGGGCGGGCTCGCGCGCAGCGAGTCCGAGGGCCAGAAGCGGATGCTGGAACTGCACGGCGGTTCCACCTCGAACCTGGAGATCTACCCGAACCTGTGGGCCGGTGTCGGGCTGGTGCGCGGCGGCGCGGGCACCGCGCTGGTGGGCAGCCACGCCGAGGTCGCCGAGCGGATCGAGGAGTACCACGCCGTCGGCATCGACGAGTTCGTGCTGTCCGGGCATCCGCACCTGGAGGAGGCTTACTGGTTCGGCGAAGGAGTTCTGCCGATCCTGGCCCGCAAGGGCCTGTGGCAGCACCCCGCGGGCGATGCCGAGGCGACCCCGGCCGTGCCGTTCGCCCCGGCCGCCAGTTCCTGACCAGGTGCGGCCACCACGTGGGCGTGGTGGCCGCACGGCGGGTCAGCAGACCTGGATGCCGTAGGTGCCCAATCCCCTGTCGTCGTCCCGGATTTCGAAGGCGGTCGAGCGGTACTGCTCGATCCAGGGGCCGGTCGGGTTCGCCGGGTCCGGGCCGTGGAAGGCGGCCACCGTCCCGTCGGTCTGGTTGTTGACGAAGGACCCGACCCGGCTCAGCCCGTGGCGCTGGACCTCCTCCCACTGGCACACGTAGAAATCAACGCGCTTGCCCTGCCCGTTGGCCCCTTCCCACACGCAGAGCTTCCCCTCGTCGCAAGCCTCTGCCATGGCCTGGACCGGGTCCTGCGGCTGCGCGGACGCGACGGCACCGCTGAACATCGCGGCCAGCACACCGGCGGCCGACACCGCGAAAACGCGCTTCGTGAACATGGCTCTCGCCTCCCAGATCGGTTGCGGGGTGCCGCCTTTCCTCCCAGACCCCAAGGTGTTTTGCGGCGGCGTACCTTCCACGCTGCGGGACCTGTCCGGGTTGCCTCGAATTCAGCGCGCCGGCGGTGACAGCCTGCTCGCGGTGCGCGCGATTTAGTCCTTTGTGGACGTCGGCTGTTCGCGGAGCGCGTCGACCGGCGGCGTGCGGTAATCCGGATGCACCAGCCGCGGTGCTCGGGCATGGTGAGCCCGGTGGAGATCCGGATGAACGAAGCATCCCGCCTGGGCAGCACCCGCCTCGCGACCGGAAGACGGCTCGGCTGGGCGGAATGGGGCCCGCCGGACGGGACGGCGGTGCTGTTCTGCCCCGGCGCGGCGCAGAGCCGCAGCCTCGGTTTCGGCACCGACGTCGTCGGCGAGCTGGGCGTCCGGCTGATCTCGGTCGACCGGCCGGGACTCGGGATCTCCGATCCGGTGCCGGGGCGGACCCTGCTCGACTGGGCCGACGACATCGCCGCCCTGGCCGACGAGCGGGCCTGGGGCCGGTTCTCGGTGGTCGGGTACTCCGCCGGGGCGCCGTTCGCGCTCTCGTGCGCCGCGAGCGGACTCGTGGCGTCGGCGGCGGTCGTCGCGGGCGGGGACGAGATGCCGAGGTTCGTCGACGTCCTGCCGGAGCACGTGCGGGACGCGGTGCGATCGGCCCACTCGGATCCGGTGCGGGCGGAGGAGTTCTTCGCCGCGTTCGGCGAAGTCGACGCGCTGTGGAAGATGATCCTGTCCAGCAGCTCCGATCTCGACCTCGCGGTGTACCGGCAGCCCGCGTTCGAAGCCGTGCTGCGGCGGGCGATGCGGGAGGGGCTGGCGCAGGGACCGGCGGGATACGCCCGGGACGTGGTGCTGGGCATGCGGGACTGGCCGTTCTCGGCCGAGGACATCGCGGTGCCGGTCGACCTCTGGTACGGCGAGCAGGACACGAGCCCGGTGCATTCGCCCGATTCCAGCGCCGATCTCGCCGCGCGGATCCCCGGAGCGGTCCGCCACCTCCTTCCGGACGCGGGCGGTTCCGCCTTGTGGACGCACGCCTCGCGGATCCTGCGAACGCTGTGCCAACGGCGGGTTGCGTAGCGTTCAACAGTCCTTTATGGACAAGCATGGGAGCACTTCTCCGCCGCGCGGGCGGAAATCGGCGGCGTTGTGTGTTGCATTACACGTCACGGATGCGTAACTGTCCCTGGTGCCAACACGATGTACCGTGCGAGTGGAGCGTTCTTCGACAAGCTCAGAACGGGGAGGTCTCGTGGCTGCCGACCGACCGGAGCGTCGGGCATGGTGGATCTGGAGTGCTGCGGTTCTGGCCTACCTGGCCGCGGTGTTCCACCGGGGCAGCCTCGGGGTGGCCGGACCCCTCGCGCTCGAACGCTTCGACGTCGGCCCGGCGGCGCTGAGCGCCTTCACGGTCCTGCAGGTCGGCATCTACGCCGGGATGCAGATCCCGACCGGCCTGCTTGCCGACCGGTTCGGCCCTGGCCGGGTCATCACGGCGGCGGTGCTGCTGCTCGGCAGCGGCCAGCTGCTGTTCGCGGTCGCGGCCTCCTACCCGCTGGCGCTGGTCGCCCGCGCGGTGCTCGGCGTCGGCGACGCGCTGATGTTCGTCAGCCTGCTGCGCCTGGTCGCGACGCGCTTCTCCGCCCGCAACTACGCCCTGGTGGCGACCATGTCCAGCGCGCTGGGCGCGCTCGGCGGCGTCGCGGCGACCTTCCCGCTCGCCCGCGCCCTCGACGACCTCGGCTGGACCACGACGTTCCTGCTCGCCGGTGCGGTGACCGCGGGCTACGCGGCGGTGACCGCGGCCTTCGTCCGCGACGCCGCGCCGCCGTCCGGCGGCCGGGACGGCGCCGCCGCGACGCTGCGCAAGGTCCGCGCGGCCTGGGCGATCCCCGGCACCCGGCTGGCGCTGTGGGTGCACTTCTGCACGATGTTCACCTCCGGCGCGCTGTCGCTGCTGTGGGGTTTCCCGTACCTGGTCGAAGGGCTGGGGATCGCCCCGGGCGTGGCGAGCGTGGTGCTGAGCCTGCTGATCGTCGGCCAGGTCGTCGGCGGTCCGGTGGTGGGGGCGCTGATCGGGCGGCGGCCAGCCTGGCGCGTGCCGCTGGTCGTCGGGTACCTGCTCGTCAACGGGCTGAGCTGGGTCGTGCTGCTGGCCTGGCCCGCCGGAAACCCGCCGCTGGCGGTCGTGGTGGTGGCGTTCCTGGTGTTCGCCTTCGGCGGCCCGGCCTCGACGGTCGCGTTCGCGCTGGCGCGCGACTACAACCCGATGTCGCAGGTCGGCACCGCGACCGGCGTCGCCAACGCGGGCGGCCACTCCGCGACCGCGCTCGGCGTGCTGCTGGTCGGCCTGCTGCTCGACGCGGTGCAGGGCCTCCACCCCGCCGACGGCTACCGGATCGCCATGCTGGCGCTCCCGGCGATGCTGGTGGTCGGGCTGTGGCGGACCCTGGTGTGGTGGCGGCGCGCCCGCGCGCTCGTGCTCGACGCCCAGGACCGGGGCGACGACGTCCCGGTCTCGCTGCGCCGCCGCCGCTGGGACCTGGTCGCGGCCTACTCCAGCACCACCGGCAGCCGGTCGACCCCGCGCAGCACGGTCCCCGGATAGCGGTGCGTCGGTTCGCCCGCGAGCCGCATCCGCGGGAACCGCCGCAGCAGCAGCGGAAGCAGCACCTCGGCCTCCATCCGGGCCAGCCGCGCCCCGACGCAGGTGTGCGGACCGGCGGCGAAGGCCAGGTGCGACGGCGAACCGCGGGTGACGTCCACCGTGTCCGGTTCGGCGACGTAGGCCGGGTCGCGGTTGGCGGAGCCGAGCAGGACCCACACCGGGGAACCGGCGGGCACCTCCTGCCCGCCCAGGCACACCGGCTGCGACGCGATGCGTCCGCCCATGTGCACCGGCGGGTCGTAGCGCAGCAGCTCGTCCACCGCCCCGGAGGCCGCGTCCGGATCGTCGCGCACGATCGCCGCCTGCTGCGGATGCTCCAGCAGGATGCGGATGGCCGAGCCGAGGAAGCTGATCGACGAGTCGTAGCCCGCGGTGAACAGCAGCAGCAGGTTGCCGAGTAATTCCCGCTCGTCGAGCACGCCGCTGTCGGCGGCGCGCACGAGCGTCGACAGCAGGTCCGCGCCGGGCTCCCGCCTGCGTTGCCGGACCGGCTCGGTGAAGAACCCGACCAGCTCGTCGGCGGCCTCGTCGACCCGCCGTTGCAGGGCCGGGGTCTGCACCGCTTCCAGGAAGCAGGACAGCGTGCGGCCGGACCAGGCGAACCGCCGGGCCGCCCGGGGGTCGACGCCGAACAACCGGCAGATCACCCCGAGCGGGAACGGCAGCGTGATCGCGTCCACCAGGTCGACCACCCGGCCGGACGCACCGAGTTCGGCGAGCTCGGACACCTGCCGCTGGGCCAGCTCGGTCATGAACCCGCGCAGCTCGGCGAGCTTGCTGCGGCCGAAGTGCGGGTTGATCGTCCTGCGGACCTCGAAGTGCCGTTCCTGGTGCTGGAACAGCACGCTGCGGTAACCCAGCCTGCTGGCGCTGCGGGTGCGCCAGTTGGGCATGAGCCGGTCCAGGTGGTCCTCGCTGAACGGCATCAGCGCGCGGTTGCGCAACGCCGCCGAGCAGTCGGAGTGGCGGCTGAGCACGTAGCCGCCGAGCAGGTTCGGCAGCGGACTGCGCAGCACCGGTGCCTGCTCGCGCAGCTGCGCGTAGAGCGGGAAGGGGTCCCGATTCCGGGAGAACAGCAGTTTGCGGTAGGCCGTCAGCGCGGCCCGTTCGGAACTCGTGGCGGGGGAGATCAGCGCTGTCATGCCGGTGCCGGATCCAGTTCGGCCCGGGCGCCCGCCGGGTCGTCGACGGTGTCCCAGAAACGGGTGAGCATCTGGCACACGGCGCGCGGGTGGGTCACGGTGGCCGCGTGACCGGCGCCTTCGATCTCCGCCACCGACGCGCCGATCCGCGCGGCCAGCTCGCGCTGCTCCTGCGGCGTCCACATCTCGTCGGCGGTGCCGTAGCCGACCAGTACCGGCGGCTCGAACCGCGGCGGGCAGCGGTGCTCGGCGACGGACCGGCTGAAGGCGGTGAGGAACTCCGGCCGGATGGCCAGGTAGCTGTCCCGCACCCGCTCCACGCTGCGCGTGCTGAGCCCGGCCTTCTCGGAGTCGTCCCGGATCCGGTCGAACACCGCGCGGATCCCTTCGGTGCGCAGCGCCGTCTCGACCTGGTCGGGCAGCAGCGGTGCCGCCGAGGTCGCCAGGCTGCGGCCCGAGCCGAGCAGCACCAGGCTGCGCACGCGGTGCGGCGCCCTGGTGACCAGCTCGCGGGCCACGAAGCCGCCGAAGCAACCGCCCACCAGGTGCACCGGCCGGTCCGGCGAGATCGCGTCGAGCAGCGCGAGCAGGTCCGACGCGAGCGAGTCGACGGTGTGCGGACCGGCGACGGGGTCGAACTGGCCGGGGTGGTCGTAGGAGTAGGCGGGCCGCCCCGACCGGCCGAGCCGCAGCATCACCGGACACCACTGCTCCTTGGTCTCGGCGAGTCCGCTGACCATGACGGCGGCGTGGCGGCTGGTCGTGGTCGGAGGATCGTTGCGCAGCGCGAGAACCGTGCCGCGCGGAGTGGGCACGGCGACCCGGTGCATTCCGTAGGGTGTGCGGGATTGCGGAGAGGGCAAAGTGCTTTCCTGACGTGACGGTTACGAGTGGACGGGCGCGAGGGCCAGCGGCGACTCGGCGCAGGCCTCCAGCGCCAGCACGACCTCGCCCGGCGCGGGCATCGACTCGATCTCGGAGCGGATGCGCAGCGCGCACTGGCGGTGCGTCGGATCGGCGAGCAGCAGCCGCAGCTCCTGGGCTATCGCGTCGGGCGAGCGGTCGGCGAACGCGACCGTGCGGGCCGCCCCGGCGGCGACCAGCCGCTCGGCGTTCTCGAACTGGTCGCACATCTGCGGCAGGACCAGCTGCGGCAGCCCGGTCAGCAGGGAGTTCATCGCGGTGCCCGATCCGCCGTGGTGGATCACCGCGTCGCAGGTGGGGAAGACCTGGTCGTGCGGCAGCCAGCCGGCGGCGCGGACGTTGCCCGGCAGATCGGTCAGCGTCGCGTTGCGGGAGCCGGCACCGGTCAGCACGACCTCGACGTCCAGCCCGGCCACCCCGCGCACGACCTCGCGCAACCCGTCGACCCCGGCCGCGATCGGCACCGTCCCCATGGACACGCAGACCCGGGGCCGGGTCCGCGGTTCCCACAGCCATGACTGCGGGATTCCGGTGCCGCCGTAGGGGATGTGCCGCATCGGGAGCCAGCCGGTGTTGTCGAAGCAGACCAGGCTCGCCGGGCACAGGTCGATGGTGATGTCGGCGGCGACGTCCTCCTCGATGAGCCCGAAGCGCTCGCGCAGGAGCCGCAGCCGCTCGCCGGTGTCACCGCTGAAGAGCCGCTCGGCGAGCGGGTCGGACAGGTGCAGGCCCCAGTGGTGGGAGACGCTGGGGACGCCGTGCAGCGCGGCGGCGATCGGCCCGGAGAACTCGGAGTGCTCGGAGATCACCAGCTGCGGATCCCACCGCCGGACCAGGTCGACGGTCTCCTCCACGGTCCGCTCGGCCAGCGCGGCCCACGGCTCGCCGCTGAAGGCGTGGTCGCCCGCCGGTCCGGACTCCTGCTGCCACAGGTCCAGCGGGTTGGCCTCGCCGCCGACCGGCACGTGCTCCAGCCCGGCGGCGCGCACGTATCTGGCGATCGGTTTCGGCGCCGCGACCAGCACCTGGTGCCCGGCGCAGCGCAGCGCCCACGCGAGCGGGACCATCGGGAAGAGGTGACCACAACCGGGCGTGGTGGTGAACAGAACACGCATGTGAGCAAACTGCCCCATCAGACGAAGTCGGCGGACGTGGCGAAGGACGTCGCTGACTCGAAGCAACGCCCCTACGGACCCGTCGACAGACCAGGCGGCAGCCTTGACCATGATCGCCCGATGGTGTGGAGTTTTCGTCGTGCCGCGCCGGGCCGCCCGGGCTAGGGCCGCTCGACGACCACCAGCCCGGGAGCGCCGGTGAAGGGCGCCAGCGCGGCCGGGTCGACCCCGGCCCGCGCGAGCGCGGCGGCGGTGACCGGCGGGCGGGCGCGGTCGGCACCGTCGGCGATCTTGACGCCGATCGAGGTGCCGTCGGGCAGCGCGGCGATCTGGACGGCCTCGAAGCCGTCCTTGGCGATCAGCCCGGGGACCGCCCGCATCAGCGCGGTGACGTCGCGGCGGCTGCCCGCGACCATCTCCGGGTGCGCCCGGATCGCCCGCGCGACGCGGTTCTCCGGCGTCCCGTCCGGCGCGGCGGCGATCCGCCCGGCGGCGGTCGCCAGCCCGCGCAGCGAAACCGCGAACAGCGGTGCCCCGCAGCCGTCGGTGGCGACGTGGGCGATCCGCTGGCCGGTGAGGTCTTCCACCGTGGCGGCGATCTCGCGTTGCAGCGGGTGCCCGGGATCCAGGTAGTCCGCTGTGGACCAGCCGTGCTCGCGGGCGGTGGCCAGCATCGCGGCGTGCTTGCCGGAGCAGTTGTGCGACAGCTTGCGCGCGGCCCGGCCCGCGGCGATCCAGCTCGTCCGCTCGGCCTGGTCGTAGGGCAGATCGGCCGGGTTGCCCAGGTCGTCCTCGGTGAAACCGCCCGCGTCCAGGATGCGCCGCGTGCCGTCGAGGTGGACCTGCTCACCGGAGTGGCTGGCCGCGGTCAGCGCCAGCAGTTCCGGCGGCAGGGACAGCCCGAGCCGCGTCATCGCCACGGCCTGCAACGGCTTGGCCGTCGACCGCGGGTAGAACGCGGTGTCGATGTCACCGGCCTGGTGCAGCACCGAACCGTCAGGGGCGAGCACCACGGCGGAACCGTGGTGCACGCCCTCGACGAGACCGTCGCGCATCAGGTGCACCAGCGGCTCGTGCGCGGGCACGCCGATGCGGGGCGCAGCGGTCATTCCTTCGTCTCCAGGACCGAGGTGTCGATCCGGCTGCGCACGGCGAACCAGCCGACGACCAGTGCGAGGATGATCAGCGGCAGCGCCATGATCGTGTACCGGCCGACCTCGTCGAAGCCCATCAGCACCAGCACCGCGGCCAGGAAGACCAGCGAGACGATCTCGGAGTAGGGCGAGAACGGCAGCCGGAACGACGGCCGGGTCAGCTCGCCGCGGTTGGCCTTGCGGACGAACAGCAGGTGGCTGAGCAGGATGATGGACCAGGTGCCGAGGATGCCCACCGCCGCGAGGTTCAGCACGATCTCGAACGCCTGGGCCGGCACCAGGTAGTTCAGCACGACACCGACGATGCACACGGCGGAGGTGAGCAGGATTCCGCCGTAGGGCACCTGGCGCGAGTTCATCGCGGCGGTGAACTTGGGCGCGGAGCCGGCCATCGACATCGAGCGCAGGGTGCGGCCGGTGGAGTACAGGCCGGAGTTCAGGCTCGACATCGCCGCGGTCAGCACGACCAGGTTCATCACGTCGCCCGCGTACGGGACGCCGATGTGCGACAGCACCGTGACGAACGGGCTCTCGCTCTTGCTGTAGGCCGACCACGGCATCAGCATCGCCAGCAGGACCACCGAGCCGACGTAGAACAGCCCGATCCGCCAGATGATCGAGTTGATCGCCTTGGGCATGACCTTCTCGGGGTTCTCGGTCTCGCCCGCGGCCACGCCGACCAGCTCGATCGCGGCGTAGGCGAAGATCACGCCCTGCATGATCAGCACCATCGGCACCACGCCCATCGGGAAGATGCCGCCGTTGTCGGCGATCAGCTGCGGGCCGGGCGCGACGCCGTCGATCGGGTGCTGGGTGACCAGCAGGAAGACGCCGACCACCATGAACAGCACCAGCGCGGCGACCTTGATGATCGCGAACCAGAACTCCAGCTCGCCGAACAGCTTCACCGACACCAGGTTCAGCGAGAGCACGATCGCCAGCGCGATCAGCGCGAGCACCCACTGCGGGATCGCGGTGAACAGGGACCAGTAGTGCGCGTAGAGCGCGATCGCCGTGGTGTCGGCGATCGCGGTGGTCGACCAGTTCAGGAAGTGCATCCAGCCGGCCGTGTAGGCGCCCTTCTCGCCCATGAACTCGCGTGCGTAGGAGACGAACGCACCCGAGGACGGGCGGTACAGGATCATCTCGCCGAGCGCCCGCACCACGAAGAACGCGATCAGCCCGCAGACCGCGTAGACGATCGCCAGCGACGGCCCGGCCTGCGCGAGCCTGCCGCCGGCGCCGAGGAACAGCCCGGTCCCGATCGCGCCGCCGATGGCGATCATGTTGATGTGGCGGGTCTTGAGCGTCTTGCGGTAACCGGAGTCGCCTGCGTCGACGCGGTCGCCCCTGGGCTCGGCGGCCCGGGTTGTCTGTTCGGTCACGGTGTTCCGTTCTGGTCGTCCGTGCGGGCGGATGGCCCGGTCTGTTTCGTGACGATGCTGGTCAGCGTCTGCTCGACGTGGTCGAGGTGGAACGCCATCGCCGCGGTCGCGGCGTCCTGGGAGCGCCCGTCGATGGCCTCGACGATCCGCCGGTGCTCGACGTTGGACCCGCCGCGGCGGTCGCCGAGCTGGTTGAGGAACGCCGACTGCCTGGCCAGCGCGTCGCGGATCTCCTCTATCACCTTGCCGAACACGGGGTTGCCCGATGCCTGGGCGATGGTGATGTGGAACAGCGAGTCCAAGGCCACCCATGCGGTGTTGTCGGTCTCCCGCTGCATCCGCTCCAGCAGGTGCGTGAGCAGGTCCAGGTCGTCGGAGCTGTGCCGCAGCGCGGCGTAGCCGGCCGCGGGCACTTCGACGTGGCGCCGCACCTCGAAGAGGTCCCGCGCCGAGTACGGCCCGAAGACCGGGTTCTCGGCGGGGCCGTTCGCGGTGACGAACGTCCCCTTGCCGGTGCGCGAGACGGTCAGCCCGAGCGCCTGGAGGGCGCGCAGCGCCTCCCGGACGACCGAGCGGCTGACGTCGAACTCCCGCCCGAGGCTGGCTTCGGAGGGCAGCTTGTCACCGATCGCGTACTCGCCGCGTTCGATGGCCTCGCGCAGGTGCGCCAGGACAGCCTCCATCGCGCTGACCCGCCGGACGACTGGTCCGGCTGTCTGGCTGTCCGACAGGTTCATGGAGCGGAATCGTCAGGTCTGACACGCACGGTTGTCAAGAACGGAGAAGCGCTCACTCGTAATAGTTATCTAACGCTGTGTTGATGCACACAGCGTGTTCAGGGTGCCTTTGCGGAGGCTGATCCGCGTTCGGCGGACTTTCGCGGGTTACCGATCGGTAGTACCGTGTTGTGTTCTAGATCACAAATTTCCGGGGGTAGTGATGACCGCAGTGGATTCCGGCGCCCGGCGGCCGGAGGTGGACGCGCAGCAGGCCCGGCAGGTCGCCGAGGCGGCCAGGCAGACCCGGTGGGACCGGCCGAGCTTCGGCCGCGAGCTGTTCCTCGGGCACCTCCGGCTGGATCTGATCGACCCGCTGCCCGCGGGCGAGGAGCTGCCGGAGGGCGAGCGGTTCCTGGCGCGCCTGCGGGAGTTCTGCGAGACCGAGGTCGACGCGGGCCGGATCGAGCGGGAGTCCCGCATCCCCGACGAGGTGATCAACGGCCTCAAGGACATCGGCGCCTTCGGCATCAAGATCCCGCGGTCCTACGGCGGTCTCGGACTGCCCGCGGTGTACTACCACCGCGCGCTGATGCTGGTCGGCACCACCAGCCCGGCGATCGGCGCGCTGCTGTCGGCGCACCAGTCGATCGGCGTGCCGCAGCCGGTCAGGATGTTCGGGACCGAGGAGCAGAAGCAGCGGTTCCTGCCGCGCTGCGTCCGGGAGATCACCGCGTTCCTGCTAACCGAGCCCGATGTCGGCAGCGACCCGGCACGGCTGGCGGCCAGCGCCGTGCCCAGCGCGGACGGCAGCACCTACACGCTCAACGGGGTCAAGCTGTGGACCACCAACGGCGTGCTGGCCGACCTGCTCGTCGTGATGGCCAGGGTGCCGGAGTCGGAAGGGCATCGCGGCGGCGTGACCGCGTTCGTGGTGGAGGCCGCGAGCGAGGGGATCACGGTGGAGAACCGCAATGCCTTCATGGGCCTGCGGGGCATCGAGAACGGCGTGACCAGGCTGCACGACGTCGTGGTCCCGGCGGCCAACCGGATCGGCGCGGAGGGCGAAGGTCTCCGGATCGCGCTGAGCACCCTGAACACCGGACGGCTGTCGCTGCCCGCGATGTGCGCGGCCTCGGCGAAGTGGTGCGCGCGGATCGCGCGGGAGTGGTCGGCGCAGCGGGTGCAGTGGGGACGGCCGGTCGGCGAGCACGAGGCGGTGGCGAGCAAGCTGTCGTTCATCACGGCCTCGGCGTTCGCGCTGGAGGCGGTGGTGGAGGTCGCGGGCAGGCTGGCCGACGCGGACCGGCACGACATCCGCATCGAGGCGGCGCTGGCGAAGCTCTACGGTTCGGAACTGGCCTGGCAGGTCGCCGACGAACTGGTCCAGGTCCGCGGCGGAAGAGGGTACGAGACGGCCGAGTCGCTGGCGGCCAGGGGAGAACGCGGCGTGCCGGTGGAACAGCTGCTGCGAGACCTGCGGATCAACCGGATCTTCGAAGGCTCCAGCGAGATCATGCGCCTGCTCATCGCCCGCGAGGCGGTCGACACCCACCTGTCGGTCGCGGGCGACATCATCGACCCGAAGGCCGACACCAGGGCCAAGGCCAGAGCGGCGGCCCGCGCGGGCGGCTTCTACGCCCGCTGGCTGCCGGGCCTGGTCGTCGGCAGGGGACAGCTGCCGTCGAGCTTCGCCGAGTACGGGCGGCTGGCCGACCACCTGCGGTTCGTCGAGCGAGCGAGCCGCAGGATCGCCCGCCAGACCTTCTACGCGATGACCCGCTGGCAGGGAGCGCTGGAACACCGCCAGCTGTTCCTGGGCAGGCTGGTCGACATCGGCGCGGAGCTGTTCGCGATGAGCGCCACCTGCGTCCACGCCAGGTCGAGCGGCCACGGCGGATCGGCCCAGGAACTGGCCAACGCATTCTGCGCCCAGGCAAGACTCCGGGTCGAAGACCTGTTCCGCCGCCTGTGGCACAACACGGACGCCAGCGACAGCGCACTGGCCCGCGAGGTGCTCAGCGGCGAGTACCGCTGGCTGGACGAGGGCATCCTGGACGCGTCCACCGAGGGCCCGTGGATCGCCGACGCGACACCGGGCCCGACCCGCAGGGAAGACCACCGCCGAGTGGTGTCCGAAGTAGACGTCCAGGTAGTCCCACCACGCACGGCTTCGCCGTAGGGAGAGAGAACCGCAAGCCGAGCCCACCCAACGCGCCCAGCAGAAAACGAAGTCCCCACCCACAAGGGCGGGCTCGGTTCTCATCCCGTCGACCTGGCGCCAGCCCGATCAGGCCGTGTCAAGGGGGCACACAAAGCCAAACCGCAGCGCCCAAGCAAAACGGCCCCCTTGACGCGGCCTGATAGCCCTTGTGGAGGTCGACGGGATGAGAACCGCCCAACCGAACCGCAGCGGACAACCCCATCTCATCCCGGAGACCTGCCGGGGGTCTGGGGGCGGCGAGCGCCCCAGAACCACGAGCCCAAAAGAACCCGAACCGGCAGAGCCGCTTCGGTCCCGGAGACCTGCCGGGGGTCCGGGGTCGGCGAGAGCCCCGGAAACCACCTACGCAACGGAACCCGAACCGGCAAAGCCGCCTTCTCCTACGAGCCAAGCGTTCGCGGCCCCCGCCCCCGCAACCGCCGGAGCATCCGCCCGTCCTCGAACCCGACGGACCGAGCGGCGACCTCGACGCCGAAGCCCTGCCCGATCAAGTGCTCGGCGCGCTCCAACCGCAGCAGCTGCTGGTACCGCAACGGCGTCATCCCGACGGTCCGCGCGAACAGCCGCGTCACGGTCCGCACGCTGCACCCGACCCGCGCGGCGAGTTCGTCGAGCGGCAGCCGCGCGGTGAACTCCGCGTCGATGATGTCCTGCACCCGGTGCACCGCGTCGCTGAGGTGCGCCCGGTGCCGCAGCATGGCGCTCGCCTGCGGCTCGTCGCCGTTGCGGCGCGCGTAGACGACCATCGCGCGCGCGATGCGCGCCGCCGCGCCCGGGCCGTGCCGGGTGGCGATCAGGTGCAGCGACAGGTCGATCCCGCTGGCGATCCCGGCCGAGGTGATCACGCGGTCGTCGACCACGTACAGCACGTCGCGGACCACGGTCGCCTTCGGATAGCGCTGGGCCAGCTCGTCCTGCAGCTCGTGGTGGGTGGTGCAGCGGCGGCCGTCGAGCAGCCCGCTGCGGCCGAGCGCGTCGGCGCCCGAGCACACGCTGGCAACGGTTCCGCCGCCCGCGTGGTGCTCCCGCAGCCGGTTCATGCTCGCCTCGCCGAGCACCGGTTCGCGGCGCAGCCGGTCGCCGCGCCAGCCGGGGACGATGACCAGGTCGTCCCCGGCCAGCTCCGGCCAGTCGGTCCGGGCATGCACCGGAAGTCCCTGCGCGGTCGGAACCTCCTCCTGCTCGGCGACGTAGCTCAGCGCGTAGTCCATCCCGAGGCCGGCCGCTGTGGAGAACACCTGGGCCGGGCCCGCGAGGTCGAGCAGGTGCAGCCGCGGGACGAGGAGGAAGACGACGTTGCTCACGATCCGGTCAGCCTAGGTGGTGCCACGCGAGGACCGGTCGAGGGCTCACGTCGTTCCGGTGACCTCGGCGACGGTGCTGATCGTGGCGAACCGGCCCGCCAGCGCGTACTCGGTGCGCGCGATGATCTCGTCCGTGCCCAGGGTGCGCGGGTCGGCGAGGACCTCCTCCAGCGGCCGGTCGGCGGGCGCGTCCCGGTGCGGGATCGGCTGGGTCGCGGTCGCGTCGATGACGAAGGTGACCCGGTAGCCGAGGTCGGAGGCGACGCGGGTGGTGGTCTCGCAGCACTGCTCGGTGCGGATCCCGCAGACGACCACCTCGGTCACCCCGGCCGCGGTGAGCGTCTGCTGGAGGTTCGTCGTGGTGAAGGCGTTGTGCGAGGTCTTGGTCAGGACCGGTTCGCCGGCGCGGGGTTCGAGGCCGTCGAGCAGGCGGACGAAACCCCGCTCGGGGTCGAAGACGGTGCCGGTGCCGGGTTCGGCGTGCAGGACCCAGACCACGAGGTCGCCCCGCGAGCGGGCGTGCTGGACCAGCCGGTCGGCGCGCCGGGCGATGTCCGGCGCGGAGATCGCCCGCCAGTTCGGGCGCTGCCGGAAGGATTCCTGGACGTCGATGACGAGGAGTGCTTTGTTCACGCCGTCGAGCTTCGCTGCCGGGAGGCCCTTCCGGAAGGCACCATCACGCCGGGATGCGGACCGATCCGGTCACGGCCGGACGGCGACCGCGTCGGCACCGCCGCGGTGGACCACGATCCGGATGAAGCTGAAGGTGATCAGCGCGGAGTCCGCCACCGGCGAGCCGGTCAGCCGCGCGGTCCCGGGTTCGGTGGTCGTCAGCCGCGCGGTGCGGCCGTGGCTTCCAGTTCCGCCCAGCCAGGAGTGATGCCCGCCCAGTCGCCGGGGCCGCTGAGCACCGCGATGCCCGAGGTCTTCAGCTCGACCATCCGCCCGGTCAGCAGCGAGACGAGCCCTTCGAAACCCGGGTTGTGCCCCACCAGCAGGACCCGCCGCGCCATCGACGGCAGCGCGTTGACCACCGCCAGCAGGTCACCGGTCGTGGCCTCGTAGATCTGCTCCTCGTAGCGCACGGTCGGGCTGGCGGCGAGCTCCGTGCGCAGCAGCTGCCAGGTCTGCTTGGCGCGCTCGGCGGGGGAGCACAGCACCAGCTCGACGCCGGGCGCGTTCTGGCGCATCCACTTGCCCGCCGCCCTGGCGTCGCGCTGACCGCGGTCGGCGAGCGGGCGGTCGAAGTCGGCGATCCCTTCGGGGCGTGCCGCCTTCGCGTGCCTGCACACGACCAGCGTCCGGTTGCTTCCCGCCATGTCTGCTCCATCGCTGCGGTCCGGCGTTTCCGGAATCACCGTAGATCCACGCCGGGTCCGGGGCGCGACCGAGCCCCGGTTCACGGCCGCAGCGCGGCGAAGGTCGCCAGCCGCTCCTCGTGGTAGTCGATGTCGTCGGCGTCGTGGACCGTGCCCCGCTCACGCTGGAGGTGGAAGGCCGCGGCCTCCCGCCGGATCCGGTGGCGGATGAACTGCGCGAGCGCGACGTCGTCCAGCAGCCCCGCCGGTCCGCCCGCTTCGGCGTAGTGGCGCAGGAAGGGGCGCAGCTCGGCCGGATCGTTGCCGAACTCCGGCGCCCACTCCAGCGCGGCCACGGCGACTTCGGCTTCCGGCGCGACGACGCACGCCTCGTCCCAGTCCAGCACGGCCGTCAGCCTGCCTCCGGTCGCGAGGGTGTTGCCGGAGTAGAAGTCGCCGTGCACCACCTGACGACGGCGGTGGGTGCGGTGGAACGACGCGAGCCAGCGGTCGAGTTCCGGGTCCACCAGCGCGGGTTCCGGTGGCGGTGGTGCTTCGCGTTCGAGCCCGTACTCCAGGAAGGACGGCACCGGGCGCGGTTCCGGGGTCATCGCCGCGAAGGCCAGGTGCAGCCGCGCCAGCAGCGTCGCGGCCTGCTCGGCCAGCCGCGATTCGTCGTCCGGCCAGGAACCGGCGACCAGCGGCCAGACCGACATCGGCCGGCCGTCCACCCGGACCACGGTCGCCCCGTCCCGGGTCGCAACCGGCGCGACGGCCTCCGGGACGGAGGCGGCTGCTCGCAGGGCGATGCCGTGGCACCACTCGGCTTCGGCGCTGGTGCGCCAGCGCGGCCCCAGCCGGACGACGTGTTCACCGATCGCGTAGGCCGTGGATTCCTCGCCACCGTGCAGACGTTCCGCGGGTTGCGAACCGTCCAGCGCCCAGTGCGCGGCGAGGGCGTCGCGGGCGGCGTCGGTGAACGGGATTTCGGCGTAGGGCAAGGCTCATCCTCCGGGCAGGATCTTCTCGAACCAGTGGTCGGCGTAGCGCCGTTCGGCGTAGGGCGGGATCTCGGCGTAGCCGTGCTTGGCGTAGAGCGCGCGGGCCTCGACCAGGTCGTGCCGGGTGTCCAGGCGCAGCCTGCGCGCGCCGAGCGTCCGCGCGTGCGCTTCCACCGCGGCCAGCAGCCGTCCGCCGCAGCCGAGGCCGCGGACCTCGCGCGCCACGTACATCCGCTTGATCTCGCCGATCTCCGGGCTCAGCAAGCGCATCGCGACGCAGCCGACGGCCTCGCCGTCGCGTCGGGCGACCAGGAACACGCCATCCGGCGGGGTCAGGTCGTCGCTGGGGTCCTCGGCGAGCGCGCTGTCGACCTCCGCCGGGGTGGCCGGTCTGCCGTAGTAGCGGCTGGCCATCTCGTCGATGTAGGTGCGCAGCAGGCGGACCGAGGTCTCGTCGCCGACCGGTGCGGCGGCGATGTCCCACCGATGATCAAGGGGGTTCACCAGGACATTGTGCCGATGAGCGCAACGGATTTGCGCCGGATGCGAGGACCGATAGCCGCTAGGAAACACGCCGTGCACGCCGGAAGCTGGTTCTCGGTGAACGTTCAACGAGGAGAACCTTGATGACTGAACTGCTCGGTGTGCTGGAGGACTTCTACGCCGCCGAAGCTGCGTACCTCGCTGCGGGCGGACCCGGGAAGGCCGATTTCGGTGACTTCGCCGGGTACTTCCACCCCGACGTCGTGCTGCACCAGGACCCGGGGCTGCCGTATGGAGGAACCTGGCGCGGCCGGGACGGTATCGAGCGCTTCATGTCCGAGATGAGCCGGACCTGGGAGCGCTTCGAGTTCGGCGAGCAGGACCAGTGGCCCGGAGAGTCCACTGTGGTCGTTCGCACCCAGGTCTCCGCAAGGGCCCGCGCGACCGGGACCGAGCTGGAGTTCCCCATCCTCCAGCACATCGCGTTCCGCGACCGGCAGCTTCTGGAGGTGCGCCCGTTCTACTGGGACGTCACCGCGATCGCGGCGGCGTGCTCACGCTGAGTCCTTGCGGACGGTCCAGCCGCCGTCGACCAGCAGGCTGCTGCCGGTGATGTAGGACGCCGCGCCGGAGGCGAGGAAGTGCACCGCCTCGGCGACCTCGGACGGATCGCCGAGGCGGCCGAGCGCGGTGCTCTCCGCGCTGCGGGCGCGGTCCTCCGGCGGCACCCGATCCCACGCCGCGGTGCTGATCGGGCCGGGGAGCACGCAGTTCACCCTGATCCCCGGCCCGTACTCGACCGCGAGCTGCCCGGTCAGCGACAGCAGCGCGCCCTTGCTCGCCGCATACGCCGGATGTCCCGGAATTCCCGCGTGAGCGTGCACTGAGGACACCAGGACAACGCTTCCGCCGCCGAGCATCGGAAGGCAGGTGCGCACCCCGAGGTAGGCGGCGTCGAGGTTGACCGCGAGCTGGTGCCGCCACTGCTCGAAGCTGGTTTCGTGCAACGGCCGCACGACTACGGTGTAGGCGTTGCTGACCAGGGCGTGCACCCGGTCGCAGCGTTCGGCGACCCGCTGCCAGGTCTCCTCGGCCGAGACGTCGCCGGTGACCCAGGCGGCGCCGGGCAGTCCCTCGGTGACCCGCCGCCCGTCCTCGACGTCGACGCCGAGCACCGGGTGCCCGGCCGCCGCGAACCGGCGCAGCGTCGCCGCGCCGATCCCGGAGGCCGCGCCGGTGACGACGGCCCAGCCGGCGGTCACCGGACTTCGTCCAGCGGCAGCCGCAGCTCCAGCGCGGTGTCCACCGGCCGGTTGTCCAGGCGGATCGCTTCGAGCTGGGAGTCCGGCAGCGCCTTGCGGTAGATCCGCGTCTCGTCCAGCGCCCCGAGCCACCGGTTGGCGCCGTCCACCCGTTGTCCGATGTGGACACCATCGATGCCGAACTCCGCGCCGCCGGCCGAAACCGAGCCGAGCGGGGCGTCCTTGCCCGCGACCTCCGCGCCGTCGACCAGCATCCGGAAGCGGCCGCCTCCGCGCTGGAGCGCGATGTGGTGCCACTGCCCGTCGTTGAACGCCGCGGTCGAGGCGATCGTCGCGTGCCCCTCCTCGGCTGCCAGGTGGGCGCGGATGCGGTTGCTCTCCGGCTCCGCGCGCAGCCAGATCTGCGGGGTGTTCTCCGAACCCATCCGGTAGGCCCACAGGATCGTGTGCGCGCCGGTGGTTTCGCCGTACTTGAACCAGGACGTGATGGTGAAGTCGTCCGACCGGAGGTCCAGCGAGTCGGTCAGCGGGATCTGCGCGTACTGGGTTCCGCCGAACTCCATCGCCGGTCCGAAACGCCCCGGCGCGAGCCCGGGTCCACCGCGCACGTACGCGGTGTTGCCGTTGCCGGAGTCGTCCGGGGTGACCGGACCGGGCTCGGGCGGCGGCGGGAAGTTCGGCGGTGTGCCGTTCGGCTCGGCCAGGTAGTCCTCGCCGAAGGCGGCGAACACGATCTCCTCGTACGGATTTCCGTTGCCCCGCTCGTAGATGTGGCCGATGGTGTCCTCGTCCACCGCGACCAGGTCGGAGTAGCCCGCCGGTCCCCAGTGGACGACCTTGCCCTCCTGCCACGGCTGCCAGGTCGCGCCCTCGTCGGACGACGAGCGGATGCTCATCGCCTCGCGGCCCGCCGGGTGCGCGGGCGCGGAGAACAGGATGCGGTCGCCCCAGCGCAGCGTGGACGCCTGGATGATCGGGGCGGAAAGTTCCGGGATGGTGCGGAAAGGCGCGTCGAAGGTGTCGCCGCCGTCGTGCGAGACGGCGAACGCGCGGTGCCCGGGTTCGCTGCCGCCCTGGTCGCGGGCCGCGGCGTAGACCCCGCCGCCGGTCAGCTCGACGACGCTGATCTCCTGCGGCTTGATGACGTCCGGCCGGTTCTCGCTGCTCGCGCCGATGGCCCAGTTCTCGCCGCCGTCGTCGCTGAAGATGAGGTGTCCGCCGGAGCGGCGCGAGTCGGTGGACTCGTGGGAGGCGCCGATCACCAGCCGACCGGCGTTGTCCCCTTGCGACAGCTGGATTCCGTGCACCGGGCCGGTCGCGTACCAGAGGTCCCACGCGGGGTCCTTGACCTGCGCGGTGATGTCCTTCGGCGCCGACCAGCTCTGCCCGTCGTCGGTGCTGTGCTGGACGTGCACGGTCCGGTCCTGCCAGGTCTCTCCGGGGTTGTGCGTGGTCACCAGCACGATCCGGCCGGTCGCGGCGTCGACGACCGGGGCCGGGTTGCCGAAGGTGTTCGGGCCGTTGTCGCCGACGAGCTGCACCGGACCCCAGGTCCGGCCGCCGTCGGTGGAGCGGCGCACCACCAGGTCGATGTCGCCGTCGTCGCCGCAGTCGTTGCGCCGGGCCTCGGCGAAGGCGAGCAGGGTGCCCGCGGTGGTGCGGGTGATGGCCGGGATCCGGTAGCAGGCGTACCCCGCCATGCCCCGGGCGTAGACGGTCTGCTCGGCGGGGCCCGTCCCGGCGGCGTGGGCCGGGGCGGCGAGGGAGGAGAGCACCGCGACCGCGGTGAAGATCGTTCGGAGCTGCGTCATGAAGCCGGAAACCCCTTTGGCGGTCGGGCATTCGAAGCACTTGTCAGCGCCGGTCCTGCCAGCTAGCTTGCACGGGACGGAGGACATCCTACGTCCCATGTGTGGCCTGAACAACAGTCGAGGAGAGCGATGAGCGAGTCCGGCCGGGAACCCGAGATCCGCCTGGCGGGCGGGATCGTCCCGCCGCTGTGCACGCCGTTGACCCCGGAGCGCGAACTGGACGTGCCCTCGCTGGAGAAGCTCACCGGGCACCTGCTCGGCGCGGGCGTGCACGGCCTGTTCGTCACCGGTTCCACCGGCGAGGTCGGCTACCTGCCCGACCGCACCAGGCAGCGGGTGCTCGAAGTCGTGGCCGGGGTCGCGGCGGGCCAGGTCCCGGTGCTGGCCGGGGTCATCGACACCGCGACACCGCGGGTGATCGAGCACGCCCGCGCCGCGCTGGAGCACGGGGCCGACGCGCTGGTCGCGACCGCGCCGTTCTACGTCCCGACGCACCCCGCCGAGATCGCGGTGCACTTCCGCGAGATCCGCGCGGCCGTGGACCTCCCGCTGCTGGCCTACGACATCCCCGTGTCGGTGCACACCAAGCTGGCGCCTGCGACCGTCGCCGAGCTTGCCGAGGACGGCACGCTGGCCGGGTTCAAGGACTCCAGCGGCGACCTGGACGATCTCCGGTCCGTGCTGGAAACCGTTGACACCGAACGGTTCCTGGTGTTCAGCGGGTCCGAGACGATGGCCGACACCAGCCTGCGGCTGGGCGCGCACGGCCTGGTGCCCGGCCTCGGCAACGTCGATCCGGACGGCTACGTGCGGCTGCACCGGGCCGCGGGCGCGGGGGACTGGGCGCGGGCGGAGGCCGAGCAGGCGCGGCTGCGCAGGCTGTTCGAGGTGATCCGGGTGGGCGCGCGGCCGATGAGCCGGTACTCCTCGGCGATCGGCGCGTTCAAGGCCGGGCTGGTGCTGCGCGGCGTGATCGAGCACGGCACCACCAGCACCCCGATGATCCCGCTCGACGACGCGGAACTGGCCGAGGTGCGGCGGCTGCTCGTCGAGGCGGACCTGCTGACCGGAGGGAGCAACCAGTCATGACCGAACCCGAGTCCGTCACCAGGTTGCGGGCCAGGATCGGCGCGGTCGCCTACGGCGGCGACTACAACCCCGAGCAGTGGCCGCGGGAGGTGTGGCAGGAGGACGTCCGGCTGATGCGGGAGGCAGGCGTGTCGATGGTGACCGTCGGGATCTTCGGCTGGGCGCTGGTGGAACCGCGGCCGGGGGAGTTCGACTTCGGCTGGTTCGACGAGGTGCTGGACCTGCTGGCCGGAGGCGGGATCGCGGCGTCGGTCGCGACCATGACCGCCTCGCCGCCGCCGTGGCTGGGCCGCCTGCACCCCGAAACGCTGCCGCAGCGCGCCGACGGAACCGTGCTGTGGCCGGGCGGCAGGCAGGCGTTCTGCCCGTCCAGCCCGGTCTTCCGCGAACACGCGGCCCGGCTGGTGGAAAAGCTCGCCAACCGCTACGCCGAGCACCCCGCCCTGGCGCTGTGGCACATCGGCAACGAGTACGGCTGCCACGTGCGCCAGTGCTACTGCGACACCTCGGCCGCGGCCTTCCGCACCTGGCTGCGCGAGCGCTACGGCGACATCGCGGAGCTGAACCGGGCGTGGTCGACGAACTTCTGGTCGCAGCGCTACGACGACTTCGCCGAGGTGCTTCCGCCGCGCACGGCACCGACCTTCGCCAACCCCACGCAGCAGCTGGACTTCCACCGCTTCTCCTCGGACGCCCTGCTGGAGTTGCTGCGGATGGAGAAGGAGATCGTGCGCCGGGTGACCCCGGAGGTGCCGCTGACCACCAACCACGTCCCGCTGGCCAAGACGCTCGACCTGCACCGGTGGTCGTCCGAAGTGGACGTCGCCAGCTACGACTCGTACCCGGACCCGCACGATCCGCGGGCGCACGTCCTGGCCGGGCTGTCCTACGACGTGTTCCGGTCGCTGCGCGGCGGGCAGCCGTGGCTGCTGATGGAGCAGGCGCCGAGCGCGGTGAACTGGCGTCCCCGCAACGGTGCCAAGCAGCCGGGGCAGATGCGGCTGTGGAGCTGGCAGGCCGTCGCGCACGGCGCGGACGCGGTGCTGTTCTTCCAGTGGCGGCAGTCCGCGGGCGGCGCGGAGAAGTTCCACTCCGCGATGGTCCCGCACGGCGGGCCGGAGACCCGCACGTTCCGCGAGGTCGCCGAGCTCGGCCGGGAACTGGCCGCGGTGGGGGAGCTGGCGGGTTCCCGCTCGGACAACGACGTCGCGCTGGTGCTGGACTGGGACAGCTGGTGGGCCCTGGAGCTGGACGCCCGGCCCTCGCGGCTGAGCCAGGTCGACGCGCTGCTCGCGCACTACGGGCCGCTGTTCGACGCCAACATCGGTTGCGACGTGGTGCATCCGGACCGGGACCTGTCGTCGTACCGGCTCGTCCTCGTGCCGAACCTGTACCTGCTGCGGGACAAGACCGCGGCGAACCTCGCGGACTTCGTGCGGAGCGGCGGAAACCTGCTGGTGTCGTTCTTCTCCGGGATCGTCGACGAGGACGACCGGGTCCACCTCGGCGGCTATCCGGCGCCGCTGCGGTCGGTGCTGGGGCTGCGGATTCCGGAGTTCTGGCCGCTGGCCGAGGACGACGACGTCGCCGTCGAGGTGTTCGGCCGCCGGGCGCGCGGAGCGGTGTGGTCGGAGCAGATCGAGCCGGAGGGCGCGACCGTCGCCGGGACCTTCGAGTCCGGTCCGCTCGCGGGCGGTCCGGCGCTGACCCGGCACGCCCACGGCGAGGGCACCGCCTGGTACCTCGGCACCCGGCTGGACGCCGAGGCGATGCGCGAGGTGCTGGACCGCGTCGCGGCGGAGGCGGGCGTCCGGCCGGTGCTGGCGGACCTGCCCGCCGGGGTGCAGGCCACCAGGAGGGGCGATTTCCTGTTCCTGCTCAACCACAACCCGTTCCCCGTGCGCACCGGCGTTGACGCCGAGGACCTGCTCGGCGGCCGGGCGGACTCGCTGCCCGCGCACGGGGTTGCCGCGGTCCGGGTATGACTGTGGTCCGGGGCTGAGTGCTGGTCCCGGTCCGGGGCGGCTGCGAAACTGGTCGCATGACTGACGCCTGCGAAGTCGCCCACGGTACGGCGGAGGCCGCGACCGAACACCGCACGCTGGTCGCGGTGTTCGCGTCGCCGGTCGCGGAGGTCCTGCTCCGGTACGCCCCCGACCTCGGGTACCGGCCGGTGCTGGTCGAGCCCGACGCCGAGCGCGCCGACGGGGCCGGGATCCCGGCGGAAGCGGTGGTCGGGGAGCTCGACGGCAGCGCCGACGTCGTCGTCACCGACCACCACCGGCCCGAGCTCGGGGCCGTCCTGCGCGACGTGCTCGCGCACCCCGTCCGCTGGGTCGGGGTGCTGGGCAACCCGCGGCACGAGGGACCGCACGTGGCGGCCCTGCGCGAACTCGGCGTCGCGGACGCGGAGATCGCCCGGGTCCACCGCCCGGTCGGCCTCAACATCGGGTCCCGCACCCCGGCCGAGATCGCGGTGGCGACGCTGGCCGGGCTGCTCGCCGACCGCAACGGCAGGCCGGGCGGGTTCGAGTTCTAGGTCCTCACGGGCAGCGCGCGCGGCGTGCCTCGCAGGCGCGCAGCGCGGGATGGTCCGGCGCCAGCCGGGCGCGCATGATCGTCAGGGCGCGGTCCAGCGGCGCCCGGGCGTCGCCGCCCCGGCGAAGGCGCAGCAGCCCCAGGTTGCTCAGCGTGATCGCGACCGCGGGGTGGTGCGGCCCGAGCGCGCGCTCCTTGATCCGCAGGGATTCCTCGTAGCAGGCCGCGGCTTGGTCGACGTGGCCCGCGTCCTGCATCAGCGCGCCCAGATTTCCCAGCACGAACCCGGCTTCGCGATGATCGGTGCCGAAGATCTCCAGCGCTTCCCGGAACATCGCCTCGGCCTCGGCGTACCGGCCCAGTCCGTGCAGGATCGGCGCGAGAGCGGCAAGTTCGGCGGCCACGTCGGGGTGGTCCGGCGATCGGGAGGCGCGGCGGAGCTCCAGCGCGCGCCTCGCGTGCGGTTCGGCGGCGGCCATGTCGCCGCGGGCGTGGGCGAGTCCGCCGAGGTTGTGCGCCAGCACGGCGGTCTGCTCGGACGTCGGCCCGAGCGCCACCGCTCTGCGGTACGCGGACTCGCCCTCGTCGAACAGGCCCGCGAACTTGCAGGAAACGCCCCAGTCGTTGAGGAAGGCGATCAGCGCCGGATCGCGGTTGCGCGTCGCGATCGCCGCCGCGGCACGATGCCACCGCGCGGCGCGGACGTACCGGCCCCGCTCCCGTTCGCGGACGGCGAGCGCCCGAAGCGCGCCCGCCGTCCACCGTCGCCCGTTGCCCACTCCGGACTAAAGGACGGTTTCGTTGTGGTTGTAGCTGAGTCCGGCGTGGGCGAGCGGCCCGAACGTCAGGAACGCCGGAAGCGCGACGACGATGCCCGCCGTCACGCGGCGCCACATGTTCTTCATGGCGATTCCTCCTGCTGCGGTTGGAGAACTGTCTCGTTGTGGTTGAGGCTCAGCCTCGCGCTGGCGACCGGCTCGATCGCCAGGAAGGCCGGAACCGCGACGGCGATGCCGACCATCGCGCGCCGCCAAAGGCTCTTCATGGTTTCCTCCCTCTGTCGTGAGGTGCGACGAACGTTCGCAGGTCGGGAACCCTCCGGCGAGGGTGCGCGCCCCCGGATCGGCCGGGGCCCGCCCCCTCGCCCACCAGGGACATGGGACGTAGGATGTCCGCAAGGGCTAACCTGGGAACCCCGACGGGCGCGGAAGGAGCCGGGATGGCTGGTGGCGGCAGAGTGCTACAGGACCGGGTCGTGGACCTGATCCTCGAATCCGGCCTGCCACCGGGAGCGCCGCTGCCCAGCGAACCGCAGCTGATGGAGAAGCTCGGCGCCAGCCGCAACTCGATCCGCGAGACCCTGCGCGCCCTGCACACCCTGGGCATCGTCGACATCCGGCACGGCTACGGCACCTTCGTCGGCGAGGCCCCGGTCACCGCCCTGATGCCCGGGCTGCTGTTCCGGGCCAGGCAGTCGGCCCGCCAGGACGCCTCGGTGCTGGCCGACTTCATCCAGGTCCGGCGCATCCTGGAGACGGCGCTGATCGCCGAGGTGCCCCGGCACGCCGACGAGGAGTTCCTGGCCGAGCTGGAGGAGTGCGTCGCCGAGATCAGCACCGGTGACGTGGTCGAGGCCGACCGGCGGTTCCACCAGACCCTGTACCGCCCGGTGGGCAACGAGATCGCCGCGCAGCTCATCGACCTGTTCTGGACGGTCTACCACCGGGTCGAGGCCGAGATCGACCCGCCGGAGTGGGTGCGCGCCGAGATCGGCCGCGAGCACCAGCTGATCGTCGACTCGATCCGCTCCGGCGACGCCGGTGCGGCGGCCGAGGCGATGACCCAGCACTTCGCCGACATCGAACGCCGTTCCCGCCGCCTCACCGACCGTCAGGAGTAGCCGGGCAGCCAGGCCGGATCGCGGCCGATGAAGGCCATCAGCCGGTCCTGCGCGGAGGCCCCGTCGGCGACCGGCACGGCGGGACCGAACTGGCCGCTCTCGCGCAGCAGCCGGTCGATCGGCTCCATGGCCGCCAGCGCGGCGCGGCAGCGCTCCAGGCCCAGGTCGGGCTCGCGGCCGAGCGCCTTGGCGAGATCCCAGGAGTGCATCCAGACGTCGGCGGTGTAGAACTCGTCGATCGCCTCGTCCACGGGCTTGTCGCCGGTGTGCGGGTTGCTGAGCACCCGCCCTCCGGGGTCGTCGAGCACGGCCTGGACGTCGCTGACGTGCTGCCGCCACGCGGCGACCGGATCGGCGTCGACGTCCAGGGCCGGGAGCTCGATCCCCGCGCCCCGCAGGAATCCGCGGGACCACTCGACCAAGTGCTTCACGACGTCGAGCGCCGTCCACCCGGCGACCGGGCTGGGACGGGCCCAGTCGGCCGCCGAGGCGGACTCGACCAGCTCGGTGAACCGCGCCGCGTCGCGCGCGTGCCGTTGGGCCGGCGTCATCTCAGCTCTCCCGCGCGAGCAGTTCGTCGAGCTTCTCGTAGCCCTCCTTGACCCCGACCTCCATGCCGCTGGCCAGGACTCCGTCGCGGGTCTCGAAGTCCTCCACCACGCTCAGGATCCGCAGGCGGGTGCGCCCGCCCCCGAGCGCCTCGAAGGTCAGCGTCTCCAGCGCGACCCCGTCGGGCTCGCCCTCGTAGGTGAAGGTCCACACGATCCGCTCGTTCGGCCGCACCTCGTGGAAGCTGCCGAAGAAGGAGGCGATCTCCTCGCCGCCGCGGTCGTTGGCGAACGCCCACTCACCGCCAGTGCGCGCGTCCCACCGGAGGACCCGCGTGGTCAGCGAGCGCGGTCCGATCCAGCGGGCGTAGAGCTCGGGGTCGACGTGCGCGCGGAACACCCGCTCCGGAGCCGCGTCGAACTCCCGGACGATCTCGATGGTCGGGACGTCGGCGGGGGCGTTGATCTCGGTCTGGTGCCTGGTCGTGGTCATGACGCTTCCTCCGTGCGGTTCGGTTTCTGGTCCTCGTCGGCCATCCGGTCCAGCAGGGCGTCGAGGCGCTGGTAGCGCTCCTCGGCGGCTCGCCGGTAACGCTCGATCCACTTCGTCATCAGGTCGAACACCTCCGCGTCGAGGTGGACCGGCCGGCGTTGCGCGTCCCTGCTGCGGGTCACCAGCCCGGCTTCCTCCAACACCTTCACGTGCTTGGAGACCGCCTGCAGGCTCATGTCGTACGGCTCGGCCAGTTCGCCCACGGTCGCGTCGCCCTCGGCCAGCCGGGCCACCAGGTCGCGCCGGGTCGGGTCGGCCAGCGCCGCGAACGCCCGGTTGAGCCGCTCCGCGCTGTCGTTCACCGGAACTCCTCAACTTGTCGGTTGAATAAGAAGGTAGGCGCGTCGCGGGAGTGTTGTCAACCTGTCGGTTGAGAACGGATGGCCATGTGCGCGCTGGCCGCGTCATGCGGAGGGAACCCCCGCCACCGGAAACGGAGACCTCGCATTCGCCGCCCAAGTCCTGGCCGCTCCCGCCGTGAAACTTGCCCGGTAACGCAACGGGCGCGGAGTGCGGAACCGTGTCCGCACCCCGCGCCCGGAGCTACTGGTCCTTCCTAGCTACTGGTCCTCCTGGTCCGTGCTCTGCACGTCGCTGCGGTCGTTGGAGCTCGGCAGGTCGCCAGGGAGCTGGATGGTCTTGCTCATCGGCCCCGGCGACCACAGGCCCCAGTGCGTCTCCGGACGCACCCGCATCGCGGCCTCGGCGGGCAGCGCGTCGGGCACGTAGGGGTCGATCCGGTACAGCGAGCCCCAGTCCCTGGAGATGTCGTTCTTCAGGTACGTGGGCAGCTCGTGCGTTCCGGCCATGACGTTCATCCAGCCGAACGGGCCGCCCATGTCCGGCGACGACCAGCTCTGCCCGATGTCGCGGACCTCCCGGCCGCCCGCGATCCGGAAGCCCGGCGTCTCGGCGATCCCGTTGTGCAGACCGGGGATCTTCAGGCACGGGTGCACCAGCGCCGCGGGCCACTCCACGTAGGTCGGGGCGCCGCCGATGAAGTCGGTCATCCGGGTCAGCTTCGGCGCGCGCGGCGCCGACAGCGCCAGCCAGACCTCCGGCGCGAGCGCCTGGTCCTTGGCCACCAGCCGCAGCTTCGTCGCGCCCTTGGCGTCGCCGTCGACCAGCATCCGCGAGTCGCGCCAGTTCGGCGGCGCGCCCTGCGCGGTGGGCAGCGCCCTGCGCTCCATGATCTCGAAGCCCTGCGGGGTGTCGCGGCCGAACTCGACGACCGCCGAGTTCGGCTCGGCGTCGATGCCCGCGAGCGTGACCACCACCGGGACCTCGCCGCCCGCGGCGCGTTCCGGGATGTCGTACCACTCGGTGCGCAGCTCGCCGGTGCCCAGGCCCTCCGGGTCGAACGAGCCCCACACCGGGACGGCCGGGTCGCCGAAGCCGTGCGGCGGCGTCCAGTCCTGCTGGCCGGGCACCTCGGGATCGCTCGCGGGCACGCCCGGCTGCCGGAAGCCCTCGGACTTGGCCTTCAGGTAGTCGTCGGGGCGCTCCTGCTCGGCGTTGGGACGGGGCACCTTCAGCCCGGGCACGGCGTCGGCGGGCTGCTGCGCCGACACCGCGAGCACGCCGTCGCGCGGCTCGGACTCGACGTAGACGTAGTCCGACAGGCCGCAGCTGTTGCCCGCGAGCTGCTGGATGTTGTCCCCGCCGATGCTGTAGCTGCCCCACTGCTTCTGGATGACCTTGGCGAAGCTCGCCAGCTCACCGACCACCAGCAGCGCGCAGATGATCGCCAGCGGCGCGGTGCCGCGCTTGAGCGCCCGGCTGCGCTGCTCCATGTCCCTGACGTCGACGACCTTCGGGTTGTACTCGTCGATGCGCAGGTGCTCGACCAGCGCCACCACCGCCGCGACCGCGGCGATGCCCAGCAGCGCGGTGCTGGCCTGGAAACCCTTCAGCGACGGCGGTTTGTCGAACCACGGCACGCCCCAGCCGGAGACGTAGAACCAGCCGTTGGGGCCGGTGGCGGCGAAGGCGATGATCACCATCAGCCCGGCGAAGAACGCCGCCCGGTTGCGCCGCGACCGCAGCACCGTGCTGCTGGTCGCCAGCGCGGTCAGCGCGGCCAGCGCGCCGCCGAGCGCGGCGAACAGGCCGAAGTGGTGCGACCACTTGGTCGGCGTCACCACGAGCACCACGAACGACAGCGCGGTGACCGCCAGCAGCCGCCTGCTCGGGCCGAGCGCGGCACCCCGGATCCGGCCGCGCCGCAGCAGCATCACGCCGCAGGTGGCCAGGCACAGGATGACCAGCAGCACCGGCCACCGGCGTACCAGCGAGCCGTCCGGGGTCGGGTTGAACAGCAGGTTGTAGCGGTTGAGCTCCTGGTACCAGTGGTCGTTGGGGCCCAGCTCCTGGCGGATGTCGGTGGCGTCCCGGACGGCCTGGAAGGTCTGGTCGGAGAACACCACCGCCAGGATCACGAACCCGCAGCAGGCGATCGGCGCCAGCACCGGCAGCCACCCGAACTGCCGGGCCCGGCTGCGCACCAGCCGGAACAGCGGCTTGATCGCCGCGACGTAGGGCAGCACCGCGACCAGGCCGGTCGGCCCCGCGCCGACCGCGAGCGCGGCCACCACCAGGCCCAGCGCGGCGGGCAGCAGCCGCCGGGTCGCGACCGCCCGCTCCACCGCGCACAGCGCGAGCAGCGAGAACAGCACCACGACCGGCTCGGAACGCAGGCCGTTGTTGTAGGGCATCCAGAACGCGAGGAACACCGCGGCGGCGGCCCAGCCCGCGGCGTTGCTCCGCCGGACCTGCTGGCCGAGCCTGGGCAGCACCTCGCGGCTGATCAGCAGCCAGCTCACGATGCCCATCAGCAGCGCGGGCAGCCGCACCCACGGCGTGGCGGTCGAGACCTGCACCCACAACGAGTACAGCTCGTAGAACCAGCCGAACGGCGCCTCCGGCACCGCGAACCAGCGGTAGTAGTTGGTGATGTAGTCGGCTTCCGCGCGGGCGCGGGCGATCGACAGGATGTAGCCGTCGTCGGAGGTCATCGCTCCGATGAGCCACCACACGACGAGCGCGAACACCACCGCGCCGTCCCGGAACGTCGGCTTCCACCAGCCGGGCGGCGCCAGCCTCGGGGGCCTGCGGCCCGCCCGCCGGTCCAAGCGGCGCAGGGTCACCACGCAGCCGGCGAAGGCCAGCACCGCGAGCACCATCACGACGATCTTCAGCACCGTCGGGGTGCTCTCGTAGCGGGTGTCGACCGTGGCCTCGAACGACACGCCCTGGATGTTGTCCACGGCGGCGTCGAGGTCGGAGTAGATGCCGGTCAGCTGCGGGCGCTGGTCGTCGTTGACCTGCGCGATCTGCTGGGCGCCCACCGAGGCGGTGGTGCGGTGGCCGTCCGAGTGGACCTTGATCGAGCACTGCCCGCCCGGAACCGGCGCGGTGCCCAGCTGCTGGCCCTTCGACAGCAGCACCAGCCGCCCGTTGTCGACCTGCAGCTTCAGCCCGGTGACGTTGCCGTAGTCCGAGCCGGGCGGCGTCGTGCTGATCAGCGTGCCGTGCCCGTCGCTGCGGGTGTCCAGGGCGCGGGCGGTCTCGCACGGCACGGCCGCGTCGATCCGGATCGGCGAGAAGGTGGTCAACGGCGCCGACACCGCGCGGGTGCCCTGGTCGGTCGGCCACTTCAGGGTGGTGATCTCGAAGCTGACCGGCAGGAACGGCACCGCTAGCGCCAGCACGGTGCCGATCACCCCGAGGATCGAGGCGATCACCCGCAGTTTTCGGGCAGCGGGATCCCGCTTCGGGGGAGGCGCCGCGGCCGGCTGGTCTTCGGGACTCGTGGTGTCGTCCTTGCCCGCACTAAGCACACGAGAAAAATAGTCGCTGCACGCCCTGTGATCTGCAGGGCATCCGGGATGTCGCAACCCCGATCGGGGGTCGGATGCCCTACCCTGCGCAGTTCAGCTTTCTCTCAGCTTCCCGTAACCGGTTAGTGACATCACCCGACCGGACCTGTGCTGAACACTCGGTGCAGCGCACACGCCACGCGCAGTGCACCCCGGGCCCCGACGGGAGTGTCCATAGTGGATGGATGTTTCGGAGGTCCGCTCCCGGGCACCCGACTGGCGTGGAGCCGGTGCTGTGGCGTTCGGTGATCAGCGTGGAGGGACTCGGCCTGGTGCTGCTCAGCGGAGCCGGGCTGCTGATGACCGTGCCGTCCCAGCCCACCGACGAGGTCACGGTGCTGTTCCTGCCGCTGAACCCGGTGCACAGCGGACTGCTGCTGGTCGCGGGCGTGCTGGCGGCGATCGCCGCCCGGTGGTGCCGGGGCCTGGCCGTGTTCGCCGCGGCGCAGGCGGCCGGCTTCGCCGCGCTCTGCTGCTACGGCTCGGCGGACAAGGCGAGCACGGTGTTCCTGCTGGATCCGCCGGAGACGTTCCTGCACGCGGCGCTCGCGTTCGCCGGGTTCGTCACCCTCTGCGGCCTGACCGCGGCCCGGCCGCGAGGTGTCGCGCAGCGCGCTCCCGGGTACTGAAAGGGCTTCGACGCACCTGCTCGGGAGACGGTGATGAAACCCGGACGCGCGGTCGCCTCCTTCGACTCGGCCACCGGCATGCTGCGAGCGCTGTCGCGCTACCTCGCCGGGTACGACGTCCCGGCGATGGGGGCGGTCTCCGGCGCCTGGGAGCCGGTGCTGTCGGCGGCGCTCGGCGGGGTCAACCACCTGCCGCGCCGGCTCGCCGACCAGATCTACGCGATCAGCGGGGTGTCGGAGGCGGTGCCGCGCGACCGGGTCGGCGAGATCGACTCCGAGGCCATCGCCTCCTGGCTGGTCGAGCACTACCCGAAGCGGCGCTACCCGGTGGTGTTCGTCGGCTCGTCCAACGGCGCGCTGGTCCACCTCGCCGCCGCGCTGGACGCGCCGTGGCTGCCGCAGACGCTGCTGATCCCGGTGCGGCGCGGGGGAGTCGACCGCGACGACCCGCGCACCGAGCGCGGCATGGGCGTCGAGCCGGGCCGGGCGCTGCTGGCGGCCAATCCGGACCTGGTGCTGCACCACATGCACGACCCGAACCAGGACCGGCTGATGATCGCCGGGATGTCGTACTTCCGCGTGAAGTGGCGGCGGCTGCCGCTGGCCTACCGGCGGTTCCTCCGCGAGCACCTGGCGCCGGGCGGGGTGCTGGTCAGCTCCGAGTGCGGGTTGCGGTGGCCGGTGACCAGGGTCGGGGACCGGCACCTGTTCCAGTTCGGCGCGCTCGGCGGAGCGACGGCCGACGAGTACCACCGCGGCGGGCCGAGGGTGGCCGACCTGCTGGAGCGCTACGGCGCCACCCGGACCTCGTGGGACCCGCCGGAGGTCGACGGCACCGCGCCGGAAGCGGAGTGGGGGTTCGAACCGGAACTGCTGGAGGGGATGGCGGACCTGGCCGGGCAGGAGGGTTTCACCCTGCGGCGGCTGAGCTTCACCGAGCCGGAACGGCTGAGCCCGGTGGTCGCCGACCTGTACCGGCAGTGGTACGACCGCCGCGGGCTGCCCGGCAACCGGCTGCTGGCGGAGTGCTTCCTGCTGGTGGAACCGTGGTGGACGCTGCGGACGGGCTCGGTGCCGTTCTGGATGGCGTTCAGCACCGAGCAGTCGCACGCGGCCCTGCTGTCCTACCTGGAAGGTTCCCGGGCCTACGACGAGATCCGGATCATGCTGTTCTCCCACGGCGCGGAGTCGATCGGCCTCGCCGACATCCGCTCCTGGCGAGAACTCGCCGCGCACGCCCGCAGCTCCGGCGTCCTGCTGGGCGTCGACCAGCGCGCGTTCCCGCGCGACTTCGCCGGTCTCGTGCGCGCGCACCGCGAGCTCGCGCGCGTGCGCCCGCGCTACGCGATGCCCGAGCCGCTCGGTTTCGCGGAGGTGGAGCCGTTGCTGCGGCACGCGCCCGAAGTGGAGATCGCACCGGGGTGAGAGCGCGGTCAACCGCTGTGCCCCCGAACGGCCCCGGATAGGCTCGGATCATGGTGGGATCGCTGCTGGGGAACGAGGTTCCGAGGGTCGAAGACCCCGAACTCCTCCGCGGTCGCGGCAGTTACGTCGGAAACCTCGACATCGACGGAGCCCTGCACGTCGGTTTCGTGCGATCGCCGCTGGCGCACGCCCTGATCACCTCGATCGACGTCACCGAGGCGCTTGCGGCGCCCGGAGTCGTCGCCGCCTACACGGCGGCCGACCTGGACCTGCCGGTGCCGCGCCCGTTCATCGTGCTCAACCCGGAGTGCGCCCGTCCCGCGCTGGCCACCGACCGGGTCCGCTTCGCGGGCGAACCGGTGGTGGCGGTGGTCGGCGAGATCGAGGCGGCGGTCGCCGACGCGCTGGAGCTGGTCGACGTCGACTACGAGCCGCTGCCCGCGGTGGCCGATCCCGAGCGGGCGCTGGAACCCGATGCGCCCCAGCAGTTCCCCGCCCTCGGGTCCAACGTGGCCAAGGGCGAGCGCGACGCGGCGGGCGCCGAGGTGCTCGACGGCGCCGACGTCGTGGTCCGGCTGCGCATCGAGAACCAGCGGGTGGCCGTGGTTCCCATGGAGGGCAACGCGATCGCGGCGGTCCCCGGTGACGACGGCCTGACCGTCCACGTGTCGACGCAGATGCCGCACGGGCTGCGCGACTCGGTCTGCGACACCTTCGGACTCCCGGCCGAGCAGGTCCGGGTGATCGCCTCGCACGTCGGCGGCGCCTTCGGCGGCAAGGCGGGCCTCGGGGCCGAGCACGCGGTCGTGATCGGCGTCGCGCGCGAGCTCGGGCGCCCGGCGAAGTGGGTCGAGACCCGCTCGGAGAACATGCAGGCCATGCCGCACGGTCGCGCGCAGGTGCAGTACGCCGAGCTCGGCCTGCGCCGCGACGGCACGTTCGTCGGCCTGCGCTGCCGGGTGGTCGGCGACAGCGGCGCCTACGCCGGGTTCGGCGGCGTCCTGCCGCTGACCGCGACCCGGATGATGGCGCAGGGCGTGTACCGGATTCCCCGCATCGGCTACGACGCGGTGGCGGCGCTGACCAACACCACGCCGGTCGGCGCGTTCCGGGGCGCGGGACGGCCGGAGGCCACCGCGATGCTGGAGCGCCTGGTCGACCTCGCCGCCATCGAGCTGGACGTCGACCCGGCCGAGCTGCGCCGCCGGAACTTCCTCGCCCCGGAAGGGTTTCCGCACACCACGGCGGTCGGGACCGAGTACGACAGCGGCGACTACGACCGGCCGCTGACCGAGGCGCTGCGGCTGGCGGGCTACGACGACCTGCGCGCCGAGCAGGCCCGGCGCATCGAGGCGGGCGAGCACCTGCTGCTGGGCATCGGGCTGAGCACCTACGTCGAGATCACCGGCGGTGGCGGGGGAGAGTACGCCGAGGTCGAGGTGCACGACGACGGGCGCGCCACGATCAGGGTCGGCACCTCCTCCCACGGCCAGGGACACGCGACTTCGTTCGCGATGCTGGTCTCCGACGCGCTGGGCATCCCCATGGAGTCGATCGACTTCGTCCAGTCCGACACCGCGGCGGTCCCGCGCGGGGAGGGCACCGGGGGTTCCCGGTCGTTGCAGCTGGGCGGTAGCGCGGTGCGCCAGGCCGGGGAGCTGGTGCTGAAGCGGGCGAAGGAGCTGGCCGCGGAGCAGTTGGAAGCCGCGGTCGAGGACATCGAGCCGGTTGGCGGCGGGCTGGGCGTGGCGGGCGCGCCCGCGGCGCGGGTGAGCTGGCCGGAGCTCGTGGCGGCGGCCGACCGGCCGCTGGCCGAGCACGTGGACTTCAAGCCAGCGGGGGCGACGTTCCCGTTCGGCGCGCACGTGTCGGTCGTCGAGGTCGACGTGGAGACCGGGTTCGTGCGGCCGCTGCGCCACATCGCCGTCGACGACTGCGGCCGGGTGCTCAACCCGCTGATCGTGCGCGGCCAGCAGCACGGCGGCGTCGTGCAGGGCATGGCGCAGGCGCTGTGGGAGCAAATGTCCTTCGACGCGGACGGGAACCCGGAGACCGCGACGCTGGCCGACTACGCGATCCCGTCGGCCGCGGACGTCCCCGGGCTGGAGGTGGCGAGCACCGAGACGCCGACACCGCTGAACCCGTTGGGCGCCAAGGGAATCGGGGAGGCCGCCACGATCGGCGCCACACCGGCGGTGCAGAACGCGGTGGTGGACGCGTTGCGCCACCTGGGAGTCCGGCACGTCGACATGCCCGCCACCCCGCAGCGGGTGTGGGAGGCGATCCGGAACGCGCCGCCGCTGTGGAAGGAGCCTCCGGCCGTGTTCGACACCCTCCCGGTGCGCGGGGCCGAACGCGGCCCGGAAGCCGACCAGGCCGTCGTGTAGCCCGGTGACCGTCCACACCACCTACGGGACCGCAGCGCACAACGCGGGTGCGCTCGCACGGTTGATCGCCGGTCGCCTCGGCGTGGTCTTCGCCGAACACGACAGCTACTACCGAGGTGCCTACCTGCGCGCGGAAACCTCGTCCGGCGTGATCGAGATCCAGCCCAACGCGATCCCCGGTGACGACGGCGAAGACGACCTCTACGAGGCGCGGTACCCGGAGATTCCGACGCTGCTGCTCGTCGCGGCCGAACAGCCGGGCACGGCCGTCCACGCAGCCCTGGAATCCGTCGGCGATCTCCGGAAGCTCGCCGAGGAACCCGTGCCCGGCGACCGGTGACTCACGGCTCCACGCGCAGGAACCTGGTCAGGATCAGCTTCACGGTCGCCAGCTCCCGGTGCGGATCCAGGTCCGGCTCCATGCTCAGCCTGGCGTAGACCGAGTCGACCAGCGCGCTGATCCACCCCGTGGTCTGCCACAGGTCCAGCTCCGCGTCGATCCGGCCGTCGGCCACCGCCCGCTCCAGCAGCTCCACGAGCCCCTGCCGGACCTGGAAGTCGTTGCGCCCCAACTGCTCCGCGAGTTCCGGATCACGCGGGGCCTGCGCGATGACCTCGTTGACCAGGCCCGCGGCGCCCGGATCGTCGAGCAGCGGGCGGGTCATGTGCTCGACCAGCTCCAGCACCGCCGCCACGGGATCGGCGCTGTCGCGCACCTCGGCGATCCGGGCCTCGTTGTCGCGGGCGTCCTGCTCGAAGATCGCCCGGAAGATGGCCTTCTTGTTCGGGAAGTAGTGGAACAGGCTGCCCGAGCTGATCCCGGCGGTCCGGCAGATCTCGGCCGTGGTGGTCCGCTCGAAGCCCTTGCGGGAGAAGCAGTGCGCCGCGGCGGCGAGGATGTGCCGCCGCTTCGCCTCGTGCTTCACGGGATCAACGGTGCGCATGGATCACTCCTGCCCGACGGCCGGTCCCCGCCAGTACTGGTGCTTCTTCTCGTCGCGGACGAAGACGCCGGTCTTGCGCAGCTCCGCCCGCAGGCGCTTGACGTCGTCGGTCCTGCTCTTCTCCAGGGCGTGCTGGCGGGCGCGCAGGAGGGCGTTGGCCCGCTCGGAGATCCCCGGCACCCCGTCGACCCACAGCTGGTAGTCGGCGGCGTGCGGGTCGCCGTCGTCCGACCAGGAGTATCCGTGCTCGCGGAACGCCGTGCGGAGCCGGTCCGCGCTCAGGTCGGAGGTCTCCCGCGCCAGCTCGGCGCCGGCGTTGTCGAGGAGCACCAACTCCTTGCCGTCCACGAAGACCAGGCCCACCGAGGCGCGATCCGCGGACTCGGTCCTGTCGTCGCGCTTCCACTCGACCCGCTCGTCCGACACCGTGACCGCGAGCCGTCCGACCGCCCAGAGCAGGGCGAACGCCAGGCCGGCGAGCACGCCGAGTCCCATCGCGCCGAGCGTTCCCGCGGGTTCGGGGATCGATTGGAGCAGTTCGAAAGGCCCCTGCAACGGTGCCCACGGCAGCGAAACGACCCAGCCCGCCACCGCGCGCAGCAGCCACCCCAGGCCCGCTCCCAGCAGCGGGCAGACAATCCACGAGCCGTAGCGCACCAGCGCCGGCTCCACCACGACCGTTCCCGGCGTCCTCGTCATGCCGCCAATACTAGACCGCGTACTCGGTTTATTAATGACCTGGTCTGGGACGACTGGGAATTCCCAGGTCAGCGGCGCTTCCGGTAGGAGCGCATCTTGTGCCGCGCTCCGCAGATGCTCATGCTGCACCAGACGCTGTTGTTGGCGGGGGAGCGGTCGTAGTACAGCCAGCGGCAGTCGGGCGAGCGGCACACCTTCAGCCGCTCGCGGCGCCCCGCCAGTTCCTCGGTGGCCAGGGTCGCGAGCAGTTCGCCGATCACGGAGCCGTCGGTGGGGATCCGCACGCCGCTCTCGTCCCATTGCGGCGGCAGGAGGAACTTCCGCGCGAAGCGGTTCAGCGCGTCCGCCGCGCCGGACTCGATGTGGTCGCGGATCGCTTCGCGCAGGCGCACGAGTTCCTGTCGAGCGGGCTCGTCGATGTCGGCCGCGTAGCCGTTGTCGCGCAGCCAGCGGTTGGTGTCCTCGGGTGTGCCGAAGGCGTCCTCGTCGTAGAGGAACCGGGCCGAGTTGCAGAAGGACTCGATCTTCTCCAGTGCGCCGGGTGCGGCCGGCCGGTCGTATGCCACGAGAAAAACCTTACCGGCTGAGCGCCTTAGCTGGTAACGTTACTGACTGAGCTGATGAGACGGTAACGGGCAGGAGGCGTCATGGAGCTGACCGAGGTCTACGAGACGGGCCGAGGCGCGGTGCGGTGGACGAGCGTGGGTACGGGCAGTCCGGTCGTGCTGATGCACGGGACGCCGTTCTCCTCCTACGTGTGGCGCGACATCGCCGCAGGGCTCAGCGACCACCACACCGTCTACCTGTGGGACATGCTGGGATACGGCCGGTCCGACAAGCCCGAGGACGTCTCACTGGGCACGCAGCAGGAGGTGTTCACCGGCCTGCTCGGGCACTGGGGTCTCGACCGCCCGGCCGTGGTCGCCCACGACTTCGGCGGCGCGGTCGCGCTGCGCACCGCGCTGCTCGACGGCGTCCCGTACGACCGCCTCGCGCTGGTCGACGCGGTCAGCCTGCGGCCGTGGGGATCGGAGTTCTTCCGCCTGGTGCGCGACAACGCCGAGGTGTTCGCCGCGCTCCCGCCGCACCTGCACGAGGCGCTGGTGCGGCGGTACATTTCCACCGCGTGCCACCGGGAAATGCCCGGGGAAGTGCTCGACGCGCTCACCGCTCCCTGGCTCGGCGAGGCCGGGCAGCCGGCCTTCTACCGCCAGATCGCGCAGGCCGACGAGCGCTACACGCGGGAGGTCGAGGACCGCTACGGCGAGCTCGGGTGCCCAGTCGTGGTCGCTTGGGGGCGCGAGGATCGTTGGCTTCCGGCCGAGCACGCCGATCGGCTGGCCGCGCTGATTCCCGGCGCGCGGCAGGCTTGGATCGCGGATGCGGGGCATCTCGTGCAGCAGGATGCCCCCGGGCGGTTGATGGGGATCATCGCCGGCTTCCTGTCGTGACTCACTCCCAGCGCGTCAGGCCGGAATCCACCAGGGTCCGGGCGTTCGTGCCCAGCAGTTCGAACGGGTCCAGCTCGCTGGTGTCGATTTCGACCACGTGCCACCGAATCCCGTCCGTCACCGCCGCGTCGATCCGGACCCTGCCGGTGCCGATCGGGGTCTGGTGCGCGCCCGGCTCCGCCGGTCCGTCCTTCAGGTGCACGGCGGCCACCCGCTCGCCGAGTCCGGAAAGGACAGTCGCCGGGTCGGCTCCCGCCGCCACCGCCCAGTACACGTCGACCTCCGCCAGCAGGTCCTCACCCGCCCTGGACCAGAACCGGTCGTGGCCGGTGGTGCCGTCGGGCAGCGGGGCCCACTCGAACCAGTGGTTGTGGTAGCCGAGCCGGAGGCCGTGTCCGGCCGCGTTCCGCGCCAGCGTGCCGAGCGCGTCGGCGAAGGCGTCCACCCGGCTGGGGTCGGCGAAGGCGTCGGTGTCGAATCCCGGCACCAGTCGCGGATGCGGGATGAACGCCGTGTCGGCACCGAGGATTCCGCATTCCTCGGCCAGTTCCGCGACGTCGTCCGGCGCCGCGGCGTGCACGGCGGAGACCGCCAGGCCCGCCGCGTCGAGCTCGTCGCGCAGGGCTCGGGCGTCCGCGAGGCGCTCGGCCACCGTCCGTTCCGGCGCTCCGAGGCCGAAGGGCTCGACGTGGCGGAAGCCGATCGCGGCCAGCCGTGCCAGCGTCCCGGCGCGGTCGGCGGCGAGCTGGTCGCGGACGCTGTAGAGCTGGGCGGAAAGCATGGGACCTCCCGGAGTCAGTCGACGATCAGGGGCCGCAACGTGCGGTGCGCGATCTCCAGACCTTGCGTGACCCGCCGTTCGTCGCCGCCCCACACGGGGTCCTCGTGCTCGACCGACAGCGTCCCGGTGAAACCGTGCTCATAGAGCCGGTCCACGACCCTGGGCCAGTCGACCTGGCCGAGGCCGGGCACCCGGTAGCGCCACCAGCCCATGTCCCACGGGTTCCCCTCCTTGAACGCCTTGCCGAAGAACCCGTAGCGGTTGCGCGCGACCGGGTCCAGCTCGACGTCCTTGGCCTGGGCGTGCTCGATCCGGTCCGCGTACGGCGCGATCGTCTCGACCGGGTCGATGCCCAGCCACGTCAGGTGCGACGGGTCCCAGTTCAGGTACAGCCCGAGGCCGAACATCCACTCCCACAGCTCGGGGGAGTAGGCGAGGTTGCCGGGATAGCCGTCCGGGTGCCAGCCCTCCATCACGCAGTTCTCGATGACGAGCTTCACCCCGCGCTCGCCCGCGTAGTCGACGTGCCGGGCGAAGACCTGCTCGGCGTCGGCGAGGTTGTCGGCGACGGACTTGTTCCAGTCGCGGCCGATGAACGTCCCGACCGAGGGCACGCCGAGCAGCTGGGCGGCGTCGATCGCGTGCCGGAGGTGGGTGTGGATCTCGTCGCGCCGCAACGGATCCGGGTGCAGGTTGTTCTCGTAGTAGGCCAGCGAGGACAGCTCCAGCGAGTGCTTGTCGAACAGCGCGAGGGCTTGTTCGACCTGCTCGCTGCCGAAGTCGGCGACCGGCAGGTGGCTGGCCACGAAGTCCCGGTCCCCGGTTCCGGGCCAGACGGCGACCTCCAGCGCCTGGTACCCGGCACCCGCCGCCCAGGCGGCGATCCGGTCGAGCGTCCACTGTGGAAGGCAAGCGGTGAGCATTCCGAGTCGCATGGTCACACCTTCGTCCATGTGCCGTCGTGGGAGGAGCGCAGGACGGCCTCGACCAGCCGGGCCGAGCGGAGTCCGTCCGCGAACGTGGGAAGTCCTTCGGGAGCACCGCCGTCGATGGCGGCGTAGGTGTCGGCGACGAACGCCTCGAAGCACTGCGCGTAGCCCTGCGGATGCCCGGCGGGCAGCACCGAAAGCCGACGCTGCTCGTCGGAGCCGTGCACGGGATCGCGCACCAGGATCCGGTTCCCGCCGGGCGCCCCGAGCCAGACCTGCTCCGGGTTCTCCTGGTCGAACACGGCGCTGCCGAGGGAACCGTCGAGCTCGAACCACAACCGGTTCTTCCGGCCCGCGGCGACCTGCGAGACGGTCGCCGATCCGAGCACACCCCCTTCCGTGCGCAGCAGCAGCGCGGCCGAGTCCTCGGTGCTGACCTCGACCAGTTCTCCGGACGAGGACTGGGAAAACGTGCTGCCACCGGACGCGGGCCTGCGCGGAACCGCGATCGAGGTCGCCGCCAGCAGGTCGGTGAACCGCTCGCCGGAGACCCACTCCACCAGGTCGCACCAGTGCGAGCCGATGTCGGCGAACGCCCGCGAGGGACCGCCGAGACCGGGATCCACCCGCCAGCCCGACGCGTCCGGCGACAGCATCCAGTCCTGCAGGTAGCTGCCGTGGATCAGGGTCCAGTCGCCGAACTCGCCCGCCAGCCGCCGGGCCCGCAGCTCGCGGACCACCGGGTGGTAGCGGTAGACGAACGGCACGGTGGCGACCAGCCCGCTGGACTCGGCGAGCGAGGCCATCCGCGCGGCCTGCTCCACCGAGACCCCGAGCGGTTTCTCGCAGACGACGTGCTTTCCGGCCCGAAGCACCGCTTCGGCGAAGGGCGCGTGGGTCGCGTTCGGGGTGCAGACGTGGACGGTGTCGACCTGCTCGTCGGCCAGCACCTCGTCCAGGTCCCGGTAGGCCCGCGGCACCCGCCAGCGGTCGGCGACCTCGCGGGAACGCTGCGGGGACGACGCCAGGACACCGGCCACCTCGGCACCGGCGAGCAACGCGGCCCGGCGGTGCACCGACGCGATCATCCCGCCGCCGAGCACCGCGATCCGGCGCGGCGGTGGGGTTCCAGGACTCATCCGGTGCCTCCTCGACGTGGTTTTCGGTCGCTGTGGTTTTTGGCAACTTCCGCGGGTGTCTCACGCCCGGATTTCGCACGAACGAAGCTAGAGGTGTGATATTTCGGTCCACAAGAGCTTTGATTTATTTTCTTTTCAGTCATATTCGCGACCGAATTGGTGTGGTGTCGATGGCGTGGAAACCCGTCCGGCTGGCGGTACCCGGGACGTCGGGGCGTGCCGACGGCAACCTCGTGCACAGCGCGCTGGCCCGGCTGATCGCCTCCGGCGCCGCCGACAGCCGGGGCGACCTGGTCCGGGAGACCGGGCTCTCGCGGTCGACCGTCAACCACCACCTCGACGCGCTGATCGCGGCCGGAGTGGTCGTCGAGTCCGGCGTTCGCAGCAGTGGCGGCCGGGGACGTCCGGCGCACCGGCTGGCCCTGGCGCCGCGCGCGGGAGTCGTCATCGTCGCCGACTCCGGTGTGCACAGCGCCCGGCTCGCGGTCGCCGACCTCGGGCAGAACGTGCTCGCCGAGACGCAGGTGGCGCTCGACATCGCGCTCGGCCCGGAGCGGGCGCTCGACGAGCTCACCGGCCACCTGCGCGCGCTGCTGGCCACGGCGGAGGTCGCCGAGGCCGAGGTGAAGGCGCTCGTGCTGGGGCTGCCGGGACCGGTCGACCCGCGGATGGGCATGCCGGTGCGACCGCCGATCATGCCCGGCTGGGACGGGTTTCCCGTCGGAGCCACGATGTCGGAGCGGTTCGGGTGCGCCGCCCTGGTGGACAACGAGGTCAACCTGATGGCCCTCGGCGAGGCCCGCGCGCTGCCGCCGGAGGAGTCCCCGCTGCTGTTCCTCAAGATCGGCACCGGGATCGGCGGCGGGATCGTGTCCGCGGCGGGGGAACTGCACCGGGGAGCAGACGGCGCGGCGGGCGACATCGGGCACATCCGCGTCCCCGGCGCCGACGACGTCGTGTGCCAGTGCGGCAACGTCGGCTGCGTCGAGGCCGTCGCGTCGGCGGGCGCGGTGCTGCGCAGGCTGGAGCACGACGGCGGGATCGAGGACCTGGCCCGGCTGCTGCGGGACGGCGACCCGGCGGCGGTGCGGCTGACCCGGTCGGCCGCCGCGACGATCGGCGAGGTCGTGGCCATGCTCGTGCACTTCTACAACCCGAAGCGGATCGTGCTCGGCGGCCTGATCACCGCCGCCAGCGACGACGTCCTGGCCGGGGTGCGCAGCGTCGTCTACCGGCGGGCGCTGCCGCTGGCCACCCGGCACCTGTCGCTGGCCGCGAGCACCCTGGGCCGGTCGGCGGGACTGGCGGGCGCCGCGGTCGCGGCGATCGAGAACGTCCTTGCACCGCCCGGGATTTCCGACCTGATCCCTTGACACGCGACCGGTGGCCGCCTGATCCTTCTCGCGTCTCACGGCCCGGTTTCCGCGCCCTCGCCCTCGCCAGATGCGGAGACCGCCACCATGACCGACACCCCGGAGACCCTGCGCGTCGGAATCCTCGGCGCCGGAAGCATTTTCGGCGCCTACGCCCGCGGACTGGGCATGGTCGACCACCTCCCCATCGTGCGGGTGGCCGACCTCGACCAGGAGCGCGCCCGCGCGGGCGCGCGGAAGTGGGACATCCCCGCCTGGGGCGACGCCGACGCGCTGCTCGCCGACCCGGACGTCGACATCGTCGTCAACATCACCCAGCCCGCGTTCCACGCCGAGCTCACCGAAGCCGCCCTGCGGGCGGGCAAGCACGTCTACGTCGAGAAGCCTCTGGCGGCCACGACCGCGAAGGCGCGGGAGAACCTGGCCGTGGCGGCCGAAACCGGCAGGGTCCTCGGCTGCGCCCCGGACACCTTCCTCGGTTCGGCGGCGCAGACCGCCCGCGCCGCCGTCGACAGCGGGCTCATCGGGCGCCCGTTCGCCGCGACCTCGTTCGTGCGCTCGTCCCGGGTCGAGACCTGGCACCAGGACCCGTCGTTCCTGTTCCGCGACGGCGGCGGCCCGGTGCTGGACTGGGGTCCGTACCACCTGGCGGCGCTGGTCAACCTGCTCGGCCCGGTCAGCCACGTCGTCGGGGTCACCGACCGGGCGGCCGAGCAGATCGTGGTGACCGCGCCGGAGCGGCGGGTCGACCGCATCGACGTCGAGGTCGACACGCACGCCAGCGCACTGCTGAAGTTCGCCTCCGGCGCGGTGGTCACGGCGATGTACAGCTTCGACGTCTGGGACACCACGCTGCCGCACCTGGAGATCTACGGCACCGGCGGCACCCTGCACCTGCCCGATCCCAACACCTTCGACGGCCCGGTGCTGGTCCGGCGCCGCGGCGACGAGGACTGGTCCGAGGTCCCGCCGGTCATGCCCCGGGTCACGCCCGACCCGCCCACGCCGTTCCGCGCGCTGGGCGTGGCCGACCTGGCGGCGCACCTCGGCGGCGAGCCGCACCGCGCCAGCGGCGAGTTCGCCTACCACGTCCTGGAAGTGCTTTCGGCCTTGGAGGACCGCGACATCGCGGACGGGGTCACCGAGATCACCAGCACCACCGAGCGGCCGGCGCCTGTGACCCAGCGCCCATGATCTGGGAGTCGGATCCCGCCAGTTGGTAGCGGGCGGATAGAGTCCCGCTAGTCCAATCGCGTGATCTAGGAGGTTCGGCGCCATGGCTGTCGACCAAGCCGCCCCCGCGGCACCGCGGAACTCGACCCGCCAGGTCGTGGTCGCCAGCCTGGTGGGAACGTCCATCGAGTTCTACGACTTCTACGTCTACGCCACCGCCGCGGTGCTGGTCTTCCCGCAGCTGTTCTTCCCGGCCGGGGACGCCACCGCGGCGACCCTGCAGTCGCTGGCGACCTTCGCGATCGCGTTCGTGGCGCGGCCGGTCGGCTCGGCGCTGTTCGGGCACTTCGGCGACCGCATCGGCCGGAAGTCGACGCTGGTCGCCTCGCTGCTGACGATGGGCATCTCGACGGTGCTGATCGGCGTGCTGCCCGGTTACGCTCAGATCGGCGTGTTCGCGCCGCTGCTGCTGGCGCTGTGCCGGTTCGGTCAGGGCCTCGGCCTCGGCGGCGAGTGGGGCGGTGCGGCGCTGCTGGCCACCGAGAACGCGCCCGCGGGCAGGCGGGCGTTCTTCGGCACGTTCCCGCAGCTGGGGGCGCCGATCGGGTTCTTCTTCGCCAACGGCCTGTTCCTGGTGCTGGCCGGGGTGATGGACGAGCAGACGTTCCTGTCCTGGGGCTGGCGGGTGCCGTTCCTGGTGTCGGCGGTGCTGGTCGCGGTCGGCCTGTGGGTGAGGCTGACGCTGACCGAGACGCCGGCGTTCACCAAGGTCGTCGAGCAGGACGCGCGGGCGAAGGTCCCGTTCGCCCAGCTGTTCCGCACCGACTTCAAGGCCGTGGTGCTGGGCACCTTCATCATGCTGGCCACCTACGTGCTGTTCTACCTGATGACGGTGTTCACGCTGTCCTACGGCACGTCCGAGGCCGGGCTCGGCTACGACCGCACGTCGTTCCTGGTGATGCTGCTGGTCGGCGTGGTGTTCTTCGGCCTGACGGTGCCGGTCGCGGGCGTGCTCGCCGACCGCTACGGCCGCAGGCCGACGCTGATCATCACCACCGCCGCGATCATCGCCTTCGGCCTGCTGACGGGTCCGTGGTTCGGCGCGGACTCGCTGCTTGCCACGGTGTCGTTCCTGGTCGTCGGCCTCGGCCTGATGGGCATGACCTTCGGCCCGATGGGCGCGGTCCTGCCGGAGCTGTTCCCGACGGCGGTCCGCTACACGGGCTCGTCGGTGGCCTACAACCTCGGCGGCCTGCTCGGCGCGTCCCTCGCGCCGTACGTCGCCACCTGGCTGGCCGGCAACTACGGCCTCGGCTGGGTCGGCGTGTACCTGGCGGCGATGGCCGCGATCACCCTGCTCGCGCTGCTGGCGTCGAAGGAGACCCGCGAGTCCTCATTGGACTGAGTCCAGCAGGTCGCCGATCCGGCCCAGCATCGTCCGCAGCAACGGCACGGAAGTGGCGTGGTTGAACCGGATGAAGCCGTCGGCGACCGCGGAACCCGTTGGCGCGTAACGGGAACCGGGATCGAGGGCGACCCGGGCCCGGTCGAGGACCACCTCCGCCGGGTCCGGGCCCAGACCGGCGTCGCGGACGTCCAGCCACGCCAGGTACCCGGTTTCGGCGGTGTGCCACCGGATCCCGGGCCGGTCGTCGACCCACTTGCGCAGCTCGGCCCGGGTCAGCGCCAGGTAGTCGCGGATCGCGGCGAGCCAGCCGCCGTCATCGCTCCACAGCGCGGCCCCGGCGGCCAGGCTCGGCACCGAAGCCCGCTGCCGCTCGTGCGGCGGGATCGCCGCCGCGACCCGCGCGGTCTCCGGCTGGCAGACCAGCACGGCGCCCTTGAGCCCGGCGACGTTCCAGCCCTTGGTCACGCTGGTGACGGTTACGGAGTGCCCGGCGATCAGCCCGTAGGGCACGAAGTCCGCCGCGAGCGGCGCGTGGATCTCGTCGGAGACCACGTGCGCGCCGTGGGCGTCGACCAGTCCGGCCAGCGTCGTGAGCTCGGCCCGCGACCACACCCGTCCGGTCGGGTTGTGCGGATGGCACAGCACGACCGCCTTCGCCCCACCGGCCAGTGCGTCGGAGATCGCGTCGAAGTCCATCCGCCACCCGTCCGGACCGTCGAGCAGCGCGCATTCGGACAACCGCCGCCCGAGCTTTTTCAGAATCCGCAGGAACGCGGGATAGGTGGGCGTCAGCACCACGACGCCGTCACCGGGCGCGGTCAGGGTGTGCAGGGCGGACTCGATCCCCGCGAGCACGTCCGCGACGGGCGTGAGCTGCGCGGGTTCCACCCGCCACTGCTGGCGCTCCCACGCCCACCGGGCGAACGCCTCGACGTACGCCCGGGCCACCGGGTACCCGAGGTCTCCCTTCGCGACCGCGGCGATCACCGCCTCGGTCGCGGCCGGGGCGACCGGGTAGTCCATCTCCGCGACCCACGCGGGCAGGACGTCGGCGTCGATCGCACCCCACTTCAGCGTGCGGCGCCGCCGGAGGTCCGCCTCCCGCAACGCGTCGATCTCGGCGTGCAGCCGAGCGCTAGCTGAGGACGATCTCGCCACCAGGCCCCTCCAACGTCGCGACCAGCCCGACCCGGTTCCCCGCGACCACGTCGACCCCGGCCCCGAGCGCGTCCAGCGCCGGCCGCACGTCTCCAGGACGCGGATGCACCCCGTGCAGCGACCGCAGCGGGACCACCGGCAGCCCTTCGCTCGGATGCCGGGTCTCGCCCCAGTCGATGAGGAACGGGAACAGCCGGTCGGACGGGAAAGGCGTCAGCCGCCACTCCAGCAGCACGCCGTCCGGCGTGGACCGCGACAGCGGCTGCGGCGCCCCCGGGTCGTAGCCGACCGCGGCAGCGGCCCGCGCCGTCGACTCCAGGTCCGGTGTCCGGACCGCCCAGCTCACCAGCCCGGGTTCGACCAGCCGGTCGATCCCGAACGGGCGAGGCCCCGCCGGCTCCGGAGCCTCCGGATCCGGCCCGATCACTTCCAGGTAGGCGCCCCCGCCAAGCCCGAGCAGGTGGTTGGCGGTCCCGACACGCGGGTGCCGCCCACCCGGCACCGGCCGCACCCCGGTCAACTCCGCCACCAGCGCCACCGCCGCCCCCAGATCCGGCCCGGCGAACACCAGATGATCCAACTCAGCCACGAACCCTCCTGACCTGCGCTTCGGCCACCACCAGGGGGGTGATGATCGCCCATCCGGCGGTGCGCTAAGCTATCCAAGCACCCCACGGAGGGTGCAGACCGGGACGTGGCGCAGCTTGGTAGCGCACTTGACTGGGGGTCAAGGGGTCGTGGGTTCGAATCCCGCCGTCCCGACGGTCGCAACAGCCCGCTGATCATGCGCGAAAGCGCAGGTCAGCGGGCTGTTTGGCGTTCCGGGGTGGATCTTGCGGTGATCGCCCGCGCGGGCCCGCCTCCGATTTTTGGGAGGATTTTGGGAGGATCCGTTCCGACTGGGGCGAAATGGGGTCGCGCGGTGGGAGTGGATCTACGCCGCCCGCCTGGGTGGTCTTTGCGGGGCTCCTTGGTGTGTGGGTTGGTGATCCGCGCGGGAGCACCAGCTGGGGTGAGCGTGGATCGGCGAGCGGGCACGGTGGTACGTGGCCCGGTGCGAAGTTGACCAAACGCGGGCGCCTGCTGGCTGGACAGGAGGGCGGTGAGCGCGGTCGTGATCGTGTCGGCTTGATGCTCGTTGTCGTCGCCGAGCGCGTCAGCGATCCCGGGTCCTATAGCTGGCCCCGCGGCGTCGTCGATGACCGGGCACACAGCCTCGGCGACCGTCACAGGGTCGGTGCGCCAGGCGTCGCTGATCAGGGCAGGAAGGTAGATCATGCCGTTGTTGCCGCTGATCGCCTCGACTGCGGAGAGATTGACGCTGCCGGGTCAGCGACCGGGCTTCGGCTCCAGCAACCCGTTGCGCCTCGGCAGCCGCCTCCCCTGCATCCGTGTTCGATGGTGTTGTCTGCGCGCGGGACATGCCAGACTGGTTCATTTTGACGCGGCAATTACTGGCTATGGTGTAAATTCAGGGTCGTGAGCGAACAGCAGGACGTGATCGCGGAGTTCGAGGATGCCGGGGTTCTGGCCGGCGTGCGCTGGGCGTACCTTTCGGCGACCGCCCGGTCGTTGGAGGCCTACTCCGAGGCCGATGGCCACGATGCAGCGTGGCTGGGCAACACCAGGTTCACCTACTTCCGCAACCGGCTGGATCGAGTCTTTGCCTGTGAGCGCTACGCCGTTCATTCCGGCGACGATGACTCTGATCTCGACCTGCTGTACGCCGAGCTGTCCGAGCGCGACATCGAGACCATGCCGCGGCTGGCACCCGGCCTGGTCCGCCGCTCCAATCTCAACGGCAGCCCCGGCTGGGCCCATGGTCATCATCGGTTCCTGTTGGCCTCGTGCGTGTTCGGCAAGCTGGACCGGATACCTTGGCCTCAGAAGAGCCCGACGAAGCAGCAGGTGGCTGGCCAGCGCAATCCCGAGCCGCCGCAACCGTCGCTCTTCGAAGACTTTGCTGACGAGGAGGTCGGCGGGCTGGAGTTCGCGGCGACCGCTGCGAACGAACTGGGGTTGGTGACGTTTGTCGTCGCCCATAGCCTTGACCCGATCAGCCAGCAGGTCGAGCTGGTTCTCGGCCGTGCCCGGCTGAACTCCGGTGGTGGTCAGGCCTGGCATTGGCGGCACGATCTTCTGGGCACCCCACCTGTGGCTGGGGGACGTCGACAGGGCGATACGCCGCTGCCGACGGGGCCGAGCACGGTGCCGGACGCGCCGGTCCGTTTGCGCCGCCGGTCCGAAGAGGATCGTGGCGATCGTGCTAGTGGTGAGCGGTGAAATCTCGTACGCCGACAACCGACCGGGCAGCCGACGTCGCCGCCCTCTTCGACGGAGCCCGTCTGACCCTGGCCCGCCACCTCGCGGGTCTACGTAAGAGCGAGTTGGCCGCCACGGTAGAAAAAAGCCCGACCGCCGTGGCTGCGTGGGAGTCCGGGGCCAAGCGACCCACCGCCGCCACGGTGGCCCAGCTGGCGCTGAGCCTGTCGATCGAGCCAGGTTTCTTCGCCATCCGTCCGGATGACGTGGCCGCGCTCAGCACCCCGCCGCACTTCCGGTCGCTGCGCTCCACGAGCCAGCTCGCCCGCGACCAGGCCTTCGCCTATGGGCAGGTGGCCGTGGACATCGCGACCAGCCTGGAGAAGCACGTCGAGTTCCCACCATCCGACGTGCCGAGCCTGCCGGTGGCCGTTGACGACCGCGACGGTGACGGACCGGAGCGCGCGGCGCAGCTCGTCCGACAGCAGTGGGGAATTGAGCCCGGGCCGGCTGGCCATCTTGTCCGGCTGCTGGAGAACCACGGCGTGCTGGTGGTCTTCAGCCCGGAGCAGGCGGCATCGGTGGACGCCTATTCCTTCGATAGCCGGTTGCGTTCTGTCGTGGTCCTCAATCCGATCAAGCGGGACTACTACCGCCAGCGCTTCGACGTGGCGCACGAGCTGGGGCACTTGGTCATGCACAGCGATGCCGAGCCGGGCGGCCGGGTTGTGGAGGACCAGGCGCACCGCTTCGCAGCTGAGCTGCTGATGCCGGCCGAGCAGATCCGCGACCTGCTGCCGGCCACCATGGGCGGCAACGTCTGGCAAACCCTGGCACGTCTGAAAGAACAGTGGGGCGTCAGTATGCAGGCCTTGCTATACCGCGCGCGCTCGCTTGGGCGACTCAGTGACGTGTCTTATCGCAACGCCATGACGACCATTTCGACCCGAGGCTGGCGGCGGAGCGAGCCCGGCTTGATCAGTACCATCGAGCAGCCCTCACTGCTCCCGCGCGCCGTGGAGTTGCTGGCTCAGGAAGGCATCGACGAGGCGCAACTGGTCGCACAGTGTCGCGTGCCGGTTGATCTGTTCCGCACCGTCACAGCCCGGTCTCCCGGGAGTGCACAATCCGTGCCGGACAACGCGAGTGCTTATCCACGCGGCAGTCGAGTGGTATCGCTGCTGGAACGACAGCGACTCCGAACGCGCGAATCGCGAGGCGGACAATCATAACGCGCTTCAGACAGATTGCTAGCGACGCTGAGAGGCATCAGCGCAAGATCCCGCAGCAGTCGAGCACGGTAGCGGAACGCCTTGCTCGATCGTCTCATCAGCGGGTTGGGCTGGATGGTCGGCTTCGTTCGAGGCCGGATGGGCACAGAATATGCCGGTCATTGAGCGTTCTGGCGATCGCGGCGAGGTTTCATGCTCTGCTGGGCGTCGATGAACATCTAGCGCAAGTGTGGTGCCGAGAGGCCTGGTTCCAAGCGTTGCAATCGGCGGTCCCACTGGCGGCCGGGGACGTGGGTCTGGGCGCGCATCGCGGTCACGACCCGATGCCGGCCCCTGAGCACTTCCCCTGAGACGGTGCACTGAACATGATCATCAGAGATTGGTGGTTCGGGTCGTCGCGCTCGAACGGTCCGCCGGCCTCGGGAAGCCGCAGTTGTGCATCCCGTTGCTCGCAGATCGAGAGCAGCGATTGGCGAAGGTCTACGGCTTGACCAACTCGATGGCTTCCGGCCGGGAGCCTGGCGCTACGGTTGTCGAGGTCGAGTGGGGGACAGGTCCGCCGAACTCGTCGGCTACCGGTAGATGGCGGCTGTAGGTGTCGCCTGCTCGGCCTACCCCACAGGTATCACTGCATGCGCCATGATGCACACGGACAGTGCTCTTGGTCGTTGGAGGGGTGCGTGGGGTGGCGCGAAGAAGTGATCGAGACAGTGTCTCGGCTGCTTCCGGACCAAACCCGAACCACTGCGGACACCAGGAAACGGCTCGGGGACGCCTACCGCACCGAGCCGGGCTGGTACCGGATTCCGACTCGTAACCGGTCGCTCCGCATCGATGAGTTCACCGATCTTCGGCTGGCTTCGGAAGACAACACCGGGCCGTCCTATCGGGTCATCACGGCAGTCGAAGAGCAGGAAGCCCTCCGCGTGCAGGTGGGCATGCACGCGCCTGAATACGACATGCACCTGTGGGGAACCCAGCGCCCCGCCGGGTTCCTGGTCCAAAGTCAGCTGAAGGCACTGAAAAACTTCGCGGATCCGGGATTGGCGGACCAGCTCGCTGCAGGGCGGGTCAGCAGTCTGCCCGCCGGGGCCGATGGTCTCGGCGGGCTCTCCGGCGCACAGGCCCTGGCGTACTACGCCTGCATCAGCAAGGGACTGCACCTCGTGTGGGGTCCACCAGGCACCGGCAAGACCACCGTGCTGAGTCGCGCCATCGACGACCTCGCCAACGACGGCAAACGCGTGCTGTTGGTGTCGGGCACGAACGTGGCCGTCGACAACGCTCTGCATGCCGCGCTGAAACTGGGCACCAGGGTGCAGGGAGAGTTCCTGCGCGTCGGAACCCCGCAGATGCCGCAGATAGCGATGGACGACCGGGTCGCGCTGCGCAGGATCGTTGCCGACCGAATGCGGCGGATCACCGACGAACGCGCCGAAGTCGAGGCTCAGCTCGTGCGGCTTTCCAGCTCGGCGGTGCTGGAGCGGCTCGAGGTCCTGGACGAGGTTCTCGGAACCTTCGATCCTGATGCCTTCCGCGATGCGTTGGAACGGATCGAGCGCGACAGGCGTGCCGAGAGCCTGCGAGAGCAGCTGTCGGTAGACGAAGCTGCGGTCGCCGAGGCCAAAGACGAACGCAACCGCCGTCGTCTTGAGCGAGCCAAGGAACAGCTTCGTCATAGCGAGCGGGCTCGCGAGCACCTGAACGCCGCAGCGAACGCCGAGAAGACTCTGCGTGCTCGCCAATACGCCGCAAGACGGGCACAGGAAAACGTTTCGATCCTGATCGACCGCCGAGCGCGGATCCAGGCGGAGCAGAAGGAGCTGTCCCTGCGCTCCGGTCTCGGCCGGCTGGGGCGGACATTGGCTCGGCGATGGGAGCTGAGGCGGCAGCTCGGCGAGCTCACACCGCAGCTCGACACCGCCGCCCGCACCGCGGAGGAAGCCCGGGCTCGGTTGGAGTCGCAGCGCGACCAGCTCGAATCCTCGATCGCGAGTGGCCGCGCCTCCGCGAGACTTGGGACGAGGAGTCGATTCGCGCCGCGGAGCGGGAGTTCGTAGCCGCACAGACGGCCCTGACACCTTCCGAGAACGCGCTGGCCGCAGCTACGAGTGCGAGCGAGCGGACCCGGAGCGAACTGAAGAAGATCATGCGCAATCCGGTGCTCTTCCGAGGAAGCAGCACCCTGCATCGGTACGAAGCTGCACAGCTCGTAACCCGTGCTCACCAGCCGGTCCCCATCGCGCTAGAAGACCACCGAGCGGGTCAGCCCCCGCATCCGGAGCGGGACGACGAGCCGGCCGCCTTCGGCAAGCTGATCGGTCCAGGCCGGGGGAATGTCCCATGCGCTGGTCGTGGCGATGATGCAGTCGTACGGTGCATTGGATGCCACGCCCTCAGCTGCGTCGGCGACCACCGCCTGAACCTGGTTGTACCCTGCCGTGTCCAGGTAGCGACGGGTGCGCTCGATGACATCAGAATCGATGTCGACCGTGGTCACCTGACCCGTGTCGCCGACCAGCTCGGCGATCAGCGGGGCGTTGTATCCGCCAGACCCGATCTCCAGGACCCGCATCCCGGGGGCGAGCTGGGCTTGTTCGAGCATCATGGCTTGGATATCCGCCGCGGAGATCATGCTGATCGGCACACCGTGCTCGTCCCGCTTGGTCTGCAGGATGGTCTTGGCGGCGTAGGAACGCTTCAGCGGTTCTCCGGGTGCGAACACGTGCCGAGGCACCACCCCGACCGCACGGGCAACCGCGTCGCTGCGGATGACTTCCAACTTGCGCAACTCGGCCACCATCGCCTCACGCAGCGCGGCAGCCTCAGCATCCTCGCCAGCCGTGCCGGCGTTCATGTCTTGGAGTGTGTTCACGCGACGACCTTCTCAGGGGGATTCGGTACTCGAACACGGCATCACCGCTGTGTCGAGAAGCGATTGGCGCCTCGACACAGCCGCCACAGCTAACTGTGCGTAGTCGTTTGAGTCGAGAGCGGCCGTAAGGCGGCAATAGGGCGGGAATGAGGCGTCAGGCGTGTTGAACTGCGAGAACAGGACTGACGTGCCCCAGCATGTTCACCTGATTGGGGCAGCACTGCAAAGTCGGTTCGCTTGCTCCGACAACTGCTGATCACGTCAGATGCCCTGCCGGTATGGTGGGTGCTCCTGTGGCCAGGAGAGGGACGATGGCGACACGACGGGGCTCCGTCGCCGCTCGACGCGAGGCACTGGGACTTACCCAGGAAGCCCTGGCCCAGCATCCCGCCTTTGCTGAGAGCATCCAACGGCTGACGGGAATCGGGATATCGGTGATGGACCCCGACGCCGTCACGGTGAGAGCCGATGACGGACTCGCAACCTTCGTTTGGGCAGAGATCATCTCGGCGCGAGCGGCCTGAGCAGCCCTCCGTAGGCCGAACGCAAGCCTAGCTCGTCCTGGTCAAGAGGCTTTGAAGAACGTGCCTGACCATCTTCCTATGATCCGCCGTGGCGGCAGAGTGTAGGGAAGGAGTCTCGTGCGGGGGCGGAGTTTTCGACTCTCAATGGAGTTCAACGGGCATGGTGTCGATTTGAGCTCGTCGCAGGTGATCCGCCCGGATGATCACGTTGCTGGAGCGCATCGCCGCGGTCCGGCAGAAGGCGGTGGCCGAGGTCTACGAGCGCGTCGAGCACCTGCTCACCGACCAACGGCGCAGCGAGATGGACGGGTTGCTGGTGGTCGAGCCCGGGGTGACGACCTCGCGGTTGACGTGGCTGTACCCCGGAATGACCATCGCGTCGTCGACGTCGATCCGCGCCGAACTGGGCAAGCTACGCCATCTGCGCGGTCTCGACGCGCACGTCCTGGACCTGTCGATGCTTCCCGCAGCATGGCGCCGGTGGCCGTCACCGCAGCTCAGTTGCTACCACTTCGGCAAAGGGATCGTCACGGTGGCGTCGGATCGTTGAGGTTTCGGGCTTCCTGGAGTTGGTCTTCCAGGGTGACGATGCGGCAGGCGGCGTCGAGACCGGTGCCCTGGTCGACCAGTTCCCGGACGCGAGCGGCCAGGCGCAGCTGGGAGCGGGAGTAGCGGCGGTGCCCGCCGGAGGAGCGCTGCGGCTCGATCAGTTGTGCCTCGTCCAGGCTGCGTAGGAACGCCGGGGTGGTGCCGAGCATCTCGGCGGCGCGGCCCATGGTGTAGGCGGGGTAGTCCTCGTCGTCGAACTTCTCGTCCGCGGTCTGCGGGTCGTGGGTCTCTGGGGTCATCGGCGCCTCCGCATCATGAGGGGCCCCGGTGCATGTGGCACCGGGGCCCCAGGGTTGTGGGTTTCACTTCCATCAGCCGACCGTGAGATCGGCCTTCTGTGTCCGCGTGTTCCGCACTAGAGGCGGAGACTGCGGGGATCGCGTTCGCGTAACCGAAGACCACCTTCCAATCCGATGGGACTGCGGTACCCGCCCGGCGACACTCAGCCGGAGGCAGGCGATCCGATGGTGTGTAACCCTTCCCTTCTCCTCTGTTTCCTGACTTACCTATCCGTGCGCGACTGTCGGCCCCGGTCTTCTTGCATGTACCGGTCGTGTCTTGCCGACTGTCCTTGGTCACCTGCCGGAGCCCCTTCTACTGATCGGCCCCGGCTCGTCTGACCGTCTTGCACTTGCTCACGGGTAGTTCGTCATCTCCCGTGCCACTTGATGTTCTCTCTCTTGCGACGAGCAGAAGATTACACACACTCAGCGGGGAATGTCTACTCCAGCGATCGTAGATTTCATCGATCAGGCGACGTAGCTTTGCTCACCTGCGGGTTTCCGGCATGTTCACTTCATGCGGCTCGGGACGGGACCCCGGGTGCCGCCCGTGCCGGGCCGTGAGCCGCCGACATCAGCGCGGCATCGAGGACGTGCACCTCCGTTCGACGGTGCAAGGTGCTCGTGCGCCGCCGAGCAACAGCAACTGGTGGCGCAGCGACGTAGCCGACGCCCCCGAGTGTTCGAGGCGGCTTTTCTGCGGTCGCTGCCGTAGAAAAGCCACCCCTGCCCTCGTACGATCTCTCGCGGTCCGCGACGGAGACGGGCTGATCATCCCTGTCTGCCCGGAGCGCAGACGTCGCCGTTAATCCCGCCGTCAGCCGCGGCGGGCCAGCCGTGCCCGGGCGGCGACCGGGCACCCCCGGTCGTCGCCGCATGTCGGATCATCAGCCTCGAAGACCCACTCACCGGACCCGCCGAGCCGGGCCCTGGCGTACACACCTGGTTGATCGTCGCGGCGTCCGGGTTGACGGCGGCCGGGTGGCGTGTAGGGTCAGTGGCGGTCGTTGTTTCTGGGTTCGTGTTTTGCGCATGCTCGCAGGATGTTGATGCGGGCGAGCTTCTTTCTTTGGTCGCAGCTGGAGTTAGGCGCCGTCTGAGATCCCCGGCCCGGGCCTCCGCACGATGTGGGCGCCCGTCATACCCCAGCTCCCAGGAGGAGACACGCATGACTAACGGAACCGTGAAGTGGTTCAACGCTGAAAAGGGCTTCGGCTTCATCGCCCCCGACGGTGGCGGGCCGGACGTGTTCGTGCACTACTCGGCGATTGACGGCGGCGGGTTCCGCAGCCTGGACGAGGACCAGCAGGTCACCTACGAGGTCAGCCAGGGCCCCAAGGGTCCGCAGGCCGACCTCGTGCGCGCGGTCTGAGTACCCTCTCTGTTTCTCCGGTGGCTCCTCACCCGCTCGGGTGGGGAGCCACCGGTGCTTTCGGCGAGCGCATCAACCCCGCCTCGCCGCACCCGCACACCGCCCGCACCGATCCTGGATCGGCCACGGGACAAGGAAGGAATGCCATCACCACATCAACATCACTGCACCGCCCGCGCCGCCAGCATCGCGATCTGCCGGCCCCCGATCGGTTCTCCCGACGGGAACCGGCTGCCGGTGGGTCCGCCCGCCCTCCGAGCACGGTGAGTCCGGTCCAGTTCGCCGAACCCGAACACACCCGGGTCATCCCCGAGCAGCACCACCCGATCGCTGACCACAGCGATGCCGGAATGCGCCGGTTGCGCACGCCGTTCGACCCCAACCCGGCCTAGCACGCGCGGCAGCACGCTGCCGCCCTCGCCCGAGACGTCCTGCACTTCGCGTGGGTGGTGGTCAACACCACGCCGCCGACCTGGCCTGGCTTATTTGTGCTCGGGCCGTGACTCGCGTGCTCACTTCCCGCCGACCCGCCGCGCTTGTCAAGCCGAAGCTGCGGGGCTGGATCCACCTGGGGTCGCTGGTTCTGTTCCTCGCAGCGGGTGCGGCGTTGATCGTGGTGGCTGCGGGTTCGCGCCCGGCCGCAGCCACGGCCGGGATCGCGATCTATGTGGCCACGGTGCTGGGCCTGTTCGGAGTCAGTGCCCTCTACCACCTCAAGACCTGGGTCTCGACCGGTGCGCGTACATGGATGCGCCGCCTCGACCACTCGATGATCTTCCTGTTGATCGCGGGTACCTACACGCCATTCGCGATGCTGGCCCTGCCGCCGGCCGTCGGCACCGTCGTGCTCACCGTGGTCTGGGGAGGTGCCCTCGCCGGGGTGGTACTCAAGCTCGCCTGGCCGCATGCGCCGCGCTGGGTCGGTGTCCCCGTCTACATCGCGCTCGGCTGGGTCGCGGTGTTCGTGTTGGGCGACCTGCTGCACAACGCCGGTGTGAGTGCCGATCTCCGCCAGCCGATCCGTCCACTTACCCATGTCAGTCACCCTTCGGTCGCTTCAACTCTTTGACAGTGCGCTGTCGAGTCGGTCCAGGATTTGTTCGAGGTTCGCGGTAGTGGTGGCGAAGTTGAGTCGTGCGTAGGTCGAGCTGGTCAGTTCGGTGTGCTCAGTGAATTCGGCACCGGGGTTGAGGTACACGCGTGCGCGCCGGAGCAGCGCGGCCGCGGGGTCGGGTCCGAGGCCTGCGCGGGTGAAGTCGATCCAGGCGAGGTAGGTCGCCTCTGGGGGGAGGTAGCCGAGCTCAGGGTGGGCGCGGGTCCAGGCGGTGACGCGGTCACGGTTGCGGGTGAGCAGGTCGGTGGTGGCGTGGTGCCAGTCGTGGGATTCGCGCCAGGCGGCGACGGTGGCGATGCGACTGAGGACGCTGGGGGTGCCGAAGTAGTCCAGCGGGGCGCGGTCGAGAGCGTCGGCGGTGGGTGCGTAGCCGAGGTGAGCGACCGCGCACCGGGTGCCGGCGAGGTTGAACGCCTTCGTCGCCGACGTCGCGGTGATGGTCAGGTCCTCCACAGCCGGGTCGAGGCCGGCGAAGGGGATGTGCCGGTGCGGTAGGTAGGTGAGGTCGGCGTGGATCTCATCGGCCAGAACGGGGATGTGGTGGTCGGTCGCGATGTCTGCCAGCCCACGCAGCTCGGAGGCGCTGAACGTGTGCCCGGTCGGGTTGTGCGGGTTGACCAGCACGAACAGCCGAGGCCGTTCGGTGGCGAAGACGGCGTGGTGTCGGTCGAGGTCGAGTTCCCAGCCGCCGGAGGCGCGGTCGAGGGGTAGCGGCACGATCCGGCGTCGTGCGCGGTGGATCGCGGCGAGGAACGGTGGGTAGTTCGGCACGTGCAGGGCGATGGGGTCGCCGGGCTCGGTGGTGTGTTCGATGACGATCTGCAGGATCTGGATCAGGTCGCTGAACACGCGGGTGCGGCCCTCGCGGGGGTGCCATCCGTAGCGGGACCGCATGCGGTCGGTGAACGCGTCGACGACGGGGTCGCCGCCGGGCCAGTAGGGGTAGCCGAGGTCCTGACGTTCGATGGTCTCGCGCATGCGGGCGCGGACGGGTTCGGGGATGCCGATGTCCATGTCGGCGACCCAGGCAGGTAGGACGTCGGCGTCGACGGCGGTCCACTTGGCTCCGTGGCCGGCTCGTAGCCGGGTCGGGTCGAGCTCAGGACGGGGTGGGGTACTCATGCGGTCTCCAGCGGCCGGACGGGCGCGGCGGCGAGGACGTCGCGCAGGGTCTCCATCTGCCCGTGGTGCTGGGCGAGTTCTTCGAACACGTGCTGCAGCGCGCCGCCCTGGGTGAGGCGGGTGGGCGGGCCGAGGAAGTCCGCAGGGGGCTCTTGGAGCAGGAACTGCTCGGGGTGCGCGTTCGCGACGTCGGTGTGCATCTGGGCGCGCACGGTCGCGCAACGCTCGACGAGCAGCTCGACCGGGCCGGTGGCGGTGAACTCGGCGTCGCGGTCGCGGTCGATCGGACGGCCGCGGACGAACCCGCCGACCCAGGTCTCGATCACGCACAGGCAGTGGTGCAGCAGCGCGTACGGCGAGTTCGCGCCAGGGTAGGCGGCCCGGTTCGCGCGCTCGTCGCCGAGCTCGACCACGATGGCGGCCATCCCGTCGAGCGCGCGATCGGTGAAGTAGAGGTAGTCCTCGCGGCTGAGCATGCCACTCCAATCGTCACCAGTTCAGACGGTGACGTAGTTTGCGCGACTCGGCGTCACCTGTCAAGATGGTGACGTGAGATTCGCGTTCGTGAGCGGCAGTGCGGCACTGGATCTGGCGGGCACGCTGAAGTGGCGTCGGACCGAACCGGAAGAGCTGCTGACCGGACCGGCCGACCTGGAGCGCTGGCTCGACGCCTCCGCCGACCTGCCCGGCGACGTCAGCGTCACTCAGGACGCGTTCCGGCAGGCCATCAGCCTGCGCGAAGCCGTCTACCAGCTCGCCACCGACCGGCTCGCCGAGCGCGGGTTCGACCGCCGAGCTCTCGACCTCGTCAACGGCCTCGCCCAAGGCGCGGGCCTGACTGTGCAGCTCAGCGACACCGGAACCCGTCGGACCGGCAACATCGACGCCGTCCTGGCCGAACTGGCCCGCGACGCCGTCACCGTCCTCGCCGACCGCGAGGCTCACATGAAGGAATGCGGCCGCCCCGCCTGTACCCGCATCTATCTCGATCGTTCCCGCGGAGCCCGCCGTACCTGGTGTGGCATGGACGAGTGCGGCAACCGCGTCAAGGCCGCCGCCTACCGGGCTCGCAAACGCCGCACCGACGCTGCGGCCGCCTCCTGAGTCGTCTCCCGACCAACGCCGGCCCCCGTGGCGTCGTCCATGTGGCGGGGTTCTTTGCACGGCTGAAACCGTCACCGCCTTGACAAGTGACGTGTCTCGCTCCGACTATTCGGTGCGTCACCGCTCAGACAGGTGATGTTCATCGATCCGAAGGGCAGCCCGCCTTGGACTCCTCATCCCTGCAGACCCCACCCAGCGGCCGCATCAGCACCGGTGAAGTCGCCGCCCGCCTCGAACGACTGCCCTGGACCAGCTACCAGCGCAGCCTGTTCCTGATCATCGCCACCGCGTGGCTGTTCGACTCGATCGACCTCGGCGCCCTGACGCACCTGCTCGCCCCGATCAGCGCCGAGTTCGGGCTGACCAAGCTGCAGGCCGGCCTCGTGGGCAGCGCCACCTTCGCCGGCATGTTCGTCGGCGCCGTCGGCGCCGGCGTCCTGGCCGACCGGTTCGGCCGGCTCAAGGTATTCAAGTACAGCATCATCATCTGGGGATCGGCCAGCGTGTTGCTCGCGCTGTCCTGGGACTTCGCCAGCCTCGCCTCGTTCCGACTGCTGCTGGGCATCGGGATGGGCGCGGAATTCCCCGTCGCCGCAGCCCTGCTGTCCGAGTTCATGCCGTCGGCCAGGCGCGGCCGCTACGTCGCGCTGATGGAGGGCACCTGGCCCATCGGATTCATCCTCGCCGGCATCGGATCGTTCGTGCTGCTGTCAACGACCCTGGGCTGGCGCGGCTTCTTCCTCGCCCAGGCCCTGCTCGCCGTCGTCGCGCTCATCGTGCGCCGTAACCTGCCCGAATCCCCCCGCTGGCAGGTCTCCCGCGGCCGCCACGCCGACGCTATCGCCACCCTCGAGCACGTCGAACGCAAGACCGAAGCCGCTTTCGGTCGTCCCCTGCCCGCCCCCGGACCGATCGACGACCGCGACACGACAGGGCAGCAGGCAGGGCTGCGGGCGCTGTTCACCGACGGCTACCGCAAGCGGACCCTGGCCAGCTGGACGATGTGGTTCTGCCTGCTCGGCGGCTACTACGGCCTCACCACCTGGATCGGCAAGCTCCTCACCGACGCCGGCCACGACATGGTCGAGTCCGTCGGCTACATCATCCTCATGGCCCTGTGGGGCATCCCCGGGTTCCTTGCCGCCGCCTGGCTCATCGAACGGATCGGGCGCAAGGTCTGCCTGGTCGGCTTCTCCCTGTCCTCGGCAGCAGCAGCGTACGTCTACGGGACCGCCTCCGGCGTCACCGAGCTGATCATCTCCGGGTCGGTCCTGCAGTTCATCTTCTTCGGGATGTTCTCCTCGATCTTCGCCTACACCCCGGAGCTGTTCCCCACCCGTGCCCGCGCCATCGGAATGGGCAGCTCCACCGCCGCCGGACGCCTCGGATCCATCTTCGGACCCGTCGTCGTGCCTCTGGTCATCGCCGCCCAGGGCCCCAGCGTTGTGTTCGCCGCCAGCGCCGTGCTCTTCGTAACCGGATCGGTCGTAGCCATCTTGTTCCTCCCCGAAACCCGCCAAACCGTCCTGGAAGACATCTCCAGCTGAGTCGAAAGGAAACCCGCAATGATGGCGATCAACAGGAACGCGGAGAGCCACGAGGTTCGGCGTCCCGACGACACGTCGATCCGGTACACGGTCAGTGGTTCGGCAGTTGGCCCGGCCATGGTGCTCGTCCACGGCTGGGGCTGCGACCGCCACGACTTCGACGCGATCATCGCCCACCTCCCGCGGCAACTCCGCGTGTTGGCGATCGATCTCGCCGAGCACGGGGACTCACGGTCCACCCGCGGCACCTGGACGATGGAGGAGTTCGCCCGCGACGTGGCGGCAGTGCTGGAAGCCGAGTCGGTCGGCTCGTGCGTCGTCGTCGGACATTCGATGGGCAGGGCGGTCGCGGTCGAAACCGCCCGCCTGCTTCCCCACACGGTCACGCGCGTGGTCGCGCTCGATGCCTTGCACTACCTGTCGTTGTTCCCCGCGCAGGAGGAGCACGCGGCCGAAGCGTTGCTGCGTCCGTTCCGCGAGGACTTCGCGGGAGCGATGCGGGGCATGGTCGAGTCGGGCTCACCACCCGGCACCGACCCTGCTCTGATGGACGCCTACACCAAGAAGATGAGCGCGATGCGCCAGCCCGCGGGCCTGCACGCCCTCGAAGCTCTGGTGCACTGGGACATGGACGCCGCACTGCATGAGGGCAGCCAACCGATCACGCTGTTCGCCGTGCGCACGATCATCACCCAGGAAGCCATCGACCGCTACGGGCACCGCATGCGCATCGACCTGGTCGACCTGGGAAGCCACCACTTCCACGCCGAATCTCCCGAAGCGACCGTCGGACTCCTGGCCGCCGAGATGTCCGATTAGGACACTCGGGCTCGGCCGACATGCGGTTTCGGCTCGACGCAACACCCGTCGTTCGCGCGCTGCGCCCTAGTGCTGTGCTCTCTATTGCCCTGGCGGCGGGCAACAAGCCCGGCGGTGCGGATGCCCCTACGACAGCCCGTTCGCCAGGCGCAAAAAGTGGGGTTGATCTCGAACGAGGTCAACCCCACTTCGCTTACCAGAGCTGGGCGCACTTAAAACTCAAGCTAGGGCGCGTGCCGAAAGTAGATCTTGATCGTGAGATGATCTTGGTTCATGGCGCGTGGAGATTTGACGGACGAGCAGTGGGCGGTGCTGGAGCCCCTGTTGCCGAGGCGTAAGAAGTCCGGCCGACCGCCGATATGGACCAAGAGGCAGCTGGTTGACGGCATACGCTTCCGGGGCAGTACCGGCATCCCTTGGCGGGACTGCCGCAGGAGTACGGGCCCTGGGGCCGGGTGTACGACCTGTTCCGCCGGTGGCAGTGCAACGGCACCTGGCAGCGGATCTTCACTGCCCTGGAGGCCCAGGCCGACGCCAAGGACCTGATCACCTGGGACATCAATGGTGACTCCACCATCGTCCGTGCCCACCAGCATGCCGCCGGGACACGAAAAGGGGAACCTCCAGAAGGAGCCGCCCGGCGGCGCCGCCACCGAGCCGGCCGACCACGCCCGTAACCGCGAGAAACTCAGCTCACGCGGCGGCTGTCCGCCGAAGTTCGACCCGGAGGACTACAAGGCTCGGCACGCGGTTGAGTACGGCATCAATCGCCTCAAACGGCACCGAGCTGTGGGCACAAGGTATGACAAGCTCGCGGTCCGTTACGAGGCGACCGTCCTCATAGCGGCCATCAACGAGTGGCTGTGAACAGGGATAGAGGCATCCCCGGCTCAGGCCCGCGCGCCGCCGTCGACCCGTAGGACCGTGCCGGTCACGTAGGAGGAGCGGTCGCTGAGGAGCCAGGCGGCGGCCTGCGCGATCTCCTGCGGGTCGGCCGCGCGGCGCAGCGGGGTGTGCGCCGTGAGTCGCTCTCGGAGACCGGGTGATCCCTGTTCCCAGGTGCGTATCATCTCGGTCGCCGTGTTGCCGGGGGCGATGGCGTTGACGCGGATGCCTTCCGGGCCGTAGGTGACGGCGGCCGACTCGGTGAGGCTGTTGACCGCCCGTTTCATCGCGCCGTAGGCGGGCAGCTCGGGGTTGCCCGTCAGGCTGCCGACGGATGAGTTGTTGACGACAGCGCCCGTCCCGGCGGTGGTTCGGATGGCGGCGATCTCGGCGACCATGGCCAGCCAGACGCCCTTGAGGTTCACGTCGTAGATGTGGTCGAAGTCGGCCTCCGGCATCTGGTCCATCGGGCCGGGCTGCTGGATCGTCGCGCCGTTGTTGAAGGCGATGTCGAGCCGGCCGTACAGGTTCACGGCGCGGTCCACGGCGGCGCGCACGCTGGTCGCGTCGGCCAGGTCGCACACCACGTAGTTCGCGGTGCCGCCCGCCGCCCGAATCTCCTCGGCCACCGTCTTCAGCTGGGCCTCCGTCCGGGCCGCGAGAAGCACTCGGGCGCCTTCGCGGGCGAAGAGCTGAGCCGCGGCCGCTCCGATGCCGCGTCCGGCACCGGTGATGAAGGCGACCTTGCCGGCCAGCAGGCCCAGGGCGGCAGGGGCGGTGGATGTGCCGGTGATGGGTGTGTTGTCCATGGCAGCGAGCCTGCGCCCGTCCGCGAAGCCGAGCCAGGCACCGGCGGTACCTGGCTGTGCCGGCCGACGTCTGTACACACTGGGGAGGTGGACCGAAGGGAACTGGCGAACTTCCTGCGCAGCCGACGCGAGGAGATCACCCCTGCCGAGGTTGGGCTGCCCGCCGGCCCGCGCCGCCGCACCCCGGGATTGCGCCGCGAAGAGGTGGCGCAGCTGGCGTTCGTCTCGACCGAGTACTACACGCGGCTGGAGCAAGCCCGGGCGCCGCACCCGTCGCACGAGGTGCTGGCCGGACTGGCTCGGGCCCTGCGCCTGTCGGACGCCGAGCGTAACCATCTCCACCACCTCGCCGGTGCACCGCCGCTCCCGTCGGCCGGGCCCTCGCGCGAGGTACGGCAGAGCATCCTCGACCTGCTGCACCGACTGCCGCAGGCCGCGGCAACCGTAACGTCCGCGACCTTCGAGGTACTCGCGTGGAACCATCTGGCGGCAGCCCTGATGGAGGACTTCTCCGCCCTGCCGCGACGCGACCGCAATCTTGTGCGCCGTGTCTTTCTTGGCCCGCACACGCAGGGGCAGCGGCTGTACGGAGTCTCGGACGCGGACGCGTTCGCCCGCCACTCGACGCAGCGCCTGCGCGCCGCCGCCGCCCGCTACCCCAACGATCCAGAAGTGGCCGAGCTGGTAGCCGAACTCCTCGACACAAGCGAAGAGTTCACTCGCCTGTGGGAGTCCCACGACGTGTCCGCCGAGCCCACCCTGTGCAAGACCTTCCAGCACCCGGTGGTCGGCCCGGTCACCGTCAACTGCGACGTCCTCGACATCACCGACCGCGACCAGCAGGTCGTGATCTACACCGCGGTCCCAGGCTCGCCCTCCGAAGAGGCGCTACGGCTGCTGTCGGTCATCGGCACACAGCGCATGGACGTCACCCATTGAGCCACACCGGCCGCACTTCAGCGTCCTCTGATGTGGACCGACGCCGGTCAGAATCGCCCGCGCGCTTCTGAGCCCTGCCCTGCACGGCACGGCCCCTGAGCAACCACCTTCGACACACGCCCTAGCTGCCGCCCGCGGCCGGCGTCCGGCTCGGCCATGACCCCCGAGCAGGTCCGCCACGCCCGCGAGCTGCTCGTCGAGCCGGACAACATCGTGGCATCCATCGCGCGCCTGCTCGGCGTCAGCGGCTCCACGATCTACAAGTACGTCCCGAGTTTTCGGGGGTGAGCCGCCCGTTGCCCTCCCGTGCCGCGGAGTCGGGTGCTGAGATGATCACCATCTCAGCACTCACGCGCCGCAGCGGACTCCCTGCAGACCAGCCCCGCCGAGATCACGGCCACCCGGCTGCTGCTCGAACCCGAGATCGCGTCCCTCGCGGCCCGGCACGCCACGCCCGCCGATCTTGCGCAGATCCGGCACTGCCTGGATCGGGGCGTCGCGGCGAGCACCCACGACGAATTCGAGTCCTGGGACTCCGTCCTGCACCGCGCGATCGCCACAGCGGCACACAACAGCCCGCTGCTCCGGTTGTTCGACACCATGAACGCCGCCCGCGACCTCCCCGTCTGGGGCAACATCAAGCGACGCTCCGCCAGCGCCCAGCGACGCGAAGGCTACGAGACCGGCCACCGGCTGATCGCCGACGCCCTAGCCGACCGCGATCCCGACGCCGCCCGCGACCACTTGCGTGCCCACCTGATCGACGTCCGCACCAACCTGCTGGGCCCAGCCTGACCGCAGAGGCACCCGGACAGCGACGGCAGCCGCCCTCAAATTCCCGCACATCGCTATGCGCGGACGTTCTTTCGGCTCGCTTCCGGGGACGCCGGGCCCCACCTCCAACTCCAGGCGTCGGCCGCGTGCCTCACGTCGCTCAGTCCGCAACGCCGACTGCGACCAGGTGGACCCCGGTTCAACCTTTAGATAACCGCAGGGCTGATGCAGTTCCTGCCCGCCACGTTCGCCGCCTACGACGAACCCATCCCACCCGGCGGCAGCACTCCACCGAGCCCCTTCAACGAGGTAAACGCGATCTACGCTGCCGCTCGATACCTGTGTGACTCCGGTGCTCGCGACGACGAGACGTCTCCAGTGCGATTTTCGCGTACAACAGGGCGGACTGGTACGTCCGCATGGTCCTCGACCAAGCCGAGGATTACCGGGCCGCACTACCCCTGGGCTCGCCGAGCGGTGGGTGGACCGTGCCTGTGGCGGGCTGGTGCAGCGCTGGTTTCGGACCACGGGATGGTGGTTTCCACGAAGGACAGGACGTCGCCGCTGGGATCGGTACGCCGATCCTGGCGGCCAGCGGAGCAACCGTTATCGATTCCGGCCCCGCTACCGGGTATGGCTTGTGGGTACGGATCGAGCACCCGGGAGGCGTGATCACGACCTACGGGCACAACGACCGCAACCTTGTCGGAGGGAGAGCCGTCGTGGGGCAGGTCAGCCGATCGCGGAGGTCGGCAGCCGTGGCCAGTCCACTGGGCCGCACCTGCACTTCCAGATCGAGGTCAACGGTCAACCCGTCGACCCGGTCGGGTTCTATCAGCAGCGGTCAGCGCCACCGCTGTGCGTCGGACACTGACGGGCGAGGGCACTGCCGCACCCGTCGGCACGCCGATCGTGGCTGCCAGCCGGGACCAAGGGAGGTGGTCACCCGCGCGGTGACCTTCGTCTCCGCGCGGCGTTGACAAGCCAACCGCGTCCACGAGGACACGTTCACAAGAGGGCATCGGGACACTCGATACCCGTTCTCCGGCCAGTCCAGAGGGGCGCAGACCCACAGGCCGACGAGAGATTCGTTTCCCGGCACTCGCGGTGTGGGTTCGCTGGAGCGGGTGATCTTGTGGGTGACGCCCCGGACTTCCGGTGGTGGGACCGCAACCACGCCGCAACAATCCCGGTGGTAGTCAAGAGATTACCCAGTGGAATCGTGGAGGTTGTGATGGACGAACGCAGTGAGCAGACGCCGATCGAGCCCTACACGGAGCCGGTGCTGGTCGAGGTCGGCACCTTCAGCCAGGACACGCTGGGCATGGGGTTCCTGGAACCCGACTTCATCGTCGGTACTCAGGGATAGTGAGAGCAAGTTTTTGGTCGGTTCCCCGCACGAACGCCAGCGCCTGTTCCTGGAGTCCGGGTTGTCGAGGATGAGTTCGGGATTCGTGGTGCTGCCGGACACCGCCGCCGCCTCGGCACTGATCGGGCGAGTGCCGTTCGAGGAACCCGCAGTGCTCTCGCACGCCTCGGGGCGGCCGTGGCTGGTCGGCCGGTGGAGACCCGGCCAGGTCGTCGTGACCACTGTCGGCGTGGTCCGGGTCGCGATCGTCGGGATCCGCCTGGTGACCGCCGCGCGGCTGGCGGAGCTTGCCGCAGCGGTCACCACGGTCTCCGACCTCGACGCGGTGGCCTCCCGGATGTCGGGCTCGTGCCACCTGGTGGCCTCGGTGGCCGGCGCGGTGCGGGTGCAGGGCAGCGTGTCCGGGCTGCGCCGGGTCTTCCACACCGTGATCGACGGGGTCGACATCGCCGCGGACCGCGCCGACGTGCTGGCCGCGATGACCCGCGCCGACATCGACGAGCAGTCACTGGCCGTGCGGATCACTGGCGGGTTCACACTCCCTCCGCCGGCAAACGAACAGCCCGTGTGGCGCGGCATCGCCGCGCTGCCACCCGATCACTGCCTGGTGTGGCAGCAGGACCGAGCCCATGCGAGGCGGTGGTGGCGACCCCCGGCACCGGAGGGTTCGCTGGCCGACGGCGCCGAAGCGGTGCGCACCGCGCTGGAACAGGCCACCGGCCCGGACCCCTGCACCGAGGGACGACTCAGCACGGATCTCTCCGGCGGCATGGACTCGACCTCCCTGTGCTTCCTCACCGCACGCCACACCCCGAACCTGATGACGTTCCGGTTGGCCGAAGCCGAGGACGGCAACGACGACGCCCGGTTCGCCGCGCACGCCATCGGCTGTCTACCCGAGGCGGAGCACGTGGTCGTTGCCCAGTCCCAGCTTCCGCCGCTGTTCGCACCGGTGGCCGCGCCTGACCGGGAAGAGCCCTACCTGTGCAGCCGCACCCTGGCCAGGGTCCAGCACAACGCCCGGCTGCTGGCCCGAAGGGGCTCCCGTCGACACGTCGCCGGACACGGCGGAGACGAACTGTTCACCGTCTCGCCCGGCTACCTGCCCGGCCTGCTGCGGCGCCACCCCGTCACCGCACTACGCCATCTCCGCGGGTACCTCGCACACAACCGCTGGCCGCTGCGTCCCACCCTGGCCGCCCTCCTGCGCCCCGACGACACGGCGAGCTGGTGGCACCACCAAGCCGATCACCTCACCGACCCGCCCCCGGCGCGGGCCGCGTCCCTGGGCTGGGGCATGGGGAACCTGCGGACGCCGGCGTGGCTGACCGCCGCAGGGACGGATCTCGTCCGCCAGGCACTCCGCCACACCGCGGAGCAGGCAGCACCGCTGGCCGACGACCAGGCACACCACCACGCCCTGCTCAGGCCGCGTACCAGCACACCGGTGTACCGGTTGCTGGCCCGCCAGTACGTCCACGCCGGTGTCGATCTCGACATGCCCTACCTCGACGACCGCGTCCTGGAGGCCGTGCTCGCCGTCGCACCACACGAACACGCCGGCCCGTGGCGCTACAAGCCGCTGCTGGCCGAGGCGATGCGCGGGCTCGTCCCCGAGACCATCCTGGGCCGATCGACCAAGGGCATCCTCAGCGAAGACCTCCGCGTCGGCCTGCGCCGCCACCACACCACGATCCTGGACCTGTTCGCCGACTCGGCCCTGGCCGCACGGGGCCTGATCGACCCCGACGCGCTGCGCCGGCAACTGGGCAGCCCGCAGCGTGACCATCACACCGCCTTCGCACTGGAAGCCCTGATCGGCTGCGAAACCTGGCTTCGCGGCACATCCCAGCACACCACGCCCTCGGGGAGGCCCGATGCCGCTGCGACTGCGCCCTGACGTGGCCACCACCGAGACCGCCGACGGCACCGTGCTGCTGCAGATGAGCACCGGCCGCTACTTCCAGCTCAACACCACCGGCACCGCCGTACTCCACGCACTGCTGGAGGGACACGACACCGCCGCCATCGCCGAGCGGCTCGCCACCCGCCACGGCATCGACCCCGGCCACGCTCACCGTGACGTCACCACCATCCTCCAGAACCTGCGCGACGTCGACCTCGTGGAGCCGCGATGAGCATTCCGGTCACTCTGGACTCACGCGACCGGCTTCCGCTGCACCGGCGGGGACTCCCGCTGGTAGCGGTCACGATCGCACGCCTGCTGGCCCACACGCGGCCGGCGCGGATCCGCCGGGTGCTGGAGTTCGCCCGCCGCGGCGCGACACCGGCCAGCGCCGACCAAGCCCTGGCCGCACGCCGCGCCGTGGTGGCGGTGAGCTTGCGCTGTGCCGGGCAGGGCTGTCTGCAACGCTCGATCGCCACCGCGCTGCTCTGTCGTGCCCGCGGTTCTTGGCCGACCTGGTGCACCGGGGTACGCACCCAGCCCTTCGCCGCCCATGCCTGGGTCGAAGCCGACGACCAGCTCATCGGCGAGCCTTTCCCCAAAGGCCACTACACGCCCCTGCTGACCATCCCGCCCCTGCGGCGCCACGGCGATCCTGATCCCTCCAGTGATCGGTAACCGATCCGGATGTCCTCGGCCCGGTTAGCTGACTGGCGCCCTCCTTCACACACCGGCGGTACGCGGCTCACAGCGGAGCGAACCGAGAACCGACGTACCGCACATCGACAGAACACTTAAGACAGTCGCAGCGTTAAGACCGTTGACCAGATGAGAAGCATCTGCCGGGCGGATTGGTATGTCCGCATGGTCCTGGCGCAAGCCGGAAAGTACCTGGCACAGCAAGGTATGTCGGCCACTGGGGACTGGGTCATTCCTGTCTCAGGTACGTGTACCTCGGGTTTCGGCCCCCGGGATGGAGAGTTCCATGCGGGCCAGGACATCGCCAACACTGTAAGCACGCCGATCGCCGCCGCAAGGGACGGCACGGTCATTGACTCAGGTCCTGCCAGTGGCTACGGCCTGTGGGTTCGCATCGCGCATGTCGGCGGCGTTGTAAGTCGCCCAAGCCGAGAAGGAATACTTCTCGACGAGCCTGGTTTCCTACCAGCCCGACACAAAGACCCAAACCGCCCTGAAACTGCCTTCCTGGACCTACAAGGCCCGCTGGTTCCCCGAATCCATCATCTGATGGCCTCAGCAGCCGACGCAGGCATAGCCCTGGCGCTGGCTGCTGCCCGAACGTGTGCCAGCACATCCACGCTCGGCATCCCACCAGGCTCTGCCCGTTGCCGTGACCGTGCCCTCGGGAGTGGGTCCGCATATACGGTGCGTGGGACGCGGTCACTCCTCTGCTCGGCGAGGCTCGCACTCGACGAGCCGTGGCTAGAACGTTGTAGGGCCTGGGGGTGGTGCCCGTTCGGAGCGGCCTAGGATCGTTGGCCAGGAAGACTTCGACCAGGAAATGGTGTCATCGATGTCGACGGCCTCGAACGGGAAGCGGCCCACCCTCGCTGATGTTGCGGCGCGGGCGGGTGTGTCCACGGCGTTGGTGTCGATCGTGATGCGTGGTGTCAAAGGTGCCGGTGATGCCACGCGTGAGCGGGTGCTGAAGGCTGCGCAGGAGATCGGTTACCGGCCGGATGCTCGGGCGCGGCTGTTGCGCAGTCACCGTTCGCAGCTGCTTGGGGTGCAGTTCAGCCTGGAGCAGGCTTTCCATTCCGACCTCGTGGAGGGCGTCTACGCAGCGGCTGAGCCGGCGGGTTATCAGGTCGTGCTGAGTGCCGTGGCGGCCAGCCGCGGCGAGCAGCGCGCCGTGGATGCCCTGCTCGCTGACCGCTGCGAGGCGTTGATCCTGTTCGGCCCGCAGGCGCCTGCAGCGCGCCTGGCCGAACTCGCCGAACAGCTCCCGGTCGTCTCCGTCGCCCGCCGGCTGCGGCCGTCGACTTCGCGGGTCGGTGTCGTACGGACCGCCGACGACGAAGGGGTTCGGAGCGCTGTCGAGCATCTCGTCGCGCTGGGCCACCGCGAGATCGTCCACATCGACGGGGGCAAGGCGCCGGGCGCGTCCGATCGCCGCCGCGGCTACCGCACCGCCATGAACCGCCACGGCTTGGCGGATCATGTCCGGGTTCTGCCAGGCGGTCTGACCGAGGAGCACGGAGCCGCAGCCGCGCGCACTCTGCTGGACACCCACCCGCGACCGAGCGCTGTCGTGGCCTTCAACGACCGTTGCGCGGTCGGCCTCCTCGACGTCTTCCTGCGTTCCGGCATCGCCGTGCCGGACGAGATCTCCGTCGTCGGCTTCGACGACAGCCATCTGGCCCGCATGGCTCACGTCAACCTCACGACCGTGGCCCAGGACATTCCTCGCCTGTCCGAATCCGCCGTCGGGCATGTCATTGCACGCTTGGAAGGAAAGCCGGTGGACGAGAAGGAAACCGTCGTTGCACCCAGGCTCGTCGTCCGCGGAACCACGGCCGCGCCACGCTGACCGGGCAGGGACCGGGCCGGACCCAACGGGCAGCAGGACGGCCGGCCGGACCGTCCTGCTGCTGTCGGTCAGGCGTAGCGGGCGCGGAAGTCGTCTTCGAGTTCTTCCAGCGATCGGTCCTTGGTTTCTGGGACGCGGGTGGCGATGAACGCGAGGGCCAGCAGGCCGAAGGCGGCGAAGGCGAAGAAGGTGTTCGCGATCCCCAGGGCCTTGACGACGGGTGGGAAGCCCAGGGCGACCAGGCCGTTGGCGATCCAGAGCACGAAGATGCTGATACCGATGGCCAGGCTGCGGATCTTCAGCGGGAACATCTCGGAGAGGATGAGCCAGACCAGCGGGCCGATGGTGGCCTGCATCGAGAAGACGAAGAGCACGACGAACACGAGGATGAACCACGCCTTGGCGCTGCCGTCGGGCATCAGCATCGCGGACAGGCCGACGAGCAGGTGGAAGGTCGTGGTCAGGGTGAACCCGCCGAGTAGCATGGTGCGGCGCTTGATCTTGTTGATGACTGCGATGCCCACGGCGATGCCGATGACGCTGAAGGCGCCGTTGAGGGTGTTGGCGATGATGGCAGAGTTGCTGGAGAACCCGGCATCGCCGAGCAGTTGCGTGCCGTAGTACATCACCGAGTTGATACCGGTGAACTGCTGGCAGATTCCCAGGCCTGCGCCGATGAGGATGAGCAGGCGGACCCATCGCACTCCGAGGTCCACCGCGCCGGCGGTCTTGGCGGCCCGTTCTTCCTCGGCGAGGCGGTGGACCTCGGCCATTTCGGCGCGGGCGCGCTCGGTGGTACGGACCTGGGACAGGACCGCGAGCGCCTCCTCGTCACGGCCCTGGGCGACCAGCCAGCGCGGGCTTTCCGGCATGCGCAGCATGCCGAGGAACAGCACGATCGCCGGCAGGACGGCGACCAGCAGCATGACCCGCCAGATCCCGTCGATCTCGCCCCAGAGGCTGAAGATGATCGCGTTGACGACGAACGCAGCGAACTGGCCGGACACGATCATCACCTCGTTGCGGGTGACGATGCCGCCGCGGCGTTCGACCGGTGCGATTTCGGCCAGGTAGACCGGCACCGTCGCCGACGCCCCGCCCACGGCGAGGCCGAGAATGAACCGGAACAGGGCGAGAATCTGCCAGTTCGGTGACAGTACGCAGCCCAGGGTGCCGAACATGAACACCAAGGACAACAGGAGGATGTTGTGGCGGCGGCCGTACCGGTCGGACAGGACCCCGCCGATCACGGCACCGAACGCGGCGCCGAACACGAGATTGCTGACCACGATTCCCTCGGACAGCGGGGTCAGGCCGAGGTCGGCGGTGAGCGGATCGAGAGCACCGTTGACGACGCCGGTGTCATAGCCGAACAACAGACCCCCGAAAGTCACAATGACGGCAACCAGGCCCAGACGGCGTGAGTGGGGGCCATGCGCATCCGGAGACAGGGTGTGCGGTGCGGACGAAGTGCTGTGTCTGGTCATGACCGTGCTCCTCGTTGAGCCCTCGGAGTGGGATTCGGTCGTGGCCGGCGAGGGATGTCCAAGGCCGGCCGATGGTAGGCGGACTTCTGGAAGTGCAGCCGGGAACGCGTCTTGCGGCATGCACGGGCCAGTTGACCGCTGGTGATCTCGGTGGCCGGGTCCTTCACACCGGGAACGCGGCGGTGAAGGCGTCGAGCGCCCGGTCCGCGTCGTGTGCGGCCCACCCTTCCAGGGCGGCGACGCCGGTGTAGTCGAGTTCGCGCAGGGCCGCGGCGATGGCCGGATAGTTGATCTCGCCGGTGCCGGGTTCGCAACGGCCCGGCGCGTCGGCGATCTGGATTTCGCCGACGAAGGGCAGGGCCTCGCGGATCAGCGCGATGAGGTTCCCCTCGCCGATCTGGGCGTGGTAGAGGTCCAAGTTCATCCGCAGATGCGGGCTGTCGACCGCGCGGACCAGGGCGAGGGTGTCCTTGGCCGCGGCGAACGGGGTGCCGGGGTGGTCGACGGCCAGGTTGAGGTTCTCCAGGGTGAAGACGCGACCGGCCGTCTCGCCCAGCTCGGCGACCTTCCGCAAGGTATCGGCGGCGGTGAGCCACATCGCCGGGGTGACGACCTCGACCGGCCGCACTGGCAGGCCGCGCCCGTCGAGCCCCGTGCCGTGCAGGTTCAGGCGCGGGCAGTCCAGTTTCTCCGCGACCTCCAGTGAGCGGGCGGCGCTGTCGATCAGTTCGGCGATGCCGTCGGGCTCGGTGAGGTTTCCGGTGAGGTAGCCGGTCATGGACGAGAAGGACGCGCCGGAGGCGGCGAGCGCATCGACGTCCTTGCCGGACCAGTCCCAGATCTCGACCTGCAGGCCCCGGTCCGCGATCCTGCGCACCCGCTCGACGAAGGGCAGGTCGCAGAAGAGCATTTCCGCGCAGGCGGCAAGCGTGTAGGTCATCAAGCCGCTCCCGTGCTCAAGCCGTGCACGGCGGTGTCGACGTCCGCGATGGCGACCGTCGCGCCGGTCTCGACGCTGCGGATGGCGGCCAGGGCGATCGACAGGGCGGTGCGCGCCTCGGCGCCGGTCGCGCGGACCGGGGAACCGTGGAGGATGGAGTCGGCGAACGCGGTCAGCTCGGCGACGTAGGCGGAGCGCAGCAGGTCGGTGTCGCGCCGGGAAGTGTCGGTGTGGATGCCGTCGGCGTCGTAGAAGGTCATGTCGGTGGCCCGGGCGTTGCCAGTGGTGACCATGCCCTTCGAACCGAACACCTCCGCCCGGACGTCGTAGCCGTACAGGGCCGAGAAGTTCGCGTCGGCAGTGGCGATCGCGCCGTTGTCGAACTGGATACTCACAACCGCGGTGTCGAGGTGGCCGCGGCTCCTGGCCTCCGGCGAGACCAGTGCGTCGGCGAACGCGTGCACGCGCTGCGGCGTGGCGCCGGGATTGAGCCAGCACAGGATGTCGAAGTCGTGGATCAGAGTCTCCAGGAAGATCGTCCACTGCGGAACCCGCGCCGGATCGCCTGCGAAGGGTCCCGGGTCGCGCGTCAGCGAGCGCAGGATCTGCGGATTGCCGACCTGACCGTCGTCGATCCTGGCGCGGGAAGCGACGAACCCGGGCGCGAAGCGGCGGTTGAAGCCCACCTGCAACACCACACCGGCCTCCTCGGCAGCACCCACCGCCCTCTCGGCGTCAGCCAGCGTCACGGCCATCGGCTTCTCGCAGAACACGTGCTTGCCCGCAGCAGCCGCGGCCACAACCAGATCAGCGTGCGCACGAGCAGGAGCGCTGATCAGCACACCGTCAACATCGTCGCGGGCCAAGACGTCCTCGAGGCTGGCTGGTTCGGCACCCAGCTCGGAGGCAAGCCGCTGAGCCGCGCTCTCGACCGGATCTGCCACGGCCACCAGCCGAACCCCGGGGATCCGGCGCGCGACGATCTCGGCGTGGTTGGCGCCGATACGTCCGGCACCCACAACGGCAAGACGCAGCGCGTCAACGCCCGGAGAGCGCAGCCCGAACCGCTCGGGCCTGACGTCGTTGTCGTCCATCTCGGTTCTCCCCATGGATAGAACGTTCTAGTTTCGGCGGAACGCTAGAACGTTCTAGCGTCCGGGTCAAGGCCGCCATCCGGATCCGATTGGACTGCTGACATCCGGTGGGCGCACCTTGAAGGCTGCCGGCGCTCTTGTCGTCGTCCGGAAGTCGCTGCTGGCGTGCTTCTCCGAACGACGATTGGCCAGCGGTAGCCACGAGCGATGCTCAGTCGCCTTGGGCCGCTATGGGACGGCTGTCGGCTGTGGTCGTTTGAGATTGGTCGTTGGTGCTGGTGCCAGTGCGGGGTATCGAGTTGGCATGCTCGGAGCAGCAGCGGGTCCTCGCCGGGTTCAGCCGGTTGGTCTGCAGAGTCCGGGCATCTGAAGGGGGGCTCCGCCGGTGGCGCGTTCATCACCAGCTCGACCACAGCGTTGCGGCGAGGAGCGTGTCGGATGCCTGTTCATCTGGCTGGTGCAGAACGTCAAGCCCGGCCCCCTGGGCGTGCTCGTTTTGGCATCGCCGCTGCTGACCATCCCCATCATCGACACAGTCAGGTCCCGCCTCAGCCGGTGACGGCGTGGAGTCTGCACTGTCCAGCGTTGACTGAGGCCATGCGCTGGACCTGGCCGCACGTCGCCGGTGCAGGTTGGGGCTCGGGGTAGACCTGAACATGCGTCATCGACATGCGCTCGCCCATGGTCCGCTGGGGCAGCGGGAGCCGGGGATCCACCCGGATGGCTGCGCGGTCGGCAGGGCTCATCGCGATCACCACGCGGCGGGTGTGTTGGGTGTGACCTCGCGATCACGGCGGCTCGCGGAGTTCTGAGCACGGAACCACGACGGCGAACAGTGGCGCGGTACCGGCTGGTGGAACGGGCGAAATCAAGATCGTGACATCGTCCGGACCAGGAACGATGGGGGCTGAGGTCTTGCCGCGAGCCTCGGCGACGATGGCGGTTTCTTGGAAGCCGTGCGAGCCTGGCGGTCCCTGGCAGTTGATTTGGGCGTCACGTACGTCGGCTCGCCAGGAAGGACCGTCGGCACGCACCGTGGGGCCGGCCCAGTCGGTGAGCAGTTGGACCGCGAAGAAGGCGACCGTCGTCGTCCCGACCAGCCCGGGTACGCCCTCGGGAAGTACGGTCGGGCGGCTGGGAAGTCGGTCCAAGAGCACGACCGCCGCCGACCAGAGCATGAGCACCGGAACGATCGTGTATCGCGAACCCGCGAGACCGAGTTCGTCGCCGTCGAGAAATCCGGACGTGCCGCGGAGGCCGATCGGCACGAAGAGGTACGCAACGGAAATGGCGAGCGACAGGCAGGCGAGATGCCGTGTCTTGCGGTCGGTGTTGAGCACCAGTGCGATCAACGCCGCACCGACCAGAGCACCGGCCACCACGACCAGCGGTGCACCGAGTCTCTCGTGGACCGATCCCAGCAGGTGATCGCCGGTCGCCGAAGCCAGCAGCACTCTGATGGCGTAGATCTGCGGAAGCTCGGAGAAAACGGTCGGGCTCGGACGATGCGGAACCGTCCGTGTCAGGTGCACCCACGCCTGCACGGCCAGTGCGACGACCATGCCGACCGGCGCGATCACGGCGAGACGCCTCCGGGTGGAGGCGACCACTCCCACGACCGCGGCTGGAAGCACCATGCCCGTCAACGGGTCTGACAGCGCGGCCAGCACCACCACGAACAAGGCACCGAGCTGTCCTTTCCAGGATCTCGGCGCGGCCAGCAGCACCCAGAACGCCGCGTAGGCGAGGTACCAGTGCAGGTTGCTCACGGTGGCGTTGACCTCGAAACCCGCTTGTGGCAGCAGGGGCACCAAGGCGGTGAGCAGCGCGCGAGCCCACCACGACCGGACGACCCGAGCGCTGGCGAACCAAACCACCAAGGAGACGAACGCAACGGTGAGCGCGGCAATCCCGGCCAGCCACACGGCCACCCAGGACAGCGGCAGATGCGCCGCCGGTTGCACCACCACGCGGGCGATCACCTGGAGGTAGCCAGCATGCGGTACCACGATGTTGTGCCACAGCGAGTGGCGCATCGCCTGGTTGAAGAAGACTCCGCCGTCCTCGGCCCAGATGACGTCCGTTGCGCGACCGGTACCGCGGACCAGCTGCAGGTAGGTGGCCACCAAGACCCAGCAAGTGCCGAGGACGACCGTACGAAGCCGTTGTAGGCGATTCCGCGTCCGGCCGGGGTGACGCGTCGTGCCACTGGCGCGTGACGACAGCTCCTCCTGTCCGATCACCATCGCCAATCCTTTGCTAGGAAGGAGAATCTTCGGCCGATATCGCGAACCGGCCAGGCGACGTCCCTCGGAACCGGGCCCGGATGCGGTTGGCGACCGTCCGGTTGGCCAGGTCGTCGAGCTGTTGTCTCAACAGGCGGTTCTGCCGCCGGAGCGCCTCCGACTCGGCGACGGCCTCGTCCAGGGCGGTGGCGAGGTTCTGCTTCTCGTTCGATGCGCGGGCGATCTCTTCCGCCAGTCGGTCGGCGTCCACCGCGCGCCCGGCCGCCTCGTACTGAAGCTGGAGGACCCTGGTGTAAAGGGCTATCCGGTTGTTCTCCATAGCCGCGAGCAGACGTGACCGGCCGTAGGGGCGCAGAGCCTCCACCAGGTTTTCGGCGCTGGTGTCCGTGCGCCGGACGAGGAGACCGAGCCCGAAGACCGCGGGTACGAGTACGCAGTGCCACCGGTCGTCCGGTGCCTGCTCCAATGCGTCCTCGACCGCGGTGATGACGCCATTGCGTTCACCGCCCGCGTGCTTCGCGGTGCGGAACGCGCCCAGCCCCACCAAGCCGGCGGGGGTCAGTTCGTCGTGCCAGACGGTGGGCCCGTCCGCACTGGCTGGATGTCTTTCCGCCGGCCGCACGGACGACGGCTCGTAGTAGAGGTCTCGCCGCGCGCATGGCCACAGCACGTCGTGCAGCACGATCACGGCGTCCGGAGCGTTGTTGAGGATCCAGTCAAGTTCCCTGCGCACCACGGCGTAGTTGTGGTCACCGTCCACTATGTACAAGTCGGCGATCGGAATGGTGTCCAGCGCTTCGGGAGAAGGGCGTTCCACCAGGTGGAGGGCGTCTTGCTCGCCCATGTACGACCGCAGCTCGTCGGAAGGCTCTGGTTCGACGCAGTACACGTCGGACGCGCCGAGCTCGGCATACATCGCACTGCCGCGGCCCGACTCGACGCCGATCTCGACGGTCGTGGTGATCCTGCGGTGCTCGAAGACAAGCTCGAACAGCTCGCGGTAGACCGACATGGAATGCAGCAGCAGTTCCTGCTGACGCGCCTCCCGGGTCTGCGCGTGCGGGTCGTGCCTGCTGCCGATGCGATGCGGGCAGTCGAATGAGAAGCTCATCGGACACCTGCCAGCCGCCGGGAGATGATCCGCCCAGCCCCGGCGACCAGACCGGCGAGACCGCGGGCACGGTACTCCGCGCGCGCCCGTTGGGTGAGCCTGCCGATCCGCGCCACGGGCGGGATGCGGGGTTCCAGCCGCGACATCGACCGCGGGAGCATGGCGAAACCGATGCTGATCTGCGCGGAGCTGACCGGCCCTCCGCCGCGCGCGGCCAGCGGCAGCCACACCGCCGAATGCCGCGACTCGAACTCGACGACGTTGCCCCCGAGGTAGATGCACTCGGCCATGACCAGGGAGGCGATGTCCTCGGCGGTGTCCCAGCGCAGCACTTCCGGCGCGTTGCGACCCGCTGGGAGGACCTTGGCCTCGATCCAGTCCACCCGCACGATCGCCGGCCTGCCCGGTATCGCCAGCGCCACCTCCGCGACGTCGTGTTCGTTGAGCAGCAGCCGCGCGTGGGAAAGTCCATTGTGGTTGATCCGCACCGGGCACCGCGGGCCGTCGCACCACTGCCCGTCCGCCGTCCGCCAGCGAAGCCGGGTCTCGCACGGCTCGATCGAGGGCTCGAACATGGCGGCGTCGACCAAGCCGGTGTCCAGGGCACGGGCCGCCGCGCTCAGCCGGGTGTCGGACGCGGCGATGAGCCGGGGCCAGAACGCGTCCCGCATGTCCAGCTCTTCGAGATCGCCGGGCGACAGGTAGGGGATGGCGGCGACGAGGTCCTCGGGCAGGAGCCGCGTGACGACCGAGGACCCGAAGTTGTCCTCGTGCCGCCAGCCGCCGAACAGCCCCGCTTCGTCCGCGGTCGGTGTGCGCAACGCGTGCGCGAGGATCATGCCGAGCTGCCTGCTCGCCGATCCCGCGAGTTCGGGCCAGTTCTGTACCGAGTTCTCGGCGTAGCGGTTCCACATCCGCTGGAAGGACAGCACGCCGTCGCGGACCGCACGGCGTTGCGCGGTTTGCCCGGGGTCGTCCACCCAAGGACCGAGGATCGGCTGCCCGTCGGCTGTGTAGTCGACCAACGAGCCGCACGTGGCGTTGACCGACTGTTCAAGCACCTCGGGGCTGCGGGCGGCAGGAAGGGCGACGTCGGCGGGCTGGCCGGCCTGGGCGAGGTAGCTCTCCAGCCGCAGCCCGGCCAGGTGAACCTGCGAGGCACCTTCATGGGTCGCCAGGTACAGACCCGAGACCTGGACGTCGACTCCGGCCAGGCGCAGCGCCTGCGCCAGCTGCCGCTGGGTCGTGCCTGCCCAGCCGAGGTCGACCAGCACCAGTTCGGGCTGGTCGAGCGCGCCGCAGCCGCGCAGCGCGGTCACGAGGCGGTCCCGGCTCGCCGCGACCGTCGTCGCCAGCCGGTTGCGCAGGTGCGGTGTCTCGGTCAACGTGTGGCAGACCCGGTCGATGGTGTGGTCGTTGTCCAGGACGGTGTCGAGCATGTGCGCCAGACCGGGCACCTCACCCGGACGCAGGCGCAGCATGTCGAGCACTTCGCGCACGCTCAGCCGATAACCGCGCCTGATCAACGCGGCGAGAGCTTCGCAGTCGGCCGAGTCGACGATGGCCATCGACGTCACGTGCCGCGACAACCACAGGGGCTTCGCCTCCACGGCCAGTCCCCGAACGCGGGCGGTTTCATTGACGAGCGTCGACAGCAGCTCACCTTCCCGCATCGGACACCACACCACGGGTGTTCCGGTGTCGTGCGCGGTCCGCGCGACCCACTCAGCGAACCCCGTCAAGACGGGCCCGAGGACTGCGGCCCCGTACCGCCAGCCGGCGCCTTCCGGGGTAGAGCCATGCCGAGCACCGGATCGCAGGGTCTTTGCGCGCAGGCTCGTCATTCCGAAGTCACCGTGCTCGGGATCCAGCAGCGGGTCGAACGTCCCCAGCAGGTCGGTGTCCCGCTGCTCGCGCCGCAGCAGCTCGTCGAAACCGCTGTCGCCCTTCCGGTAGTGGACCGTGCGGATCCCGAGCGCGCTCGGGACCTTGTGGTCCGCTCTGCGGTCATCGCCGACGTGCACCAACTGCTTGGGGCGCAGGTTCAGCTCGTTCAGCACGACCCGCCACAGGCCGTCCGCCTTGCTCACGCCGTGCGCCTGCGACCGGAACACGCGCACGCCTTCCAGCGACTCGAGTTCCGGGCGGGTCAGCAGGTGGGACAGCTGATCCTCGGTGAAGTAGGTGTCCGACACAAGCACGACCGGAATGCTCTGCTTGCGCGCCAGGTCGGCGATGGAAGCGATGTCCAGGTCCACGACCGTCAGCGCGTGTTCGAGCCCGACCTCGGCCCGCACGAGCTCTTCCAGTTCCATCCCGCCGAAAAGAGTGAGCGGCATCCGGCGCCAGATGTCGAACAGCGAGACCTCGCATCCCAGCGAGCCACGACGACTGCGCGCCTCGCGTTCCGCGTCCACGCGCATGCGCCGGAAGGCGGCGTCGCTCAACCACGGCGGGCAGCTGCCCGCTCGGCGAAGTCGGCCGCCCAGCAGTCCGAAAGCGTCCGACGGGCGCGGAACCCGGCGCCACAGCACGGTGTCGAACACGTCCAACGACAGAGCGGAACACGACCCGTCGCTGATGACCCGGCACAAGTCTTCCAACTGCCGGCAGCGAAAGCTTTCTTGATCCGATACCCGAGATTCATCGCACATGCGTCCACTCGCCCCCCTGCGCAAGCTGCTCAGGATCGCTAACAGCGGTTGATTGACTGAGCATTCGACTTGCCGTCCGCCCTAGCGGAAGAAACCCCCTGGGAACATGCTGCGCAACGGAAACGCGGGCCGCTCGTCGAGAAGACCTGCTTCGGGCCGTCGTCAGCTATTGGTGTGACGTGAAGGGCACGCGCCGCGCAAGCAACGGCATGCGGTCACCGCGCCGGTGGAGACGTTCGTGCTCAGCCCCACCAGCCCGGTATGGTGGCCTTCTTCGAAGGCCACGTCCATGCACTGGCTCTGGGCGGGGTTCCGCTGTTACGACAACCCCAAGGCCGCCGTCGCCCTTGCTAGGGCCGAGCCGGGCGAGGGTAGAGACCGACCGGTGGATCGTGTTCAGGTGGCACTTCGGGATCGAAAGCTTCTATTGCCGGCCCGGTGTTGGCGGCGCTCACGAGAAGGGCGAGGTCGAAGGCCAGATCGGCTACTTCCGCAGCAACCACTTTGTCGCGCCAGATTGCCGCGGATCGCCGCGGCGCGCGAGACCTCCGCAGCGTCGGGATGGACCGAGCGCTATGCCAGGCTGCTGGAGCAGATCGAGTTCATCTGGGACGGCCCGGTCCTCGCAGAGCAGGCCCACACCGACGGAGCCCCAACGGCCCCCACTTCAGCGGAACTGATCAACGATCAAGGCGGAATCGTCTGGTGCCACCGCACCACTCTCTGGGGAGTCACAACACACCAAAGCCGAGCAGGCGCCTCCACGCCGCTGCGCTTCGCTGGCCAGTACGCAGACCCCGAAACCGGATTCCACTACAATTTCCGTCGCCGGAGCCAACGGAAAGAGCCCGGCCGAACTGGCGTCGAGAATCCACGTAGGCGATCTGAAGATGGCGAGCACAATCCTTCACTTCAATTTCGTCAGGTAGATATGGTGCACAAGTTTCTGGTGAAGCCGGCGAGCAGCCTCGCCGGCACCCTCACCTACTCCGAGTCCGACCACGGGTTCGCATTCCGCCCCGAAAATGTCGAGGACCTCGTTGAACGAGTGGGCGCGGAGGGGCGGACCAGCCTTGTCGCCGACACCCTGCAGCTGGAAGTCGCCGTGGGAACCGGACGTGCCCTCTACGTGTGGGGCTACCTGCCGAAGACCTCCTGGAATCCGGCGAACCTGAAACTTCCCGAGTCCAAACCCGCCGAGGTCATTGTTCAGATTGACGACCCTCCGCTTGAAGAGTCCATTTCTGTATCCATCGCACGGGTGAACTGGGATGCCTTCTTTGACAAGAGAACTGGACTGGTTCGCGTCACGCGTAACCACATTTGCTCGGAGGAACTGGTTGAGATCGCCGAAGGTGTCCATCTCGGTCTGAGCGGCACAGATTTGAACTCGTTCTGGCTCAAGCCGGAATTCATCGCATAGATCGAAGAGGTTGCAGGATCCGTGAGTGTTTGCCGTGTCGTGGCTACGCGGGGCGGTGCTGGTGGTCTCCCGGGCGGCGCAGGTGCTGCCAACCGTCGAAGTCGACCGCGACGTTGAGCTGTGCTTGCGATGGCAGAAGCGACTGTTCCCAGAGGAGTCGTTTGTCCGGATTGGCGAAAGCTTGCATTGAGTTCCTCAACCAGGCCCACGAGCAGAACCCTGTCGCAGTCAAATCTGCCGGGAGTCAGTTCACCGGCGAGGCGAGAACTTCCCTGAAGCTCTCCAACATCCGCCCCTATGCCCGCTGCCGGAATCCGCGAACACCGCATCGATTGGGACGAACCGATCAAGGTGTGGGCCTGAGATGGTCATGTGGCGATCCACGATGCGCTGCAGGGCTAGCTTTGGCCTTGAGCGGCGAGGTGGTCGCGGAGTCGTGCGTGGCGGAATTGGTAGGCCGAGCCCGCTCGGCGCAGCACGCCGCGGTCATAGGCGTCTACGAGGAATCGTTTTAGGCGCCACGGTAGGCGGCAGGTCAGCGGTAGCCAGAGGCGTGTGAACAGCAGCCAGCTTCCCCATGCCGAGAATGCCAAGCGAACTGGTGCGATGACGAGCCCGAACCCGAGTCCGAACAGGAGTCCGCGCGCTGTCTCGAGCCCGATCCCGGTCGCGATCCCGACCACGAGCGCCATCGTGAGCACCGCCGCCGCGGCCGTTCGGGCGAGTGTGATCGTTCGGTCACGGTTCAAGAGTGTCCACGGATCAGTGGCGTGGAGGTCGTAGGCATCTCCGAAAGCTGACACGACAACTCCTGCGAGCCCGTTCGCGATCCCAATCGCGATCCCGATCGTGATCCCAAACGTGAGCGCGATCGCGATTCCGATCCCGATCTCGCCCCCGAGCGCGAGCGCGAGTCCGAACGCGAGCCCGTATCCGAGCCCGAGCCCGACCCCGACCGCCACACCGCTGGTGAACTCGGACACGGATCTTTTGCGGGGCAACCAGGAGAGTGACTTCGGGGCTCTCCGGCGCAAACTCAGGCGTAGTCGTTCCGGTTCCCGCCCTGTAGGCCCGCGGGAGAATCCCACTTCGTTGGTGAGTCCGACCGCGAGCCCGCCCACGGGCCCGACCGCGATCCCCACCGTGATTCCTGCCGTGAGTCCGACCAAGGGCCCGATCGCGGGCCTGACGGCGAGGCCGTAGACGATCCCTACCGCGAGCCCGACCACAACTGTGGTGATGAGGATGCGGGAGCGCCTGTGCAGGGTCGCGGGCAGATTCCACCAGGTGAGGTCGTGCGTGTCGCGTTGGGTGAGGTGGGTGGCGATGTAGCCGAGCCAGCGACGTGCTTGGTCGGAGTCCCAGTTCGTACGTCGTGTTCGGCGCGTGTAGACGGTCGTGAGGTAGGCGTCCAGGAGGTGGTCTTCCAGGGCCATGGCGGTGGGGAAGCGTTCGATGTTGAGGAGCTCGCCGGGGTCAAGGCCCTGGTTGTCGTTGTAGACGGTGCGGGCGAGCATGACCATCAGCGGCATGGTCAGCATGGCGGTGAGATTCCGGTTCGCGGGCTCATCGGGCGCGGTGCGCAGCTGGTTGAACACCGCATCCCAGGCAGGGCCACGGCGTTTGCCTGTGCTCTGGCGCAGGTATTGGTGGGTCTCGTCGAGGGTGAGGTCTTCGAGCGTGATGGCCGCGGCGCCGCCGATCGCTTTGATCTCGTGGGCGGCGCGGGAGTATTCGCCGGGGCGGCTGGTGAGAATCAGCGGCAGGTCGAGAGTGCTGATCTGGCGGATCGCGCTGGGGTGGTGGTCTGCGGGGATCTCGTCGAAGCCGTCGAGGACGGGCAGGATGAGCCCGCGTTCGACGAAGACCTCGGCCAGCTTCTTCCCGGCTACGTCCGGGGTGTCCAGGAACAGGAAGTCACGGGCGAGGTGCTCGGCAAGCCACGCCCGCAGCTCAGTTGCGGGGTTCCAGTCGCCGAGGCTGAACAACACCGGCACCGGGCCGGTGGGGTTGTTGGTGAGCAGGTCGAGGATGAGGCGGTGGGCGAGCACGGTCTTGCCGGCACCGGCCCGCCCGAGGATCACCAGCCGCCGGGATTCGACCGTCTCGTAGGTGTGCCGGATCGTGGTGAACCGCCCGTCCAGCGATACCGGTGCCCCGTCGTCCTGGATCTTCGTCCAGTGGTCGAACAGGTCGTCCGTGGCGGTGTGCCAGCGCACCGGCAACGCGTCCCGGTCACGGAGTCCCCACTTCTCCAGTTCCCGATCGCAGGCCGAGCGCACCTCAGCGGCGAGGTCCCGCAACCGTCCTTCCCTCGCGTCCTCGGCACTCGACCGCGCCGGTGAACCGACGAACCAGATGGTGCCCTTGTTGACGCCGAACTGAACGTTGGTCCCGGCCGGGCCACTGGAGTGGTTGTGGATCTCGTACTCCGCTGCCACGCCGCACAGTGTGCCGCACACGCTGATGCACCTGTGCGTGATCCAGCCGATCTTCGACGAGCAGCCGGGTCCTCTCTGCCTTCGTGCCACGCGCAGCGAAGGCAACCTTGGTGGTACGGGTGCTCTACGGCCTTCGTGCCGACGAGCCGGAAGACTCCGGACTCCGCCGCGTGCGCGGCATCGCCGCCACCAACAGCGCTGGCGCTGGAACAGGCAGGGCAGGGAACGATCCCGCAGGTCTCGGCCGAAGCGATCAGCGCAGCGTGCCACGTCGACCGTCTGGACCTGGCGCCCGGGTACGGGACGGAATCCGACGACGCAGCCACCCGTTGACCCCGCTGATCGAGGAACTGGCCCGCGTGGCCGGAGACGACCACGGGCGCTGGGTGCACTGGGGCGTGACCACGCAGAACGTCACGCAGACCGGCGACGTCCTCGTGCTTGGCGAAGTCCATCGACGGCTCACACGGCTAATGGGCGAGATCCTCACCGGTCTGGCTGATCAGGCACGTCGGACGGCCACCCGGATCCTGAAATGATTCCGGCAAGACCTGTCGAAACCTGTGCGGCTGGCTGGTCGTTCAGCACCAACGCCTACTCATGAGGCGTTCGTGGGGCTGCTCGCGCTGCCGGTAGCGGCTGAATCGGGCCGGACCATGATTTTGCGAAATCTACGCCGTATCACGGATGCCGTACGTACTGGCATTGCGCGAGGCTCCAGGTCGTCGTTTTGCCGCCCCGACTGAGGAGTAAGCCGTGCGCCGAGCACTGCCCAGCCTTGCCGCGATCACCCTGCTGACCACCGCGTTGACCGCAGGGTCCGCCGCCGCGAGCCGTACCGGCTCCTATGATTCCTATGTCGCGCTCGGCGACTCGTACACCTCGGGCACGCTGATCCCGAACGTGATCAACCTGCCGTGCTTCCGCTCCGACCACAACTACCCGTCCCTGGTCACCGCGAAACTCGCACCGCGTTCGTTCACCGACGTCAGCTGCGGTGGCGCGGCGACTCCGGATATGACCAGCAGCCAGCTGCAGTCCGGGAACCCGCCCCAGTTCAACGCGTTGAAGCCGGACACCGACCTGGTCACCGTCGGAATCGGCGGCAACGACATCCCCTTCGGCGAGATAGTGAACAACTGCGGAGCCCGCGGCGCATTCGTGCCACACGGCTCGCCGTGCAAGGACTTCTACACCGGCGGCGGCAAGGACGAACTGGCCGCCAAGGTGCGCGCGGTCGGCCCGAAGGTCGGCAAGGTGCTCGACGGAATCCGTCAGCGCTCCCCGCAGGCCGAGATCGTGCTCGTGGGCTACCCCGCGGTGATGCCCGACTCCGGCGCCAACTGCTGGCCGCTCATCCCTATCTCCGATGGGGATGCGCCCTACCTGCGCGACATCACCAAGCTGCTCAACACGGTCCTGGCCGAGCAGGCCGCCGCACACGACGCGACCTTCGCCGACACCTACACCAGCAGCATCGGCCACGACATCTGCCAGCCCCCGGGCATCAAATGGATCGAGGGCATCCTGCCCACCTCGCCTGCCGGCCCGGTGCATCCGAACGCCGCCGGCACGGACGACCAGGCCCGCCAGGTGCTCGCCGCGCTCACGGCGGCCCGCTCGTAGTCGGCCGCCACCCAGCCACAGCCGGAATCCGCCCGACCCCGTCCGGGGAGCGCGGGTTCCGGCTGGCTTGTGACTCCCGCCGCAGCTTCTTGCCTCCTCAGCGACGCGCTTCGCCCCGGTATGACACGGAATCCTTTGTGGGCTGTTTGGGAACCGCCGCCAAACAGCGTGTCTTGATCGTCCAGGGACTTCGGGCTCGGCTAGATTGGGCGCGTTTCCTAGGGAGCGAGGTGGGAATTCTGTCGTCCGGTCCCGTGAGTTCTGTCGACCGTGCCGGTGAAGCCCGCGTCGCGGCCTCGCCACCGACGGAGCTGACCAGCTACGTCGGGCGAAGTGACGAGGAAGGCGAGGTGCGCCGGTTACTGGGCTCGACGCGGCTGGTGACGTTGACCGGTCCCGGTGGGGTGGGCAAGACCCGGCTGGCGGCCCGGGCGATGCGGGACACGGCTTGCGCGTTCCCGGACGGCGTCGTGTTCGTCGAACTCGCGCAGGTCCGCAACGGTGAGCTGGTGCCGAACCTGGTCGCGGACCGGCTCGGCCTGCACGATCTGCCGGATATCTCGGCGAGGCAGCATGTGATCGATCATCTGCGGGGTCGTGTGCTGTTGCTGGTGCTGGACAACTGCGAGCACCTCATCGACGTCTGTGCCGGGTTCACCGCCGAGCTGCTGGCCGAGTGCCCGCGGGTCAGTGTGCTGACCACCAGCCGCCAGTCGCTCGCGGTGCCCGGCGAGCAGGTGGTGCCGGTATCGCCCTTGCCGATGCCGCAGGCAGTGGAGTTGTTCCTGGATCGCGCCAGGGCAGTCTGGCCGACGGCGGTGGACGACGACCAGAACACTCGCGCCACGCTGACTGAGCTGTGTCAGCGACTGGACGGGCTGCCGTTGGCGATCGAGCTGGCGGCAGCCCGGATTCGTTCACTGTCGCCGGCGCAGATCCTGGACCGCTTGGGCAGCCGTTTCGGCCTGCTGACCTCCGCTCCGCGCACCGCCCCGCAACGGCAGCAGACGCTGCGGGCCACCCTCGACTGGAGCTATGAGCTTTGCACACCGGCCGAACGAGCGGTGTGGACGCGGACGGCGGTGTTCGCCGGATCCTTCGATCTGGACGCCGCCACTTACGTGTGCGGCGACGCCGCCATCGACCCGAGCAGCGTGCTGGAGCTGATCGACAGCCTGCTGGACAAGTCCATCCTGGTCCGCCGGGATCACGGCGACGTGGTCCGCTACCAGATGCTGGAGACACTGCGCGAGTACGGCCAGGAACGTTTGGACCAGGCGGGGGATCGCGACCGGGTGGCTCGATTGCACCGGAACTGGTTCGCCCGGCTGACCGCACAGGCCGACGCGGAATGGTTCAGCGACCGGCAAGCCCACTGGATCACCCGGCTGAGCCGGGACCACGCGAACCTGCGCGCCGCCCTGGACTGGTCACTGTCCACACCGGACGAGGCGGGTGGGGCGCTGTCCATGGCCGGCAACCCGTTCGAGTACTGGCTGCTGCGCGGGCTTCCCGGCGAGGCCCGGACCTGGCTCGATCGAGCCCTCGCCGCCGCACCGCCAGCACACCCCGACCGCGTGCCCGCGTTGTGCATCTGCGCCCTGCACACCCTCTGGCTCGGCGATCTGAACGGTATGGCCCGGCGAATCGACGAAGCCGAATCCCTGACCGCAACCCTCGACGACGAACTGCTCAGGGCCCGCATCCTGCACGTACGCAGCTTCGCAGCCATGCTCACCGTACAACCGGAAACGGTCGATCTGGCCGCCGAAACCTGCGCCGTCCTCCGCGCGCACGGCGACCTGCGAGCCGAAATGCACCCACTGTTCATCCACGGAGTCGCCATCGCCTACCGCGACGGCGACCTCCCAGCGGCACGCCGATCGCTGCGCCGCATGTACGAGCTGTCCACCGAGCGCGGAGAGACCTTCTACCGGGCGATGTCGCTGTTCGGGCAGGCCATGGTCGAGGTCGAGTTCGGCGAGGTCCGTACCGCCACCGACGCGGCTACCGAGGCCCTCCGGCTTGACCTGCACGACAGTGCTCTGCACGGCCGCGCCTACCGGGTCGAAACCCTGGCCTGGATCTCCGACCGCCAAGGTGACCACCTCCGTGCCGCCACCCTGTTCGGCATCGCCGACACCTTCTGGAACCGGATCGGGACCGCGCCGGATTTTGCCGTGTCCGTCCCCCATCGCAAACACATCGAGAACACCCGCAGCTCACTTGGTGATACCCGGTTCGACGAGGCGTTCGCCGCGGGACGCGCACTGCCGGATGCCGACGCGATCCGGTACGCCCTCGGCGAACCGGCCACCGAACCCCTGCCGGCCGCTGCCGCGCCACCAAGCCCGCTCACCCGCCGTGAATCGGAAGTCGCGAAGCTCGTGGCCGAGGGCCTGACCAATCGCGACATCGCCGATGAGCTGGTGATCGCCCTGCGCACCGTCGACACCCACGTCCAGCACATCCTGACCAAACTGGACTTCAAAACGCGAGCCCAAATCGCCGCCTGGATCGCATCCCATTCACGTACCCCGTAGGCCAAAGGCACGGCGTGCCAGCGGATCCGGCATCCCATCAGTCCATTGCGGACCCGCCACCCGGCTCGATCACTGGTACCGCACCGCGGACAGGCTGCTAGCCGCGGTCGTCACCTCGACAGAGTGCTACCCACTCACTCGCTGTGCCTGCACAAAGCGCTGGGCGGCGAAGCGCGCCGCCTGGTCGACGCTTCCGTCGAACGGATACGAGAAGTGACCGAGGCCCGGCCCCAAAGTCCCCTGCCCACCGCACACAAGGTCTGTGGCGTTGCAGATTTCCAGAGCCTTCGGGCCGTAATCCGGGCTGCTGCCCGTGATCGTCTTCTGATACAGACCGCCGAGTGGATTGCCGAAGGCCGCGATCGCGACGACACGGCCGACGAGATTGCTCGGGATTTCCCGGCCGATGCCCAGTCCGGGGATGCCGACAGCGATGTCGGTGACGCTGGCTCCCTGGGAGAAGCCGCCGAGCACGAACTTCGTGTCCGGGCAGGAGGCTGCCCGCTGGGTGACGTGGTTGGTCATGTCCGTGGCACCAGGTCCTGCGCTCGTTTGGTCGAGCGAGGCTGCGTAGTTCACCGCGTATGACCCGACAGACTTCCCCGGAAGTTCCCGCTGCACTGCGGACACCAGCGGCCTGCCGACCGTGCCGAGGCCCGGCAGCTCACCGGTCGCACGCGCGAACACCACCTCCAGATCCGGACATGCAGCAGAACCGCTGAACGGGGCGGCCGAGGCGGATGCCGGCTGTGCCAGTGCGGTCCCGACCACGGCACCGGTGACCAAACCCAGTGCTGCGACAATCCTGCGCGTTCGCGTCATTGCGGCTTTCTCCCTTGCGGCTGGCAGTCTGCGGAGGCTGCCATCCTCGGCCGGTTCGACCACTCCGCTCCATCCAGGAGACTGCGTATTTCTCAGCCGGCCGAGATACGTGACTCGGACAGCACAGCCGGTGCATCAGCCGTTCGCCGGTTTGGGTTCCTCGTGATGTGTGCCAGTGCGGGTTTGTTCGTTGTCGTCGGTGGTGGACAACTCCGGTGGGGGCTTGCGGAAGAGACTGGTGCGGTACGCCAGGTAAGCAATGCCGGCGGCGAGCCAGATGGCCCCGAGTGTGAGCGCGGCGGGGTCGAGATTGATCAGCAGCCAGAGGTCGATCAGTGTTCCGGCGGCGGGGATGAGGACATGGGACCACCATGCCGGTCGGCCGCCGGTGTTGCGTTGCCGGATGAACATGGCGATGACGCTGAGGTTGACCGCGGTGAAGGCGGTGAAGGCCCCGAAGTTGATGAAGGAGGTGGAGGTGGAGACGTCCAGGGACAGGGCGACCAGTCCTACGGCTCCGGTGAGCGCGATGTTGAGTGCGGGCGTGCGGAATCGGCGGTGGAGGAAACCGAAGATCCTGCGCGGCAGGACGGTGTCACGGCCCATGGCGAACAGCAGGCGCGCGGCGCTGGCCTGCGCGGCCAGGCCGGAGGCGAACTGGGCGATGACCAACCCGGCGAGCAGGACCGCGGCGGCGAGGTCACCGGCCATGGCCGTGGCGATTTCGAAGACGGCGGAATCCGGGTCGGCGAAGGTGCTGCCGGGGTGGACCAGCTGGGCGCTGTAGGTGACCAGGACGAAGACGCCGCCGCCGATGAGGGTGATGAGCAGGATGGCCCGGGGGATGGTCTTGCGCGGATTGACGGATTCTTCCGTCAGGGTGGTGACGGCGTCGAAGCCGAGGAAGGAGTAGGCCGCCAAAGCGGCACCGGCGGAGATGCCCGCGGCGGTGGTGGCGGGATTGGCGAACGGGGCCGTGCTGACCACCCCGGCCGCGCCGTGGATGGTGCTGACGTGGCGCAGGCACAGCACGACGAAGATGGCGATCACCAGGAACTGGAAGGCCATGAGCAGGAAGTTGGCCTTGTCGGCGACCTTGATTCCCAGCACGTTCAGGCACGAGGTGAGCGTGATGAACGCGACGATCCAGCACCAGAACGGGACGGAAGGGAACTGCGCCTGCAGGTAGGTGCCGCCCAGCAGCCAGATCACCATGGGCAGGAAGAAGTAGTCCAGCAGCACGGCCCAGCCGACGAGGAAACCCACGCGCGAGTCCAGTGCCCTGCGGGCGTAGGTGTAGGCGGATCCGGCGACCGGGTAGGTGGCAGCCATCTTGCCGTAGCTGAAGGCAGTGAACAGCATCGCGACCAGGGCCAGCAGGTAAGCGGTGGGAACCGCGCCGTGAGTCTCCTCGGCGACGACTCCGAATGTGCCCAGGGCGATCAGCGGGGTCATGTAGGCCAGTCCGAACAGGACGACCGATCTCACGGTCAGCGTCCGTCGCAGCGACGGCGGTACTTCGGGCATGGAAGGGCTCCTAGAAGCTGGCCGCGTCGTTGCGGCGGGAAACCAGCCGAGCGGCTGTGGAGGCAGAGCGCCCGCCCGGGGGCGCCGGATGCCAGGTGCGGGGGTCGATACGCCCCTGGTAAAGCGGTAGCTCGATAGGTGAGTCGGTGTCGCTGAACTGCGACCACATGCGGTTCAGGCCCGCGGTACCGAACGTCCGGACCCGGGCCACGTCATCGAGGTCGACCACGTCGGTGAGCACCTCGGCTCCGCTGCCGGCGGCGTGCTGCCGCAGGCGACCTTCGGGGTCGGCGATCAGGCTGCCGCCGGTACCTACAGGTGCGGCGGCGTTGACGCTGGCAACGAAGACCTGGTTCGCGATCGCGTGCGCCCGGGCGAGCACGATCTCCTGCTCACGGTCGTTGGTCGTGGTCTGCACCGGGTTGATGATCACTTCGGCGCCCATCCACGCCAGATGGCGGGCGACTTCGGGAAACCACGAGTCGTAGCAGATCGAAAGGCCAAGCCGCCCGAATCCGGGCGCATCGAAGACAACGAAACGATCCCCCGGGTCATACGGCTCGTACGGCCGCCACGGGAAGATCTTGCGGTACCAGGCCGCCAAGTCGCCACCAGGCGAAAACGCCAGGGCGGTGTTGAACAGCTGTCCCTTCTCCCCGCGTTCACACACGGTGCCCGGCACCAGCCAAATCCCCAGATCGCCCGCGAGCTCAGCCAGCTGCCGCGTCCGAGGACCCCGTAACGGCTGGGCCGTCTCCTGTAACTGGGCGGTCCGCGCCGGGCCTGTGTCCTCGACACCGCACAGGTGCAACTCCGGATACACAACCAGCCGCGTCTGCGGGTAGCGGGCAACGAGCCGCTGCACCTCGGCGGCGAATGCCGACACCGGTGCGGTCGCCTCCTGCGGCGGCACCTGCGCCAGCGTCAGCGGTAACAGTCGGGACATCCTTACTCGCTTCCTCCTGATTTCGCAGGTCAGAGCGGCGCCTGCCATCGATGGGGACAAAAATAGACCAAGATGAGCAGTTAAACAAGACTGCTCATCTTGAGCAATTTTCGGGTTGATCAGCTACCGTGGATGCCATGCCCGCGGTTCCCGACGACACGCACACCGAGCAGCTGGCGGTGCCGCTGGCTGCCTCCGCGCTTTCGGGCATCCGAAGGCTGTCGGCAGTCGACACGGTCCGCGCCCGGATCTCGTTGGCCGTGGACCTCGGACTGCTCAAGCCCGGGGAATGGCTTCCGGGCAACGACAAGATCGCCGCCGCGCTGGAGGTCTCCGAGATCACCGTGCGGCGCGCACTGATCTCCCTGTGCAAAGACGGCGTCCTGGAACGCCGTCGCGGCCGTGGTGGCGGCACCCGGGTGGTCGATGCGCCTCCGCGCAGTGCTGTCCGGGAAACCCAGGAATACCGTGCCGTCGCCGCGGAGGTGCACGGCCTCATCGACCAGCGCCTGGTCCTTGAATGCGGCATCGCCCACCTGGCCGCCCGAAACGCCGACGACACCGACATCGACCGTCTGGACCAGCTCACGCAGCGCATGGACCAAGCCGCCGACTGGGCCGAGTTCCACAGCTTGGACGAGACCTTCCACCTCACGATCGCAGCCGTAACCGGGCTTGACGCGATCCAGCAGAACTACGCGCGCCTGCTCCGGGAGCTCTACCGCTACTACCTGCCCTACCCCATGCAGTACCTACGCGGCTCCAACTGCGAGCACCACGAACTCGTCGACGCACTGCGCCGCCGCGATCCGGCCTCCGCCGCGGACATCGCCCAGAGGCATGTCGCGGTCTTGCATCAAGACATGTTCGTCGGGCTCTGATCGCCAACGCTGCGCGCGTTGCATCGCTGGCCGTGCGGCAGTGCTGTTGGCAGCCCGCTCGGGGACCTGGACGATGTGACGATGCAGGTGGGGCGTGCACGCGGCAGAGAGCGGTCCGGTGCTGTGGTCGTGAAGAGTCCTTAGCACCGGAGGCCGCCGCCCCCAAAAATGTCGATGAGTGTGGTGTGGCCGGGGGAATCGGCGCGGCTAGGAACCCATCTCGTGGGAGTGGCGTCCCGGCCGTCGGCGGTCACGCGCGTAGGCCACGGTCCGGTTGCGCGGAGGCAGGTAGGTCACGTTATGGCGGGTGTTCGAGACTGTTCAGTGTTCGCTATGGGGAGGAGTGCGGTGGACGTGGCAAGTTCCCGTGCGGCGGCCGGTCTGGCCTCCCTCACCGTGGCGGCCAGCCCGGCGGATATCCCCTGAGGCCCGTGGCCCCCGCCATAGCGCGCTGCAGCTCCTCGGGGGCAACGATGGCGCCCTCGAGGTCGGCGCCGTAGACGTTGGCGAGGGTGAAATCGACGTTGATGAGGCCGGCGCTGCGGAGGTCGGCGTCGCGGAGGGTGGCGAAGCGGAGGTTCGCGTTGGTGAGGTCGGCGTCAGAGAGGTCGGCGCCGGAGAGGTCGGCATAGGAGAGGTCGGCCTCGAGGAGGTGAGCCCAGGTGAGGTCGGCGCCGCGGAAGTCGGCCATGTGGAGTTGGGCTCCGCCGAGATCCGCGTGGTGAAGACACGTGAACGACAGATCGAGCCGAGTTCGCCAGTCCCAGGCGGCGGTGCGGCGGCCAAGGACGGCGAGTGCAGACTGCACATCGCTAGCCACAGGAAGATCTGCGGGACACGGCTTAGGTCGGTCCTCTCCAGGGAGAGGGCGGCGAGACGGGGCCGTGTCGCGGACGAAGGCGGTCAGTACCTCTACCACGACACCTCTACCACGACGGGGTGGTCTCGCTGGGAGTCGCGGGCGAGGCGCTCCAGGGCGTAGATGCCGCCCTGGCGGATCTGGGGCTTGTCCGAGCCCAGCTGCTCGACGGCCTTGCTGAACCGGTCGGTGAGCTGGCCTTGTTCGGCGAGGTGGGCCTGAGACTGGGCGGTGATGTAGCTGGGGACGGCCAGGGCCAGAGTGACCAGCACGGCTCCCAGCGTCAGTAGCTGGGTCAGGTCCACCTGGCGTCGTGGCTGCGGCCCGAGTACGGAGGCGCCGCTGCGACGGGCCGCGGCTCGGTGGCGCCGGCCCGGCCCCGCCGCCCGCGGGATGTGTGGTCGCTTCATGGTCAACACCGTGCCAGCAACCGGCCGCCACGAGGGCCGGTTTCACAACAGGCCCCGCAGTCGGGCATGACCGTTGAGCCTCGAGGGGTGGCAGGGAAGTTCGAAGATCGTCAGGCTAGCCTGCTCGGTCAGCCGCATCCCGGTGCGCACCATCAAGTCGCAGAACGCCGCGTTGCGCCCGGCCCAACGCCCCCGAAACCCGACGTTGCCCTTGCCGAAAACCTCATCCGTGCAGGTCAAGCTGCATGCTCGTACTCGTGGAGGATGCCGCCGAGGCGATCGCGTCGGCGTATGTCGAGGTGGGCGATCTTGTCCGGGTCTGCGATGGGAGTCGGCAATGGGTTCAGCGGGCGGGTGTTCGCGATGCCTTGGTGAGGCCGGTGGGAGTTGTAGAACTGTTCGAACTCACGCAGGGTGTGGAGCAGGTGCCGCTGATTCCAGATCAAAGTGCGGTCCAGCAGCTCACGTCGGCAGGTCTGTACCCACCTTTCCATGATCGAGTTCATTCTCGGCATCTGGACGCCGCTGAGCACTACCTCAATCCTCGAATCCGACAGGACAGTGTCGAATAGGGCGGGAAATTTGCCGTCGCGGTCCCGGACCAGGAACCGCGCCCGGCGGTCGGCGTCCTCGAGGTCCATGACGAGATTCTTTGCGGCTTGGGCGACCCACGCTGCGGTCGGGTGTGCGGTGGCGCCCAGGATCCGAATCTGCCTGGTGGTGTGCTCAATGACTGCGAGGACGTACATCCTCGCCCCGGACAGGGTGACGGTCTCGAAGAAGTCGCACGCCAGCAAGGCATCGGCCTGGGAGCGCAGGAAGTCGGCCCATGTGCTGGAGTTCCGCTCGGGTGCCGGGTCTATCCCTGCTGCCTGCACGATTTCCCATACGGTCGAGGCAGCCACTTTCACTCCCAGGACGAGCAATTCGCCGTGGAGTCGGCGGTATCCCCAGCTTGGGTTCTCCTTCGCCAGGCGCAGCACCAAGGCCCGGACGGACCGGACGGTGCGAGGTCGGCCAGGACGCTTTGGCTTGGAAACAGTCGCGTGGCGGCGCGTGATCAGGTCGCGGTGCCAGCGCAGCACCGTGTCCGGGCGAACCAGCAACCGCAACCTACATAGCAGATTCCGTGGCAGCCGATGCAGTAGCGCCGCCATGAACGCTCGATCCACTGGGGTGAACCGCGCCCTCCCTTGACCGAGCTGACGCTCCAGCACCGTGATCTGATGGCGCAAGGCGAGGATCTCGACGTCCTTGTCCCGGTCACTCATCGGCAGCAGGCGCAGCACGGCGAACGCATTCGCCACACCCAGGTAGGCCAGTCGCAGCAGCACGGTCGATCAGCATGTCGGGTGCTAGACAGCGGCGAAAGCGTCCGGTCGAGCGACTACGGTCGACCTACCCCTACGCCGCGCCCGCCGCGTCTCACCAGGGCGGATGAGGTTATCGGCAAGGGCAGGGTGAGGTTCTGGTGGCGGTCAAGATCGTGCACACGTTGCTGCGGCAGGAGGTGCGCTTCGGGAGCCGAGGGGCGGCAGAACGCTACGCCGCCGAGCACGGTGGCCTTGATGTCTGGTGGGTGCGGGCCGTACCGCTCGCGACGATCTCCAAAACCCCAGCGCACCGGTACCGTGAAACGACAGCCCCCTCACCAGCTCCACGAGCTGGTCACCATTACGGGACTCAGCAGTACAGCCAGGGCTCCTACCTCACCGACTACCTCTCACCAGCCCCGCGAGCTGGTCACCATCACGGGTCTTTCCCGCTCGGCTTGGTGCAGGTGATCGCTCCAGGTTGTCATAGGCGCCGGGCTCGCCCTCACCAGCTCCGCGAGCTGGTCATCCTCACGGGTGCCGCGAAGCGGTGACCCGCGCTCGCCAGCCACCGACCCCTCACCAGCTCGGCGAGCTGCTCACTGCCATGGGATCCGGGCCGTCCCCTGTCGAGCCCATGGCTGTCAGCAGGACGCGGGTTCCGCGGATCGGTGTGTGAGCTAGCCCGACTATTGGCTTACCCCAATTGTGTGGGGAAAGCCTGGGAAGTTTTGACGCTGGCAGTGGGAGGAAAGTGGGAGGATCGGGTCGGTTTGAACCGCGTTGTACTGCTCTCAGCGGTAGCGGACAACACCTAGTTTCCTGGGGTTTCTCTGTTTATGCTGGTGGCCGCCTTGTTCGGTCATAACTGGGGGTCAAGGGGTCGTGGGTTCGAACCCGCCGTCCCGGCGGTCGCAACAGCCCGGCCACCAACACCCCCGCATGCAGCCCGTCCGCTCTCGCTCCGGGGCGCGGAGCGCGATCTGCTCGGGCACCCAACACAGCACCGGGCTGCTCGCAAGGAGGAATTACGGCTAGCCGCGGACATCCCAGGTCTGTAGCACCAGATCAGTCATCATCGGACCGTCTCCTGTGCTGTGGCTGCCCCCAGTAAACGAGTAAACACCCACAAGAGTTCTTCCGTCCTGGCTGAAAGCCACCGCGCTGTACTCACCGGGAACGCCAAGCACCTTGGTGTTGCGTGGTGTTTGATCGCCGCCGAGTTCCTGCACCTCGTCCGCACCGGCCCGGGCGAGGCGAACCCGGTTCTCGGAGAAGACGGCCAGGCCGCATGGCATTGGCGACTCGGGAATGCACTCGACATCGGGGACCGTGCGCGTGAGCGTTCCGGTATGCACGTCCCGAATCTGCAGAGTCGATCCCCCGGCCTCGGTGTCACCGCCGTAGCGGGTGGTGATTGTGGCAATCGTGCGGAGATCCGGACTGAACCAGCTCCAGGACTCCTCGTCAAATTCATCCGTGCTCACCGGCGGTGCACTGTGCGGGAGGACTTGGACGGGTTGGTCGGTGTGGACGTTCCACAGGGCTACTCCGCGTTCTTCATCCCTGATCGCGAGGACTTCACCGTCCTGGCTGAATCCGATCCCTCTGATGTTTCCGGGGTAGTTCAACAGGCCTGGCGTGTGCAGTCGTTGACCGGTGCGCGTGTTCCAGAGCTCCAGCTGAGGAGCTCCGGCGTAGCCGAGCACCGCGAGCAGGTCTCCGTTCGGGCTGAGCGACAAGAACTCGCCGCTGGCCACGGGAAGAAGACGGGTCACCCGACCCTCCGACAGCACCGCTGTTGCGTCGCCAGCGATCACGACGGTGCCACCGTCACGACTGGACGCCGCCTTGTCCAGCACCCCGACATCGTAGAGCGTGAAAGCCGCCACGGTTTGTGGACCGTGAGGCGGGTAGAGGAATGTAAGGGTACCGGCGAGGACGCCGATTCCGAGGGCAGTGCTGACCACGCCTCGCCAGGACGTGCGCTGGAGTGCGGTCGAACCCGGCGCACCGCGGGAGTTCGCCGTCAGGGCGAAGCGGGGCAGGACCTTCCCTTCTGCCCCTCGTTCGGCCAAGTGCGTTCTGAGCCTGTCGTGCCGGAATTGGTACACAGCTCCGACCTGGCGCAGGAGCTCGGCCTCGTGAGCCCTGCCGAGAAACCGAAACAGACGCCAGGGCAGGCATCCCCAGGCGGCAAGCCACAGCCGAGCGATCGTGTAGGACATCCACGCGTTCCCGGAGCCGAAAAGCACAACTGCGGCGACCACGTAACCGATCCCCAGCGGGAACAGCACGTCCGGCCACTGCAACCCCTCCTCGGAAGAAACCGAGGCCAGAACCGACACGGCAAGGATCGGCGCGCTGCTGGCTCCGACCGCCCCGAACAGCGCTGCGCGATCCTTGCCGAGAACCGTGCGCGGTGAACGAGCCGCGTGCTGCACGTCGGGAGTGGTCACCCACCGCGCCACACCAAGCGGAAGCCCGATGAGCAACGCGAAAACACCACTGATCACGCCGACGCCTTCGGGTTCGGACCCAGACCCACGGACGGCACCGCTGGTTGCCTCGATCACGAAGACAAAGCTGATCACGACAACGGCTCCGACCGCCGCGCCTACGACGAGATTCGGTATCAGCGTGCGGAGCCGAGGCGTGCTGCGCTGCGGCATCCCCCCGTGGCGCACCCACAGCACGTTGGCGATCAGACTGACCGCCAACACGACGGCGCCCACTACGACCAGCGCGTCCCGCAACTGCCTCGTCTGCCACGAAACCGCGAGAGAGACCACGGTGCCCTCTGCCGCCTGCGGATCAGCTGTGTAAGAGATCAGCAGGGCGCCAGTGGCGATCACGCAGAACGCCGTGACAAAAGCAGCAAGATCCCGCAATACGCCACCGAGCACCGCCCGCACAGGCCGTTCGGAGGGCCCCACGGCGTACGCTGAACGCCCCAAATTCAGGCCGATCATTCCGGCCACCGCCAGGCAAGTCACCAGCAGAACGGGGAACTCGATCTGATATCCGAGGTCGGTGACGATGCCCAGCACGAGGACTGGCGTAGCCGCGACGCCCGTCAGGACTGCCGCCAGTAGCGCGATCACCCACCGGGGAACGGCGCGGGCGAGCTGCCACCACTCGAAGTTGGTCGTCCGAATCCGATCGTGGAGATGGTGCGAGAGGAAAACAAGCCACCGCCGCGCCTGCTTCCACTCCCGTTCGTCCTCGTAGGTGCTGGGAATGAGTTCGTCCAGCAGGTGCCGCTCGGCGGCCGCGAGGGTGGCGAACTCGGTGAGCCGCTGCGGTCTGCTTTCGGTTCGCCGGTAGACGCGGCGCGCCAGGCTGAGCATCAGCGGGGTGGACAGCAGACTCGCGGTGTTGCCGTCCGGATCGTTCTCCATCGCCGTGATGACGGAGGCCCAGCGGTTCGAGTCCTCGATCTCAGCCTGCTCCAGGTAGATCTTCGCGCTGTCGACGTCGATGGGGTCGATCTCGACGACCGCCGCGTGCGACAGCGCCCCGTTCTTCCGTACGGCGCGCTCGAACTCGTTGCTGCGGCAGGTGATCACCATCTGGAGACCTGTGGCGGCGGACCGGTCGAGGTCGGGCAGCGCCTCGTCCAGCCGCTGCGCGTGGATCTCGTCGAGACCGTCCAGCACCGGGAGGATCCGGCCCTCGTCGAGCAGGAGCCGCGCCTGCCTCCGGGACAGCACCGGGTAGTCTTCGCTGATCCTCCTGGCGATCCATTTTTCGACAGGTTCACGGCTGTTCCAGTCGGCCGCCGTAAGCAGCACTGGGACCGGAGCCGAGGATTCCAGTTTCTCGATGAAGGCGAGGGTGAACAGTAGTGCCAGGGTGCTCTTGCCGGCGCCCGGTTCACCGAGCACGACCAATTGCTCGCCTTCAGTCCGGCGAAACGCCTCCACCAGGGCATGGGCGGCGGGGCGACGATCTCCGGTGTCCTGCACAAGTTCACCCCGCTGAAACGCAAGCCCGGCATCGCCGTCGGACGCCGCCACCCGCACCCGGCGAGACGTCGGCCGCCACCGCAAGCGCAGCGGCCGAGGTTGCTGCAACCTCCGCCTTCCCAGCTCGTCCAACCACTGACGGCGAACCTGGCTTCGGAGTGAGGACAACGCTTCTTCCGGCACACGGCCCTGAAATCCCGCGCGACGGGCACGACGGAACAGCCACCAAAACGCCGGCAATCCCACCGTGAACACGGGCCCGGCCAGCAAAACGACCTGCCACCACCCAGGCGCCCGCTCACCGGAAAGCACGACCAGCAGCAGGCATGCCAACAAGATCAGCCACACCACGACCGCACCGGCCCACCACTGCCAACCGACCGTGTAGTGCTGGTGGACCCCGCCCTCGATGCGGCCGGCTTGCACCACCGGTCCGTGTACCTTTCCCCCGACCGCGTTGTGCACCTCTGGCCTGGCGGAGCTGCTGTCATACCGCCCCTGCACCGCTTCGCCCCCATCGCCACTGCCCGTCATGAGGCCACCATGATAGGGATCACGCCCCTGCGCCGGGAGCACAATCACTGCCAAATCGGCCAACCGACGGAGAAGCGGGCGGCGGCCGTGGATGAGAGTCCTTTCACCGGGGTCTCACGGTGTGCTCACGGCCACAGCAGAACGTGGTGGGTGGAGTTGGAGCGGCTTCGCCTGGCGTTCTCGGAGGTTTTGTTGCATACCTTGCGGATTCTGTCCTTCCTGTCGATCCTCGGTGGTGTTGTGTCGGCGGTTCTTGTGTGGTCGCACGGTCATCCGCACGAGTGGTGGTCACTGTGGACACTCACCGACCTCTTCGTGGTGATTCTGGTGCTTCTCGGCTTGCGATACGTGAACCGCCGGGTCAACGGGGTATCGCCTGCAACCCGCCTGAGGCCGATCCTGGCGGAGCCGTGGAAGTGTGCCCGTGCGCATCGGCGTTAAGTGCGTCGGTCGGCCCTGAGCCATCATGAGTGCGGCGGCGTGGTCGACGTGTAGTTGCTGATCTCGATCAGGTTGTCGTCCGGGTCGCGCACGTAGACGCTGACGATTGTGCCCACTGCGCCGGTTCTTGTCACGGGGCCTTCTTCGATGGGTACGCCCGCGCTCTCTAGTTCCGTGACGATCTGGTCGAGTGGGTCGTCGGCGACGAAGCAGAGGTCGGCCGATCCCGGTGTGGGACGGTGCGCTTTCGGCTCGAACTCGTTGCCCGCCTGGTGCAGGTTGATCTTGGAGGTTCCGAAGCTCAGGGCCTTCCGGCCACCGTTGAAGGTGGTTTCCTCCATGCCGAGGACTTGGGTGTAGAAGGCGATGGTCCTGGCCGGGTCGGCCACCGTCAGGACGAGGTGATCAAGGTGGTTGATTCGCATTGGGCATCCTCCTTGTGGCCTGGCATCCACAGCCAGGCGGTGCTCTGGCGCAAGTCGGTGCGGATCACCCGGGCTCGTCGCCCGAGCCGACCAGTTCCCGGCCGATCGTCCGCCCCGCCGCCCGCATCGCGGGCTCGTCCCCGGCGATCAGGATCTGCCGGAACTCCTCGTGGAGGCCGCCGAGATCGGCGCCGACCGAGCCCACCACGGCGAATCGCGGAACTGATCGGGAACGTGCGAGCAACGCGGAGACGATCTTGCCCTGGCCGCTCTGGGAGTCGATCCGGCCCTCACCGAGCACGACCGCGTCGGCTTGCGCGAGGTGCTCGTGGGCGGTGAGGGCGTCGAGGACGAAGTCGGCGCCTGAGACGAGTTCGGCGTCGTGCTCGGCCCACATTGCGCCCGCGAAACCGCCGGCCGCACCGGTGGCGGGCACGTGCGAGGGGTCTCGGCGCAACAGGGTCGCCGTCTCGCGCAGCCGTTGCTCCAGCACCGCGACCTGAGCCGGGCTCGCTCCTTTCTGCGGGCCGAACACGCGTGCCGCGTCGGTGTAGGACGTGGTCACGTCGGTCAAGATCGTGAGCGACGTGCCACCCAGACCGCCGCGTTCCTCCAGCGCGCGAAGCGCTCCGACCCCGCCGTCGGTGGTGGCCGATCCGCCAGTGGCCACCACGATCCGTTCGGCGCCGTGCCGCACAGCCGCGGACATGAGCATCCCGACGCCGTAGGTGTCCGCAGCGATCGGATCGCGGAAGCCGTCGTGGGGTGCATCGATACCGCAGACGCTGGCCAGTTCGACGAAGGCCGTTCCGGAGGCCGTGACGGCAAAGGCGCCCTCGCAGGCCGCACCCCACGGGTTTCGGGCCGTAGCGGGGACGAATCGCAGGCCCAGCGGTTCTGCGAGCACGTCGAGAGTGCCCTCGCCGCCATCGGCGACCGGCATCAGCACCGGATCGGTACCCGAATCGGCCAGGCCGCGACCGACCGCTTCGGCAACCTGGCGCGCTGTGTAGGTGCCCTTGAAGCTGTCCGGGGCGATCAGAACCTTCACGCTCCCCACACCTCCGGGTTCACCGCATGCTCGGGCATGTCACCGCGCGCCATGGCGATCGCGTTGGCGGCGCACAGGCGCGCCATCGTGGCGCGCACCGAGCGAGTGGCGCTGCCCAGATGCGGAAGCAAGGTGGTGTTCGGAAGTTCCGCGAGACCTTCGGCCACTTCGGGTTCCTGCTCGTAGACGTCGAGACCGGCACCCGCGATCTCGCCGTCGCGCAGCGCGGTGACCAGCGCCCGCTCGTCCACGATCGGCCCGCGCGCGGTGTTGATCAGATAAGCCGTGGGCTTCATCGCGCGCAGGGTGTCGGTGTTGACGAGGTGGTGGGTGTCCGCGGTCAGCGGGACGTGCAAGGAGAGGAAGTCGCTGGTGCGCACGATTTCGTCCAACTCGGCGAACCGCACCCGCCCGGCGAGCGGACCGAGATCGTCGTGGGGAACCGGATGGCGGGCGGTGTAGTGCACGGTCATGCCGAACCCGAGGGCGCGTTCGGCCGTTGCCCTGGCGATCCGGCCGAAGCCGACCAGGCCCAGTGCGGCGCCGGTGACGTCGGAGCCGAGGAGCAGTTCCGGTTGCCAGCCTCGGAACTGGCCGCTTCGCAGGTATCCGTCGGCTTCCACGCAGCGTCGGGCGGTCGACAGGATCAACAGCATCGTCACGTCCGCGGTCGCGGCGGTGAGGACACCAGGTGTGTTGCAGACGAGGATGCCTCGGTCGGTCGCCGCGGTGATGTCGACGTTGTCGTAACCGACGGCGAAGTTGGAGATGCCGCGAACCGTGGCGGTCGCGAGGGTGGCCTTGTCGAGCACGTCGGTCAGCTGTGCGACGACGATGTCGTGGCCACCGGAGGAGCATGCGGTGGTGAGCTCGTCCGCAGTGAGCTGCCGCTCTGGCACCACGACCTTGCCCGCCGCCCGCAGCATGTGCATGCCGGGCTCGGGCAGTGGCGTGGTCACGAGGAACGTCGGGTCGGTCATCGGCATGCCTCCTTCTCGTGCGCGAGCGCCCACGGGAAGGCGGTGGCGCTGGAACGGGCTCCTTGCGCGGCGCGGGATCTGTTCGGTTCGCCGAGTTCGTCGAGGAGTTCGCCGGAGAGCTCGACTATCCGGGCGAAGGTGTCCGGCGTGAGCCAGTCCGGGCGAAGCGCGAACAGCAGGTCTTCGGTTGCCGCGTTGCCGCTCGCGCCGGGAGCGAACGGGCATCCGCCGAGACCGCCGAGCGCGCCGTCGACCTCGCCGGCTCCGGCTGCGGCGGCGGCCAGGGAGTTGGCCACGCCGAGCCCCCAGGTGTCGTGTCCGTGGTAGACGATCCGGCGTGGCGGCGTGTGCTGGACGATTCTGGTGATCAGGTTGCTGACCTGTGTTGGGACGGCTTGGCCGAGGGTGTCGCAGACGACGATGTCGGCGGCGCCGCTCGTGCGGGGGTCGGCGGCGATGTCGAGAACTCGCTGCTCGGGAACGAATCCGTCGAAGGGGCAGGTGAAGGCGGTGGCAATGCACAGCTGGATGCGTCCACCCGCCGCATGAGCGTGCTCGACCGCCTGTGGCATGGCAGCCAGGCTGTCCTCTGTGGAGCGTCCGATGTTGGCCTTGTTGTGGTTGTCGGAGGCCGACAGGCAGTACTGGAAGTTGACCGCTCCGGCCTGGACCGCGCGTTGCACGTGGCGCGGGGTGGCCACCCACACCCAGCAGCGGGCGCGTTCGTCGGGGGTCAGCTCCTCGATGACTTCGAGCGTGTTGGCCATGGAGGGCACGAGGTCGGCGCGCGCCAGCGAACCGACCTCGATGCTGGGGACGCCGAGCCGCAGCAGCTCCCGGACGACCGCCACCTTGCGCTCGGAGGACAACTGCTTCCCGGTTAGCTGCAGGCCATCGCGCAACGTCACGTCGCGGAGGGTGGTCTCGGGCTTCGTCACTTCCGTGCCTCCTCGATCTGGTCGGGGCTCATCCCCAGCAGCGAGCCGAGCACCTCGTCGGTGTGCTCGCCGAGCGCGGGCCCGGGCGAGCGCAGTGGCAGCGACGTCGGGCCGATGACCGGTACGACACCGGGGAATCCGACCTCGACGGGCTGTCCCGCGCCGGTGTCGACCGCGAGTTGCTGGATCATCCCGCGTGCCTGGTACTGCTGGTCGGCGCAGATGTCGGCGGCCGTGTAGATCGGCCCCGCCGGCACCCCCGCGGACTCCAGGGCCTCCAGCACGTCCGCGCGGGTGCGCGCGCTCGTCCACTCCTCGATGGCGCCGTCGAGCTCGTCGCGTCGGGCCCATCGCCCGGCGTTGGTCTGCAGACGCGGGTCGTCGGCGAGGTCGGGTCGGCCGATGGCTTGCATGTACCGGCGGAAGATCGAGTCCCCGTTGCCTGCGATGACCACGCTGCTGCCGTCGCGGCAGGCGTAGGCGTTGGTGGGGGCGATGCCTTCCATCCGGCCGCCGACGCGCCGGCGCCGCACGCCGTGGGCGAGGTAGTCGGGTACCAGGGACTCCATCATGGAGAAAACCGCTTCGTACAGCGCGATGTCGACGATGCGGTCGGTCAGCGGTGGGCGCGGCTGGTCAGCGTTGCGCATCGTCGCGCGTTGCAGGAGCGACACGACGATGCCGAAGGCGGCGTGCAGGCCCGCGATGGAGTCTCCTATGGACACTCCGACGCGCGAGGGCGGACGGTCGGCTTCGCCCACCAGATCTCGAAGCCCGCCCATCGCTTCGGCCACCGCGGCGAAACCGGGACGGTCGGCCAGCGGACCGGTCTGGCCGAAACCCGAGATGCGCGCCAGAACCACATCCGGGTTGGCGGATTCCAACGCCTCGGGTCCCAGGCCCCACCGTTCCAGCGTTCCGGGGCGGAAGTTCTCGATGACGACGTCGCAGTGGCGCACCAGATCCAGCACGACGGCGCGTCCCCGGTCGGTCTTCAGGTCCAGCACGACGGATTTCTTGTTGCGGTTGATGGTGTGGAACAGCATTGACACCGAACCGGCGTAGAGCCGCCAGTTCCTCAGCTCGTCACCGGTGCCCGGGCGTTCCACCTTGACCACCTCGGCACCGAAGTCGGCCAGCATCCTCCCGGCGGTCGGAGCGGCGATGTAGTTGCCGAGTTCGAGAACGCGCACGCCTTCCAACGGGAACCTGGTGCTGTCGTCGCGCATTTCTTCCCTTCCGCGATCGGGTTTCGGCGTCACAGGACGATGCTCAGCGCGAGGATCGGGCCCATCGCCACGACGGAGGCGACGGAGACGCCGACCGAGCACGTCTTGAGAGTCCCGCGAGTGGTTTGCCCCAGCAGTGACTGCAGGAGCCAGAACGTGTTGCTGGTCAGGTGGACCATGAACAGGGATCCGGCGCCCGCGGCCAGCGCGATCAGCACCGGGTTGAGGCCGAGCACCGGTGCGACCGGTGCGAGGAGCCCGGCCGAAGTGATCGCCGAGATCGTCACCGACCCGACCGCGACGTGCAGGACTGCCGCCATCAACCAGACCAGGAGCAGCGGTGCCCAGGTGTTGGCGGAGAAGTACCTGCCGAGGATGTCGCCGAGCCCCGTCAGCGCGATGACCCCGGCGAGGCAGCCACCGACGCCGTTGAGCAACAGGATCTGACCGCTGTCGCGCAGGCCGCGTCCGAGCGAGGCTTCCACAGTGGACTGTCCGATGAGTCTCCGGCCGATGAAGCAGGTCCCGATCAGGCCGAGCATCAGGGCCACGACGGGGTTCGACAGGAAGGACACCACCGGGTTCTTCCACTCGAGCACGTCGGCCAACGCTCCGCCGGCGATCAGGAGCAGGGAGACGAGCAGCGGCGTGAACAGCACCAGGAGCGGCGCCGTCCGCGGCGCACCCGGGTCATCGCTGCGGGTCGCGGGGGCCGGCTCGGCGTCTGGTTGCGGCAGTTCGTCGACTTCCGGCTTCCACCAGCCGCGGGTGAACACGAACGTCATCAGGGAGATCGAGATCGCCACGGTCGGGATGACCACGATGAGGCCGTAGAACAGGTAGGTGCCGAGCGGGACGTGGAGCAGTGCGGCCAGCGCCAGGGCGCCGACGCCGGGCACGGTGAACACGATTCCGCATTCCAGGCCGATGGCCAGGGCGGTGGCCATCCGCGCGGTGCCGAAGCGCCCCAGCTTCGGCGCGATCGCCTTCGCCAGCGGTGCGGAGATCACCAGCAGCACGTCGAGGAAGATCGACTGCAGGAAGGTGGCGATCGTCAGGGCCATGGCGTGCGGGATGCGCTGCGGACCTGCGGCTCGCAGCAGCGCTTCCACCAGCCGTTCGATGGCGCGCAGGTCGCGCAGGACGGCGCCGATGAGCACGCCGAAGGCGATGAGGAGGCCGATCTCGGCCATGATGTCGCCGAAGCCGTCGGTGATCGCGGTCATCGTCTTCTCGACGCCGAGCCCGGCGGAGAGCCCCAGGTAGCAGGAGCCCAGGACGAGGGCGACGACCGGGTTGAACTTGAACCTGATGATCAGCACCACGATGGCCGCTACCGCGACCGCGGTGTTGATCAGAATTGCCGTGTCAGACATGAGCGCGTCCGTTCGTCGGTGCGTCGTTGCACCCCCCTGCGCGGACTGAGCAGGTGGATCGGTGGCTCATATTATGAACATGAGCCCACAATGCGAGTCAACGCTTGGACGGACAGACTCAGGACGGGTAGCGGCCACCGACGGCGCGGGTGATCTCCTCGGCGTGCTCGACCAGCAGGTCGACCCATTCGACGCATTTCTCGTAGGGCATGCGCAGGGTCGGCCCGTGGATCATGAGCGCCCCGATCAGGTCGCCCGCGGAGTCGAACACGGGTGCCGCGAGCCCGGAAGCGCCGTCGATTCGCTCGCCGACGGTGATGGCGTAGCCCTCGGACCTGGTGTCCTTGATCAGCCGTCGCAGTTCGTCGGGGTCGGTGACGGTGCTGTCGGTCAGCTGCGGAAGCTCCGCCTCCAGAACCCGCTTGGCCAGGTCGGGGTTCCACGCCAGCAGCACGCGCCCGGCGGAGCCGACGGTGAGCGGTGCGATTTTGCCGACCGACATCGCCCGGCGCAGGGCGTGGTGGGTCTCGGCGACGGCGATGCACACCCGCTGGGTGCCTTCCACCCGGAAGAGGCACGCGGTCTCGCCGGTGGCATCGCGGAGGTTCTTCAGCGCGGGGTTGACGACTTCGAGCACATCGATGTCCTTGGCCGCGGCGCCCGCCCAGTAGGCCATCCTGGCTCCGATCCGGATCTTGTCCTCGGCGCGGTCGAGGAACCCGTGGGCGACCATGTTCGTGACCAGGCGCTGCACGGTGGACGTGGGAAGTCCGGTCCGCTGCTGGATCTCGCGCAGGGTCATCGACGGCCGGGCGAGGGTGAACGCGTTGAGGATTTCCGCGATCTTGCTCAGGACCAGCAGCGGAGCCTGCCTCCCGCCGTTGTGCGCCTCGGCGGCGTTCGGCGCGGACTTGTCTCGGGCAGCAGCCATGTCCTGAAGGTACGACAGGGCCTCCGCGTGTGTGGAGCGTACGTCCGGATCGCCCTCCTCATCCGCTGTCAGATCCGGGAACTCCGCGCGCTCACGACGATGACAAATTGATTCCTCGGGTGGACGGTTTCCGCTTGTGGTGTTGACACGGATTTCCGGGCGAGCCCACCCTTTTTCCTGAATTCTCGGATTTGACCGGACCGGAGGGACAGTTGTGCCTTTTTCCGCTCGTCGTAGGGTTGCGTCCGTACTCGCCGCCGTGGTGATGACAGCCAGTGCGGCTGTCGCGTCGAGCGGTTCCGCCTTCGCCGGACCGGTGGGCGATGACCCGTATCCGGGTGCGGAATGGGAACGCGGCGATCCCGTCGCGGCCGGGTTCGATCCGGCGAAGCTGGCCCGGATCGCCGAGGAATTGAAGGCGGACAAGTCGAACTGCCTTGCGGTCGTCCGGCACGGGCGGCTGGTCGCCGACTGGTATTGGAACGGCACCGGTCCGGAATCCGCCCAGGAAGTCTGGTCGGCGACCAAGTCGGTGACGAGCACCCTGGTCGGCATCGCCGAGGCCGAGCACAGGCTCGGCATCGAGGACAAGGCGTCGAAATACGTTCCCGCCTGGGCCGGAACCCCGTCGGCCGAGGTCACGGTCAAGGATCTGCTGAGCAACGACTCCGGCAGGCACTGGAGGAGTGCCTTCGACGACGCCGTGGCGGTCTTCGCCGCACAGGACCGGACCGCGTTCGCCGTCTCCCAGCCCCAGGATGTCGCTCCCGGCCAGTTCTGGGCCTACAACAACACCGCCATCCAGACCCTCGACGCCGTGCTCCAGAAAGCCACCGGGGACAAACCGATCGACTACGCCCGGAAAAAGCTCCTCGAACCGCTGGGCATGAGGCACTCGGAGATGACCCGGGACCAGGCAGGCAACACCAACACGTTCATGGGCCTGCAGTCGACCTGCCAGGACATGGCCCGGTTCGGCTACCTCTTCCTGCGCAACGGGCACTGGGACGGCACCCAGCCCGTGCCCGAGCAATGGGTCGTCGACGCCACTGGAAAGCCGTCGCAGGACATCAGCGCCGCGTACGGGTACCTCTGGTGGCTCAACCGGCTCGGCCCAGTGGCCACCGTGCAGAATCCCATGACCCGCGAGGAAAGCGCCCAGGCTCCGCACACCCAACTCGTCCCATCGGCTCCGCAGGACATGTACTGGGCCCTCGGCCTCGGCGGCCAGATCGTCCAGGTCGACCCCGGCTCCGACACCGTCGTCGTCCGGCTCGGCCCCGCAAGCCTGAACAGTCCGTCCGCCAGCCCGGCGAAAACCGCCAGGATCGTCACCGAAGCGCTTGTCCGGCCATGAAACATTCGCAACGGCACCACCTGTCAATAATCCGGAGGCGCATTCTCGCTGGCGTTTTCCGTGGCGAGATGGGTGGTGTCCCGGAAATGGTTGGTCAACATCGATTTGTAGTGCCCCACGCCGTCAGGGGAATGGGAGGGCGCTCATGCGTAGTTCGTATCGGTACGTGCTCGCCGTGGTGGTCGCATTGCTGACCGCGGTGTCGCTGGTTCCCTCGGCCGCAGCGTCCGTGCGGCGGCGGAGCAGTGGCCGCCGGGTACCGGTGCGGCGCAGCTGATCGACTATTGGTCCACCGGTGCGGGTGGGGCGCCCACGCCGGTCAGCGGTGCGGTGTACGTGCCCTCGGGCCAGGCCCCGCCGGCGGGTCGCGGGCCACGGCGTGACCGACATGGTCCGTGCCGCCCGGGCTGTTGTTCCGGCGTTGTCGAAGCGCTGGTTCGTCGCCGGCCAGTCCCAAGGCGGGCACGCCGCGTTGTTCACCGCGAACCTGGCCACGGAGTACGCGCCGGAACTGGACTTCCGCGGCGCGGTGGCGCACGGGGCGCCGGCCAATCTCGCCGGACTGGTCTCGGTGATCGGACCCTCGTTCCCGCCCGTCCTGGGCGCGGAGATGAAGACCTACGTCGCCTACATCCTCGCCGGGTTGCAGGCGTCGCGACCGGACTTCGACCTGCAGTCCTATCTCACCCCGCTCGGCCGGTCCGTGGTCGCCGACGCCGCCGAACTCTGCTACGACGACATGGCAACGCGGATGAACAACATCGAACTCGGCGAGATGTTCACCAAACAGCTCGGCGAGCCGTTCCGCCAGGCGTGGGACGCGATCTACTCGATACCGACCACCGGCTACCACCGGCCGTTGTTCATCGCCCAGGGCGAGAACGACACGACTTCGCTGCCGGCCCTGACGGACAAGCTGGTCGAAGACCTCGCCGCGAACGGGCAACCCCACACCTACCGGACCTATCCCACCGGCCACCTCGGTACCCCGGAGGCCGCGCTGTCCGACACCACCGCGTTCGCCCGCCAGCTGTTCGCCGGGCGATGACCGGGCGGCGCGGGCGATTGCGGGGTGAGGACAGTAGTGGCGGCCCGTGACTGGGTGATCTCCTCGTGCTGAGCGGCCAGGCGGGACAGCGCCTGGGTGCTTCGCGAAACCCGGCGCGCCGCCTCGACGATCGCCCGGCGCTGGTCCGCTGTGCCTGGTCTCCGCAGGTTGTTCCGTCCGGCGGCTTGTCGTGGTGGTTCGTGCGTGCCAATGTCGATCGGGGCTTGCGTTGGGGGATCGATGGATGTGGGCGGATTACTTCTGGTGTTGTGGCTGATCGTCGTTGTCAGCCTTCCGTTCTGGCTGGTGTGGCTCCTAAAGCGTGACCTGCGCGATATTCGGCGACCTCGCAGGAAGAAGAGGCGCTCGTCCGGCGCGGAAAACGACATCACGTGGAATGCCTTGACCATCGATGGCGGATGGAGCGGCAGCAGCAGCGACTCCGGCGGCGGAGACTCCGGAGGTGGCGGAGACTGACCGGTCTTACATCCCAGCTGATCGCGGGGCCGTAGGAGTTGGAGGGAGTGCGTTGCTGGATTCGGCAACGCCGCCTGGAACGCTGTCGGCGTGACCTGACCAACCCGCACCTGCGCCAGCGGCCCGTACACGCGATCGCGGCCCGCTGGGGATTCACCGACCCGGCTCACTTCAGCCGAATCTTCCGCGCGGCGTATGGACTTTCGCCCAGCGACTACCGCCACAACGCCTTCTCGCGCGAACAGACAAGCACACCGCGCGAATAGCGCCATCACGGTGACCGCGCGCTCGCCTGACGGCGCAGTCGAAGCGATGTGCGATCGAGCGGGGCTCTGGTGAGCCTGACCTGCTCCGAGCTGATCCGTTCGATGCCACCCCGGGAGGTCGCGGCCACCATCCAGACCTGGCGCCTTACGGACCTGCCCTTGATCAACAACCCAGGGGAGGGGCTCGTTCCCGTCCAACCTCCACGTGGTTAGCTTAGGCTAAGCACACAAAACGTCCGCCCAGGAGGTCCTGCGTTGACGACTCGGCAAGGCGGCTTCGCGGCGGCGGTCCTCGGCCTGCTCCTGCTGGTCACCTCGTGCGCGAGCCCCGGCGGGCCCACCGGGGCGGACGGGCCTTCCGTGGAGACCATGTTCGGCCGGGTGACCGTGCCCGCGAGGCCGCAGCGGGTGGTCGCGCTCGGCTGGTCCGACGCCGAGACCGCGCTCGCGCTCGGGGTGGAGCCGGTCGGAGCCAGCGACTGGCAGGGCTTCGGTGGCGAGGGCGTGGGGCCGTGGGCCGCGGGCCGCTACACCCGGCCGCCGGTCCAGCTCGGCACGTCGGAACCCAACTACGAGACCATCGCCGCGCTCAAGCCGGACCTGATCCTGAACACCCGGTCCTCCGGATCACCGGGGCAGAACGAGATCCTGTCCAAGATCGCCCCGACCGTCGGCCCGCCACCCGGCACCGTCGCCTACGGCACCGGGTGGCGCGAGCAGATGCGGCTGGTGTCCCAGGCGCTCGGCAGGCCCGAGCAGGGCGCGGACCGCATCGCGGAACTGGACCGCCGGTTCCGGGACGCGACCCGCGCCCACCCCGAACTGGCGGACCGGACGGTGGCGGTGGCCGCCTACTACGGAAGCAAGTGGGGCGCCTACCTCACCGGCGATCCCCGCGTGGGGTTTATGACCGACCTGGGCATGCGCAACAAACCCGAGATCGACGCGCTGGCCAACGGCAACTTCTACGTCGACGTCTCGCCCGAGCGGCTGAGCCTGCTCGACGCCGACCTCACCGTCGCCTTCCCGATCAGCGCCGACGCCCAGCGGCTGCGCGAGGACCCGCTGCTCAACCAGATCCCCTCGGCCCGCGACGGCCGACTGGTGGTCCTCGACGACCACACCCTGGCCATGGCGTTCTCGTCCGGCTCCACGCTCGGCATCGGCTACGCCGTCGAGCACGCCGCACCGCTGTTCGCCGCCGCCCTGCGGCGGTGATCCGCCGTCGATGGTGCCGGTGACCGGGTCTGCATTGGACGAATTGGCGAACACGAGGAACTGAGCTGGAAGGGGAAGGCCGAAGCCTGCGAGCCCGGCGATGATCAACGCGGCCCCGCTCAGTAGCCCGCGTGCGGTGGTCAGGGTGAAGGTCTTCGCGGCGTCACGGTGACGGCGCCCTTCGACGAACGTCTTCTGAGAACTCTGAAGGTGGGCTATGGTTTCCTGACCGGCCTGTAGGGCCGGTGGTGTGCCGGGAAGCCTGGTCGGCGTGGCGGAACAACCCAGCTCCGAAGGGGTCTGTCATGTCGATGGGTGGGCGTTTGGTGATCGCTTTGTCCGAGGTCGATGCGACGAAGGTCGATCTGGTGGGCGGCAAGGCCGCCGGGCTCGGTGAGCTGATCAGGGCGGGCGAACGGGTGCCGGATGGCTTCTGCCTGACCACGGAAGTCTCCCGGGCCGGAACCGTTCCCGAAGCCGAACTCGTCGACGCCTACCGCAGGCTGTGCGGTGGTGCCAATGGTCGGGTGGCGGTGCGTTCCAGTGCCACCGCGGAAGATCTGCCCGGGGCCAGCTTTGCCGGACAGCAGGACACGTACCTCAACGTGTCCAGTGCGGCGGAGCTGATCGAGGCGGTTGGCAAGTGCTGGGAGTCGCTGCGCTCGGAGCGCGCCATCGCTTACCGGGAAGCCAACGATATCGATCACGACGCCGCCAGCATGGCGGTCGTCGTGCAACGCATGATCGACCCGGTGGCGGCAGGGGTGATGTTCACCGCGAACCCGATCACCGGCACGCGCACCGAGACGGTGGTCGACGCCGTTGCCGGGCTCGGCACGGCCGTGGTCGATGGCAGCGCGGCGGTCGACCACTACGTGCTGGGCGAGCGCACTTCGGTCGCCCCGCACGGTTGCCTCGACCGGCCACGCCTCGACGCGTTGCGCGCGGCGGGTCAGCGGGTGCAGAAGCATTTCGGTTCGCCTCAAGACGTGGAGTGGGCCATCGACGCCGAGGGCGTGCTGTGGCTGCTGCAATCGCGCCCGGTCACCACGCTCTTCCCGCAGCCGCCGGACACCGGTCTTCCGCAGCCGCGGGTGCTGATGGAAGTCGGCCACATGCAGGGCATGCTCCGACCGTTCACCCCGATGGGGATGTCGGCGATGAAAGTGGCCACGGCGATCGCCTTGGAATCCTATGGCGTCAAGGTCGATCCGGCCGACGGGCTCAAGAGGATCGTCGATGTCGGTGGCCGGATGTACATCGACTTCACCGATCTTGTGCGCAGCAGGCTGCTTCGCAAGCGGTTGCCGGAGGCGATGAAGGTCTATGGCTACCGGGTGTCGGCCGCGGTCGAGCGGGTCCTGGAGGATCCGCGCTTCGCGGCCCAGCCGGGCCTTCCGTTCCGGGTGCGTTCGGTGGTCGCAGTGCTGGCGCGGGTGGTCCCCGGATCCGTCGCCGGGTTGGTGTGGGCGCTGGCCCGCCCGTCCCGGGCGGGGGAGAAGATGTTCGTCCTGGCAGCGGAGAGCGAACGCTTGGCCGCGACGCCGGCCGGAGTGACTTCTGCGGCCGAGCGGCTGCGCTGGAGTGCGGAGCTGCAATCTCCGGTCATGAGCGGGGCCATGCTGAAGGCGCTGCCCGCGCTGTGGGCGGGCATGCTCGCCAGCCGGGCGCCGACCGTGCTGCTCAAAGGCATTGCCACCGACGGCGAGATCGCCTCGGTGCTCAGCGGAATGCCGCACAACGTCACCACCGAGATGGATCTGGCCCTGTGGCGGCTGGCTTCGGCGGTGGGCCCGCACCGCGAGCTGCTGCTGAACACCGCACCGGATGAACTGGCGGCGCGGTACCGGCAGGGGACGCTGCCCGACATCGGCCTGGGTGCGTTCCTGGCGACCTACGGGCACCGCGCCGCCGCCGAAGTCGACATCGGTGTGCCGCGCTGGGCCGAGGACCCCACGCTGGTGTTCGCCACGATCGCCAACTACCTGCGGGTCACCGACCCCGAGCAGGCCCCGGACCGGAAGTTCGAGCAGGCGGCGGAGAGAGCCGAGGCGACCATCGACGAGCTGATCGCGCGGGCGCGTCGCAGCCGCCCGGTCCGGGCCCGCCTCGCCGGGTTCCTCATGCGCCGAGCTCGTGCCCTCGCAGGGCTGCGGGAACTGCCCAAGTTCATCTGGCTGTACTCGCTCGCCGAGATGCGCAGGCAGATCCTGCTGGCCGGAGCGGAGCTGGCCGGACGCGGACTCCTGGATCGTGCCGAGGACATCGTGTTCCTCGATCTCCGGGAGGCGGAGGCGGTTGCTGGGGGAGAGGATCTCCGGGAGCTGGTCGCCTCGCGGCGCGCGTCCTATGCGCGGGAGACGAAGCGGCGCAACGTTCCCGGTGTGCTGCTTTCCGACGGCACGATCCCGGAAGCCCTGGCACCACCGGTCACCGCCGAGGACGGGACGCTGGTCGGGATGCCGGCCGCACCGGGCCGCGCGACAGGGCGGGCGCGCGTGATCCACGATCCCGCCGGTGCCTATCTGGAACCCGGCGAGATCCTCGTCGCGGCGACCACCGATCCCGGCTGGACACCGCTGTTCATGACAGCGGGCGGACTGGTGACCGAGACCGGTGCGCCGATGGCCCACGGCCCGACCGTCGCCCGCGAGTACGGCATACCGGCCGTCATCTGCGTTCGCGACGCCACCGAGACGATCCGAACAGGAGAGTTGATCACAATCGACGGGGCTGCGGGAACGGTACGACGCGACGCCGACGTCGCCTGAATTTCCGGGCCGCAAGTGGTCGGTAGACCTGGCCCACGATTCACCACGCGCAGCTCGATCTTCCCGGCGTACTCACGTCGTTCATCGGGACCCATCCGATCGGGTACTTCGTTGACCTCGCCGACCAGACTTCCCGGCACACCTGTACGAGAACTTTGCGCACGACGCTCCGCGCATTTCTCCAGTGCGCCACGGAATCTCCGCACCGGCGGCGCTCAGGTGTCGCCGACGCCGCGGGCGACGATCTGAGCGGCCCCGCGTCCTGGCGCCGAACCCGGCTTGGCTCCGCTGACCTCGGCCGATGGTGCATGGCATAGTTGCTCGCCGCAGCTGTCGCTTGCCCGACTGGAGCACTGGAGATTGTGATCGTTCGCCTGGGATCGCGTTGGAGGCCGGTCGCGTCGGCTCGCGACCTGCTGTCAACGCGCCGTCAGCACCGGCCCGGGGCGAAGCACCCGGCCCGCCTGATCGTCGCGGGCTTCGGTGTGGTGCTGCTGGTGGGCACGGTGCTGCTGATGCTTCCGGTCGCTGCGGAAAGCGGTGAGGCCACTTCGTTCGTCGCGGCGTTGTTCACCGCGACCTCGGCGGTGTGCGTCACCGGCCTCGTCGTGGTCGACACGCCGACGTACTGGTCGGCCTTCGGGGAAGCCGTCCTGCTCGCCCTCATCCAGGTGGGCGGGCTCGGCATCATGACGCTGGCCTCGCTTCTCGGGCTGCTGGTCGCCCGGCGCCTGGGCTTGCGGTTGCAGCGCGGCGCGCAGGAGGAGACGAAGAGCGTCGGTCTGGGCAGTGTGCGGCGCGTCGTCGTCGGCGTCATCGCGACCAGCTTCGTGGTCGAGATCGCCACGGCGGCTGCGCTGACGGCCCGCTTCGCCATCGGTTACCACGAGCCTGCGGGCAGGGCCGTCTACCTCGGTGTCTTCCACGCGGTGTCGGCGTTCAACAACGCCGGATTCGCTCTGTACACCGACAACCTCGTTCGGTTCGCTGCGGACCCGTGGATCAACGTCCCCATCATGGGAGCTTTCGTACTCGGTGGTCTCGGTTTCCCGGTGTTGTTCGAGATCGTCCGCCACGTCCGTGGGAGAGCCCACCGGTGGTCGATGCACGCGCGCATCACGTTGACCACCTACGCCGCGTTGTCGTTCGTCGGCGTGGTTGCCATCACCGCGATCGAGTGGAGCAATCCGGACACGCTCGGGACTCTCGGCGTCGGCGGCAGGCTCGTGGCCGGGATCTTTCACGGAATGACACCGCGCACGGCGGGTTTCAACTCGGTCGACGTCGGCGAGATGCACCCGGCCAGCCTGATGATCACCGACATCCTGATGTTCGTCGGCGGAGGCAGCGCAGGCACGGCCGGTGGCATCAAGGTCACGACCTTCGCGCTGCTGGCCGCTGTCATGCTGACCGAGGTCCGCGGCGACACCCACGTGCACGTCGCCGGGCGCAAGCTGCCCGCCGCTGTGCACCGCCAGGCGCTGACCGTGGCACTGGCGGGTGTCGGCCTCGTGTTCGTGGCGACCGTCGTGCTTCTGCTGATCAGCCCGTTCGGGCTGGATGCCGTCCTGTTCGAGTCGGTCTCGGCTTTCGGCACGGTGGGAATGTCCACCGGTATCACCGCCGACCTCCCCGAGGCAGCGCAGCTCGTGATCATCGTGCTGATGTTCGCCGGTCGGGTCGGCCCCATCACCTTCGCTTCCGCGCTCGCCCTCCGCGAGCGCGAGCGCCGCTACGACCTCCCGGAGGAGCGACCCATTGTTGGCTAAGAAGGATTCGCCCAAGCGGGATTCGCGCGTTGTCGTGATCGGGCTCGGCCGGTTCGGCAGCTCGTTGGCGATGAAGCTCGTCGAGCAGGGGTGCGAGGTGCTGGCACTGGACAGCAGGCCGCACATCGTCCAGCAGCTTTCCGACGACCTCACCCACACCGCCGTCGCCGACAGCACCGATCCGCAGGCCCTCCGACAACTCGGCGTGCTCGACTTCGGGCGCGCGGTGGTGGCGATCGGCACCGATCTCGAAGCCAGCATCCTGACCACCTCGCTGCTGTCTGACTTCGGCATCCCGAACATCTGGGCCAAGGCGGTCAGCCGGCAGCACGGCCGCATCCTCGAACGCGTCGGTGCGCACCGGGTCGTGCTACCGGAACACGACATGGGCGAACGCGTGGCGCACCTGGTGACCGGGCGCATGCTGGACTACATCGAGTTCGAGGACAACTACGCCCTGGTCAAGACCCGGGTGCCGATGCTGGCAGTGAACCGGCCCTTGGGCGAAACCAAGGTCAGGAGCCAGTACGGGGTCACCGTCGTCGGGGTGAAGCGCCCCGGCGAGGAATTCACCTACGCCACGGCCGAAACCGTGCTCAACGAAGGCGACATCATCATCGTCTCCGGCCGGGACCGCGACGTCGAACACTTCGCGAACCTGGAATAGCGGCCTTCCGCTCAACCCCGTGGTGTTCCCCGAGCACCAGACCCACCAGCTGATCAAGATGATCTACGCCCGCCATACGCGCAGTTTTCTGAAACGAGTTGGAAATCTGCTATGGCGGATTTCTTGTCACGACGTTGATACTCCGCTGAAGGCCAATTCTATTGCGTGGTCGGAATTCTGCCGTTGACTTTCGGCATTGCGCGGGTGCGTGGAACACTCGGCCCAATCTGTTGGGAGGTACCATGAACGTGCCGGAAACGACAACGGAGCACTCCGACAGGCGACTGCGCGTACCGCAGGCACCGGGCAAGGCGTTGCATCCCGCGGTGCGCGATGGCCTCTTCGTTCCACTCGCGCTGATGTGCGCGTTGGTGTTCCTCGTGCTGTACGTGGGCAGCGGCGCGACGGATGTCTGGTTCGCGTGGACCATGGCGAGCCCGCTCACGGCGGCCACGGTAGGCGCCGGTTTCGGCGCTGCTGTCGTGCTGCTCGTGCTGGCCGCGCTGGAGCCGGGCTGGACCAACGCCCGGATCGCCGGCGTCGCCCCGCCCGTCCTGGCCGGTGGCAGCCTGCTCGCCACCACGCTGGGCGACGGAAACCTCAACCCACCTCGCGACATCGCCGTCGCCGGCATCTCCGTCACGGTGTCCGTCAGCGACGTGTGGCTGCTCGGTCTCGGGCTCGCCCTGCTGCTGACGGTGGTAACGGTGCCGGCGCAGCTCACCCGCCGGGTCGAGGTCGAAGGTGCGCGCACCGCGCCGATCCCGGTATGGGCGCGCATCATCGCCGCTCTGGAGGGGATCGGGCTGGTGGGCGCCGGAGTGGCTTTCTTCGCCCACCCCGAGGCATTCGGAGCCTGGTGGCCCTGGCAGGTGAACGTGCTCGACCTCCGGGAACTCGCTGCGTGGATGGTCACGATCGGTGCGCTGATCCTGTACGCCACGGCGGAGGGCGACCTGCGCCGCTCCTCGGCCGGCCTGGCCGCGCTGGTCGCGTTCGGGGCTCTCGCACTGATCGCCGTGCTCCGCTATTCCGGTGACCTGCGCTGGGAATCGCCGTCGTCCTGGATCTTCGTCGCGGTCGCGGTACTCCTGCTCGGCACCGGCGCCCTCGGCTTGGCACTGCTTGCCCTGCTGCGGGGCCTGTTGCCGATGCTGACCGCGGTGACCGGCGCCGAGGACGCGAGCCCGCTGAAGCTCGCGCGCGGCGCCCGCTCGACGATCGAGCCGCACGCCGACAACGGCTTCTTCGGTCCCGATTCGGTGACCTGGAAGGTCTGGACGTACCCGACCTCGCTGACAGTGGGTTTCCAGCGCGCGGTCGTCGTCGAGGAGCTCGACCCCGCACTGCTGGCCGCCGTCGACGCGACCAAGCAGCTCCGCACCCGCCCGCGTACCCGCTACGACCGCACGCTGCGGTACTTCGCGATGGTCGCCTTCGGCAGCACCCGCGACACCATGAAAGCCGCCGACGTGCTGGTCAAGGTCCACTCCGCGGCAATCGGCACCGAGCCGGGCAGCGGCGCCCGCTACGACGCCAACGACCCCCAGTCGCAGTTGTGGATCCACCTGACCGCCTGGCACTCGATCCTGTACGCCTACGAGAAGTACGGCCCCGGCAAGCTCAGCCCGCGGGAGGAGGCCCGGTACTGGGCGGACTGCGCCGCCGCGGCGGAGCTGCAGACGTGCGACCCCGCTGACATCCCCCGCGACCGCGACGGTGTCCGCGCCTATTTCGAGCGGATGCGCCCCCACCTGGTCGGCTCCCCGGTCGCACGTTCCACAATGGACCACCTGCTGCACGCCGAAGTGATGCTGCCGCCGATACCCCCGGTGCACTGGCCGGCCACGCTGGTCGTCACCACCGCCCTGCGCATCGCCACCATCGCGACCATGCCGCGCTGGATGCGCGAACTGTCCGGTATCCGCCAGAACCGCTTGCTGGACCTGCTGATCGTGCCGGTCATGCGAATCTCCTTCCGCCTGATCCGGATCAGCCGCTGGCTCCAACTGGGCGCGCTGCACGTGCTGTCCCCGTCGACCACCCGCGTCGTGGCCCCGATCCTGCTCGGCATCCCGGCCGCCACCGACGAGACGCTCACCCCCGCCGAGGCACGCGAACGCTACGGATACCCCATGCCCGCACAAGCCCATCTCGAGCTTCGAGCCAGGCAGTACAAGCGCGTGTTCGCCGACCGCAGCACGCCCAGCGACGTCGGCCTGGTCGAATCCGAACAGATCCTCGGCACCCGCTGAGCCTGTGCAGGCCAGGAAAACGGGTTCCCCACGGCACGACGCGGTCGCCGCCGTTGGGAATGCCGCGACAGCCGAGGGTCGAAGACGCAACCCGCCACGCTCTTCGGCCCGGTGCCGCGGAGGCGTCTCAGCCTCGCCGCAGTTCCGCGAGCATCAGGGTCGGGTCGTTCCCGGCCAGGTTGGCGCCGTTGGTCACGTAGGCCCGATTTCCTCGAACGGCGACGGCCGTGGTCCCCTGCAGGCCGTCCTCGGCGTCGAGCAGGGTCTCTTGGGTGCCGTCCGCGCCCACCCGCACGAGTTTGCTGGTCTGGTTGATCGCGGCGAGGATCTCGGTGTCCCGGCCGGTGAAGTCGAAGTCGTCGATGCCCTCCAGGCCGGTGGCCCGGACCTCGGCGCGCCCGGAGCCGCCGCCCTCGGTCACCGGGATGCGGACGATGGTGCCGTGGTCGGAGTTGCTCGCCCACACGGCGCCGTCGTGGATCTTCAGGCCGTTGGCGCCGAAGAAACCAGCGGGTGCCAGGGCCGGGTCCGCCGACCACACGGAGGCCTCGCCGCCGCGCAGCGGGGCCTGCCAGATGCGCCCGCCGGTGGAGTCGGTGACCAGGAAGCGGTCCCGCCTGCCGTCGATGACCAGTGCGTTCGGCATGGTGTCGGCAGGCAGCGGCACGACGAGCCGGGGCTCACCGCAGCGGCGGATCTGCCAGATCCCGGTCAGCCCGCCCTGCCCGGAGGAGTAGAGGAAGTACAAGGCGCCGCTGTCCGACCGGGCGACCCCGGTGACCACGGGGATCCCGATGACCGGGGTGGTGTCGCCGCGGGGAGGTAGTGGCATGGTGGTGAGTACCTGGACGACCCCGTCCGGCGCGACCCGCACCACCTGGCGGGCGGGGATCATGCCGATGACCACGCCTCCGTCGGGCTCCAGGGCGATGCTCTCGGCGACCTGGCCCACGGCCCGGTCGAAGTGGGCGAGGACGCGCACGTCGTCGAGGCGAGTGCCGGAGGCGTGCTCGGGGTGCGTCGGGGCCGCGACAAGCAGGGCGGCGAGGCCGAGCGTGGCGCGCCGCCACAGTCCGGTGGGTCGGTGGCCGGGCATGGTTCTCCTTCGGTCGTGCGGGATGGAGCCCTGGGCAGGACGGGGTGCCCGCCGGGGCCGTCGGGAGCGTGCCGGTGGTGCCGGGCTAGCCCGGGAGGTGCCGGTCCGTCCGCGCTTCGCCGCGCGGGTCGGTCCCGGGAGGGGTGAAGCGTTGCTGGCCGAGCACGGCAAGCAGCTCCAGCTGCGAGACCGCGGCGCTGCCCGGCGCGGGTGAGTACACGATCAGGCGCTGGTCCTGCCGGGCCGTCGCCAGGATGTCGAAATCCAGCTCGATGAGCCCGACCGCGGGATGCAGGATGCGCTTGCGGTCGCTGCGACGGACCGCAACGTCGTGCTGGGCCCAGAGCTCGGCGAACTCGGCGCTCTCCGCGCGCAACGCCCCGACCAGCTTGCCCGCCACGGGATCAGCCGGGCGCGCCGCGAGGGTCGCCCGCAGATCTTCCACCTGCGCACGGCTCTCGTGCTCGTGGTCCTCGGCGGGATAAAGCCCGCGCATCTCCGAGCCGGTGAACCACCGGTAGGTGCAGCTGCGGGCGAGGCCGCGGAAATGGGTCTGCTGCCCCACCAGCGCATCCGCCATCGGGTTCTGGGCGAGCACGATGTTCAGGTCGGAGGCGATCAGGGCGGGCAGGCCACGCAATCCGTCCAACAGCCGGAGGAGACCGCGGCTGACGTGCTCGTCACCACCGATGCGAGGCGGAGCGTGGTGACCGGCGAGGCGGAAGAGATGGTCGCGTTCGTCGATCGTCAGCCGCAGCGCACGGGCCAACGCGGTGAGCATCGCGACCGACGGCTGCGGGCCGCGTCCCTGCTCAAGCCTCGCGTAGTAGTCCGGTGACATGCCGGCGAGCTGGGCGACCTCGAAGCGTCGAAGCCCCGGCGCACGACGCCGCCCCCCGGCCGGAAAACCGACGGTCTCCGGCTGAAGCAGCGCACGTCGGCGTCGGAGGAAGTGCGCGAGTTCGTTCCGTTCCACGCTCTCAGGATGATCCTCGGGCGGAAGGACAACCAGGACTCGTCGATACCACCTTCACCGGGAGCGCCGAGCATGCGGGACACGCGGGCCTCGCGCCTCCAACAACACCCCGGAATCCTCGTCCGTTCCCGGCACGGACGAGGATTCCGAGGTGGATCACCAGGCCACCGGACCCTGACGGTCGCGGAAGGTCCCGGTCGGTCCGTCCGCCCCGATGGTGGCGAGTTCGACGATCGCGTCGGTCCCCTCGGTCACTGTCTGCGGGCCGCTGTGCCCGTTGAAGTCGGTCGCGGTATAGCCCGGGTCGGCCGCGTTCACCTTCACGTCCGTCCAGGCCTTCGCGTACTGCGTGGTCAGCATGGTCACGGCGGCCTTCGACGATGTGTAGAGCGGCGCGACAGCCCTCGACTCGACGCGCTCGGCGTCGTGGGTCAGCGCGAACGACCCCATGCCGCTCGACACGTTGACGATGACCGGGCTCGCGGACGTGCGCAGCAGAGGCAGGAACGCGTGCGTCACCCGGACGATCCCCACGACATTGACCTCGAACACCGCGCTGGCGTCAGCAGCCGTTATCTGATCGGCGGGGTTGTGCGTCCCGAGGACACCAGCGTTGTTGATCAGGACGTCGATGCCCCCCTCGCGAGCCTCGACGTCGGCGGCGGCCGCAGCCACCGACGCGTCGTCCGTCACGTCGATTTGGACGAAACGGGCACCGAGTGCGTGGGCGGCTGCCTGGCCGCGCTCCGGATCGCGAGCACCGACGAGGACGGTGTGGCCGGCCTCGATCAATCGGCGGGCGGTCTCGTACCCGAGGGATTTGTTGGCTCCTGTGATGAACGTTGTTGTCACGTGCTCACTCTCGGTCGGCGGCGAGCGGACAACCAGTGCCCTCTGCGACGGTAGGACTGCCAGTACCAGGCAGAACGGCAATCCAGCGAACACAATGGCCGAGTGGACGAGACTCTTGGCACGGCACTGCGCCGCTGGCGCGACCGGCTTTCTCCCATCGACATCGGGCGGAGTTCGCGGCCCGGACGACGTGCGGTGGGGTTGCGACGCGAGGAACTGGCCGAACTCGCGGGGCTGTCGGTCGACTACGTGGTGCGGCTGGAGCAGGGGCGCGCCACGAACCCTTCGGCGCAGGTCGTCGCGAGCCTGGCCAGGGCACTGCAACTGGAACCCAGAGAGCGCGACTACGCCTACCGGCTGGCCGGTCTCCTCCCTCCGCAGGAGGGCACGATCTCCACGCATGTTCCAGCGGGGGTCCAACGAATGCTGGCTCGCCTCGGGGAGTTCCCCGTGGGCGTGTTCAGTGCCGACTGGACCTTGCTGTCCTGGACTCCCGCATGGGCTGTGCTGCTGGGCGACCCCAGTGCACGGACACACGTCGAGCGGAACCTGGTGCGGTCGGTCTTCGCCGAAGGGCCCAGAGGGCTCGCGGCCTGGCCCGTGCTCCAGGACGACGACGCCCTGAACCCCGCCCTCGTCGCCGACCTGCGCACGGCTCTCGTCGACTACCCCCACGACCGCGGACTGATCGACCTTGTCGCGGAACTGCGCTCCACCAGCGCGGAGTTCGCCCGGCTGTGGGACGAGGGTGCGGTGGGTCCGCACGTATCGGCTCGCAAGATCATCGTGCACCCCGAGGTCGGTGAGGTGACGTGCGACTGCGACGTGCTCACCGTCCCAGGCTGCGACATCCGGCTCGTCGTCTACACGGTGGCCGCGGGTTCCGCCGATGCGGAAAAGCTGGAGTTCCTGCGGGTCACGAACGGCGCCCGCGCCGACGGCTCATCGTCTCCGGGGTCCGGTCTGTTCTCCACGCCGTAACAATCGGGCGTGCGGACCTCGTCCAGCCAGCAGAGGTCATCACACCCGTGATCTACCAAACGGGACCTGATCAACATCCACGGGACATGCCCTAGCGCCACCCCTTCGCCGGGATCGGGTCAGCCTTGGAGCATCTTTTCGTATTGCCGGTGGATATCGCGGAAGAGGCCGAAGAAGTTGTCCGTGTGGGGATCGCCGGATTCCGGCCATGGGAACCAGAGGACGGGGAGACCGCCGTCGGTGACAGGGCCGTCTTTCCAGATGGCGAAGACGCTTGTGCTGCCTTCGTCGAAGGTGATGGGGTAGATCTGGTCACGCGGAGGTATGAACCCTGCTTCCGGCGGCAGGGCTTCGTAGTAGGGGTTCAGGATGTTGTTGTCGATCTCGTCCCATGCGGGGCCTTGGCCGAGTTCTTCGGTGCTGAGGAGGCTGCCGCCGAGATGGAAATCGGGCCATCCGTTGCCGTAGCCGAGGAACGCGCGATGTTGGGGGTCGAGGGGGTGTCCGAGGCGCGCTTCGGCCGCGGTCAGCTGCTCCTCGGTGGCCGGCGGGTGCGGGATCGTCCACGGGAAGAGGTCGTCGACTTCGGCGACCCGCTGCCGCAGCAGGACCATTTCGGCGATGAGATCGGGCCAGGGCGGGATGTCGTCACTCGAGCCCATCAGGTGTGCGGGCAGTTTCCTCGGAAATCGGAGGTCGTGGGGTCCTTCGGGATGGGGCATAGGAACTGCTCGTAGCGGGTGTCGTTGTCCACGAAGCGTTTGAACCAGGAGATGCTGTATTTGAAGGTGGTTACGTTCGGTAAGGCCGGTCCGGCATGGCCTCCGCCGGCGATCTCGACATATGCCTTGTTCAGGTCCGGGGACAGCTTGTCGTAGAACGCCTTCGCATGCGTCTGAGGCGGCGCGATGAGATCGCCCTGGCCGGCGACGATGAGCGTCGGCGTGCGGATGCTTGAGTAACCACCGCCGAGGTTCCACGGGACCACCGGGACGGCCGCCTTGAGATCGTGGTAGCGAGCGGCCGCCTCCAGCGATCCGCCGCCTCCCATCGAAATGCCCATCACCGCCAGCCGGGAACCGTCGATCCGGTCCTTGGCCGGGCTTTTTTCCACCATGTACTTCAGAGCGGCCAGCAGCTGGTCGGCCCGGGCGGCGGGGTGGTCGAAAAGCCCGTTGGTTTCGATGGTGAGCACGACGAACCCCTGCGACGCCAGCCGGGGACCGGCCCAGCGCAGGGACAGTTCCGATTGGGTGAAGCCGGGTGCGACAGCGATCGCACCGAAGGTGCCCTGGCTGGTGTCGTTCGGGAAGTGCAACGTGCCGCCGCCGAATCCGTTCCCGCGCGGCACCGGAACCTCCGTGACGGCGAAGGCGCCCCGTTCCGCCTCGATGCTCGCCATCGTGGGTTCCGGGCCCCGTTGATAGGGGTTCTCGGCGCTGACCGCGGGGCCGGCGGATGCCAGCCCCGCGGTCAGGAACAGGGTGGCCACGGAGACCACAGTGGACATTGTTCGGCGCCATTTTCGCATGCTCACCGGCCTCCTCGGTGCGGTATCCGGGAGAAGTGAAACGCACCCCTAATGGCCGGTCAACGGTTTTGCGGATTACCGGGGAACAATTGTCACACCGCTTCGAATTCAAGCCTCGGCGACGCTCATATTCTGGCGCAACTCTGCCATTTCCCTTGTCGGAGGGGAACATCAGCCGTTCTGGTCGTCCGGGGTCTTGATGAGCAGTGCGGCCACCAAGGCGAGGGCGACGAAGCCGCCCGAGGACCACAGCGCGGCGTGGAGGGCGTCGAACGTCGGCGCCCCGTCACCACTGACCGCGGTCACGACGCTCGCGGAGACCGCGATGCCCAGCGAGGCGCCGATGCCGAAGCACGCCCCGTTCAACCCTGGCAGCGAACCGGGTTTGTCCGCCGGTGCGGAATCGACGGCGAGACCGTTGAGCGAGGTCAGCAGGTAGCCGGTGTAGGTCACGCCGAGCACGGCCAGCGCCGCGAACGTGATCCAGGACGACTGCGGGAACAGCACCAGCGGCACGAAGGCCGCGGCGGTGCCGACCGAGCCGACCAGCACCGATCGCCGCCAGCCGATGCGGGGACCGAAGTGCCCGGCCAGCGGGGCCGCGACGGCGCCGAGCGCGGAGGCCGGGACGAGGAACAGCAGCGCGGACATGGTGGCCGACAGTCCGTACCCCTCGCCCTCGGCCTGGGTCAGCAGCGGGATGGTGAAGTTCAGCATCCCGAAGACCCCGGCCAGGGTGAACACCGTGCACAACAGCAGCGGCCAGCCCCGCCGCGAGGCCAGGACCGAGGTGTCGATGATCGCGTCCCGCGCGGACCGTTCGGCCACGGCGAACAGCACGAGGGCCAGCACTCCGCCGACGAGCAGCACGAGCGTTGCGGGGGAGGTCCAGCCCCAGCTGCCGCCTTGGTTGAGCGCCAGCAGGACTCCGGTCAGCCCGATGCCCAGGAGCGCGGCGCCCTTCCAGTCCATCCGCCCGGTCGAGACCTCGGTGGCGGGCACCCGGAAGTACACCACGACGATGGCGACCAGCGTGATCACCAGCGTGATCAGGAAGATGCCGCGGAATCCCACGCTGTCGGCCACCGAACCGCCGATGAGGGTGTCGACGCCCGCGATGCCGCCGTTGACCGCGGTGATGATCCCCATCGCCCCGCCGAACTTCCGCGGCGAAAGGGTTTCGTGCAAGGTCAGGTAGGCGAGGGTGAACGCCGCCGCGGAAACTCCCTGCAGGATCCGGCCGACGATGAAGATCTCGATGGTCGGCGCGAAGACGCAGGCGGCCTCGCCCAGCACCGCCACCGCCAGGGTGGCCAGCAGCATGCGCCGCCGGCCGACGTAATCGCTGAGCCGCCCCAACGTCACCTGGCCGATCGCGGCGAACAGGAAGAACAGCGTCTGCGCGAGCCCGGCGGCATCGCTGTCGGTGTGCAGGCGCCGGATCACGTCCGGCAGTGCGGGGGCGAGCATCGTGGCGTTGATCTGGTACCCGGCCACGGCCAGCACCAAAGCCGTGAGCAGCGCGGCGTAGCGGACCGCTGGTGCGGACGACTGGTCGCGAACCGTCGTCATATGAGCCTCCATCGTGGAGAAGACGTGCGAGGGGACAGCCGCTGGCGGATGAATGCCGGTGGTGCGGTGGAGACGGCGGCGTTGTGGGCCGCTTGTCTGACATCTCGACTTACGCTTGACGGAAGGGTCTACCCGTCCCGGCTGCCCGCGTCAAGACGTCACCCCTGGTTTTCCTGGGATGATCTCCACGATTCCCGATCGGCTGGTGTTGACTGGGCGTCGACTTGTCCTTAGCTTGTCTGACATCTGACTCGAGGCGGAGTGCTGACTCGGTCAGCCCGCATCACGGACACGTTCAAGGAGAAGGGCACGCATCCGATGGCGTCCAAGGAAACCCTGATCGTCGACTGCGACACCGGCATCGACGACGCGCTGGCGCTGCTGTACCTGCTCCACGACCCCGAGGTGGAAATCCGGGCGGTGACCACGGTTTTCGGCAACGTCGACGCCACCGTGGCCGCAGGCAACACGCTGCGGGTGCTGGAACTGGTGGGGCGGGAGGACATTCCAGTGGCGATCGGTGCCCGCAGCAACTGGCGTGGGACCGCCGACCTGGCGCCGTTCGTGCACGGAGACGACGGACTCGGCAACACGGGCCTGCCCGCACCGGCAGCCGCGCCGACCAGCGAGCCCGCCGCCGAGATGATCGTGCGGCTGGCCAGGGAGAACCCCGGCCGGCTGCACGTGCTCGCCCTCGGCCCGCTGACGAACCTGGCCACCGCGCTCCTGCTCGAACCGGACCTGCCGCGGCTGGTCAAGCACGTCACGATCATGGGGGGCGCGGTCCGGCATCCCGGCAATTCCACGCCGGCGGCCGAGGCCAACATCCACAACGATCCCGAAGCGGCCCGGATGGTGCTGCGCGCGGGCTGGCCGGTCACCCTGGTTCCGCTGGACGTGACCATGACCGAGGTGTTCACCGAGGACCACGTGGACCGGCTCCGCGGGGCCGGCACCCCGGTCACGAGGTTCGTGGCCACGATCTTGGCGCACTACCTCGACTTCTACGAGCAGAACGTGTTCGGAGCCCGGGGTGCGGCCTGCCATGATCCGCTGGCCGCCGCCATCGCCGTCGGTGACGTGTCACCGGTGCTGGCCCCCGTCGTCGCGGTCGACGTCGACACCGGGGACGGGCCGGGGCGCGGCGCGACTGTCGCCGACATCCGCGGGCAGTACCGGGACTTCCCGGCCCAGCGCGGGGCGGCCGTCCGCGTCGTGCTCGGTACCGAACGCACCTTCCCGGAGCTGCTGGCCGACCGGTTGTGCGGCCGCGCCGGAACCCGTCGACGAGTCGCATGACCGCGGCTGATCGCCGAGCGAGAAAGGACGTGCGATGCCGCGCGCCTCGGAAATCCCCAGCCGCCCCAAGGTGTCCACTGTGGATGTCGTGGTGGTCGGCTCCCTGAACATCGACATGACCGCACGGGTGTCCCGCCATCCGCTGCCGGGCGAAACGGTGCAGTCGACCACCGCGTTGACCACCAGCGCGGGCGGCAAGGGCGCGAACCAGGCGGTGGCCGCCGCGCGGCTCGGCGCCCGCACGGCGCTGGTCGGCCGGGTCGGCGCGGACGCCCACGGCGACAGCCTGTTGGAGGCGTTGCGGGCCGATGGTGTCGACACCGCCCGCATCGGCCGCGACGACGAGGTCGCCACCGGCACGGCTCTGATCAGCGTCGCTGCGACCGGGGAGAACAGCATCATCGTGTCGGCGGCGGCCAACGCGCGGCTGTCCCCGGACGACATCGCGGGCGCCGGGCCTTTGATCGCTGCGGCGCGCGTGGTGTCACTCGTCCTGGAGGTCCCGGTCGAGACCGTGACCGCTGCCGCCCGCACCGCGCATGCCGCCGGCGCTCGGCTGGTGCTGAACCTGTCCCCGGTGACCGACCTGCCCGCCGAGGTGCTGGCGTTGGCCGACCCGCTGATCGTCAACGAGCACGAGGCGCGGGAAATCCTGCAACGCAAGGGATTCCCGGTTCCTCGCGATGCTGTCGAGCACGCGGTGGCACTACTCGGGGTTGGCGCGCGATCAGTGGTGGTCACCTTCGGCGAGAGCGGCGCGGTGGTCGCCGAATCCGGCCGCGCTGAACACATCCCCGGAGTGCCGGCCGAAGCCGTCGACACCACCGGAGCCGGGGATGCCTTCGCCGCAACCATGGCCTGGCGGCTGAGCCAGGGCGACGCGCTGGCCGCCGCCGCGAGATGGGCCACCCGGGTGGGAGCCCGCAGCGTCCAGCACCCCGGCGCACAACCGTCCTACCCCACGCTCGACCACGTGCTCAGCGGCTCGGCGTGAGTGCGCAACCGGGCTCGGGCCCTGCGAGCGCCCAGGTGGGTCGCGGTCGGTACGGGGCCTGGCTTCGAACGCGTCATCCCTGGGCTGGGGTTCGGGTCGCCGTCCGGGTGGCGATCATGACCTTGCTGGCGGGCGCACCGTCGACCGGGACGGTGGCCAGGCCGGCGGCGCAGGCCGCGGACGGCCGGGGTGATGACCAGGTCCTCGACGTACCCGATGATGACCTTGCCTGCCGACGCGTAGGCGCGCGGTGACCGCTGCCTGGCGAGCGGCGTGCAGGAGCGCCTCCGCCTGTGGAAGGAACGCCGCGCCGGCCTCGGTCAGCTGGCTGCCCTGCGGCGTGCGGTCGAACAGGCGGACCCTGGGACGGCTCTCCGGGCGCTGGATCTGGCGGCTCAGCGACGGTTGTGCCAGGTGCAGCTCGGCGGCCACTCGGCCCGAGTTTCGCCTGGGCTGCGACGTTCGCGGCCTTCGACGCGACGTTCACGACCGGGGCCGAACTGGCGGTTGAGGCGGCCCTTCCCAGCTCTGAGGGGCGCCGCCGGGCGTGCATCGTCGCCGGAACCCGGATCGCGCTGGGGATCGTGGCGCGGGCAGCAAGCCGCCGCCCCGGAGGGGACTCCGCTCAGCGCAGCGGAAGACCGGCGACGTTCGCGCTCAGTTCCACTCGTCCGATGCGGCGACACCTTCCCATCGAGCGCCGAGGGCGTTGAGCAGTGCTGCGACATCGATGTCGCCTGCGAGGTCGTCACCGGCAAGCAGTGCCTTGTCGAGTCGGCGGGCTCGGCGGTTCACTTCGGCGAACACCGCCTCGCCCGCATCGGTGAGGGACAGCAGCTTGCGCCGGGCGTCGTGCGGCGACTCGACGCGCTGGATGAGGCCCCGCCGCTCGAGCCTGCGGCACAAGTCGGCCATCGTCGACGTGTCGAGGGCGACGGCGCCGGCCAGCGAGCTCTGGTCGTTGCCCGGATAAGCGCGGACAGCGGAGAGCACCGCGAACTGCGGACCGGTCAGCACCGGGTCGACGTGGCGGTTCCAGGCGGCCAGATAAGCCTGGTACAGGCGGCGGGCGCCGTAGCCGGGGGCGGCCAGCAGGTCGGCGGGTGGCGCCGGGACGTCGGCAGACGCATCCGCGACGCGTCGACCCCTGCGCGCTGGCTCCCCCATTGCGTTCCTCCCATGCGGCTCGGGACCCGTGCTCAGTTCTCCGGGAAATAATACGTGCTCGGACTGATGCGGGGCTGAGGGTGTGGCCGGCGGCGGATGCCGGGCGCTTTGACTCGCCGGGTGCCAGGGTGGGCCGGACTCACCTGCGACGGCGTGGATCTTGCTCGCGGGCGCGCGCGGTAGTCGCAGGTCTCCCGAAAAGCAACTCTTGCGTGCCCGGATAGTACGTGCTCGGATTATATGTGGAGGTGGTCAACGGTGGACCAGAACCTGTTCAACGACATCTGCCTGCAGCAGCTGCGCCTGTCCGGGGTGCACGAGGGTGAGACGGTGGTCGTGCTGACCCGTGGCGGGGAGCGTGCGGAGTACGCCGACGCTTTCCTCTGGGCCGCTCAGCAGTTGGGAGCCGCGGCGTTCCACATGCGGTTGCCCGCGCCGGCGAGTGCCTCGGGGGCGTGGGCCGTGGGCGACTCCGGCCTCGGGAACATTCCCCGCGCGGTGGAAGCCCTCAAGAGCGTCGACATGGTCGTGGACTGCACGTTCCTGCTGTTCAGCAAGGAGCAGTTCGCCATCCAGGACGCCGGTGTCCGGATCCTCACCGCCGTCGAGCCGCCGGAGCTGCTGGCTCGGCTGATGCCGACGAAGGAGCTGCGCGAGCGGGTGGAGACCGGCGCCGAGCTGCTGGCCAAGGCGAGCACGATGCGGATCACCAGCCCAGGCGGTACCGACGTCACCTACCGCCTCGGCGTGTACCCGACGCTGTCCGAGTACGGCTACACCGACACCCCCGGCCGGTGGGACCACTGGCCTGCCGCGTTCGTGTTCACCGGCGGAGCCGACGACGGCGTCGACGGGAAGATCGTGCTCTCGCCGGGCGACGTGCTCCTGCCGTTCAACACCTACGTGCGGACCCCGGTGGAGATCACCATCGAGGAAGGCTTCATCCGGGACATCCGCGGCGGCGCCGGATCGTCCGGGTTGGACGCGGACCTGCTGCGCTCGTACATCGAAAGCTTCGACGACCCGCGCGGTTACGGGATGAGCCACGTCGGGTGGGGCCTCGACGAGCGCGCCCACTGGCACGGCCTGACCCAGTTCCCCGGGGGGATGGGCATGGAGCTGCGCAGCTTCTACGGCAACGTGATGTTCTCCATCGGGCCCAACAACGAGCTGGGCGGTCCGAACGACACCGCCTGCCACTTCGACATCCCGATGCGCGGCAACTCGCTGTACCTGGACGACGAGTTGATCGTCGACGCGGGTGAGCTGACCGTCCCCGAGATGCGCCCGGTCGGCCGTCGATGAGCGCGGACGTGGAAGCGGCGGCGCGCGATCACCACATCGGGATGATCGTGCCCAGCTCGAACCTCACCATGGAGACCGAGCTGCCGCGGATGCTGCGCGCGCGGGAGGAGGCCGAACCGGGGGACCGGTTCGTCTTCCACTCCGCGAGGGCGCGGATGCAGCACGTGACCCCGGAGCAGCTGCGGGCGATGAACGCCCAGGCCGTGCGGGCGGCGGCGGAACTGGCCGACGCCCGTCCGGATGTGGTGGCCACCGCCTGCCTGGTGGCCATCATGGCCCAGGGGCCCGGTTACCACTGCACCGCCGAGGACGACATCACCGGCGCGTTGCGCGCCGAGGGTTGCCCTGCGCCGGTCGTCTCCAGTGCTGGTGCTCTGCTGTCCGGGATCGCCGCGCTGGGCGCTCGCAAGGTCGCGATCCTTGCGCCGTACCTGAAGCCGCTGACCAAGGCGGTGGCGGACTACCTGGAGGACGCCGGAGTCGAGGTGGTGGACGCGTTGTCGCTGGAGGTGCCGGACAACCTCGCCGTCGCGCGGCTGGACCCGGCCGACCTGCGCGAGCACCACCGCAGGCTCGACCTGTCCGACGCCGATGCGCTGGTCCTGTCGGCCTGCGTGCAGATGCCGTCCCTGCCCTCGATCCAGCCGGTGGAGGACGAGGTGGGGATCCCGGTGCTCTCGGCCGCGACCGCCACCACGTTCCGGATCCTGTCCGAACTCGGACTCGATCCCCGCGTGCCCGGCGCAGGCAGGCTGCTCAGCGGAGCTGTCGTCACCCCGGGGTCGCCGACCCACGCGGCCTGACGATCCAGCGCGCGGGGTGCGGGGCCGATCCGCGGTCGGGCCTGGCGCTTCGAAGCCCGGCCGCGATCGGCGCGCCTCGCCCGGCGGCGAGAGCGGATGCGCAGCATCGGCCAGCAGCACCTCGGGCGGAATCCACCTTCAACCAAAACCTTGCACATCCAGGTAGTACGTGTTCGGATCAGCCGATCCGGCGCGGCCGATGGGCGTATCTGCGAAGACGAGGAGGTCGGCGTGGCTGCGAGCCAGTCGTTCGAAGTCGTTGTTGTCGGTGCCGGTTTGGGCGGCCTTTGCACCGCGCTTTCGCTGCGGCAGCGGGGCCTGCGGGTCACGGTGGTCGAGGCGGCACCGCGGCTGGGGGAGATCGGCGCGGGTATCCAGACCGCGCCGAACGCCAGCCGGATCCTCATCGGGCTCGGCCTCCGCGCTCAGCTGGAGCGGGTCCGGACCGAGCCCCAGGACCAGGTCCGCAGGCGCTGGGCGGACGGGAGCATCATCGCCCAGCTGCCGCTCGGGCAGCGGGTGACCGATCACTACGGGGCGCCCTACTGGCACTACCACCGCGCCGACCTGCACGGGGTCCTGCTCGAAGCCTGCCTGTCCCCGGAAGGTCACGGTCCGGTGGTCCAGGTCGCGACCTCGGCGCGAGTGGTCGAGCTCGACCGCGCCGATCCGGTGCGCCCGGCTGTGGTGACCGCCGACGGGCGCCGGTTTTCCGGGGACCTCGTGATCGGGGCGGACGGCATCCGGTCCGCGGTGCGCGATCTGGCCGGGTTCGACGACACCCTGGCGTTCTCCGGGGAAATGGCCTACCGCGCGCTGATCTCCGGCGACCTCGTGGCCGCGGACCCGGCGACCCGGTTCCTCCTGGACCGCTACCACTCCACGATCTGGTACGGCCCGGACAAGCACCTGGTGCATTACGTGATCCGCGGCGGTCAGTACCTCAACGTCGTCGCGATCGTCCCGTGCAGCGAGGCGATCGCCCGGGAGTGGAGCGGCCCGGCAACCGCGGCCGAGCTCGCCGCGGAGTACGCGGACTGGGACGACCGCGTTCCGACCATGCTGGCCAAGGCCAAGGACGAGGACGTTTCGGTTTGGGCGATGTACCGCCGACGTCGCGACCCCGTCTGGGTCGACGGCCGGATCGCCCTGCTCGGCGACGCATGCCATGCGATGCTGCCCTACCAGGCGCAGGGCGCCTCCCAGGCGATGGAGGACGCCGCGGTGCTCGCCGAGGAGCTCGGCAGGGTCACCCGCGACGGGATCGACACGGCCCTGGTCCGCTACGTCGATCGGCGGGCCAAGCATGCGGGCATGGTCCAGGACGCGTCCCTGCGGAACATGGACTTCTACCACCTGCCCGACGGCCCGGAGCAGCGCGAGCGCGACGAGAAGCTGCGCCGCTTCGACGGTGAGTCGGACCTTTCCTACGACTGGCTCTGGAACGGCAGTCCGCTCACGGACCCGGACACCGAGTCCATCCACTACCAGTTCGCACGCTGACGCGTAGCGCCGCCGAGACACCACAACGGAGCGACTCATGCGTACCGGAGACCAAATCGTCCAGGACCTGCCCTGGCGATGGAACGTGCAAGGCAAGATCTTCCTGATCGGCGGCCTGGGCTACATGTTCGACGCCTGGGACGTCGCCCTGAACGGTTTCCTCACCCCGCTGGTCGGGACCGAGTTCGGGTTGTCGCCGGGGCAGAAGGGATTGGTTGCCACCGCCAACCTGATCGGCATGGCGGTCGGCGCGATCGCCTGGGGCACGGTGGCCGATCGCATCGGCCGCAAGCGGGCTTTCAGCATCACGCTGCTGGTGTTCGCCCTCTTCTCCGCGCTCGGGGCGCTCTCGCCGAACCTGGAGACGTTCCTGCTGCTGCGCTTCCTGGCCGGGGTCGGCCTCGGCGGGTGCATCCCGGTCGACTACGCGATCGTCAGCGAGTTCTCCCCCCGCCGCCAACGGGGACGGGTGCTCTCGGCGATGGACGGCTGGTGGCCGATCGGTACCACGCTCGCAGGTGTCTCGGCGACGTTGCTGGTCGCGGTGCCGGGGAACTGGCGCTGGATGCTGGTGCTGATGATCCTGCCCGCGGTCCTGCTGTTCTGGGTGCGACGCGGCGTTCCGGAGTCTCCGCTGTACCTGGTCCGCAAGGGGCGGGAGGCGGATGCCCGCGCGGTCATCGACGACCTCGTCACTCGCACCGGAGCGACGCCGGAGCCCTACGCGATCCCGCAGGCGGTCGCGGAAGACACCCGCGGTGGGGCAGTCGCGGCAACCTTCGACCAGCTGCGGCGGGTGTGGGCCTTCAACCCGCGGATCACGGCGGTGGCGTGGTCGCTGTTCATCAGCGTGATGCTGGTCTACTACGCCGCGTTGAGCTGGATGCCGTCGATCCTGCGAACTCAGGGCTTCGGCGAGATCGCGGCCTTCGCTTCGACCGCGCTGATGAACGCGGTCGGCATCGTCGGCGTCGCGCTGGCCGTGCTCGTCGTGGACAAGATCGGCCGCAAGCGGGTCATCGCCGCCGCCGGGCCGATCACGGCGGTGCTGCTGGTGGTGTTCTCGCTGCTGCTGGGATCGCCCGCCGGGGCGGTGGTGGCGCTAGGCGGCTTCGGCCTGTTCGCCCTGGTCGTCATCCCGGTCATGTACGCCTACGTCTCCGAGCTCTACCCGACGGAGCTGCGCGCTTCCGGTTTCGGCTGGGCATCGTCGTCGAGCCGCGCCGTCACGGGCTTCGCTCCGCTGCTGTTCGGCGGCGTGCTGTGGCCGGTGCTCGGCCTGCCGCTGACCTTCGCCGTGCTCGGTGCGCTCGTGCTGGCCGCGGTCGTGTTCATGATGGTCGCGGCACCGGAGACCAGCGGCCGCGAACTAGACCGGATCGCTGATCCCGCCGCACCGGCGCCCACCACGCCGACGGCCGCCAAAACCGTTGCGACGACGGAGATCTCGGAGCCCTGACGGCGAGATCCGCGGCAGGAAACGAACAACGGATGAGGAGGTCCACCGCGTGAAGCCCGCAGCGTTCGCCTACCACCGGGCGCATGACGTCGCCGATGCCGTCGGCCTGCTCGGAGAGCTCGCCGCGGCGGGCGAGGAGCCGAAGCTCATCGCCGGCGGCCAGAGCCTGGTACCGATGATGAGCTTCCGGCTCGCTCGGCCGACGGTTCTGGTCGACCTGGGGCCGCTGCGCCGTGATCCTGCGATGAGCTCGATTCGGCGGGACGGCTCGGGGCTTCGGATCGGGGCGCTGACCACCCATCGCGCGGTGGAGACCTCCGCTCGCCTGCTGCGGCCGGAGTACGACGTGATCTCCCGGGCCATGCGGTGGGTGGGCCACCTGCCGATCCGATCCCGGGGCACCGTCGCAGGCAGCATCGTGCATGGCGACGCCACCGCCGAGTGGTGTCTGCTGTCCTTGCTGCTCGACGCCGTGATCGTCGCCGAAGGCCCGGACGGGCAACGGGAGATTCCCGCCGCGGAAATGTTCCACGGGTTCTACGCCACGGCCGTCGAACCTGACGAGGTCGTCACGGAAGTGCGCTTCACCCGCCCGGCGCCGCGGGCCGCGCTCACCGAATTCGCCCGCCGTCACGGGGACTTCGCGATCGTCGACGTGGCGGTCGCGCTGGACGTGGGTCCCGCAGCCGCCGGCGAGCCAGCTCCGCTGACCGGCGGCCGGGTGGTTCTCGGCGGTGTGGCTCCGGCGCCCGTCCGGGTTCCCGAGGCCGAGGCCGTCCTGGCCGGCGGCATCCCAGGGCCGGAACTGTTCACCGCGTGCGGCGAGGCAGCCGCCGCGGCCATCGATCCACCCGACGACGCGGCGGGTACCGGCGCCTACCGCCGCCGGCTCACCCGGACGCTCGTCGCCCAGGCCCTGCACCAGGCATGGGAGAAAGGAGTGAGGTGATGACCGCCTCTTCGAGCAGTGGACGCGGTCCCGCGCGGTTCGACGGGAGCCGCGGACGCTGGATCGGGGCATCCGTCCCCCGGCGCGAGGACCCCCGCCTGCTGCGCGGCCGGGGACGGTTCGTCGACGACATCCGGCTGAGCGGGATGCTGCACGCGGGTTTCGTCCGCTCCACCGTCGCGCACGGCAGGATCGTCGGGATCGACCTGTCCGCTGTCCGCGAGGTCGAGGGCGTTGTCGCCGCCTACGCGGCGGAGGACCTCGACCTCGGCGACATCGTGGCGCTCCTCGATCGCCCTCCCGAGGAATTCGCCCCGACCGCGATGCCCGTCCTCGCCCGGGAGAAGGTGCGTTTCGTCGGCGAGCCGGTGGCCGTGGTCGTTGCCCGTGACCCGTACAGCGTCGAAGACGGCATCGAAGCCGCGGTCGTGACCTACGAGCCCTTGGACGCGGTCGTCTCGGAAGAGACCGCGTTCGCCGAGAACGCTCCACTCGTGCACGACGAAGCTCCCGGAAACGTGCTCCTGGACGTGTCGATGTTCGACACGCCCGGCGTCGACACGGCGTTAGAGGCCGCCGGATCCGGACGGGGCTGCGTGGTCGAGGTCGTCACGCGGAGCGGACGGCAGAACGCGCTGCCGCTGGAAACACGTGGTGTGGTCGCCTCCTGGGACGACCGCGACGACCAGCTGCTGGTGCAGACCTGCACGCAGGTCCCGCACCAGGTGCGCACGGTGCTGGCCCGCTCGTTGCGCGTCCCGGAGCGCACCGTGCGGGTCACCGTCCCCGACATGGGCGGCGGATTCGGCCAGAAGTGCGTGGTCGGCCGGGAGGAGATCGCGGTGGCGGCGGCTGCCCGCAAGCTGGACCGGCCGGTGAAGTGGATAGAAGACCGCCGGGAGGCGCTGACCGCCGGATTCCTGGCCCGGGAGCAGCGCTACCGCACCCGCGCGGCGTTCGACCCCGAGGGCCGGATCACCGCCCTGGACGTCGACGTCGTCTGCGACATGGGCGCCTACTCCTGCTACCCGTTCACCGCCGGTATCGAACCGCTGATGGCCTCCGCCGAGATGCCCAGCGTCTACCAGGTGCCCGCCTACAGGGTCCGCGCCCGCGCCATCACCAGCAACAAGGCGCCCACCGCGCCCTACCGCGGGGTCAGCAGACCCCAGTACGTCCTGGCGATGGAACGCGTGATGGAGCGCGCCGCCCGCGAACTCGGCCTCGACCCGGTCGAGATCCGCAGGCGCAACGTGATCACCGAGTTTCCCCACACCGGCATCAACAACGTCACCTACGACCCCGGCACCTACCGGGAATCGCTCGACCTCGCCGAGGCCACCCTCCGCGACGAGGGCTGGTACGAACTCCGCGAGAAGGCCGCCGCCGAGGGCCGGCACCTCGGCATCGGCTACTGCTGCTTCTCCGAGCGAACCGGCTACGGTTCCGAGGCCTTCGCCAAGCGCAGGATGAGGGTGGTCCCCGGCTTCGACATCTCCGAAATCCGGATGGACACCACGGGGTCGGTCGTGGTCACCAGCGGCACGATGAACCACGGGCAGTCGCACGAGACGACCCTGGCCCAGATCGTGGCCGAGCGGCTGGGACTGGACCTCGGCAAGGTCAAGCTGCGCCAGGGCGACACCGAGCGCATCGCCTACGGGTGGGGAACCTTCGCCTCGCGGTCGGCGACCATCGGCGGCTCTGCCGTGGCCATCGCGGCCGGGCGTCTCGGCGAGCTGCTGTGCACCATCGCCGCGCACCTGCTCGAAACCCGCCTCGACAACGTCGGCCTGGACGGCGATGGCGGCGTCGTCCAGATCGACGATCCCGCCCGGCGGCTGTCCTTCGAGGACATCGCCGACGTGGCCCACCTGCGCAGCCACCTGTTGCCCAAGGACGTCGAACCGACGTTGACGGCGACCGCGAGCTTCGACGCCCCCGGCGACGGCACGTTCTCCAACGCCACCCACGCCGTGGTCGTCGAGGCCGATCCGGGCACGGGCCAGGTCCGGATCCTGCGCTACGCCTGCGTGGAGGACTGCGGAGTGGTGATCCACCCGCAGGTCGTCGACGGGCAGTGTCGCGGCGGGATCGCCCAGGGCATCGCCGGAGCGCTGTTCGAGGAAGTCACCTACGCCGACAACGGCGAGCCGTCGGCCGCCAGCTTCATCGACTACCTCGTGCCGACCGCAACGGAGATCCCCGACATCACCGTCTCCCACCTCGAGACGCCGTGCGAATTCACCGAGAACGGCGCCAAGGGCGCCGGAGAAGGCGGCACCATCGGCGCTCCGGCCGCCGTGCTGAACGCGATCAACGACGCACTGCGGCACACCGGCGTCGAACTCGACACCACTCCCGTGCACCCGCAGACCGTGCTCGCCGCGCTGGACGCTGCCCGCACGGACGCGAACTCCCCGCAGTCCCGCAGCAGTGAGGAGGCGAGCACCCCGTCATGAGCGATCGACACCTGATCGGGCTGAACGTCAACGGCGCGGAGCACGAGGCCATCGTCGAACCGCGGAAAACCCTGCTCGACGTCCTGCGCCACGATCTCGGCCACACCGGTACCCACGTCGGATGCGAGCACGGAGTGTGCGGGGCGTGCACCGTCCTCGTCGACGGCGAACCGGTGCGGGCCTGCCTGATGTTCGCCGTACAAGCCGAGAACTGCGACATCCGCACCGTCGAGTCGCTTGCCTGCGACGGCGAACTCTCCGATCTGCAGCAGGCCTTCAGCGCCCACCACGGACTCCAGTGCGGGTTCTGCACCCCCGGCTTCCTGATGCTCGCCGAGGGATTCCTCGCCCAGCGACCGGACGCTGATCGCGAGGAAATCCGCGAGGCGATCTCGGCGAACCTGTGCCGCTGCACCGGCTACCAGACGATCGTCGACGCGATCGCCGCGACTGCTGCCAGCCGACGGGCTGCCTCGGCAACCGAACCTCCGGGTCCGGCCAGCGCCGACAGCCCTGCCAGCTCCGAGAAGGAAGCGACATCGTGATCCTGGAAAACCGCATCGACGTCCCGGCCGAACCGGACGCCGTCTTCGCCCTGATCAACGACGTCGAGCGGGTGGCGGGCTGCTTGCCCGGCGCGACCCTCGACGGGAGGGAAGGCGACTCCTACCGCGGCCGGGTCAAGCTCAAGGTCGGTCCGATCAGCGCCGCTTACGCCGGCACAGTGCGGTTCAGCGAGGTCGCCGCCGCCGATCGCCGGCTGAGGCTGCTCGCGCGGGGAGCGGACAGCCACGGAAACGGAGACGCCGAGGCCGACGTCGTCGTGACCGTGAGCGAAGCTCCCGGAGGAGCCACGCTCAACCTGCGCACCGACCTGTCCGTGCGCGGAAAGCTCGCCCAGTTCGGCAAGAGCGCGATCAGCACCGTCTCCAACCGGCTGCTTGATCAGTTCGCCCGCAACCTCGCCGTCCAACTGGGGCAACAGCCAGGGGCCGCAGTCCCCGAACCGGCGCTCGGGACCGCCGCCAGCAACGGCGTCGGATCCGCCCCGGCCGCTAGGCACGTCGCGACCGGCAGCGGCGAGGCCCTCGACGGGCTGGCGATGCTTCTTCCAGCCGGGACCAGGCGATACGCCGCCGTGGCAGCCGCCGCTGCACTCGGGTTCTTCCAAGGCTGGCTGCTCGGCAGGATCCGCACCCAGGACAAACTGATCAAGGAGCTGCAGCGTGGCCGTCGATGACCACCGATCCGCCAGCCTGCACGGTGCCGAGACCGATGCCGTCTACGACCGGGCGGGGTTCGGCGCCGCTGTTCCCCTCGGCAGCCGCCCGGCCCTGGTCGTGGTCGACCTGACGCGCGGCTTCACCGAACCCGGCTTCCCCTCCGGAACCGACCTCACCAGGGAGGTGACCGCGGCGGCCGTCCTCGTGACCACGGCCCGGCAACACGAGGTCCCGGTGATCTACACCGCGATCAGCTACACGCCCGCCGAGGCCGACGGCGACGCCATCGCCTGGCTCCGCAAAGCACCGGGCATGCGAGCCCTGCGGGAAAGCAGCGAAGCGGTCGCTCTCGACCCCCGGCTCGAACACCACGACGGCGATCACCTGGTGCTGAAGAAGGGGGCCTCGGCATTCCATGGAACCGGCCTGGCCGCCCTGCTGACCGGTCTGGGCACCGACACCGTTCTTGTCTGCGGCGCAACCACTTCCGGCTGCGTTCGCGCGACAGCGGTCGATGCCGTGCAGTCCGGCTTCAACACCGTCGTCGTGCGAGACGCCTGCGGTGACCGGGCCCGCGGGCCGCACGATGCCGCACTGTTCGACCTGCAAGCCAAGTACGCCGATGTCGTCGGCCTCTACGACGCCTTGGCCTACCTCGACCGCCTTCCGGAGCGCGCGCCGGCGGGTGGGCGGAGCGCCGACCGTTGAGCCGACCAGCCGAGACAGAAAGGCCACCCGTGACCGCATCCCGCTCCTCGATCCCGACCGAACCAGCCACCGCCCGCACCCTGAACCAGTCGGCTCTGGCCGATCTCGGCGACATTCCCGCGGCGAGCCGATGGGTGCGTTCGGGATCGCTCCGGCTGCACCTGCTCGACTACGGGCCGGTCGACGGCGTGCCGGTGCTGATCCTGCCCGGCATCACCAGTCCCGCCATCACGATGAACTTCGTGGCACGAGACCTGATCGACCTCGTGCGCCCGCTCGTGCTCGACATCCGCGGGCGCGGGCTTTCCGACAACCCGCCCGAGTCCGCTACCGCCGCGCTGCGCGGCTACGACCTCGCCAGCTACGCCAGCGACGTCGACGCGGTCGTGTCCGGGCTGCGGCTGGAACGCCCCATCCTGCTCGGGCACTCCATGGGTGCTCGGATCGCAGCCGTGGCCGCGACCACCGGCCGCCACGAACTGCGCGGCACCGTTCTGGTCGACCCTCCGATGAGCGGCCCGGGCAGGGATCCCTATCCCACGACCCTCGAAGCGTTCCTCGGCCAACTCGACCAGGCCCGCCGCGGCACCAACGCCGACGAGGTGGCACAGTCCTGGCCCCGCTGGCCCCGCCGGGAACAGGAGCTGCGCGCCCGCTGGCTGTCCTCCTGCTCCCGAACCGCGATCGCGGCCACGCACGCCGGCTTCGAGTCCGAGGACTTCTTCGCCCACTGGCCCGACGTGCCCGCCCCCGCTGTTCTGGTCCACGGCGCCGACAGCCCCGTCGTCACCGCCGCAGGCGCGCAGGAAGCCGCCGAGGCCAATTCCTCTGCCGAACTCGTCGAAGTTCCCGGAGCCGGGCACATGGTTTTCTGGGACGAACCCGACGCCAGCCTCGCCGCGGTGCGTGCCGTACTGCGGAAGTTGAGCTGATCGCACCGAGGCCGAACGAGTACCACCGGTATCGCGGACTTTGGCGATTGGCAACCCAGGTGTCATCCTGGTTCTCGTGTCCGAACACAACCGCCTCGACGAACTCGCGGAGAAGCTGTCCGACGTCTACCTCGTGATCGGTCCGCTGTACCGGCGGGTGTTCCGCTTCGTGGAGCAGGAAGCTCCTCGCGAGAGCCTCTCGGTCGGGGTCCGCGCGGTCCTTGATCTCTTGCGCCGCAACGGGCCCATGACCGTGCCGCAGATGGGACGTGCGCAGTCGTTGAGCCGTCAGTTCGTCCAGCGCATGGTCAACGACGCCGTCGAGCGCGGTCTCGCGGAGCTGGTCGACAACCCCGCGCACCGCCGTTCTCGCCTGGTCCGGCTGACCCCGGACGGTGACGCCGCGATCACCGCCCTGGCGACTCGCGAGCTCGCCAACCTCCGTCCCGTCGCCCAGGACCTGACCTCCGCCGAGATCGACAGCTGCCTGCGGGTGCTGAACCGGATGCTCGCGGAGCTCGACCACGTCGACGTCGACTGAACCGGCTTGCGAGCGCGAGAAGCGCCTGCGGTGACCTGTCCACTGTGGATGATCTCCGCCGTGGATCTCCTCGGAATCGGTTCCGTGAACGATCCCCACGCGGGGTTGTGCGCTGGCTCATTGCCGCTTCCGGCGGCGGCGGTTAGCTTGCCCGGAAACGCGTGGCTCGCTGGGACTTTCCCGCGTGGTGGCGCCGAAACGGGAGGTGTGCGATGCCGTCGTGGCGAGTGCGCGACTTTCACGATGACGACCTGGACCAGGCGATCCGCGTCTGGGACCAGAGCCGTGAGGGCGGCGAGCCGGTGTTCTCGGCCGCGGAGGTGATCTCGATCGCGCGGGCCGGGCACCCGGCCATGGTCGCGGTGGTGGGCCAGGACGTGGTCGGCATGGCGGCGGCGAAGGTCGAGGGGGAGCGGGCGTGGCTGGCGCTGTTCGCCCTGGACCCGCGGTGGCGCAACCGCGGCATCGGCAGCGCGCTGCTGCGGGAGGTGGAGAAGCGGCTGCGCGGTCAGGGCGTGCATCGCATCGCCAGCCTGGTCCCCGAGGGCGCGGCCGGGTTCAACGCGATGGTCAACTCCGGTTACCGGCCGCGCACCGACCTGACCTACTTCGAGAAGGTCGAGGAGCTCGACCCGGCCGACTTCGGCGTGCTGGAGGACCTCGGCGGGCAGCTGCTGCCGCCCGGCCGGTGGGAGGCGCTGGCCGGGATGACGCGGGAGAAGGACGTCATCGAGCGCCGGGTGGTGCTGCCGATCTCGCACGCCGAGCAGGCCGAGCGGCACGGTGTGCTGCCGCCGAAGGCGATCGTGCTGTTCGGGCCGCCGGGCACCGGCAAGACCAGCTTCGCCAAGGCGATCGCGTCCCGGCTGAACTGGCCGTTCGTGGAGCTGTTCCCGTCGCGGCTGGCCGGTGCGTCCCCGGACGGGCTGGCCGCGTCGCTGCGCTCGGTGTTCGCCGAGCTGGAGGACCTGGACGATCTGGTGCTGTTCATCGACGAGGTCGAGGAGATCGCGGGCACCCGCTCCACGCCCGCCGCCGGGCCCGCGCACGGGGTCACCAACGAACTGCTCAAGCTGATCCCCGGTTTCCGGGAGCACGACCACAGGCTGCTGGTGTGCGCGACCAACTCGGTGAGCTCGCTGGACTCGGCGTTCCTGCGGCCGGGCCGGTTCGACTACATCATCCCGGTCGGGCCGCCGGACCCGCCCGCGCGCCGTGCGATCTGGTCGCGCTACCTCGGCCCGGCGCGCGACAACGTCGACCTGGACGCGCTGGTGGATCGCACCGATCTGTTCACCCCCGCCGACATCGAATTCGCCGCCCGCCAAGGTGCTCAGACCGCGTTCGAGCGCGACGTGCTGCACGACGACGGAGCGCTGGCCACGACCAAGGACTACCTGCGTGCCATCGCCGACACCAGGCCCACGCTGAGCGCCGAGGCCATCGCCGAGTTCGAGCGCGACATCGAGAACCACACCCGGCTGTGACCGGCCCAGGCGAGAGCGGCGCTGCTGCACGTCTCAAGCTGAACGCGGAGGTCCCCTACGCCTTCCACGCGTTGGCCGGTGTCATGGCGGTGTCCGGCGACGACGCGGCCTGCTTGCGTCCCAGCTCCGGGGTGGGAACACGGTAGGTCTCCCGCGCGGTGGCCACGGCGATCGCGTTGAGTCCACACAGGACGGCGGTGAAGATCGCGACGCCCATCCAGTTCGCGCTGCCCTCGCCCGCGATCGCGGTGGAGATGCTGGGCGTGAAGCCGGCGATGCCGAAGCCGATCTGCGTTCCGATCGCCATCCCCGACAGGCGCACCCGGGCGCTGAACATCTCACCGTAGAAAGCGGGCCAGATCGCGTTGGTGGCGCTGTAGACGATGCCGGACATCAGGATGCCGAAGAAGAAGATCAGCCCGTAGTTCGCGGTGGAGATCGCCCACAGGTAGGCGAAGACGAGCCCCGCGCAGCCCAGCGATCCGGCCAGGAACACCGGTTTGCGCCCGATCCGGTCCGACAGCCGCGCCCACAGCGGGATCGCGACCAGCGCGACGGCGTTGGCGAGGACCCCGACCCACAGCATCGGCGTCCGCTCCAGCCCGACCGCGTTGACCGCGTAGGACAGCGCGTAGACGGTGAAGATCGTGCTGACGGCCGCGATGACCGAGGCCGCGACCACCCGCAGGACGTCGGCCCAGTGCTCGCGGAACAGCACCGCGACCGGGAGCTTGGCGGCGTCGCGGGCGACCTCCTTCTCGAACACCGGGGTTTCGTCGAGCGTGCGGCGGATGACGAAGCCGACGACCACGACGACCGCGCTGAGCCAGAACGGAACCCGCCATCCCCACGACAGCAGCTGCTCCTGGGGGAGTGCGGCGATCGGCAGGAACACGCCGGTGGCCAGGATCTGGCCTGCCTGGGTACCGCTGAGCGTGTAGCTCGTGTAGTACGCGCGCCGGTCGGGCGGTGCGTGCTCCAGCGTCATCGAGTTCGCGCCCGCCTGCTCGCCTGCCGCCGACAGGCCCTGCAGCAGCCGGAGCACCACCAGCAGCACCGGGGCGAGCACCCCGACCTGGTCGTAGGTGGGCAGGCAGCCGACCAGCACCGTCGACACGCCCATCAGCAGCAGGGTGAAGACCAGGACCGCCTTGCGGCCGAGCCGGTCGCCGACGTGCCCGAGCACGAAGGCGCCGACGGGCCGGGCCAGGTAGCCGACGCCGAAGGTGGCCAGCGCCAGCAGCGTGCCCGTGGTCGGATCGGAGTCCGGGAAGAAGATCTTGTTGAACACCAGCGCCGCGGCGGTGCCGTAGATGAAGAAGTCGTAGTACTCCAGCGCGCTCCCGATCCAGGCCGCGAGCGCGGCTTGGCGGGGCCTGCCGCCCGTTGCGGGCGATTCCGGCGGACCGGCGGGCTGAGCGGTCACGTCGTGCTCCTCTGTCGGTGCTCCGTTGCGGGAACAGGGGGCGATCGGGCGTCGGCCGTGTCGATCGAAGGAACGGACCAGTTAGTTATGTACTGGTTGGTTAATTCGGCATCGTGCGGGTGGCGGCGGTCACCTGTCAAGGGTGTTCTCGGCTGGTGGGGCGAAAGCCCTCAGCGAGCGCGCACGTGCTCCAGCAGCAGGTCGCTGAGCATCGTGCGGTAGTGCTCGCGGCGGTCCGAGTCGAGCATGTCGCGCTGGAAGATCACGTTGAAGGTGTGCCGGTTGGCGGTGCGGAAGACGCAGAACGCGCTGATGATCATGTGCACGTCCAGCGGGTCGACGTCGCCGCGGAACTGCCCGGTGGCGTGCCCGCGCCGCAGGATGCGGGTCAGCACCTCCAGCGCCGGGTTCGCGAGGCCGGCCAGCACCGCCGAGCGTTCCAGGTGCTCGGCGCGGTGCACGTTCTCGATGCTCACCAGGCGGATGAAGTCGGGGTGCGACTCGTGGTAATCGAAGGTCAGCTCGGCCAGCTGGCGCAGCGCGTCGACCGGGTCGAGGTGTTCGACGTCGAGCTGCTGCTCCACCGAGCGGATCCCGGTGTAGGCGCGCTCCAGCACGGCGACGTAGAGCTGTTCCTTGCTGCCGAAGTAGTAGTAGAGCATCCGCTTGGTGGTGCTCGTCTTGGCCGCGATCTCGTCCACGCGAGCGCCGGTGTAGCCCTTGTCGGCGAACTCGCGGGTGGCGACGTCGAGGATCTCCGCACGGGTCCGTTCGGCGTCGCGGACCCGTTCCGGGCCTCCCGCGGGGGCCTCGGACGGCTGTGCGGACAACGGAACCCTCCAGTCGGATGTGGCAGTCGGCAGTCGTGCCCACCTTAGCCGCGGTCCCGCCTTCCCCGGGCGGCTCGGGCGGGGTACAACTATTAACTAGCTAGTTCGTTCACTCGGGAGGAGAGGCCGTGGCCCCACCGGATCAGGGCAGCCATCTCGTCGGCCTGGTCGGCGCGGGCATCGGCCCGTCGCTGAGCCCGGCTCTGCACGAGCGCGAGGCCGACGAGCTCGGCCTGCGCTACCTCTACCGGCGGCTGGACCTCGCCGAGCTGGGCGTGCCACCCGCCGACGTCGGCGACGTCCTGGCCGCCGCCCGGATGTCCGGCTTCGACGGGCTCAACATCACGCACCCGTGCAAGCAGCTCGTGCTGGAGCACCTGGACGACCTCGCGCCCGAGGCGGCGGCCCTCGGCGCGGTGAACACCGTGGTCTTCGCCGAGGGCACGGCAGTCGGGCACAACACCGACTCGTCGGGTTTCGCGCGCAGCGTCGCCGTCGGCCTGCCGAACGTCTCCCTGGACCGCGTGGCGCTGCTCGGTGCCGGGGGAGCGGGCGCCGCCGTCGCCCATGCGCTGCTGACGCTGGGCACGGGGACGCTCGAAGTATTCGACGTCGACGCGAGCCGCAGCGAGGCGCTGGCCGGATCGCTGCGCGAACGCTTCGGCGCTGACCGAGCGCACCGCGCCAAGGCGCTGGCCGACTCGTTGCGGCTCGCTGACGGACTGGTGCACGCGACACCGACCGGGATGGCCGGGCACCCCGGCCTGCCGCTGGCCGCCGAGCTGCTGCGGCCCGAGCTCTGGGTGGCCGACGTCGTCTACCGGCCGCTGAACACCGAACTGGTCGAGACCGCCCGGGCACGCGGGTGCCAGGTGCTCGACGGCGGCCGGATGGCCGTGTTCCAGGCGGCGGACTCGTTCCGCCTGTTCACCGGCCGCGAGCCGGACGCAGGCCGGATGCTGCGCCACTTCGACGCGCTCGTGGGGAAGGAGCACCATGCCCGCCGCTGATCCGGTGCGCCGGGGCATCGCCACCGTGTGCCTGTCCGGGACCCTGGAGGACAAGCTCGACGCCGCAGCCGCCGCGGGTTTCGACGGCGTGGAGATCTTCGAGAACGACCTCGTCGTCTCGCCCCTGTCCCCGGACGACATCCGGCGCCGGTGCGCCGACCTCGGCCTGACCATCGACCTCTACCAGCCCTTCCGCGACTTCGAGGCGGTCCCGCCTGACGTGCTCGCGTCCAACCTGCGCCGCGCGGAGCGCAAGTTCGACCTGATGCAGCGGCTCGGGGCGGACACGGTGCTGGTCTGCTCCTCGGTGTCCCCGGACGCGGTGGACGACGACGACCTCGCCGCCGAGCAACTGCACCTGCTGGCGTCGCGGGCGGCCGAGCGCGGTCTGCGCGTCGCCTACGAGGCCCTCGCGTGGGGCCGGTTCGTCAACACCTACGACCACTCGTGGCGGATCGTCCGCCGCGCCGACCACCCCGCGCTGGGCCTGTGCCTGGACAGCTTCCACGTGCTGTCCAAGGGCAGCGATCCGGCCGGGATCCGCGTCATCCCGGGCTCGAAGGTGTTCTTCCTGCAACTGGCCGACGCGCCGAGGCTGGACATGGACGTGCTGCAGTGGAGCAGGCACCACCGGCTGTTCCCCGGCCAGGGCGCGTTCGACCTGACCGGGTTCGTCGGGCACGTGCTGGCCACCGGCTACGACGGCCCGCTGTCGCTGGAGGTGTTCAACGACGTGTTCCGGCAGGCCGATCCGCACCGGGCGGCGGTCGACGCCATGCGGTCCCTGCTGTCGCTCCAGGAAGGGCTCGGTCTGCCCGGCCCGCCTGCCGCCCCGGAGCTGACCGGGCACGCCTTCACCGAACTGGCCGCGGGAGACTGCCGGGGGGAACTCGCGGACGCGCTGACCGCGCTGGGGTTCGCGCGGGCGGGCAGGCACCGCTCCAAGCCGGTCGAGCTGTGGCAGCAGGGCGAAGCCAGGGTGGTGCTCAACACCGCCGATCGCGGCGGGCGGATCAGCGCACTGGGCTTGGACAGTTCTGATCCCGAGATTTCGGTGGAGCGAGCGGAGAAACTGCTGGCCCCGATCCTGCCCGGAGACGATTCGGCGGTGTCCGCGCCGGACGGGACGGCCGTGCTCTTCTGCCGCACCGGTGGCGAACAGGCGGACTGGCTCGCGGACTTCGAGCCCACCGGCGAAGCCGCCGGGGGAGCGGGGCTGACCGGCACCGACCACGTCTCGCTCACCCAGCCGTTCGACCACTTCGACGAGGCGGCGCTGTTCTACCGCTCGGCGCTGGGCCTGCGCCCGGAACCCACCACGGAGTTCGCCGCGCCCTTCGGACTGGTCCGCAGCCGCGCGGTCACCGATCCGGCGCACCGGGTGCGGATCGAGCTCAACGTCGCGGCGCTGCGGCGCGGAGACTGGGCGCCGGGCGTGCCCGATCCGCAGCACATCGCCTTCACCAGCGACGACGCGATCGCCAGCGCGAAGGCGATGCGAGCGGCGGGCGCACCGCTGCTGGAGATCCCGGCGAACTACTACGACGACCTCGATGCACGATTGGCCCCGCCACCTGAACTGCTCGCGGATCTGCGAGCGCATTCGGTGCTCTACGACCGCGACGAGCACGGCGAGTTCCTGCACTTCTACACCCGAGTCCTGGGCTCGCGCGTGTTCTTCGAGGTGGTCCAGCGGATCGGCGGGTATGCCGGGTTCGGGGCGGCCAACGCGCCGGTCCGGATGGCCGCCCACCGACGCCTGCGGCTCGCGCGGCGGGACTGAGGGTGCCAGGGCCGGGTGAAGCGGCCGGGGCGATGTCGAGCGCGGAGCAGGTGTCGCGGCAGGTGTGTTTGCGGTAGGCCCACGCGTTGTCGGGTCGGCATCCGCTCGACGGTCACACCGTGGCTGGCGAACCAGGTGTGTGCGGCGCAGGAAGCAGCGCAGGGTCGGCTGTGTCGTCGGGCGGGGTTTCGGTGCAGGCCAGCGGAGAACGAATCGTCGAGGGCGGTGTGCAGGAACGCCCAGCCCGCTGGCCTGGTCAGCTCGTCCAGCGGCTCGGCCCAGGACGCGGCGCCCGCCACCGTTCCGGGGGCCGGCCGAGTTTTCACATCGATGTGGACCAGGCGAGAGTGGTTGGCCAGGGTGAGTCTGCGGACCGGGACGCCATGGCGTGACCCGCCGAAACGCTGCGGGCCGTGGAAAACCGGCCCCGGCCTGCGGGGTTCGCCGCTGGGGCAGGCGTGCAGTCCGCGCAGCATCACGCCCAGGTAGCGGTGGCCGGAGGCCAGCCGGGCCATGCGGTCCCCGGCGTGGAGAGTGCCGGCGTTGGCGATTCCGCCGGGCCTACCACCAGCCCAATCGCACACCCAACCGCTACGCGCCGTTGTGGAGCCCGAAGAACTGCGTGACGTAGTAGCTGGAACAGATGCTGTCGGGGTAGTACTGCCCGGTCTGGCCGCAGTCCTCGGGTCCGGGACCGGGGTGGACCGGTGTGCCGTGACCGATGTCCGGGACCCGGTTCACTTCGACGGCGACGCTCCCGCTCGCGTCGGCGTACTCCTCATGCTGTGTGTTGTTCGGCGGCAAGGTGCTGGTGCGGGTGGGTTCCTGGCTCAGGTTGTGCACCGCCGTCCACTGGTCGCGCAACTCGTCGGCGTTGCTCGGAACGACGGTGGTGTCGCTGGTGCCGTGCCAGATCGCGACGCGGGGCCAGGGGCCCGTCCAGGACGGGTTGCCCGACCTCGCCAGCTCGGCCCACTGCGCGGGTGTCCTGTCGGAACCGGGGTTCATGCAGGTGAACGCTTCCGCCATGGTCGTCGCGCATTTGTACGGCAACCCCGCCATGATCGCGCCCGACTTGAACACGTCGGGGTAGGTCGCGAGCATCGCGGCGGTCATGGCGCCCCCGGCGGACAGGCCGGTGACGTGGACGCGGTTGCCGTCGCCGCCGAGGGTGGCCACCGCGTGGTCGACCATGTTCCTGATCGAGGCGGCCTCACCCTGGTCGCGGGAGATGTCGCCGGGCTGGAACCAGTTGAAGCAGCGGTTCGGGTTGTTGGTCGTGGACTGTTCGGCGAAGACCAGGAGGAACTTGTTCTGGTCGGCGAACTTGTCCAGGCCGGAGTGGTCGGCGTAGTCCTGGGCGCTCTGGGTGCAGCCGTGCAGAGCGACGACGACGGGCGCCTTCTCGGGCAGGTCCGCGGGGCGGTAGACGTACATCGACAGCCCGCCGGGGTTGTCGAAGCCGGTGACCGGTTCCAGCGATACGGCGGCGTGCGCGGGCGTGCTGGGAACCAGCAGGGCCGCGGCGGCAATGGTGACGGCCGCGGCTCGGCGCAGTGGCGTGCGGCTCCGCGTTCCCTTGCGGCGGAACGGGATGTTTCGGGGCGACATTGACCCTCCCAGGCAATTTTCCGACAGCGACGGGGAATTCAGGACGGTGCGAGGAGTTCGGGTTCGGTGGCGTCCTGGAGGTCGTGCATGCTCACCCCGGGCGCGAGTTCGCGCACGGCCAGCCCGGCCGGGGTGACGTCGAGGACCGCGAGGTCGGTGATGATCCGGTGCACCACGGCCCGACCGGTGTAGGGCAACGAGCACTCGCGCACGATCTTGGGGGCGCCGTCTCGCGTGCGGTGTTCCATCAGCACGACGACGCGGCGCGCGCCGTGGACGAGATCCATCGCCCCGCCCATGCCCTTGACCACCTTGCCGGGCACCGTCCAGTTCGCCAGATCCCCTCGGGCCGAGACCTGCATCGCGCCGAGGACCGCCACGTCGAGGTGGCCGCCGCGGATCATGCCGAAGCTCAGCGCGGAGTCGAAGAACGCCGCGCCCGGCAGCACGGTGACGGTTTCCTTGCCCGCGTTGATCAGGTCCGGGTCGACCTGGGCGTCGGTGGGATACGGGCCGGTGCCCAGAATTCCGTTCTCGGAGTGCAGCACCACTCGCACGTCCGCCGGGATGTGGTTGGGGATCAGCGTGGGCAGGCCGATGCCGAGGTTGACGTACTGGCCGTCGGCCAGTTCCGCCGCCGCACGCGCGGCCATCTGCTCGCGCGTCAGTCCCAGTCCGCTGGCTCGGGCGGGATCACACGGAATTGTCATGACGCCGGACGCTAGGCCCGCGTCGAAGCGTCATCCACGGTCTCGCCGCACACAGTTGTGCGGCGCGTAGTGGTGTGAGCGCACATTGCTCCGCGTGGTCGTGGCCGGTCAGGCTCGCAGCCATGGCGATTGACAAGACGGTGCCCACGGCGGCCGAAGCGGTGGCCGACGTCGCAGGCGGAGCGACGATGGCGGTCGGCGGATTCGGCCTGTGCGGAATCCCGATGGAGCTGATCACCGCGGTGCACGAGGCGGGGGTCACCGGGCTGCGGGTGGTGTCGAACAACTGCGGCGTCGACGACTGGGGACTGGGAATCCTGCTGCGCGATCACCGCCTGGCCCGGGTCACCGCGTCCTACGTCGGCGAGAACAAGGAGTTCGCCCGCCAGTACCTGTCCGGGGAGCTGGAGGTCGAACTGGTCCCGCAGGGCACGCTGGCCGAGCGGCTGCGCGCGGGCGGCTGCGGGATCCCCGCCTTCTACACCCCGGCGGGCGTCGGTTCACCGGTCGCCGAGGGCGGACTGCCCTGGCGCCACCACCCCGACGGCACCGCGGCCGTGGCCTCCCCGCCCAGGGAGGTCCGCGAGTTCACCTTCGCCGACCGCACCCGGCCCTACGTCCTGGAGCAGGCCATCCGCTGCGACTTCGCGCTGGTGCACGCGCGCCTCGGTGACCGGCACGGCAACCTCGTCTTCGATCAGGCGGCCCGCAACTTCAACCCGCTGTGCGCGATGGCCGCGGCGGTGACCATCGCGGAAGTGGAGCAGCTGGTGGAGCCCGGTGAACTCGACCCCGACCACGTCCACCTGCCCGGTGTGTTCACCCAGCGCGTCGTCCAGGCCGATCCTGCGGTGCCGAAGAGGGTCGAACGCCGCACCACCCGGTGACACACTCGGGCACCGTGACCGAGGACGTATACGAGGAACTCGCCCGGCACCGCAGGCGCGAGGCCGAGCTGGCGGCGCTGTTCCAGACCGCCCACGACCTCGCCGCGCTGCACGACCTGGACCAGGTGCTGCAAGCCATCGTGCACCGCGCCCGCACCCTGCTGCGGGCCGACGTGGCGCACCTGACCCTGCTCGACGCCGAGCGCGGCGACACCTACATGCGCGTGACCTCCGGTTCCGCCTCCGCCGCCTTCCAGAAGTTGCGGCTCCCGATGGGCGCCGGGCTCGCCGGCCTGGTCGCCCAGACCGCGACCCCCTACGCCAGCCCGGACTACCCCCGCGACGAGCGGTTCGAGCACACCCGCTCGATCGACCACGCGGTCGGCGAGGAGGGCCTGGTCGGCATCCTCGGTGTGCCGCTGCGGCTCGGCACCACCGTGGTCGGCGTGCTCTGCGCCGCCGACCGGCGGCACCGCCCCTTCCCCGCCGAAGAGGTGTCCCTGCTGAGCTCGCTGGCCGACCACGCGGCCGTGGCCATCGACAACGCCCGCAGGCTCCAGGAAACCCGCGCCGCACTGGCCGAGCTGGACACCACGACCCGCCTGCTGCGGCAGCGCACCACCTCCCTGGAACGCGCCGCCGAGGCCCACGACCGCCTCACCGACCTCGTCCTGCGCGGGGCCAACCTCGCCGAGCTGGCGCACGCGGTCACCGACGTGCTCGGCGGCACCCTGATGGTCCTCGACGTCTCCGGACGGCGGCTCTTCGACGACGAGCAGCCACCCGGTGCCGACGAGGACGTGGTCGCGCTCGCCGGTGCGCATTCGCGAGTCACCCACCACGAAGGCCGCTGGATCGCCCGCATCGCCGCGGGCACCGAGCTCCTCGGCGCGCTGATGCTCACCCGAGCTTCCCCGCTGGACGAGGGAGAACAGCGCATCCTCGAACGGGCGGCGCTGGCCACCGCGGTACTGCTGCTGCTCCGCCGTTCCACGGCCGAAGCCGAACACCGGGTGCGCGGGGACCTGCTCGCGGACCTCGTGGTCAGCCCGCACCGCGACCCCGAACGCCTGGCCGCCCGCGCCGACGCCGTGGGAATCGACCTCGGCCAACCGCACACGGCGGTGGTCGTCGACTCCGGCGAGCACGAGCCGCAGCACCTCGGCCGCGCCCTGGCCCGCCTCGCCACCACCCGAGCCGGACTGGCCAGCCGCCACCACGGTCGCCACGTCCTGCTGCTGCCAGGGGACAACCCGTCCGACACGGCCCGCGCCGTGGCCACCGAGCTCGGAGTCACCGCGGGGGCCGCGGGCCCCACCAGCGGCCTGGCCACGATCCCGGCCGTGCACGCCGAGGCGACCCGTTGCCTGGAGGCCATGCTCGCCCTCGGCCGCACCGGTGAGGGCGCCTGCCTTCGGGACCTCGGGTTCCTCGGACTCGTGCTCGGCGAGCACATCGACCTGACCGGGTACCTGCACCGCGCCCTGGGCCCGGTCCTGGACTACGACCGCCGCCGCGGCACCGGTCTCGTGCCCACGCTGCGGGCCTACTTCGCCTGCGGTCGCAGCCCGGCCCGCGCGTGCAAGGAGCTGCACGTCCACGTCAACACGGTCACCCAGCGCCTGGAACGCGTCAGCCACCTGCTCGGCGACGACTGGCAGGAACCGGAACGGTCCCTCGAAATCCAGCTCGCCCTCACGCTCCACCAAGCCATCACCCCGCGCTGAGTTCTGTCCGAAGTGGAGGAACCTCCTTCCGCTGTGGACAACATGGCTTCGCAAGCCATAAAGAGGCGGCTCGTTGTGGGTGCGGACCACATGGTCGACGAGGTGCTTCGGTCCTAACGTCTGTCGCCATGACGAGCGATGTTGCGGGACGCGTGGCGTTGGTGACCGGTGGAGCGGGCGGAATCGGCCTGGCCTGCGCGCGGTCCCTGGCGGCTGCCGGGGCGAAGGTGCACGTCGTCGACATCGACGCCACGGGTGCCGGGCGAGCGGCTGCCGAGATCGGCGGCTGGGCGCACGCGGTGGACCTCACCGACACGTCCCGCGTCGAGGAGTTGCCGCAGGACGTGGACATCCTGGTCAACAACGCCGGGTTGCAGCATGTCGCGGCGTTGCACGACTTCCCGCCGGAACGGTTCACGGCGATCCAGGCGTTGATGGTGACCACGCCGTTCCTGCTGATGCGCCGGTGCCTCCCCTCGATGCACGCGGAGGGTTGGGGACGGATCGTCAACATTTCGAGCGTGCACGGTCTGCGTGCGAGCCCGTACAAGGCCGCTTATGTGGCCGCGAAACACGGTCTGGAAGGTCTGTCGAAGGTCGCCGCGCTGGAGGGCGCGCCCTACGGCGTCACGAGCAACTGCGTCGCACCGGGTTATGTCCGCACGCCGTTGGTCGAGGGCCAGCTCGACGCGCAGGCCGCCGAGCACGGTGTCGCCCGCGAGGACGTCCTGGCCGAGGTGTTGCTGCGGCGAGCGGCGATCAAGCGGCTCATCGAGCCGGACCAGGTCGCGTCCCTGGTGGTGTGGCTGTGCTCTGCCGAAGCAGGCCACATCACCGGGGCCTCCATTCCGCTGGACGGCGGTTGGACCGCCGCCTGATTCCCGTCCGAACCCACAACGAGGTGGAGTCCACAATGAACAATCCCCCGCGCTCGGCGATCGCGAAGATCGTCGGTGCGAGCCTGATCGGCACCACCATCGAGTGGTACGACTTCTTCCTGTTCACCTCGGCAGCCGCGCTGGTGTTCAACACGCTGTTCTTCCCGGCGGCGGACCCGTTGACCGGCACCCTGCTGGCGTTCCTCAGCTACGCCGTCGGGTTCGTCGCCCGGCCGATCGGCGGCCTGGTGTTCGGCCACTTCGGCGACCGGGTGGGCCGCAGGAAGCTCCTCGTCCTCAGCCTGGTGCTGATGGGCGGCTCGACGTGTGCGATGGGCCTGCTGCCGACGTTCGCCACGGCGGGGATGGCCGCGCCGCTGTTGCTGACCCTGCTGCGGTTGATCCAGGGTTTCGCCCTCGGCGGCGAATGGGGTGGAGCGGTCCTGATCGTGTCCGAGCACGGTGACGACCGCCGGCGCGGGTTCTGGGTGTCGTGGCCGCAGTGCGGTGCCCCGGGCGGCAACCTGCTGGCAACAGCCGTGCTGGCGATCCTGGCCGCCGTGCAGTCGGACGCGGATTTCCTGGCCTGGGGCTGGCGAATCCCGTTCCTGCTGTCGGGTTTGCTCCTGCTGATCGGCCTGTGGATCCGGCTGGCTGTCGCCGAGTCGCCGGTGTTCCTGGAAGCGCAACGCCATGCGGGCGGGCGGATCGGCAAGCACGTCCCGGTGGTCGAGCTCTTCCGCCGCAACGGCCGCCAGGTGCTGGTCACGATCGGCGCGCGAATGGCGGAGAACGTGTCCTACTACGTGCTCACGGCGTTCATCCTGGTCTACGTCACCAGCGGGCTCCACCTGCCCAAGAGCGTCGGGCTGAACGCGGTCCTGATCGGTTCGATCGTCCACTTCATCACGATTCCGCTGTGGGGCGCGCTGTCCGATCGCCTCGGCCGCAAACCGGTGTACCTGTTCGGCGCGGTCAGCACGGCGGCGTGGGGCTTCGCGTTCTTCTGGCTGCTGGACACGAAGTCCCCGATGATCATCGCGGTGGCCACGACGGTCGGACTCGTGCTGCACGGCGCGATGTACGGCCCGCAGGCGGCGTTCTTCGCCGAGCAGTTCCCGACCCGGGTGCGCTACACGGGGCTGTCGGTCGCCGGGCAGGTGTCGTCCATCGCCGCGGGCTCGGTCGCCCCGCTGATCGCGGTCGCGCTGTTCCACAGCTGGGGCAGCACGGTTCCGATCTCGTTGTACGTGGCCGCGATGTGCGTGCTGACCGTGGCAGCTTTGCTGGCAGCACCGGAAACGAAGGGGATGTCGATGCACACCGAGGGCAGGCGTCCGGATGATCGGGTGATGATCTGAGGGGCGGGCATCCTGAGAGCCGCGGCCTTCGCATGACGCGGCGGCGCACCGGTCCGGAGCCACCTCGCGGTTGTCGGCAGCGACCACGAACGAAACGGAGTTGGCCTCACGCCATGGCACTCACCGCGGAGCGGATTCCCGGTGGCCTGCCGTCGGGACGGTTGGTGGTGCCCGACGAGCGGGTCGCCGGGCCTGGGGTGACGGAACCGGTGCTGTGGGTCTCCCGCGACCCCGTGCCGGAGCCGGAAGCCGGACAGCGCTGGGGCGAGCTGCTCCAGCAGCGGGAGGAAACCGGGCTGTGGCCGCTGTTGCTGGGCGGCACCGGCAGCGGCGGCCTGCGGCCCTGGCACACCGGTGAGCTCGCCCCCACACCGGCCGACGCGATCGACGACGTGGATCTGGCCGAGCGTTGTGTCGCCGAATGGGAGGACATGGAAGAGGGGCTGGACGAACCGATGCCGTACCCGGCCTGGCCCGGTATGGCGCCGCCCGCCCAGCAGGACGGTGACCCCGACGAGCGGGCAGTGGCCGTCGCGGCCAGCGTCGAGGGCATCCGCGCTCTGATCCCCGCCGACGACCATGGTCCGTATTTCGGCTTGGTCGAGGCCCGCGACAGTGCCATCACCGTATGCGGTTGGCGTCCGGAAGTCGGGGCCGAGACCGTCGCGGCAATGGTGCACAGCTGGGAGCAGCGTTTCGGGGTGCGGCTGTGTTCGCTGGGCGGTGTCTCCACCGTTTGCCTGACGGTCGGATGGCCCCGCGAACGCTGGAACACGCGCGCCGCGTCGCCGCCGAGCAGATCGCTTTCTGCCCGGATCTGCTCCAGCTTCCCGAGGACGAGGATTTCGAGACGTACGCGGCCAGTCTCGTCGACGCCCCGACCTGGATGCTGTGGTGCGACTGAGCCCCTGGGTCATGCTCGGTAACCGCGCTCGATCAACTCGGCGGTCCGCGCGAAGCTCCAGCCCGTTCCGGGGGCGACCGCGCCTCCCATGAGCAGGACACCAGGGGTGTCGACCGGGGCGGAGGATCGGTAGCCGATGGGCCTGGGCCAGCGGGTGGTGGGAAGTGCGACCACCGAGGCTGCGCCGAGCGCGAAGGCTTCGGCGATCGGCAGGTCGTGGCGGACACCGCCATCGGTCATGCGGACGCCGTCGATCGTGACGGCGGGCAGCAGGACCGGGATGGCACAACTGGCAAGCAACGCCGTGAGCAGGCAGCCCGCGCGCAGGACGCGGGGGCGCCTGGTGTCGCGTTCCACCGCGAGCACGAAAAGCGGCAAGGCCAGATCGTCGAAGGTGCACCCCGGGTGGAAATGCGATGTGATGAGCCGACGTAGTCCTTCGTTGCCGAATATCGCTCTGCGCTGCCAAAGAGGCGGCCCGTCAAAGCAGAACAGGTCTCGCGCGCGTACGCGCCGCCACAACGTGTCGAGGTTTTCCGCCGCATGATCCGGGTTTTTCGCCATCACCGCGGCGTTGAGCGCACCGACCGAACTGCCCACGACGAAGTCGGGGCGCACGCCGTGCTCCTGCAGCGCCCTTAACTGTCCTACTTGGACAGCACCGTGGCTTCCGCCCGCACCGAACGCGAACGCGATCGGACGCGGCAACGACGTCGTGCGGGAGGTCTCTTGAAGCAGTGGTGAACCAGGCACGGACGAAGGATGCGTTTTCGGCGGGGATTCCCGCGTCTGCCCGGAGTCAGCAGTCGATGTGACCGCAGTAGTAGTCCTACGAGCCGGGGCGGACGAGGCGGTGTTCGTAGGCGAAGACGACGGCGTGCACTCGGTCCCGCAGGTTCAGCTTCGTGAGGATGCGCCAGACGTGGGTTTTGACGGTGCCCTCGGTCAGCTGGAGCTCTTCTGCGATCTCGGCGTTGGATCCGCCCTTGGCCACCAGCAGCAGGATTTCGCGTTCCCGATCGGTCAGCGCGGCAACCGGGTCGGGTTCGTCCGACGGCACCGGAAGCTCGCCGGCCACGTGCTCCAGCAGCCGACGTGTCGTCGATGGTGCGATCACTGCGTCACCCCGGTGCACCGTGCGCACCGCGGCGAGCATTTCCTCCGGATCGGCGTCCTTGACGAGGAAGCCGCTGGCCCCGGCACGCAGCGCGGCGAACGCGTGCTCGTCGAGGTCGTAGGTGGTCAGCATGACGACCTTCGGCGGGTCGGCGCGCGAGAGCATCCGCCGGGTCGCTTCGACACCGCCCATGCGCGGCATCCGCACGTCCATGAGGACGATGTCCGCGGTGCGTGCCGCGAGGCTTTCCACCGCCTGGAACCCGTCTCCGGCTTCACCGACCACGGTCATGTCCGGTTGGGAGGCGACCACCATCGCGAACCCCGCCCGGACGAGGGCCTGGTCGTCGACCAGGAAGACCCGGATGCTCATCGATCCACCTCCACCCTCGGCAGCCGCGCCACCACCAGGAACCCGCCGTCGGGTGCCGGGCCCGCGTCGAGCGTGCCACCGACGACGGCCAGCCGTTCGCGCATGCCGATCAATCCGTGCCCAGGGGATGCTGTCCCGCCGGCGCCGTCATCGCGCACCGTGATCGACACGGACTCAGAGGTCCAGTCGAACCGCACCTGGGCGCCGGCGGCGTCTCCGGCGTGCTTGAGCGTGTTCGTCAGCGCCTCCTGCACGACCCGGAACGCGGCCAGTTCCGCAGAAGCGCTCAGGCAACCGTTCTGCGGTGCGTCGTGTTCCTCGAACACGACCCGAACCCCTGCGGCACGAACGCGATCGAACAGCGCCGGCAGATCGGCGAGGGCTGGCTGCGGGAACTGGTCGTCCTCCCCGTCTCCGGTGCGCAGCACCCGCAGCAACCCCCGCATGTCGCCCAACGCCTGCCGTCCCGTCCGCGCGATCGTGGCAAGCGCCTCCACAGCGGCCTCCGGCTCGGCCCTCGCCGCGTACCGGCCGCCGTTGGCCTGGCTGATCACCACCGACAGCGCGTGCGCGACGATGTCGTGCATCTCCCGCGCGATCCGCGCCCGCTCGTCGAAGACCGCACGGCGGGCCCGCTCCTCCCGCTCGGCCTCGGCGCGCACCGCGCGCTCCTCCAACGCCGCGACGTAGGCGACCCGCACGCGCCGGAACATCCCCAGGCTCCACGCCGCCACCACGAACGGCAGCAGACGCAGCACCACGTGCACCAACCACTCACCTGCGGGAAGACCAGCCAGCGGAAACCCGCACACCGCCACCACAACCGCGCCAACGGCACTCGCGGTCAGGCCCCAGACCGGGGCATGGCGACGGCCGTAGGCGCTGAACGTGTACAACGAGAGCAAATAGACCGGCACCGACGGCAGCAACCACCAGATGCTGGTCAGCAGCAGAACCCCGGTCGCCGCGGCGGCGATCGCGAAAGAAGCGAGCGGCCGCACCCGGCGCCATGCCAACGCGCCGTGCACCAACACGACCGACGCCACAGCCAGAAGCGTGAACGGCGGCCGTGTCGCGGGCGCGCCGCCCACCACCGGCTCACCCGCGCGGTCGAACAACAGCCACACCGACCACGAGCCCAGCAAAGCGGCCAGGACCAGGGCTGTCACCGAGTCCACGAGAAGCGGACGCGCTCGCGCACACGAGTTCAGCTGCTCCAGCCAAGGAGGAATCCCGTGCCGCCGTCCACCTCCGTCGACTGCCACTCCACGAGCATAGGGATCACTTGGGTCGGCGGTTCAGCGCCGGGGAGTCGGGTCGGGTTCGGCGGAGCGGTCACTGTTCGCCCGCTCCGCACGCCCCTGCGTGGAGGTGGTGATGGGCGACGACTCCGGGCCGGCGCTGTGCACGAGCCAGGTCCCGAGGTTGGCGGGTCCTCGCCTTCGCCAGGTACAGGTGCGCGTCGGCCTGGCTGATCAGCTCGTCGAGCGGCGTGCCCGTCGGCGCGACGGCGTGGCCGACGCTGCCGCCCGCGGCGATGCGGTGGTCTCCGATCGACAGCGGTGCCGACAGCGCGCGGAAGAGGTCGTCGGCACGGCGTTCGGCCTGCTCGGCGTCGTCGAGGTGACCGAGCCACAGGGCGAATTCGTCGCCGTGCAGCCGGGCGGGGAGCTCACCGGGTCGGGCCAGGTCGCGCAGCCGGGCGGCGACGGCGGCCAGCACGCGGTCGCCGAAGGGGTGGCCGTAGGTGTCGTTGATGGACTTGAACCGGTCGAGGTCGGCCACCAGGAGTCCGACGATCCCGCTGCGGCGGATCCTGGGGCGTGCGCGCCGGTGCAGCGCCGCGTGGTTGCTGATCCGGGTGAGCGGATCGGTGTGCAGGCGGCGGTGGTAGACCGTGGCGGTGGTGGTGGCCACGGCCGCCCACGCGGCGGTGGCGGCGCACAGGATGAGGGACATCGGGGTGCCTCCTGGCCTACGTCCGTACCGGCGGATCGGTGTCCTGTTCGGACAGTGCGGTGAGTTCTCCGGCGCGCAGCACGATCTCGAGCTCCAGGCGTGCGCAGGGATCGTCGAGCTGGTCGCCGAAGAGGCTTTCCAGCTGGCGCATCCGGTAGCGGACGGTCTGCGGGTGCAGGCCCAGCCGGGCGGCGACCTCGGGGGCGCCGCCGCCCCGGCAGCGCAGCCAGGCGAGCAGGGTTTCGGTCATCTTGGCCCGCTGCTTGGGCTCCAGGCCGGCCAGGGGAGCCAGGCGGCGTTCGCCGAGCGCGGAGATCAGGAAGCTGTTGTGGACCAGGAAGTGGGTGCAGAGGTGATCTTCCCAGCGAGTGACCGGAGCGTCCGGGAGCACACCTCGCCGCACCAGGTCCAGCGTCCGCCTTGCCCACTCCAGCGACGTCGCGGCCGAGCCGAGCGGGAGCCGCGGCCCCACAGCCACGCGCGCCGGCCCCGCCGGGAGCCGCGCGTCGCCGGGCACGAGCAGGAACGGTTCGGGATCGTCGTCGCCGACCAGGGCCTGGTCGCCCACGCGGCGCACGACCTCGCCGATCTCGTCCGCGGAGCCCAGCGCGATCGCGGTGACCTCGGCGGGCAGTTCCCAGTCCGCGGCGCGGGCGAGCTCGGCCAGGGAGCAGTGCAGCGGGGTGCCGTCGAGGAGGTGCTGGAGGAGCTGCCTGCGGCAGCGCTGCTTGTGGTCGGGGGCTGTCGCGCGGGCGTCGGCGTATCCGGCGGAGGACACCTGGGAAAGCGAGTCCACGGCGGTGAACACGGCTTCGCCGAAGGCGCCGACGACATCGCTGGAGATGTCGAGCTGCCGCGCGAAGGCCGCGAGATGACGCATCCCGACCCGGCCGCACGCCCGGAAGGCCCGGTGCAGGCGCTCCGGGGCACGGCCCGCCTCGAACTCCGCTTTGCCCAGGCGGTGCAGCAGTTCGCGCGAGTCCGGCCGCATGGCGTGCGCGCTGAGCAGGGCTCGTCCCAGGTCGCAGGCCAGGGCGTGGCCTGCGCGGCCCTCCAGCAGCCTGGCGTGCTCGGGCAGGTGGCGGCGGATCTCGCCGACCATGGCTTTCGCCGTGGTCTGGACGTGCGCGAGTAACTGGCTGTACGTCCCGTGAGGGACCGAAGCCCGATGCGGCTCCTCCGGGGCTGCTGCGACAGGGGATAGGCCGTATGGCATAGGACGATCGTGTCCGAACATCCGCCGCTTGGCGTCGCGGAAACTACGTACTTGCCATACGTACGTCTGGCGCCACGGCCTCGGCCCTGCTCACGACCCCGGCAGCTTTCCGGCGAGGAACCGTTTCGAGACCGGTGCCCGGTACGTTGTTGGATCGTGAGCGAAGCGGTAGGAGTGGGGCCGGCCGGTGCGGAAGACGCGCGGCGGGACATCGCGCGGCTGTTCGACCGGACAGCGGAGACCTATGACGCCCTGGGTATCGAGTTCTTCGCTGCCTTCGCCCGCGACCTGCTTGCCCAGGTCGCTCCGGTGCCCGGGGAACGGGTGCTGGATGTCGGCTGCGGACGCGGCGCGGTGCTGTTCCAAGCGGCGGAGCTGGTCGGCGACAGCGGATCGGTGCTGGGCATCGACCTGTCCTCGGAGATGGTCGAGCGCACGGCGAGGGACATCGAGGACCGGGGGCTGATCAACGCCTCGGCGACCCTGATGGATGCCCAGGAGCCGGAGCTGGCCGGTGAGTCCTTCGACGTCGTGGTGGCGTCGTTCGTGGTGTTCTTCCTTCCCGATCCGGTCGCGGGTCTGCGGTCGTGGCACGGCCTGCTCAAGCCGGGCGGACGCGCCGGTGTGAGCACGTTCGGCGCCGACGATCCCCGGTGGGCCGGCGTGCGCGAGGTGTTCAGGCCGTTCGTCCCACCGGCGATGGCGTGGACCTGGGCAGCCCGGGCCGGTTTGTTCGCGTCCGTCGCGAGCTTCGACCGGGCCGTCGAGTCGGCCGGCTTCACCGGTGTGTCCTCCGTCGAGCGCAGCTATCCGGTGACGTTCGCCGATCCCGCGGAGTGGATCGCCTGGTCCTGGTCGCACGGCCAGCGGATGTTCTGGGAACTGGTGCCGGAAGACCGCCTGGCAGCGGTGCACGAGGCCGTGCTGGCGGAGTTGGAGCCGTTGCGCGAACCTGACGGCAGCTTGGTGATGACGCAAACCGTGCGCTACACGATCGCCCACCGCGCGTGAAACCGAACATGGGTCAGGACTCCAGCGCGGCGATGATGTTGTTTTCGCGAGCGGACAGGGGAGCGAAGCGGTATGCGAAGAACGCGAGACGTCCACTCGTGCGCCGGTGCTGTTGCCTCCGCTCAGGCGTTCTTCCACCGTCCCACCATCGCTTCGCAAGTCGGCGAACATGCCAGTATCACGCCGGGAATCGTAGTGCCATGGCTGTTCAGGGCGGCGGCAGTAGGGACGGCGGCGGCAGCGTGATCACGCGTGGATCGAGTCGTGCTGCCGCAGGGAGCACTTCCAACCAGCGCTGCCCTCGCAGCCCGGTCACGACGAGCCGGATGACCGAGTCTCTCCGGGGATCGTCGTCGGCCGGCTCGCCAGCCGGCAGTGAGCCGAGCAGCCGCGTCACGGCCTGGACACAAGCACTGTGCCGGGCCGGTGGATCGGCGATCAGCTGGACGAGTCGCTCAGCGCGCTCGGCCTGGCCGAGAGATGCGGTGATGGTGACCCAACGCTTCAGCAACCTGGTTCGGCTGCGCGGATCCCTGATCGCGGAAAGATCCGATTCCACCCGGGCTGCCAAGCGGTCGGAACGGTCCGCGTCGACTGGGCCGAAGGCCACGACCGCTGTTGAGGTGGCATCGATTCGCAGGAGCAGGTCGGCAAGCTCCGTCAACTCCCTTTCGATGTCGTCGGCCAGGATCCGAAACCGTTCCGCATCGCCGCAGGTGGCCAGGGTCGTGGCGACGGCGGCCAGCGCGCGGACGCGGTCCGCGGTGCCCGGCAGCTGCCGAGCGGCGAATTCCGCCGCCCCAGCGTTGATCTCGCTGACCGTTCCCAGAACATGCGACAGCGACTCTTCCCTCCGGTGCTGCCGGTCGCTGCGCAACGACACGAGGAGCGCATGGCTCAGGTGGTGCGCCCATTCGGGATGGACGACGGCGGCCTGCCTGACCGCGGGGCGAGCCGCGTAAGCACGTTCCGCAGTGCCGACGACGGCACTGATCCACTTCTGGGCCCACATCCACTGCTGGTGTTCCGCCGCGACGGCGGCCAGCGACCGCAGCAGCTGGACCTGTTCGGCTGGATGTGTCAGCGGCCGAACCATCTCGTCGGCCTTGTCCCACTGACCGGTCAATGCCACTGCCACGGACAGCGCTGCCCTCGCCCGCTGCTTGTCGGACTCGTGGGTGATGTCCTCGATCCGCTGCTCGGCGGTCTCGATCAGCCGCCGGGCCCACCGGAGGTCAACGCCTGCGACGACCTCGGCCAGCCTGCTCAACGCTCGGACCTGGCTTCGTGCGTCGGCGATCGAGTGAGCCCATCGCCCAGCCCTGTCCCACTGTCCTTCGCGTGCCGCGAAGAAGCACAAGGGCAACAAGCACTCCGTGTGCCTGCCGTCCATCATGGCGGCCCATCGGTCCGCTGCGTCCCAGTCATCGACCTGTGCGGCGCCGAGAGCCATCAGAGCCAGCGTCCTGGCCTTTTCAGACGGTTCGATCACCGCATCCGCGAACTGGTCCGCCTGTTCCAGAGCACCGATTTCCGCCGCAGCGGAGGCGAAAGCACTCATCACCTTGGTGGTCTGGCCATCGGCCATCGAACGGGTCAGCCGCTCGATCCGGGCGGTCGTCCGCTCCGCCCACGCCGCGTCCAGCGGCACCGAAACCTCGGCCAGACACCGCATCAGCCACGCCCGGCTGCCGTGATCGGCCAGGTCCTCGATGAGGCGCTCCGCCTGCACGGCCAGCGAGCGAGCGCACGCCTGATCGTCAGCGAGAACCGCGTGAGCCGCGAGAAGCAACGCCCACGCGCGGGTGCGCCGGTCGACGATGCCGTCGGCCAGCCGCTGCATCCGGTCATGCTGCTTCGCCACAGCTGCCGACACCACCAGGTAGCGGCTGCACTTGTCGTGATCATCGGTCACGCTGCGAAGACCGTGCTCTGCACGGTCGAGAATCCGGTCGGCGCACGCCAGGTCGGTACGTGCGACGCAGCACGCCAGATCCCCAAGAGCCGTGACTCGCAGGTCCATCGGTTCGATCAGGGCAGTCAATGCTTCCGCTCGGTCGTAGTCGCCGGTCGCACGGAACGCACGAACCATCGTCAGCGTTGGATCCAAAGGTGGAGTGGGCTCAGTCCTGCAACCCTCGTGGAAGGCATGTTCGGCGTCACCGAGCAGTCGGCGAGCCCGGCTCGGTTCGGCGGTTGCGACGTGCTCGACCAGGTCACCGAGCGCGCAGGCACGATCGAAGGGGACCTTGATCGCGGTGGTGAGTTCCTCGGCCCGGTCGAAGTCACCCAGCACGACCGCGATGGTCCGAATGACCGCCCGCACGCTGGGAATGTGCGACCGGTACCCGTAGGTGCGCGCTGCGGTGGGCCAGACATCGACGCTGGAATCGAGGTGTTCCCGGACAAGCTGCTCCGCCGTGCGCATCAACTCGTCCACGTGCTCTCGTTCACCGGCACCCGCGCTCTGGGCGAGATCCGCGAGCCTGTGCGCACGAGCCAGTCCGCCGTCGTTCGCGCCTTCGCCGTCGAGCAGGTTGAGCGCCTGCCGGGGGTTGAACGCGGCCATGACCCTGGCCAGGTGCGCAAGCGACTGCGTTCGAGCTTCCGGGTCGCGTTCCCCGGCCACGCCCTCGATGACCTCGTTGACCAACCGCAGCGCCATGGGCCCGTCGGACGCGGACACCGCTTCGGCCAACAACGTGAAAGCCCGCGCCCGCACGGACAGGTCAGGAAGGCTGCGCGCCAACGCCTCGGCGCGCTCGACGTGCCCGAGCCTCGCCCACAGAGCGGGCAGCTGCTCCGGAACGCACTCGTTGCGTCGCAGCAGCCGATCCCGCTCAACAGCCAGCCGCACCGACCACCACACGTCCGGGTGGGCGTGTGCTGCCTGCACGTTCTCCGCGGCGTGGATCTCGGTGAACGCGGTGGCATCGCTCTGCGAACTCCGCAGCAGGAGATCGTGCCGCGCCACGTCAACGGCCAGTTCGCACAGCCGCGTTTCCGCGTTGAGCGAGACCAGCAGGTTCGTGTACGGCTGCAGGAGGTACCGGGGTGTCGTCGCAGGCCAGTTCTGTTCGCGGAAGTCGTCGGCCCACAGGTGGATGCGATGGCGGTACTTCGCGATGACATCGACCAGCATCTGTTCGGCCAGGGTCAGAAGCGTCTCGTGCGCGAACTGGTACGTCGGCTCGTCCGCCACGGCAGCCGCCGACGAGCCCGGTGGCCCCACCCGCAGGCTGCGGCCGAAGACACTGCTGATCCTGGTTTCCAGTACGAAGACCGGCCGCTCGGTCAGGTTCGCGAGGTCGCGTGCGGTCAGCCCGCCGCCCGACGCCGCGAGGAAGCCGACCAGGTCGCCGTCCAGCTCGTCTCCGTGCAGCCGTTCCGCCAGCTCCTGCTTGGCACGGTGTTCGAGCTCTCGCGCGTGCGCCGAAGGTTCCAACCGCCGCACCGACGCCCACAACGGGTGCTGACCGGGGAGGTCGCCTGCCACGGGGTGGGGACGACTGGTCACCAAGATCCGCACTCCGTCCGGTGGAGACGACGGCAGCAGCGACGCGATGCTCTGCCGCGGGCCCACAGCCCCGATTCGCGCATCTTCATCCAGCCCGTCCACGACGACGACCAGTCGCTGCCCCCGGAGACGGACCTGCTCCGCGGCTTTGGTGAGAAGGTGGCTCCACAAGCCACGGCGCCCAGCCAACGTGGTGACCGTGTCCGCGATGTTGACCCCCGCGATCGCGGCGAGCTGCTCCACCATCGCGTCGACGAAGGCATCGCTGCTGTCCTGCCCCGGGGAACGGGTCACGAAGAAGGACACCACCCGCACTCCGGCCGGCGGGCTCGCCACGAACTGCGCGCAGAGCGCGGTCTTGCCCGCCCACGGGGGCGCCTGCCACCACTGGAAAGGGTCGCTCCCAGCGCAGAAGACGGCCAACTCGTCGAGTTCCTCTTCCCTGTCGCGCAGCACCGCGGGTGCGAGTTCGCGGGCATGGGCGGCGTATGCGGCCTCGACAAGATCCTCGACGTGTTCGGGCACCACCGTGCTCATGTCCTCGGCGGTGGCCGGAAACCGGATCAGCTCGCACAGCCGCTGCCGTTGGTGATCGGCAATCCACTCGTGCAAGCGGTCCAGCCGGGTCGCCGACAGCCGTCCCGGACCGTCGGAGCGGTGATGTTTGTTGACCACCCCGATGATCCGGCCACGGCACCACAACGCCGCTCCCGACATTCCGTCCCACGGAGACCCGGCACCGTTCAACGGCCGATCAGGCGCGGAAACCACCACCTCCAGCGCGCCCTCACGCCGGTTGGACAACACCGCGGACCGCCCGACCACATGGCACGAATCGCGAAACCATCCCGGCCCGGCGGAGTCCTTCCGAAGCTTGAACGCCGGGAACCCGACTGCGCTGCACTCCAGGACGGCGTCCCGATCACCCACCGCACCGAAGGCCGCGGGGCGGACGTCGTCCCCGGTCTCTTGCAGGAGCACGACCGCCACATCGCATTCCCGCGATTCCCACGCGACGACACCACGGGAGGTCCACTCGTCACTGCGATCCGCGTTGAACCGGACCTGGACGTCCAACGCCCCGGCAACGACATGGGCCGCGGTCAGCACGGCGCCGGTGGCCACCCGGTAACCCGAACCGCGACTGCGGTCCGAGCCGGACGTCACGACGAGGAGTTCGGCGACACGACCGGGGTCGATACCGCGGACACCCATCCCGATGCCCTTCCTCAGCGCTCGTCGAACGCCTCCGCACCCGAAATCCACGGTGTCTGATCCGAACCGGCAAGCCGCGGTTGCAGGGTCAGCTTGAGCCGCTGCGCCTGCTGCCACTTGGTTTTCTCGTCCACACCGGCTTCGACGACCCAGAAGCGGACCTTTCCGGTGCCCGCGTGCTCCTTGTCCGCGGAGACCGTCAGCTCAAGCTCGACCGGCCCCAGCTCGAAGCGCAGCGGCTCACCCTCCGCTGTCGCCGTGGCCAGGTTCAGCTCGCTGCGCAGTTGCCGGATGAGCTCAGCCAACTCGATCATCAGGTGTCACATCCCCAGTTGAACCTGCTACGCATTACCCCAGAGTCCCGAAGAGACTACCGTCCGTATCAATGCAGGGGACATTGCCCACCATTCGAGCCCACGCCGGGGCACCTGGGACGTTCAATCTTCAACCTGGTGTGTCAACACCACTTGGCGCCATCTCATCAAGTGATCCCCAGTCGGGATCCGCTCGAAGGTCTGGATCCGGGTGTGCCGGTTGGGGTCGTTGCTGGTGAAGACCGGGTTCGGCGATTTCGCCCAGAAACCGGGTCGAGCAGGTTGCTCCCACGCGGTCAGCGGCGTGTAGCCGGGATTGTCGGCCGGGTCGTACTCGAAGGACCGGTTCCGCACCAGCCCGCCGTCGGCGGCGCGGTTGATGTCCTCGTAGAAGACGCCGTACATCGTGGAAGCAGCCGCCGGCGTTTCGCGGCCGAGATCGGACGGTACGGCGGAAAACGCGGTGCGGTCAAGCCGGAAAGTCACGGCGTTGTTTTTCGCGGATTGCGCGGAACGCGGGGTTGACGTGATCTGTGTTACCGCTAACATCACTGTCACTCGGACGTGGCGGAACGGGAGGAACCGGCGGATGGCCAAAGGACCCGAGAACGCGCCCGCGGCCGGCAGGCAGCCCGCGCTCAGCGATGTCGCGGCCGCCGCCGGGGTCTCGAACATGACCGTGTCGCGGGTGATCAACGGCAACGGTTCGGTCCGCGCCGCCACCCGGCGCCGGGTGCTCGACGCCGTCGAGCAACTGGGCTACCGCCCCAACTCGCTGGCCCGCGGCCTGGCCACCGGGCGGTCGCGCACCCTGGGCGCGGTCGCGCTCGACTCGGTCCTCTACGGGCCGGCGAGCACGCTGTTCGGGATCGAGAACGCGGCGCGGGAAGCCGGCTACGGCGTCTCGGTCGCCAGCGTCAGCGCGCCCGAGCACCCGCTGATCGTCGAGGCCATCGAGCGGCTGCGCAGCCAGGGGGTGGAAGGCGTGATCGTGATAGCGCCGCACGTCGCCGCAGGTCGGGCCCTTGAGGACGTCCCGCAGGACGTTCCGCTGGTGGCCGTGGCCGACGTCGACCAGCCGTCCGTCCCGGTCGCCGCGGTGGATCACCGCGACGGCGCCCGGCAGGCGGCTGAGCACCTTTTCTCGCTCGGGCACGACACCGTCTGGCACATCGCGGGTCCGCACGGCTGGCTGGAGAGCCAGGCGCGTGAGGAGGGCTGGCGAGCCGTGGTGAGCGAACGCGGCGCGCCCGAGCCACCGGTCCTGCGCGGCGACTGGAGCCCGCGCTCCGGGTACGAGGCGGGCCGCGAGCTGCTCCGCCACGACCAGGTCGACGCGGTGTTCGTCGCCAACGACCAGATGGCGCTGGGGCTGCTGCGCGCGCTGTCGGAGGCGGGCGTGTCCGTGCCGCACGACGTGCGCGTCGTCGGCTTCGACGACATCCCCGAAGCCGCCTACTTCTCACCGCCGCTGACCACCGTGCGCCAGGACTTCATCTCGCTGGGGCGGCAGGTGTTCGGTCAGCTGCTGCACCGCATCGAAGGGGAGCGAACCCGGATGCGGTCGATCGTGCCCGTCGAGCTCGTCGTGCGGGAGAGCACCGGAACGCGCTGATCAGGTCGACACCGCCTCCGGGCGGAGAGAGGAGTGCCGCTGACGCGTTTTCCTGGATTCTTCTGAGCAGTTCGCCGATGCATTCCCGGCAATAGTGGATGCGCGTCGGGATTTCCCGGCTCTGTACGCGGTCATGTGCGCGTGTTCTGTTCTCGCCGGATTCATTCCCGGCTCTTGTTCTTTCGTTTCGAACGCGTCGCGCCCGGAATCGCGCGCCCTGATTTTTCCGCAAACCGAGGAAAAGCGAACCATGTACATACTTGCGGATTCTCTGCGTCTGTCGATGAACTGGACGGACAACCTGATCCTGGCTTCATACTTCGTCGTCGTGCTGGGCATCGCCTTCGCCGCGAAGCGCAGCGTGCGCAACAGCCTGGACTTCTTCCTGTCCGGCCGTTCGCTGCCCGCGTGGGTCACCGGCCTGGCGTTCGTGTCGGCCAACCTGGGCGCGACCGAGATTCTCGGCATGGCCGCCAACGGAGCCCAGTACGGCGCTTACACGGTGCACTGGTACCTGATCGGCGCGATCCCGGCGATGGTGTTCCTCGGCCTGGTGATGATGCCGTTCTACTACAACTCCAAGGTGCGCAGCGTCCCGGAGTTCCTGCTCAAGAGGTTCAGCAGGTCCTCGCACCTGCTGAGCTCGGTGATCTTCGCGGTCGCGTCGGTGCTGATCGCGGGGGTCAACCTCTACGCCCTGGCGATCGTGCTGCGCGCGCTGCTCGGCTGGCCGCTTCCGGTGTCCATCGTGGTCGCCGGGCTGTTCGTGCTGGCCTACATCGTCATCGGCGGGCTGTCGTCGGCCATCTACAACGAGGTCCTGCAGTTCTTCGTCATCGTCGCCGCGCTGGTGCCGCTGACGGTCCTCGGCCTGATGCGGGTCGGCGGGATCGGCGGTCTCGTCGAGAAGGTCACCGCGACGCAGGGCGCGGACTTCCTGACCGCGTGGGGCAACACCGGCTTCGGGCAGGAGAACCCGCTCGGCGCCAACTGGCTGACCATCACGCTCGGACTCGGGTTCGCCGTGTCCTTCGGCTACTGGACGACGAACTTCGCCGAGGTGCAGCGGTCGCTGTCGGCGAAGAACCTCTCCGCCGCCCGCCGCACCCCGCTGATCGCGGCGTTCCCGAAGATGTTCATCCCGCTGATCGTGGTGCTGCCGGGCATCATCGCCGTGCTCGTCCAGCCCGGCATCGGGCAGCCGGGCAGCGCCTTCGAGTTCAACGACGCGATTCCGCTGCTGATGCGGGACCTGCTGCCCAACGGCGTGCTCGGGCTCGCGGTCACCGGTCTGATGGCGTCGTTCATGGCCGGGATGGCGGCCAACGTGTCCAGCTTCAACACCGTGTTCACCACCGACATCTGGCAGGCCTACATCAAGCCGAACATGCCCGACGCGCACTACCTGCGCGTGGGCCGCGTGATCACGGCGGTGGGCGTCGTGGTCGGCATGGGAACGGCGTTCATCGCGGCGTCCTTCAGCAACATCATGAACTACATGCAGACCCTGTTCTCGTTCTTCAACGTTCCGCTGTTCGCGACCTTCATCCTGGCGCTGTTCTGGAAGCGGATGACGGCGAAGGCGGGCTTCTGGGGCCTGCTGCTCGGCACCCTCGCGCCGATCAGCTTCTACCTGGCCTACAAGAGCGGCATGGTGCCGATCAGCACCGACCAGGGCGCGAACATGACCGCCTCGATCGTCGCGTTCGTCGTCGACGTGGCGGTGAGCGTGCCGATCGCGCTGGCGACCAAACCCAAGTCCGACGCCGAACTGGCGGGCCTCGTCTACACCAGGTCGGCCGCCCGCGCGGTCGGCGAGCGCGAGCCCGGTGACGACGCCTGGTACCGGAAACCCGCCCTCCTCGGCTGGAGCGCGATCGTCCTGGCCGCGCTGTGCTACGTCCCGTTCTCCTTCTGAGCCAACACGATCCGGAGGTTTCCCATGTCCGAAGGCACACTCGATCCCACCCGGAGAACCGAGGCGCGGAAACCGGTCGCGGCGACGCTGTTCGACGTCCGCACCGCGATCGGCGGGCTGTTCCTGTTCTACGGAGTCCTGATCGGACTGGTGGGCCTGTTCGGCACCGACGCCGCCGCGCTGGAGAAGGCGCAGGGAGTCAACATCAACCTGTGGACCGGGCTGTCCATGGCCGTCGTGGGGGCACTTTTCCTGCTGTGGCTGCGGCTCCGACCGCTCCGGTGACCACGAACGTCCTAAGAGGAATCTCGATGCGAGCAACACCAAAGAGCTGTGTCGTCGGCGTCGACTTCGGAACGCTGTCCGGCCGTGCGGTCGTGGTCCGGGTGGCCGACGGTGCCGAGCTGGGTTCGGCGACCTACGACTACCCGCACGGCGTCGTGGACCGGGCGCTGCCCGGCTCCGGCGCACCGCTGCCGCCGGACTGGGCGTTGCAGGTCCCCGACGACTACCGCGGCGTGCTGCGCTTCGCGGTACCCGCGGCGCTGGCCGACGGGGGAGTGGATCCCGGCGACGTCATCGGGATCGCCACCGACTTCACCGCCTGCACGATGATCCCGACCACCGCCGACGGGACTCCGCTCAACGAACTCCCCGAGTTCACCGGGAATCGGCACGCCTACGTCAAGCTGTGGAAGCACCACGCCGCACAACCCCAGGCCGACCGCATCAACGCGCTCGCCCGCGAACGCGGGGAGCCCTGGCTGCGCCGCTACGGCGGACTGGTCTCCTCGGAGTGGGAGTTCGCCAAAGGACTGCAGATCCTCGAAGAGGCGCCCGACGTCTACGCCGCCATGGACCGGTGGGTCGAGGCCGCGGACTGGATCGTGTGGCAGCTGTGCGGAAACTACGTGCGCAACGCCTGCACCGCCGGTTACAAGGCGCTCCGCCAGGACGGCGCGTACCCGTCCCGGGACTTCCTGACCGCGTTGAACCCCGCGTTCGCCGGTTTCGTGGCCGACAAGGTCGACCAGCCGATCGGGCAGCTCGCCGACCGCGCGGGCGGCCTGTCGGCGCGCGGCGCGGAACTCACCGGACTGCCGGAGGGAATCGCGGTCGCGGTGGGCAACGTCGACGCCCACGTCACCGCCCCGGCGGCGCGGGCCACCCGGCCGGGCCAGATGGTCGCGATCATGGGCACCTCGACCTGCCACGTGATGAACGCCGGCACCCTCGGCGAGGTCCCGGGCATGTGCGGTGTGGTCGACGGCGGCATCACCCCCGGCCTGTGGGGCTACGAAGCCGGGCAGAGCGGGGTCGGCGACATCTTCGACTGGTTCGTCACCACCTCGGTTCCCGGCGACTACCAGCGCGAAGCGCGGCGGCGCGGCATCGGCGTGCACGAACTGCTCACCGAGCTCGCCACCGGCCAGGCTGTCGGCGAACACGGCCTGGTCGCCCTGGACTGGCACAGCGGCAACCGCTCGGTCCTGGTCGACCACGAGCTGTCCGGCCTGGTCGTCGGACTGACCCTGGCCACCCGGCCCGAGGACGTCTACCGCGCGCTGATCGAGGCGACCGCGTTCGGCACCCGTCGCATCATCGACTCCTTCGCCTCCGCCGGTCTCCCGGTGACCGAGCTCGTCGTCGCGGGAGGACTGCTGCGCAACCCGCTGCTGATGCGGATCTACGCCGACGTGACCAACCTGCCGCTGTCCACGATCGGTTCGGAGCAGGGACCGGCGCTGGGGGCGGCGATCCACGCCGCCGTGGCCGCCGGGGCCCATGCCGACATCCACGCCGCGTCGGAAGCGATGGGGCGCAAGAACGACGCCGTTCACGTGCCGGTTCCCGCCAACGTCGCCGCCTACGACGAGCTGTACCGCGAGTACTGCCACCTCCACGACCACTTCGGACGCGACGCCTCCGACGTGATGCACCGGCTGAAAGCGATCCGCCGCGCAGCCGTCGACCGCCACCCCGGACGAGAGGTCGCCTGAACCATGACGATCAGCTCCGACATCACCAGCACGCTCACCTCGCTGCGCCGCACGGTCGCCGACCTGCACGGTGAACTGACCCGCTACCAGCTGGTGATCTGGACCGCCGGGAACGTCTCGGCGCGGGTGCCCGGACGGGACCTGATGGTGATCAAGCCTTCCGGAGTGTCCTATGAGGACCTCGATGCGGACTCGATGGTCGTGACCGATCTGCACGGGAAACTGGTCGAGGGTGAGCGAAATCCTTCGTCCGACACCGCCGCGCACGCCTACGTCTACCGGCACATGCCCGGAGTGGGCGGGGTGGTGCACACGCACTCCACCTACGCCACGGCGTGGGCTGCGCGGGGGGAACCGATCCCGTGCGTGCTGACCATGGTCGCCGACGAGTTCGGCGGGCAGATCCCGGTCGGCCCGTTCGCGATCATCGGCGACGACTCCATCGGCCGCGGAATCGTGGACACGTTGCGCCGGAGCCGTTCCCGCGCGGTGCTGATGCAGAACCACGGCCCGTTCACCATCGGCCGCGACGCCCGCGAGGCGGTCAAGGCCGCAGTGATGCTTGAGGACGTGGCCCGCACCGCGCACATCGCGCGCCAGCTCGGCGAACCTGTCCCGATCGAACAGGACGACGTTGACCGGCTTTTCGACCGTTACCAGAACGTCTACGGCCAGCGCGCCGACTCCGGAGGCACCGATGCCTGATTCCGCCCGCACGGTCTGGTTCCTGACCGGCAGTCAGGGGCTCTATGGACCGGAGATCCTGGACCAGGTCGCCGGCCAGGCGCACACCATCGCCGCCGCACTGGACGCGGCGCTCCCGGCCGCCGTCGTCGCCAAGCCCGTGCTCACCGACCCCGGTGCCATCCGGCGGGTGATGCTCGATGCCAACGCCGACGACGCCTGCGTCGGTGTGATCGCCTGGATGCACACCTTCAGCCCCGCGAAGATGTGGATCGCCGGTCTCGACCTGCTGCGCAAACCGCTGCTGCACCTGCACACGCAGGCCAACCAGCGGCTGCCGTGGGCCGAGATCGACATGGACTTCATGAACCTCAACCAGGCCGCCCACGGCGACCGCGAGTTCGGCTACCTCCAGACCCGGCTCGGTATCCCGCGCAAGACCGTCGCGGGCCACGTCGCAGATCCGGCGGTGCTCGACCGGATCGGTACTTGGACGCGGGCTGCGGCGGGCCGGGCGGAGATGGCCTCCATGCGGGTCGCGCGCTTCGGCGACAACATGCGCGACGTCGCGGTGACTGAAGGTGACAAGGTCGAGGCACAGTTGCGGTTTGGTGCCTCGGTGAACACCTACGGTGTCAACGATCTGGTCGCCGTCGTCAACGCCGTCGAGGGCAAGCGGGTCGACGAACTCGTGGCGGAGTACGAGGAATGCTATGACGTCGCACCCGAGCTGCGTTCCGGTGGTGAGCGCCATGACAGTCTCCGGTACGGCGCGCGCATCGAACTCGGTTTGCGCGACTTCCTCACCGGTGGCGGTTTCACCGCGTTCACGACCAACTTCGAGGATCTCGGCGGTCTGCGGCAGCTGCCGGGCTTGGCCGTGCAGCGGCTTATGGCCGAGGGCTATGGCTTCGGTGGTGAGGGTGACTGGAAGACCGCGGTGCTGTTGCGTGCGTTGAAGGTCGCGGCCGAGGGGTTGCCCGGCGGCACCTCGTTCATGGAGGACTACACCTACCACCTGGTGCCGGGTGAGGAGCGGATTCTCGGTGCCCACATGCTCGAAGTGTGCCCGTCCCTCGCGGCGGGCACCCCGAGCCTGCAGATCCATCCGCTGGGCATTGGCGGGCGCGAGGATCCGGTGCGGCTGGTGTTCGACGCCGCACCCGCGGCCGGGGCGGTCGTGGTCGGGATGGCCGACCTCGGTGAGCGGTTCCGGCTGATCGCCAACGACGTCGACGTCGTCGCACCGGACGCCCCGCTGCCGAAGCTCCCGGTCGCCCGAGCGGTCTGGCGACCGCGTCCCGACCTGCGGACCTCGGCGGAGTCCTGGCTGATCGCGGGAGGCCCGCACCACACCGTCCTGTCCACCGCGTTGACCAGCGAGCACCTGGCCGATCTCGCGGAGATGACCGGGACCGAACTGGCCCTCATCGACGCCGGGACCAGCACGCGGCGCTTCACCAGCGAACTCCGCTGGAACCACGCCTACCACCGGCTCGCAAGAGGACTGTGACCGCTCGACGAGGATTCGATCACTGCGTGACTTTCCCGTCCCCACAAGGAAAAGAGGAGAAGATCATGCGCAAATCCCTTGCAGGTCTGCTGATGACCGGTGCGCTTGCGGCCGGGGCGACAGGAGTCGCCACCGCCGCGGCCGACCGGGCCGACGCCCCGATCGGTTTCGGCGCCGACACCACTGGTGGCGCGGGCGGTGAAACGGTGACTGTGTCGTCGCCCGACGAGTTCGCCGCCGCGGTCGCCGCGGACGGCCCGCTGACCGTGCAGGTCGAGGGCACCATCGCCCTGTCCGGGATGGTGCGGGTCGGCTCGGACAAGACGATCGCCGGAGTCGGCACCACCGGAGTGCTCACCGGTGGCGGCCTGAGCATCCGCCAGGCGAACAACGTGATCGTGCGGCAGCTGACGATCAGCGGCTCCGGTGACGACAACATCAACGTCGAGGAGTCGACCAACATCTGGATCGACCACAACGACCTGTCCCGGGCAGCGGACGGTGCGCTGGACATCAAGTCCGCGTCGGACAACGTGACGGTGTCCTGGAACCACTTCCACGACCAGGACAAGAACGCGCTGCTCGGCCACAGCGACGACAACGAGGGGCAAGACAACGGGAAGCTGCGGGTCACCTACCACCACAACTGGTTCGACGGCACCAACCAGCGCAACCCCCGCGTGCGGTTCGGCAACCCGGTGCACGTGTTCAACAACTACTACAACGACATCGGCAGCTACGGCGTCGCCTCGACGATGAACGCCGGGGTGCTGGTGGAGCGCAACTCCTTCGAGAACGTCGCGGACCCGTTCCACCTCGGCGAGGGCGACTCCGGCCCGGGATCCCTTGTCGCGCAGGACAACCACGTGGTCAACTCGGGTGCGGGTGAGACCGGTGGCAGCGTCGCGGAGATCCCGTACAGCTACACACCGGACGACGCGGCGGACGTGAAGGCCATCGTGACCGGCGGCGCCGGCGTCCGGTAGCCGAAACGCGCGAAGGCGCCCGCCAGGCCGTCGTGCCGGGCGGGCGCTCCGCACTGTTCTGCCGAAGGCCAGCTGCAGCGGGCACGACCTGACGATGTCGGGGAGGACGTCAGCGCCGGATGGCTTTGGTGATGACGCGGCCGACGACGAGGTAGACGAGGGCGGCCAGCCCGTAGTTGAGGATGACGCCGAGCAGGGCGTCGTCGGGGGTGAACACGTCGCCGAGCCCGAGGACCAGGACCTGGGCCAGGCCGTAGACGAACGAGACGAATTCGTTGCCCTGGTTGGCATCGAAGACCACGAACAGGATGTGCAGCACGAAGACGGTGACGACCGCGCCGGTCACGATGTGGATGACGTTCGCGACGGTGTCGCCTGCCTCGTCGCGGCGCCGGTTGTCCTGGCCGTGGTAGTCGCCCTGCGGCGGCCCGTGTCCCGGATGGTGGCCAGGTCCCTGCGGTGGGTAGGGGTTGTGGCCTTGCTGGGGGTGGTAACTCATGGGCCGCGATTGTGAAGACCCGGAGATCCGCGTCGCAAGGCCGCGGCGGCCCGGAATCGGGGAAGTGTCGACGCATCGGAAGTGAATCCACTTCGGAAGAACTCCCTGTTCTGCATTGACGGCGCGTTGGTAACCGCAACTAACCCGACGCTCACGAAAAAGGTTGCTTCGGCGTGATTCGGGCGTTTTCCCATCGTTGCTCGCGCTGTGTCATTCCTCCTATTTGGCCGCCTTGATCTCTGCGATGCTTGCCCGCCGCACGGCCGGGTTCGGGGAACCGATCGGCACGAAAGCCGCGTCGCGGCAGGGAGAGAAGGAACGCGATATGGCCTACACGCAACCGGGATACGAGGCGCGCGGACGGGCTCCGGAGCCGCCGGTGCGGCGCAAGCGACGCGGCCGGAAACTCCTCGCGGTCCTGGCCGTGCTGCTGCTGGCGCTGGCCGGGTTCGTGCTCTACGTGGACTACTCGCTGAAGCGGGAGCAAGCCCTGCCCGCCGACGGGGACCGGCCGCAGGACGGGCCGGGCACGAACTGGCTGCTGGTCGGCTCCGACAGCCGCGAAGGGCTCGACCAGGAGCGCCAGGCCGAGCTCGGCACCGGGGACACCGCGGGCCGGCGCACCGACACCGTGATGCTGGTGCACATCCCGGAAGGCTCCGGCGAGCCCACGATGGTGAGCCTGCCCCGCGATTCGCTGGTCAAGATCCCCGGGCACGGCAAGGACAAGCTCAACGCGGCCTTCGCCTACGGCGGGTCGCAGCTGCTCGTGCGGACCGTGGAGAGCAACACCGGTGTGCGGATCGACCACTACGCCGAGGTCGGCCTCGGCGGGTTCGCCGACATCACCGACGCCGTCGGCGGCGTGGACCTGTGCGTCAAGGAACCGATGCGGGATCCCAAGGCCAACCTCGACCTCCAGCCGGGTTGCCAGACGCTGGCCGGGCCGCAGGCGCTGGGCTACGTGCGGACCCGTGCGACCGCGCAGGGAGACCTGGACCGGGTCCAGCGGCAACGTGAGTTCCTGGCGGCGCTGACCGGGAAGGTGTCCGGTCCGGAGGTCCTCGCGAACCCGTTCCGGCTGTTCCCGCTGATCCTCAACACCTCCCAGTCGTTCCTCGTCGACACCGGCGACCACGTCTGGCACCTGGGCTCGCTGGGCCTGGCGATGAAGGGCATCGCCTCCGGGCAGGGCGTCACCACGACGGTGCCCTTCGGTGGCTTCGGGGAAACCGACGGCGGCGCCTCCGTCGTCGAGTGGGACGACGAGGGTGCCGAGAAGCTCTTCGGCGCGCTGGCCACCGACAGCCCGGTGCCGCAGGACGTCATCACCACCGCCGAGGGCTTGGGAGGTTGACGTGGCGCAGGTTCGTCGAATCGGCTCGTTCGGCGGCGACCTCGAAGAGGCGCTGGGCGCGTTCGAGGCATGCCTGGCCGAGACCGCGCCCAGCGGCCGGCGCCACGCCGAACCGGACGCCCTCTCCGAGAAGTTCCACGAGCTGCGGATGGACGTGGTCCGCCAGGCCGAAGCGCTACCGCGCGCGGTGTGGCCACGGCCCGTGTGCGAGCACTGCGCCGGAGAGCGCGAAGTCCAAGCCGTCCAGGCCCGGTACCCCGAAGGCACGGCCGCACCGGAGTTCGACACCATCCGCCGGATGTGCCCGGACTGCTGGGGAACCGGGCTGACCCTGAGCCCCAGGTGATCCGGCGGAAGGGGGATCGGCTAGCTGGTGACCCTGGCCAGCACGATCCCTCCGGTGATCAACCCGAGCGCGAGAACCCTGCCCGTGCTCAACGGGTCGTTGTTCAGCAGGACGCCCAGCGCGATGGCGCCGACTGCGCCGATGCCGGTGAAGACCGCGTAGGCGGTTCCGACGGGGATCGAGTTCATCGCGATCGACAGCAGCAGGACCGCGGCTGCCATGAGCAGCAGGCAGATCAGCGTCTGCAGCGGCCGGGTGAAGTTGTGCGTCGGCTTGATGCTTTGGGACCAGGCGATTTCGACCAGGCCCGCCGATAGGAGGATCAACCAGTTCACGGAACGGCCACCTCACGTGTCGCGGCTTCCAGTGAGGCCGTGTGCTTCTGGCGGAGGTGCTCCAGCGCCGGGTCCACTGTGGAGTTCGCCAGCTCGACGTTGATGAACCGCACGTCGTCCACGTCGAAGTGGCCCTTGAAGAAGTCGCGCAGGTAGCGCTCCTGGTGGTCGTAGGGTTCGCGCGGGGTGCCGGGACCGTAGGCACCGCCCCGGGCGCTGGTCACGACGAAGGACCGGCCGGCGAGCGACATCCGCGGAAAGGTGATCTGGTCGATCCACGCCTTCAACGCCGACGGGATCGAGTAGTTGTACATGGGGGTGCCGATCAGCACCACGTCGGCGGCGACGACCTCGGTCAGCAGCGGCTCGACGATCTCCCACGCCTGCCGCTGCGGCGCGGTGCGCACCGCTTCGGGATACCGGTCGATCTCGGTGATCTGGTGGGCAAGCAGGTAGTCGCACAACTCCGTCCACGCCTCGCCGATGTGCGGAACGGGTTCGGCCGCGAGGTCGCGGTGGACGTACTGGCCGGTGGGGTGGCTCGCCCGCCACGCCTCGGCGTAGGTGCGGGACAGCCTGCGGGAAAGCGACGTGCGGCGGGCGCTGGCGTCTAAGTGAAGCAAACTGGACATGCTGTCCACTTAAGCACAGGACCGGACAGCGTGTCCAGATAGACTCCGGCTCATGGAAAGAGCAGACGCCGCGCGCAACCGCGCTCGGATCCTGGAAGCTGCCGCCGAGCTGTTCGCCTCGCGCTCACCGCGCGAGGTGACGATGGAGGACATCGCCCGCGCCGCAGGCGTGGGCAGGGGCACGCTCTACCGCCGCTACCCCGACCGGGCCTCGATCGCCGTGGCCCTGCTCGACAAGCACGAACACGCCCTGCAAGAACGAATGCTGCGCGGCGATCCGCCCCTCGGCCCCGGCGCCACTCCGGCCGAACGGCTGGCGGCCTTCTACGCGGCGATGGTCGACCTGCTGGAAAAGCACCGGCACCTGGTCCTCGGCAGCGAGGTCGGCCGCTCGCGCTTCCAGACCGGGGCCTACGGGTTCTGGCGGGCGCACGTCCGTTCGTTGCTGCTCGCCGCCGACATCGCGAATCCGGAGCCGCTGGTGGAGGTCCTGCTGGCACCGCTGGCTCCGGACGTGTACGGCTACCAGCGCGAGGACATGGGCCTCCGGCCCGAGCAGATCACCGAGGCGTTGACGAAGTTGACCGAGCTGCTCCGGTGACAGCGCCTGGCCGCGCAGCAGCCTGGTTTCAGTCGTGCGCGGCCTTGAACCGCGCCCGGCCGCCGGTCACGTCGTCGTGCAGGTCGTCGCCCAGGTCGACGCGCACCTGGTGCAGCCGTCCGGTGAACCGGTTGTCGACGACCGGGTAGTCGTCAGTCACCGGTGAGGCCCGGTCGACGCCGATGTCGAAGGTCTCGTCGAAGGCGAAGTAGTACGGGATCGTGGCAGGCACCGCGACCTCGCCGGCCTGTGCACCGTCGACGTGCAGCGTGGCGGTGCCGCCCTGGCCGACTCCGCCGCCGTCGTAGGCGAACTCCATCCGGAGTTCGTGCTTGCCCGCGGGCAGCGGGTCCCGGCTGCGCGCGGTGTGCACCTCCAGGCCGAAGTAGTTGTAGGCGTAGCAGAACCGGCCTTCGTGGAGGTAGACCGACCAGCCGCCGAACCGCCCGCCCTGGGCGACGAGCACCCCTTCCGCGCCGCCGTCGGGGATCTCGACCTCGGCGGTGATGGTGTGCGAGCGGTTCTTGACGTTCGGTGCGGTTTCCTCGGTCAGCCGCTTGGCGCCCGCGTGGAAGGTGACCGAGCGCCGCTCGCCCATGAGGTCGAGCCGCCCGGCCTCGCGGGGGTTCTCGCGCTCGGTCATCCGGTCGTCCAGCGGGAACACGTTGTGCTTGGCGGCTTCGACGAGGAACAGCTGCTGCAACTCGGCGAGCTTTCCCGGGTGTTCGGCCGAGAGGTCGCGGGCCTGGGTCCAGTCGGTGTTGGTGTCGTACAGCTCCCACACGTCGTCGTCGAAGCCGCGCCGACGGCCGTCCTGCACCATTTCCCACGGTGTGCCGTGCCGGGTCACGGCCATCCAGCCGTCGTGGTAGATGCCGCGGTTGCCGACCATCTCGAAGTACTGCACCCGATGCCGGTCCGGTTCGGCGGGACCGTTGAAGCTGTAGAGCATGCTGGTGCCCTCGATCGGCTTCTGCGCGACGCCGTCCACCTCGGCCGGGTGCGGGATGCCCGCGGCTTCCAGCACGGTCGGCACGATGTCGATCACGTGGTGGAACTGCCGGCGGATGCCGGAGCGCTCCTCGATTCCGCGCGGCCAGTGCACGATCATGCCGTCGCGGGTGCCGCCGAAGTGCGAGGCGACCTGCTTGGTCCACTGGTACGGGGTGTTCATCGCCAGCGCCCAGCCGACCGGGTAGTGCGCGTGCGTGGTGGCATCGCCCAGGGCGTCGCGGTGTTCGTTGATGAACTCGGCGGAGTCCGGGATGCCGCTGGCGAAGCGGTGTTCGTTGAGCGTGCCGCCCAGACCGCCTTCGGCGGACGCGCCGTTGTCGCCGAGGATGTAGATGAACAGGGTGTTGTCGAGTTCGCCGAGATCGTCGAGGGCGTCGACGAGACGACCGACCTGGTCGTCGGTGTGCTCGGCGAAGCCCGCGTAGAGCTCCATCAGGGAAGCGGCGGATCTCCGCTCGGCGTCGGAGAGTTCGTCCCAGTGCGGCACGCCCTCGGCCCACGGCGCCAGCTCGGCGTCCTGCGGCACCACACCCAGTTCCTTCTGCCGCCGCAAGGTGATCTCGCGCTGCTTGTCCCAGCCGTGGTCGAACCTGCCCTTGTACTTGTCCCGGTATTCCTTGGGAACGTGGTAGGGCGCGTGGGTGGCGCCGAAGGGCAGGTACGCGAAGAACGGATGATCCGGTTTCAGCGAGCGCTGGTCGCGCACCCAGTCGATGGCCTGATCCACCAGGTCCGCTGACAGGTGGTACCCGTCCTCCGGCCTGCGCGACGGCTCGACCGGACTGGTGCCGTCGAACAGCACCGGGTACCAGTGGTTCATCTCGGCGCACAGGAACCCGTAGAACCTCTCGAAGCCCTCGCCCGTGGGCCAGCGGTCGAACGGACCGGCGGCGCTGACGTCGCGGGCCGGGGTCTGGTGCCACTTGCCGAAGGCGGCGGTGTTGTAGCCGTTGCCGCGCAGCACCTGCGCCAGCGTTGCCGCGCTGCGCGGGCGGATTCCGGTGTAGCCGGGTGCGGCGCTGGCCATCTCGGTCGTGACGCCCATGCCCACCGAGTGGTGGTTGCGCCCGGTCAGCAGCGCCTGGCGGGTGGGGGAGCAGATCGCCGTGACGTGGAACCGGTTGTAGCGCAGGCCGCCCTCGGCGAGCCGGTCCGCGGTCGGCATCCGGCAGGGACCGCCGAACGCGCTCGGGGCGCCGAAACCCATGTCGTCGATCAGCACGATCACCACGTTCGGCGCGCCCTCCGGCGCGTTCAGCGGACGTGCCGGCTCGAACGCCGGGTCCTGGCTGTGCACGTCCAGCGACGTGGCCGGGGGAGGGGTTGCCTCCGCGATCGGCAGGCGCGTCCGGTCCGGGGTCGGGTTCTGCACTTCAGGCTCCTCTCCGCTGTGCGCAGCTTGGCACCCGTACCGAACCTGATCAACGCTCGCCGGCGAGATCTTCCGCCCGGAGCAACGGACTCCCCGGCGGTCTCGCGCATTGAGAAGGCCGCGATCAGCCCGATCACGGCGGTGACCACGAGACCCGTTCCCGGTACGCTCCCGCTCGCCCCGTCGCCCGCCAGTTTCGGTTGGCACAGCCCAGAAGGAGCTCCCCATGGCGAGGTTCACCCGCGGTATCGCGGCAGTCGCTGCGGTCGTGTTCGCCCTGTTACCCGGCCTGGCCGCACCCGCCGCCGCCCAGCCCGAGTTCGCTCCGGTCGATCAGCCCGGTCCCGCGCTTTCGGTGCCGGAGGATCGCTTGCGGCAGAGCCTGCGCTGCACTTCCGATGTTCGTGGCGCCGGCCGTGACGTGGTGCTGTTGATCCATGGAACCACGCTGGATCCGGGCACGAACTTCGACGGGAACTGGTTCGCCGCGCTGGACCAGCTGGGCTGGCCGTACTGCTCGGTGGCGTTGCCCGACAGCGCGATGAACGACGTCCAGGTGTCGGCCGAGTACGTCGTGCACGCGGTCCGGGAGATCAGCGGAGCCAGCGGTCACAAGGTCGACATCGTCGGCTTCAGCCAGGGCGGTCTCGTGCCTCGGTTCGCGCTCCGGTTCTGGCCCGACATCCGGGCCGGGGTCGATGACTACGTGGCTCTGGCCGCCACCAACCACGGCAGCCTGACGGTCGACGGGATGTGCGTCCCGGGTTGCGCGCCCGCGCTGCAACAGCAGCGCTACCACTCCGAGCTGACCAGGGCGACCAACTCCTACCAGGAGACCTTCGCCGGTATCTCCTACACCGACATCTACTCCCACACCGACCAGTTCGTGACGCCCAACCTCGACGACTCGGGTACGACCTCCCTGCACGGTGGGGGAGGCAGCATCACCAACGTCGCGGTGCAGGACGTCTGCCCGCTGCATGTGGCCGACCACCTCGCCGTCGGCACGTACGATCCCGTCGCCTACGCCCTTGCCATGGACGCGCTCACCCATCCCGGGCCCGCTGATCCCGAGCGCGTGCCGTCGGACACGTGCGGTCAGCTGTTCATGCCGGGAGTGGACCCGCTGACCTTCCCCGGCAAGTACGTCGACCTGTGGGACACCGTCCTCGTCGAGTTGGTGGCCTATCCCCACGTCCGGTCCGAGCCCCCGCTCAAGCCCTACGTCTACGCCCGCCGCTGACCCGGCGTCGAGGGCAACACCGGCGGAAGTGCCGGTCAGATCTCGAACTGCTGGAGGTGGCGCGGGTCGAGGACCTGCCCCCGGTCGCCGAGGATGTTCTGCAGGGTGGTGACGACCTCCCGGTTGACCCCGTTGTGCACCTCTGGGGCGTCCAGGGGCGTGACCATGTCGTCGTGATGGGAGGGGATGACGATCCGTGGCCAGCCCAGCGCCTCCAGCGCACGTTCGAAGTAGTCGTGCACCGCGGCGTTGCCGCTGGCGCCGAGTACGAGCACGTCCGGCCTGGCCCCGGCGACCTCCCGCTCGGCGAAGTTGGCGGTGCCGCTGAGGAACATCACGCGCAGTCGGTCTCCCACGGTGATCTGGTAGCCCAAGGAGCCGCCCTCGACGAGTTCGCCGAGTGTTGTCGGTTTCCGCGGCGGGGTGGTCAGGGTTCCGGCCGGTGCGAAGCCGTATCCACCCAGCTGGCTGTGCAGGCTGCGGAACACCTCGATGGTGTAGTCGGGTCGCGGCTTTTCGTTGCTGCGCAGTGGGAAGCGCAGGTGTTCACCGCCGGTGACCAGCACCAGGTCGGGCTCGCGCGCGGGCGGGATGCCCATCGCGCGCACGAGGTTCAGGTGCGTTTCGCCGCCGAGTACCCGGATGCGCTGATCGGTCCACTTCGGATGGTTCAGCAGTGGTGGCACGTCGGCGAGGTGGTCCCAGTGCCCGTGCGTGGCGAGGATGAACTCCGGCGCTCCACCCAGCTGATCGCTGAGGACCCAGTCGATGATCCGCGCGTTCACCTCCAGCGGGTACCGCATGTCCATCTTGCCGTCGGGGCCCGCGTACTGCTGGCGCGTGAGGTAGGGGTCGATGAGCAGGCGGTGTCCGTCGAAGGCCATTTCCCAGCCCGCTATGCCCAGCCACCGCAGGTGCACCCCGCTCGGTCCGGCCGCCGCAGCCGGCGCCGGGCCCGAACACGCGGCGCTGAGTGCGGCCGTACCGGCCAGTCCGGCTGCCACGGTTGTCCGCAGCACGTTCCTCCGGCTCACCCCGCCGGCAGGCGTGGCGCATGATTCACACATGGCCGGTTCTCCTCGATTTCCTGTTGTTGACGGCTCTCGCGGGCTGTTTTGACCAAATTGGACGGAGCGCGCCAAGCGAACCGGTTCGCTTGGCGCGCACGGGCGGTGGCAGGACCAGGTCAGCGGTATCCGGTCGGGTCCGCGGGCTTGCCCGCGCCTTCGACCTCGACCAGGTAGCGCCAGCAGTCCGGTTGTGAGCCGTCCAGGTCGGTGAAGCCGTATTCCTGCGCGAGCTGCCCGCTCGACAGCGATTGGCCGTTCCGGCGCGCGACGTCGGCGTCGCCTGCCAGCGCCACGACCGCGCGTCCGACGTACGCCGGGCTCTCCGAGATGCAGAAGTGCGGCACGGTGGTCAGCGCGTCACGCCAGTTGTCCTCGGTGACGCCGAACCCGTCGAGCATCATCTCCGAGCGCAGCCAGCCAGGGGTGAGCGCCACCGCTGTCCCGCCGTGCGGCTTCAGCTCGTGCGCCTGCACGAAGGCCATGCGCAGCACGCTGTTCTTGACAAGGTCGTAGAAGTACGAGTTGCGGTAGTGCGTTGTGTTGTACGCGGACGTCCCGTCGGTCATCTCGACCACGAGCCCGCCCGGTTGCCGCACGAGCAACGGCAGCAGGAAGTGGCTGGTGATGGCGTGCGTCTCCACGCCCAGCCGGAGCAACCGCAGTCCCTTGTCGAGGTCGTGCTCCCACACCGGCGTGTCGAACGCGAACAGCTTCTCGCCGCCCCAGACGTCGTTGACCAGCACGTCGAGCCGTCCCTGCTCGGTGTCGATGCGCTCGGCCAGAGCGCGCACCTGCTCGGGCGCCAGGTGGTCGGTCGGTACCGCGATACCGGTTCCGCCCGCGGCGGTGACCAGCTCCGCGGTCTCCTCGATCGTCTCGGGCCGGTCGTACTCCGAGCGCTGCTCCCGCGTCGTGCGGCCGGTGACGTAGACCGTCGCACCCGCCGCGCCGAGCTGGACGGCGATACCGCGCCCCGCACCCCGCGAGGCGCCCGCGACCAGCGCGATCTTTCCCCGGAGGTCCGGTGCCGATGTGTCGGGCATGAATTCCATTGGGCTCCTTGTCCGTCCGTGTGGTCCGGTCCGCGGTTGACGCCGACCGGTGAACCATGATCTCCCCGGAATCCCGACATCCTGTGTCGGGTTTTTTCTCTTTTCAGTGAGTGATCCGGCCGCCTGCGACGTCGATGGTGATTCCGGTCAGCCAGGACGCCGCCTCGGAGGCGAGGAACAGGGCGGCCTGGGAGACGTCGTCGGTGGTTCCGATCCGGCGCAGCGGATGCAGGTCGGCGATCTTCTGCCGCACTTCGGCGGGCATGTGGGTCCGGGTCTTCTCGGTCTCCACGGCGGACGGTGCGATGCAGTTGACGCGGATTCCGCGCGGCCCGATCTCGGCGGCCAGGTGCCGGGTGAGCATCACCAGCCCGGCGTTGGCGACGCCGTAGGCGAGGTTGGCCTCGCTGGGCTGGCGGCCTGCGGCCGAGGACATGGTGATGATCGAGCCCCGGCCGCGTTCGAGCATCCCGGGCAGGAACGCCCGGATGGTCAGGAAAGCCGAGGTCAGATCGGAGTCGAGCACCTCACGCCAGCGCTGTTCGGTCAGTTCCGCGGCGGGGATCGGACGGCCCTGGCCTCCGGCGAAGGAAGCGAGGACGTCTACGGGGCCGAGCTGGGACTCGACCTGTTCCCGCACGCGCTCCAGCGCGGTGGAGTCGGTGACATCGGACGCGGCGCTGATCGCGGTGCCGCCCCGGTCGGTGATACCGGCGACGACCGCGGCCAGGGCGTCCTGGTCGCGCCCGACCACGCAGACCTTGGCGCCCTGGGCGGCGAAGGCCCGTGCGGTCTGCGCGCCGATGCCGCGGGATCCCCCGGTGATGAGCACGATCTTGCTGTTCAGGTCGGGATAGTTGCTGAGCATGTGAGGTCGCTCTCCGGTTGCGGGCTGTCTGCTACTGGTGTCCTGAGCGGGGGCGGGTGCGCGGCATCAAGGCCGCGACGAACACCAGCCACACGAGTCCGCCGAAGCGGACCACCGGCAGGAGGTAGCCGAAGCCGGGGGCCAGGAAGGTGAGCGTGGAGACCATTCCGGCGGCGGCGAGCACGAGGCCGGTCCACGTCACCGCACGGGGCAGCAGCCTGGCGAGCAGACCTGTCACGGAGATTCCGGCGATCAGCAGGGCGAACGTCACCGCGTAGCCGGGTCCGCCGGACAGGAACGACAGGTCCGCCAGGGCACGCGCCAACGCGGGGTCGGCATCTGCAGGCAGCCGGCCTCCGGTCCAGGCGAGCATCGCGCTCATAGCCAGCTCACTGGCGGCCAGCACCCCGCCGACCAGGGTGATCGCCGAGCCCGGGGCGGTGATGCCCAGCGCGCGCAGCCGCCGGTAAAGCACTGCCGCCAGGAGCGCGAGGGGCACCGCGGAGGCGAAGAGCAGGAAGGCGCCGACCTCGATCGTGGCGGCATTCGTCTGGGCGTAGTGCAGGACCGCGCTGCCCGGAGCGTCGGGCTGCGGCGTGGACCGGTTGGCGACGACGTAGCCGATGGTCAACGCGGTGAAGGTGAGAACGGGGACCAGCAGCGGCGGACCGGCTTGCGGGCGACGCGCCGGCGCCGCGGGGCGCTGGGTGCTGGGGGCGGTGGTCATGATTCCTCCTTGGCAACGGTTCCAGAGAGATAATCGTTCATGAAGTGAATGATTGCAAGAGGGTACGATGATTGCGTGAGGATGAATCGAGCGGACGGCGGACCTGAGGCGCGCGGCGGTGCGGCGTTCCTGCTCGCCCAGCTCGGCGCGCACGCGGCAGGCCGGTTCGCGGAACGGCTCGCCGGGCTCGACCTGACTCCCGCGCAGGCGGGACTGCTGCGTCACCTGGCGCAAAACCCGGGACGCAGCCAGCGCGAGCTCGCCGACGACCTCGGGATGCTGCCGAGCCGCTTCGTCCCCTTCGTCGACGAACTGGAAGAGCGCGGACTGATCGAGCGCCGGAAGAACCCCCGCGACCGGCGGCTGTACGCGCTGCACCTGACCCCGCAGGGCCTCGACCTGCTGACCGCGCTCCTCGATGTCGCCGCGGATCACGAACAGCAGATCTGCCAGGCGCTGACCCGCGCCGAGCACCAGCAGTTGAGCGCGCTGCTCCGGCGCATCGCCGACCAGCACGAACTCAGTCCCGGGATCCACCCGGGCTACCGGTGGTCTCAGCCCAGGCGGTCGCGCGGCGGAGCGCCCACTTCCCGGGCGGACGGCGCTGGCTGATCGATCCCGTCAACGACAAGGGCTCCGCAGGCCGGGTGTGGCCTGCGGAGCCCTTGTCGCGGAGAAGGCTATTCGACGCCGCTCGGTTCGAGGTCGCGATCCGCCTCGGCGATCCGCCGCTTCTCCGCTTCGACGTCCACCGACCGGCACGCCAGCAGGTACGCCACCGCGGACACGATCAGTCCGGCGATCATGGAGATGTCCGCACCGCCGAGCCAGGTCGCGGCAGGTCCGGTGAACAGCCCGTTGCTCATGAAGGGAACCATCGCCAGGAACCCGATGGCGTAGGCGGCCAGACCGCGCCAGTTCCACCGCCCGTACATGCCGCGCGGGTTGAAGATCTCCCGGATCGAGTAGTGCGTGTGCCGCACGAAGTAGAAGTCGACCAGGTTGATCGCGGTCCACGGCGTGAACAGGTAGAGCAGGATCTCCAGGAACTCCCCGAACTGGTGCAGGAAGTCCTCCGAGGCGCTGAAGGCGATCGCCGTGGAGACCACCGCGGAGATCAGCAGCGTCGCGATGCGCTTGCTGCGGGTGCTGCGCGCCAGCGGTCGGAACGAGTCACTGATGGACAGCAGCGTCAGCGACGCGCCGTAGAACTGGATGCCGGTGATGGTGATCAGGCCCAGCAGGGACACCACCAGCAATGCGCTGCCGAAGCCGGGGAAGATCAGGTCGCCCGCGTCGCGCACCGCCTCGGACACGCCGAGCTCGGCGTTGAACGCGGCGGCGATCGCGCCGACCAGCATCATCCAGGCCCCGCCGACCAGCGCGCCGAAGTAGGTCCACCAGAACGACGGTCGCACCCCGACGTCGCGGGGGAGGTAGCGCGAGTAGTCGGACACGTAGATCGACCACGACAACTGGTAGGCCGCGGCGACGAAGAACTGCACGAGGAACGGGTCGAGCTGGAAGCCCTCGAAGCTGAGCTGCCCGGCAGGCAGGCCACCGGCGACCGCGATGCCGACGGTGAACACCAGCAGCGCGGCGATGAGGACGTAGGCGAGCACGCGTTGCGCCTTGTGGATCAGGTCGTAGCCGAAGATCCCCACCACCAGCGCGACACCGGTGAACACCACGTACACCGGCTCCGCGTCGACCCCGGTGAGCAGCTGCACCGTCTCACCGGCCAGCAGCGTGTTGAAGGCGTTGTACCCGACGTAGGTCACCAGCGCGACCACCCACACCAGCAGGGCGCCGAGGTAGCCGAACTGGGGCCGGGACTGGATCATCTGCGGCAGGCCGAGCTGCGGGCCCTGGGTGGAGTGGAACGCCATGAAGAACGTGCCGAACGCGCACCCGAGGATGATCGCGATCGCCGTCCACAGCAGGTTGGTGCCCATCGTGATGCCGAGGGCTCCGGTGGCGACGGTCGCCAGGTGCGCGTCGCCGGTGAACCACACGGGCCACAGGTGCCAGACCCTGCCGTGCCGTTCGGCCAGCGGAACGTAGTCGATGGACCGGGACTCGATGCCGAGCGCCCCGGTGTCAGCGGGCTGGGCCTGGGTGTCGGGTTCGGGCTGGTCGGCCAGCGTGCCCATTGCTGCTCCTTCAGTGTGAGTGACGGCGCGCGGGGCGCGCCGAATCAACAGCCGCCTGTCGGTGATCCCGCCGTGGGGGGCCGGACGCGACGCGATCGTTGCGATTCGACTGAACAGTCAGCCATGCGATGGGGCAATACTCTGAGCGCAGAACGACGTGCGGGTCAAGCGAACCAGTTGTTTATGCAGTTAAAGCGCAATCTCGATGCAATCGGCGTCTGCTGAGCCTGATTGCGATCCTGCGGGTCATTGCGATTATCGCAATGCGCTGATACCGTCCGGAACTGTGCGGGACACGGCATCGGAGTTGCGTCAGCGAGTGCGGCAGGTGCTGCGCGAGTACCGGGGAAGCCAGCGGGCGTTCGCCGAGCAGATCGGCCTGGACGCTACGAAGTTGTCGAAGTCGCTGAACGGGACCAGGCGTTTCACCGCCGCCGAGCTGACCCGCATCGCGGAGACCGGTGACGTGACGGTGAACTGGCTGCTCAACGGCAGCGACGACGCGGAGACGGTCGCCGCGGCGCCGCGGCGGTCCGCGCTGCGGCACCGGTCCCCGGACCGCCCGGAGGAAGCCGGCCGCTACCAGCAGATCCTCGACGCCGCATGGCACCTGATCGCCGAGCGCGGCTACCACTCGGTGCGGATCGCGGACGTCGCAAGGGAATGCGGGACCAGCCCGGCCACGATCCACTACCACTTCCCCGGCCGGGACGACCTGCTCACCGAAGCGCTGCGGCACTCGGTCCGCCAGGCGTTCGACCGGCAGGTCGCCGAGCTGCACAGCATCACCGACGCGCACGAGCGGCTGCTGCGCCTGATCGAGCTGCAGCTGCCCACCCCGGGGCCGCTGCGGCTGGAGTGGTCGATCTGGCTGCAGATGTGGAACGAAAGCGCGCTGCGACCGGAAATGCGCGTGCTGCACACCGACTCCTACACCCGCTGGCACGAAACGATCGCCCGCACCATCCAGGAAGGCCAGCACCAGGGCGTGTTCGCCGACACCGACGCCCAGGACCTCACGATGATGCTCACCGCGCTCATCGACGGTCTCGGCATCCAGGTGCTCACCGAGCGCCCCGGCCGGTCGGTGGAGCGCATGCGCCAGGCACTGCACGACTTCGTCGAGCGCGAAATCGTGCGGAAGTGAACTGACCCGGCACCGGAAATCCCCCCAGTCGCAACGGAAACGACGTTGGCGACGCGATCACGCGCACCCTCGGCGCGGAGAGGAACGCACATGAACAACGAAGTGATCATCACCGCCGCGCTCACCGGCGCGGGCGACACCGTGGGCAAGAGCGAGCACGTGCCGGTCACCCCGGAGCAGATCGCGGCCTCGGCGGTCGACGCCGCGAACGCCGGCGCGGCCGTCGTGCACATCCACGTGCGCAACATCGAGGACGGCAAGGGGTCCCGCGACGTCGCGCTCTACCGCGAGGTCGTCCGCCGGATCCGCGAGTCCGATGTGGACGTCGTCATCAACCTCACCGCGGGGATGGGCGGCGACCTCGTCATCGACCAGGAGGACCCGCTCAAGCCGGTCGACGGCACCGATCTGGTCAACGGCCTGGAGCGGCTGCCGCACATCGAGGAACTCCTCCCGGACATCTGCACGATGGACTGCGGATCGCTGAACTTCGGCGAGGGCAGCCAGCTCTACATCAGCACCCCGGACATGCTGCGGGCCGGAGCGGCGCGCATCCAGGAACTCGGGGTGAAGCCGGAGCTGGAGATCTTCGACACGGGCCAGCTGTGGTTCGCCACCAAGCTCATCGCGGAAGGGCTCATCGACGCGCCGCCGCTTTTCCAGCTGTGCATGGGAATTCCCTACGGAGCTCCGGCCGATCCCGGTGTGTTGCAGTCCATGGTGAACATGCTTCCGGCTGGTGCGAACTGGGCGAGCTTCGCCATCGGGCGCAACCAGATGCCCTGGGTGGCGCAGTCGGCGATCCTCGGCGGCCACGTGCGGGTCGGTCTCGAAGACAACCTGTACCTCAGCAAGGGGGTCAAGGCCACGAACGCGCAGCTGGTGGAACGCGCGGTGACGATCGTCGAAGCACTCGGAGCCAAGGTCGCGACGCCTGACCAGGCGCGCGAGAAGCTCGGCCTGAAGCGGAGGGGCTGAAACCATGACCAGTGAGACAACTGATCAGCCATCGGTGGAACCTGCCGACGTGCGCCGGGTCGCCTGCGTCGGGGCCGGTGTCATCGGGGGCGGCTGGGTCGCCCACTTCCTCGCGAAGGGCTACGAGGTCACGGCCTGGGATCCGGCGCCGGACGCGGAGGCCAGGTTGCGCAGGCTCGTCGACGCGGCCTGGCCCGCGCTCACCGAACTCGGTCTCGCCCCGGGCGCGTCGGTGGACAACCTCACGGTCGCGGACACGTTGGAGACGGCCGTGCGCGACGCGGAGTTCGTCCAGGAAAGCGCACCGGAAGACCTCGACATCAAGCGGGACCTGCTCGCGCGCATCGACGCGGCCACGCCCGCCGGTGTCGTGGTGTCCTCGTCGACCTCCGGCTACGGGATGACCGAGATGCAGACGGAATGCGCGACCCCGCAGCGCCTGGTCGTCGGTCACCCGTTCAACCCGCCTTACCTGATTCCGCTGGTCGAGGTGGTCGGCGGCGAGCGCACCCGGCCCTGGGCAGTGCGCTGGGCAGCGGAGTTCTTCGAGGTCGCCGGGAAGTCGGTGATCACGATGGACCGCGAGGTGCCCGGGTTCATCGCCAACCGCCTCCAGGAGGCGATCTGGCGCGAAGCCCTGCACATGGTGGCCAACGGCGAAGCGACCGTCGAGCAGATCGACGCCTCCATCACCGAAGGTCCGGGGCTGCGCTGGCCGCTGCTGGGGCCGTGCCTGACCTTCCACCTGGCCGGAGGAGAAGGCGGCATGGCGCACATGCTGGACCACTTCGGACCGTCGCTGAAGTCACCGTGGACCCGCCTGGAAGCCCCCGAGCTGACCGAGGAACTGCGGGACCGGATGGTGCGGGGCTGCGAGGACGCCGCGGGCGGGCGCAGCATCGCCGAGCTCGTCGCCGAACGCGACCGCGCGGTCATCGCCGTGATGCGGGCGATCGAAGAAGTCCGGAGGAAGTCGTGATCGGGGAACTGCGGCAGCACGTCCGTCCGGAGTGGATCGACTACAACGGCCACCTCAGCGAGGCGTACTATGTCCTCGTCTTCGGATTCGCCACGGACGCGCTGATGGAGCGCACAGGTCTCGACGAGCAGTACCGCACCAGCACCGGCTGCTCGCTGTACACGGTCGAGGCGCACATCCGGTACCTGCGCGAGGTCGGCCCGGATGCCGAAATGGTGGTGCGGACCAGAATCACCGAGCGCGGCGCGAAGAAGCTGCGGCTGTCCCACGAGATGTTCGTCGACGGCACGCTGGTTTCCACCGAGGAGATCACCGCACTTCACGTGGACACGAGGGCGGGACGTACCACCCCGTTTCCCGAGGAGGTGGCCCTTCAGCTCGCACGGGCCCAGGAGGTTCTCGACGCCTCCACACCGGATGGTTGACGGCGTTCTCCCCGGTGGACCGGCGGCACCGCGGCAGTGTGCGGGTCAGCCGGCGTTGGTTTCGGGTGATAGGGAACGCAACGCCTCCTGGACGCAGTCGGCCCACAGTCGGTCGCCGAGCTCGGTGACACCGGAGTCTCCGGCGAACGCGCTGGAAACCACGACATCAGGCGTGAGGGACGCGAGTCCGGCGAGGCTCGTGGCCAGTGCATCGCGGTCGCTCATGCCCTCGATGTACCCGGCCGTCCACCGCCCGTCCGCGCCGAGGAAGATCGAGTCGCCGGTGAACAGGTACCGCTGCCCGGTGGGCGAAGGAACCAGGAAGCACGTACTGCCCGGTGTGTGACCCGGCGTAGGAATGACTTCGATGTCGTCGACGGCTACGTGCCGCCGGTCGAACGCGTTGTCGACGGGGGCGGTTTCGCTCACCACGTCAGCTTCGGCGGCGGCGCTGTGCAACGTGGAGTTGAACCGCTTCTTGATCGCAAGCAGGGATGGTGCGATCTCGTCCTGGTGGCTGAGGTAGTGGTGTGCCACCCCGCCCAGTTCGGCCATCCGATCGAGTTCGTGCTCGTGGGTCGTGTTGTAGAACAGGACGTTCCCGCTGGGTGCCTGCCACAGGTACGCGTGCGTGCTCAGGCCAGGCATCGGGTACTCGGGCTCGGTCTCCCACAAGTCCTCTTTGATCTTCCGCATGGTGGTTTCCTCCTGGCACTCGCCCTCCGATGGGGACACCGGCAACGGTAAGAGTTCAAGTGCGCTCGAGGTCAAGCACGCGGGGAGGCCGGGGAGGGCGCAGGGGTGAGGCGCCCTCCCCGGCCGTCTCGCGAACCCCGGGGTGGGTTCGCGGGTCAGGTGACCGACAGCGCGTCGACCCGCCCGGATCGCCGTCCGATGTAGATGGCGGCGGACGTCCCAGAGCCTGTTCGGCCGGTGGTAATCGCGGTGACCGGGTCGTCGTCGCGGAGCCCGCCCGCGGGCCGGAGCTCGTCTCCCGGCTTGGTGGTCGGGGCGATCCGCCACACCAGCACGTTGCCGTCCTGGTCACCGCTGATGAGCGTCTGCCGTTGCCCGGGAGCCCAGGCGAACGCGGTCACCGCGGTCTGGTGGCCGGTCAGCACGACTCCGGCGCGGCCGGTGGGGCCGGGGCCGGAGAAGTCCCAGCAGGTGAGGACCTCGGCGGACTCGCAGGCCATCCAGCGGCCGCTGTCCTCGAAGGCGAGGTGGGACACGGTGGCGGGGAAGCCCGACATCCGGAAGTCCGCGCCGTCAGCGACCTTCCATCCGTGCAGGGTGGCGTCCTGGCTGCCGCCGACGACCCACCGGCCGTTCGGCGCGGCGGTCAGCCCGGAGATCGCCCCCGGCGCTTCCAGGGTGTTGGTGATCCGGTCGGTTTCCGGCTCGAAGATCGTCACGCCCTGGTAGGCCGAGGCCGCCACGCGGCGGTGGCCGCGCGGCCACAGGACGTTGGTGACCGTGCTGGTCATCGGCTCGGAGCTCCATCGCGTCGCGCCGGAGCGGTCCAGCACCCGAACCCGCCGGCCGTCGGCGACCGCCAGGGACTGCGAACTCCGGTCCCACGCCGCCGAAGCCGACCACCCCGCGCCCTCGGCGCGCAGCTCGTTTCCGTCGGTAGCCGTCCACAGCCGCCGGCTGCCCATGCCCAGGGCGGCGATGCGGGTTCCGTCCGGGCTGGGCGCGATGGCCAGCAACGCGTCGTCGAGATCCCGCCCGTGGCGCAGCGCGCCGTCGGGCTCGAAGACCCGCACCGCGCCTTCGGAACCGCCGGCCACCAAGGAATCCGGTGCGCTGGGCCCGCCTCGGAGCACGTCGAGAGCGACCACGGGCTCGCCCACGTCGAACTTCCAGCGGGGCCGCAGCGACGAGTCGTTCGCGAGCGCGGTCACGCGGGTGCCTCCGCGGTTTCCGGTTCCAGGCAGGCGCGGAACTCGTTCTCCAACTGCTCGCGGTCGAGGTTGCGCCCGATGAACACCATGCGGTTGCGCCGGGGCTCGTCCTCGCGCCAGGGTGTGCCGAGTTCGCCGTCGTGGAGCATGTGCACGCCTTGGAAGACGTAGCGCTGGTCGGTTCCGGCCAGGTTGAGGATTCCCTTGCTGCGGAACAGGTCGGTTCCGCGTTCGCCGAGCAGCGTGCCGAGCCATTCGTTGAGGCGTTCGACGTTGACCGCGCCGCTGGTCTCGATGCCGACGCTGGTGACGGTGGGATCGTGCTGGTGGTCGGTGTCGTCGAGGAATTCCGGTTCTTCGGCGAGGATCTTGTCCAGGTCGAACGCGCGCACGCCGAGGATCTCGTCGAGGTCGGCATTGCCGTGCTGCGCGGGCAGGATTCGCACTCCGGCATTGATGGCGTGGATGCGGCGCTGGACCTCCGCGATCTCGGCGGTGTCGACGAGGTCGGTCTTGTTCAGCACCACGCGGTCGGCGAAGGCGAGTTGTTCGACGGCTTCGTTCTCGGTGCCTTCGGGTTTGTCGTCGTCGAGGTGCTGGATGATGTGCTTGGCGTCGACGACCGTGACGATGGCGTCGAGACGCAGCTGCGAGCGCAGGGTGTCGTCGACGAAGAAGGTCTGTGCGACCGGGGCGGGATCGGCCAGGCCGGTGGTCTCGATGAGGATGGCGTCGAAGCGGTCCTTGCGCTTGAGCAGCGCGCCGAGGATGCGGATGAGGTCGCCTCGCACGGTGCAGCAGATGCAGCCGTTGTTCATCTCGAAGACTTCTTCTTCGGCGTCGAGCACGAGGCCGTCGTCGATGCCGACTTCGCCGAACTCGTTCTCGATCACGGCGATGCGCATGCCGTGGTTCTCGGTGAGGATCCGGTTGAGCAGGGTGGTCTTGCCGGAACCCAGGAAACCGGTGAGCACCGTGACCGGTACTCGGGAATCCGCGTCGCTCATGTGTTCTCGCCTTCGGGTCGGGTGGTCAGGGTCTCGCGGACGGTCTGCTCGTCCACTTCGGACATCGGGGCGTGGATCGTCCAGCGGCGCCCCGAGCCGTCGCCCAGGACGGCGATCTTGGTCTCGATCGGCGGGCACCCGGGCTCGGCGCAGGCCAGCTGCTGGACGGTCACCGCGGCCTGCGGGGAGAGGCTGAGGGCGGCGCGCACCAGGTCCGCGATTTCCGCGGCTCGGTCCGCGCGCGCCGGGTCGGGGCGGCTGGAACGCCCCAGGAGTCGGTTCAACGCTTCGCTCATCGCACCTCGCAGCCGTCGCCGTTCAGGTCTCTAATGATAACGACAACCATTTTCATATAGTTCCCCGGGGTGCGATTGCGCTACCGGCCGCTCGGCGCGCCGAGGCCGTATGACCCGCTCTCGGGGGCCTACCCGTCGCCTGACGCCGCGGCCTCTGGCTGCGGAGAAGAGCACGCACTGCACAGCCCGGTGAGTTCGAAAACGAGGTGCACGTCGGTGAATTCGTGGTCGGCGGCCAGATCCGCCGCCCATGATTCGACCGGCGCCACCTCGATCGGGACGCGCCGATGGCAGACGCGGCACGCCAGGCGGTAACCCCGCCCGGCAGGCGCGAGCACGCAGAACAGCTGAACTCCCGTGTCATCGTGGAAGGTCTCGGCGTGCCCGGAGGCGACGAGTGCGTGCAAGGACCGGTACACAGTGGCCAGTCCGATGTGATCACCCGCCGACCGCATCGCGTCGTACAGGTCGTGAGCGCTGACGAATCCACGACGGCCGGACAGCGCGCGGAAGACGGCCCGCCGCTGGCGGGTCCGGTGGGCCAACGGGTCCACTGACCCGCGGTCCCTGGCTCCCGCGCCGGCCGAGGTCGGATCTTCTCCGGTTCTGGCCCGCATTGCACTAATGATAACCATTTTCGTTTTCATGTGCAGCCGGTGCCCGCCGCGGAACCTCAGCCGTGCTCGGTGGCTCCGGTCAGGCGGTCGTGGCCGCGAAGCAAGTCAGCGGTCCTTCGGTCTTCCGGGTTGCTGGGAAGGGGAGTGCCGGACCAGGCGGGCGGAATTGGCGACGACGGCGATGCTGCTGGCGTTGTGCAACAGCGCCGCCAGGACCGGGCTGATCGAACCACCCGCGCCCGCGAGGAGCCCGAGGATGTTGACACCGAGCGCGAGCGCGTAGTTCTGGCGCACGACCCGCAGGGTGTGCCTGCTGAGTTCGACGACGGCGGCGACCTGCTGGAGGTCGTTGCCCGCCAGGGCGATGTCGGCCGTTTCGAGGGCGACGTGCGAGGAGTGGGTGCCCATGGCGATGCCGATGTCGGCCAGTGCCAGCGCGGGAGCGTCGTTCGTGCCGTCGCCGACCATCGCCAGCGTGTGCCCTTCGGCCTGGAGATCGCGGACGAGCTGCAACTTGGCTTCGGGCAGGGCTCCCGCGTGGACCTCGGCGATGCCCAGGTCGTCGGCCACGGCCTGCGCCGCCTCGGGGGTGTCGCCGGTGAGCAGGACGATCCGGCGGACGCCGAGGACGTGGAGCTGGTCGATGAGCGACCGGCTGCCTTCCCGGATCGCGTCGGACACCCCGACCAGGCCGATCGGTTCCTCGTCGCGGGCCAGGCAGATGACGCTCTCCCGCCGGTCGCGCAGGTGCTCGGTCCAGGCCCGGCCGTCGCCGGTCAGCTCCACCCCGTGGTGGCGCAGCAGGGCCGGGCTGCCGACGAGCAACCGGGTGCCGTCGAGTTCGGCGCGCATCCCCATGCCCAGGACGACCTCGCACGCCTGGTGCACGGGGATCTCGATGTGGCGTTCGTGGGTGTGGCGCAGGATCGCCTGCGCGAGCGGGTGCCGGGCGTGGATCTCGCCGGAGGCCGCCAGCGCGAGGACCTGTTCCGCGGAGACGTCGTCGCTGAGCGTGACCACGCTGGTGACCAGCGGTCGGCCCGCGGTCAGCGTCCCGGTCTTGTCGAACACCACGGCGGTCGCGGCACCGGCGCGCTCCAGGTGCGTACCGCCCTTGATCAGGGTTCCGCGGCGGGCGCCGTTGCCGATCGCCGCGCTGATCGCGGTCGGCGTGGCCAGGCCCGCGGCGCAGGGGCAGGCGATGAGCAGCATGGTCATCGCGCGTCGGGCGTCGCGGGTGAGCAGGTAGGTCAGGCCCGCCAGTGCGAACGACACCGGGACGAAGCGCCTGCTGAACCGGGTGGCCACGGTCTGCACCGGTGCCTGGTCGGCCTGGGCCTCCTCGACCCGCTTGATGATCCGGCCGACCGTGGTGTCCGGGCCGACCGAGGTGGCGCGCACCTGCAGCGAACCCGAGGTGATCACGGTTCCCGCGTAGACCTCGGAGCCGGGGCGGATGTAGGCGGGCAGCGCCTCGCCGGTGACCGCTGCCTGGTCGACCAGCGCGTGACCGGAGACGACCACACCGTCCACCGGGATCTTGTGGTGTTCGTGGACGACGACCACGTCCTGCTCCCGGACCTCCTCCAGCGGGACCTCCACCTCCACGCCCTCGCACAGCAACCACACGCGCTCCTCGCCGACCGTGAGCAGTTCCTCGATCGCGCGGCGGGTGCGGCGCAGCGTGAGCGCCTGGAGGAACTCGCCGATGTTGAGCAGCCACAACACGGTGATGGCGACGACGTTCTCCCGGAGCAGCAGGGCGACGGCGGTCGCCGTCGTCACCAGCGCGTCGGTCCCCGTGTGGCCACGTCCGGTCACGCCGCGGAAGAACCCGCGGAAGAACGGCAGGCCGGTGACGATCGTCGCGAGCCCGAAAACGCCGGACGAACCGGTCGCCCACTTCGGCCTGCGCAGCAACCGCCGCAGGGCGACCACGGCGAGCACCGCGCCGCCGAGCAGCAGCCGGGTGATCTCACCGGTGGAGGACTGCGGCACCCGGCGCGCGGGACGGCCTGGCGTGGCGGCGGGCGGAGCCTCCTCGACGGCCCGCACCAGCTGATCGAGGTCGAGGCGGTCGGGAGCGCACCACACGATCACGTTGCCGGTGCGGGGGAAGACCCGGACAGCCCGCACCTTCGCGACCGAGGTGATCCGGGCGGCCAGCCCCTGCGCATCCGGGGTCACCGCCAGCCACGGTACGAACAACCGCACGCGACCGCCGGCGGCTGAGCGCACGACGACGCCGGACATGGTTCAGTGTTCGTGGGCGGAGGTGTCGGTCGATGACGGGGCCGGGGCCTGCTCGCCCAGCGACTCGTGCGCTTCGGCGATCAGGTCGCCCGCTTTCAGCCGTGCCTCCTCGGCGAGGCCGTTGAGCGTGCGCCCCACGACGATGCCCCGGGCCGCGGCTGCCACGGCCCACTCGCGGGCGACCGGCCCCAGCGTGGGCGCTACCCGCTGAGCTGCTTTGACGACAGCGACTCCGATGGTGCCCGAGATCGCGTAGTGGACGAGCTTGGACGCGACAGGACCGGCGAGCACGTGCATGCTTCCCCCCTTCGCGGCGCGGAGCTGCCCGCGTCGCCGACTGCGAGGTCACCCGGGTGCACGGCCCAGTCTGTGCCCGTGCGGACGGGACCTCAAGTGCTCGGCCGGACCGGCTCCGGCGCAACAGGGGAGACAGCCGTGACAGCGCGTGACGTGTGCACCAGCTCGCCGAGGTGCAGCAGGAGCATCACCGCTCGGCCGGCGGGTGTGCTGTGCAAGAGGATCTTGGCCAGGGCAGCGGCGCCGAACGCGGCGACCCCGAGTAGCACCCGCTCGTTCGTCGCGCGCCGCACCGGCTTCGCGGAGTGCGGGGCTTCCCGCAGAGCGTCCGCGAGCTGGTCGGCGCGGCACGGGGACTCGATCCATGCCACCACGTGGCCGGTGCGGGGGAAGACCCGAACCGCGCGGATTCCCGCGAGATCGGCGACCCGTGCGTGCACGACGGCCTCGCAGCCGTCGACGAGCCACGGCACCGACAGCCGGACCCGTCCACCGGCCGCGGCGCGAACCCGGACTTCCACCTCAGCCACGGGATTTCCTCGTGATCACGTACGCGCCGAACTCGGCCGGGGGCAGGGTGCGCAGTTCCAAGCCTGCGTCGGCGAGTTCGTCGCGCATCCGGGACTCGGTCACCAGGTTCCAGTGGAAGGCCACCGTGCGTTCGTCCACCAGGTCGTCGTCGTGATGGGTCCGGTAGGTCATGTGCCACGTGAGCGCGTCGTGGCCGGCGGGCTCGGCTCGCGCCCAGCCTTCGTAACGACGGCGGCCGAGATGCGCGGTGGCGGCCAGGGATTCGGGCACCGCGACCGGCTCCGCGGGTGGTTGCAGGTTGAGCACCGCGCGTCCCTGCGGTGCGAGCCGCTGGGAGAGAAGCCGCCAGACCTCCTTGCGCTCGGCCGCGCTGAAGTGCCCGATCACGTTCATGGCGACCACGAGGTCCCACCGGTCGGGCAGCCGGGCCCGCAGGAAGTCCTCCGGCAGCACCGTCACCCGGCCGCGCAACGACTCGTCGGAGTTGATCCGCGCAAGCAGGACCGAGCGGAGCCCGGCGGAAGGTTCGACCGCGTGGATTTCCGCGCCGGGCAACGCGTTTCCGATCACGACCGTCCCGCAGCCGCTGCCCGCCCCGATGTCGACGACCACGCCGCTGCCGGGCCCCGTCGTCTCGACCGCGCCGGCCAGGACAGGGCCGAACTCCTTCCAGAACGGACTGATCAGGAGATCGATGAACTCCGCGGACTCGGCGTAGTGGTCGATCACGGTTCCCTCGCTTGCGGTGCTGGTGACCGTCCCACTCTCCCCGAAGGCGACGGGAATGACAACCATTGTCGTTAATCTGTGAGCGACCGGACAGTGGTCCGAGGTGGGTGGCGACAGGTCGAACTGCCCTCGCCGCAACCTGCTGGTTTGCTCCTCAGAGCGATGTGGGGGTCGCGTACTGTTGGGGTTTGATCACGGTGTGAGGCGAGCGCATCGGGGGCGAGGATGAGCGGTCTGGGACGTGGGAACGGTGAGAACGAGTCACCGGGGGTGCACAACGACCTGTCGGGGACAGTGAGCGGTGCCGCGTTCCAGATCGGCCGGTTTGATGGCCAGGTCTACCTCGGGGAGCAGCCGCACCGGCCTGCTTCGGAGGCGGATCCGGTGCCGCACGAGGTACCCGTGCCGTTGGGTGAGTTCGTCAACCGGGCGCGCGAGTTGTCCCAGACCAGAACGCTGCTCGACCCGGAGTCAGGTCGGGTGCGGGTGGCGGTGTTCACCGGCCTTCCGGGAGTGGGCAAGACGGCGGTGGTGCAGCGGGCTGTCGCCTTGGCCGACGGCGCTTACCCGGGTGGGGAGCTCTACGTCGACTTCGCGAGGTTGCGGGAGGGCGGTGGCGCCGCGGTCAACGACGGACTGGCGGACTGCCTGCGTGCGCTCGGTGTCGAGGAGAAGGTCATCCCGCCGACGCTGGCGGCCCGGTCGAACCTGTACCGCACGCGGACGAGAACTCGTCCGATGGTGGTCGTGCTCGACGACGTGGCCGAGCCGGCGGAGGTAGCGCCGTTCGTGCCCTCGTCAGCAGGGAGCACCGTGCTGGTCACCAGCAACCGGCAGCTGAGCGAACTTCTGCTCGACGAGGCGGCGGTGGTGTCGGTGGAGCCGCTGTCCGACGAGTCCGGCGTCGAGCTGCTGGGAGCGCTGTGCGGTCCGCACCGGGGCGCGGACGAGCCGGAAGCCATGCGCGAGCTGGCGGGGTTGTGCGGAGGTTTGCCGGTTGCGTTGCGCGTCGCTGCCGCGCGTTTGCGCAGCCACCCGAGCTTGGCCGTCGCGGATCTGGTGGCCGAGGTGGTTGCCGAGGACAGCGGACTGGCTCCCTTCGAATTCCCCGGTGCCGCACAGGTGTCTTCGGTGCTTTCGGCGTGTTACCGGGATCTTCCGTCGCGGGCTGCGCGGCTTTACCGGACGCTCGGCTGCTTTCCGGGCACCGACTTCGACTCGGATCTGGTCATCGCCCTCGGCGATGGTTCGCCGGCCGAGGAACGCAGAGCGCTTGCCGTGCTCGTGGAGGCCAACCTCGTCATCGACAAAGGCACCGGGCGCTACCGAATGCACAGCCTGGTCCGCCGTCACGCGCGAGGATGCGCCGACAACGAAGGCGACCCGCGCCGCCGCGACGTGCTCGGGCGAACGGCCGAGCACTTCCTGCGTCGAGCGGCGTTCGCCGACCTCGCGGTGATGGGACCTGGTCGGCTCCGGATCACCGAACATCCGGAAGTGCTTGGCGACGAGCCCAGCCCGTTCTCGGGGGACGCTGCCAAGCAGGATGCGCTGGAATGGCTGGACGAGGAACGTCCGAATCTGATGGCGGTGCTGCGAAGCGCACTCGACGAGAACGAGTACCGCACGTCATGGCAGCTTGCCGAAGCGATGACCGCGCTGTTTGTCAACCTCCGGTATCTGGAGGACTGGGTCGAGTCGAGCAGGCTCGGCGTCTGGGCGGCTCGGTTGGACGAGGCGCCCCAGGCAGCGGTTCGGCTGGGCAGTTTCGTCTCACGTGCCTACACCGATCTCGGGCGCTTGGGCGATGCCAGGGCCGCGTTGGACGAGGCTCTTCCGAGGGCTGAAGCATCAGGGAACCCGCGTTTGCTGGCCTCGGTATGGGAACTGGTCGGCCGCCTTCACGACGAGTACGCCCGAACCAGCGACGCCGAGGCGCATCGTGAGAAAGCGGTGTCGGCCTACCAGCGCGCGCTGGAGTTGTTCGCGGCCTCGGCCGATGACCGCGGGACGGCGTTCGTGATGTACTTCCTCGGCCGCAGCCAACTCGCTCGGGGAAACCAGCGGGAAGCTCTGGCGACGTTGGAAAACGCGCTGGAACGCATCCGCGCCGTGCCGGACGATCGCATGGCGGGACGGGCCCTGGCCGCGATCGGTCTGACCCACCACGCACTGGGCGATGGGGAAAAGGCCGTCGCTTTCCTGCAGCGGGCCATCGACCAGCTGGTCGAAGGAAAGGACGACTACTACGAGGCGCAGGCGCGTGAGGATCTGGCCGCGGTCGCCGGACAACGTGGTGAGCGGGAACTGCAGCGGGAGCAGCTGCGCCGTGCGTTGGAGATCCATGTCAGGTTCGGCAGCCCCCGGGTCGACAAGCTGCGCGAGGCCCTTGACGATCTCAGTCGGTGAACGAGGCCCCGCCTAGGGCTGGGAGACAACTGCCAGCCGGACTGCTGCGGACGTGTCACCACAGCGCACGGTGAGGCGCCGGTTTCCGGCCCCGCGTTCGAGTACGCACGCGTAGACGGCGGAAGCCAGCAGCATCGGGTCCACCGCTCTGTCGGCCGTCACCTCCAGGCATGGACCGTTCCTGACCCGCACGATGCACCCGGACCGGGTGGCCGCACCCGCTACGCGAGCCCCTGGCAGCAGCTGCAAAGCCTCATCCGTCCACCGCTGTGCTTCGGTGTGAGAACTGGGCTTGCGGCAGGTGAACACCGCGGCCTGGTGGGGCCGGTGCAACGTCGACTCGTCCTCGTCCACAGCAAGGTGCCGCACCGCGTTCGGATGTCCGGGAGTCGGCTGGACAGCGCCATCGTCGTACGGGCGCGCCGCGGCCGGGTACCTCCAGATGGTCAGCTCGCCAGGGCCGGTGAATTCGGTGAAGGCGTCGAACGCGGTCACCTGCCGCGGCAGCTCCTCGATGTCCGGCGGTCGCATCATCGGTATCGGCCCGGCCGGTGGTGCGAGCCTCAGCTCCCGGTAGAGCAGGTCTCGCAGCAGCGTCTCCGCTTCACCGGGATGCGCGAACACCTGCCGGGTCAGCTCTGTGAACCGTTCCGGGTCGTGGCGGTCGAGGCTCGCCTCCACCTGTTCGCGGAGGCCCGCCTCCGGGTCGAGATGATCAGCCGAGCGGCCCAGCTGCTCGATCGGGGTACCGGGAACGTGTTCTTCACCGAAGGCCGCCAGGAGCAAGGGCTTGCCCAACGCCGCCGCGTACAGGCTGACCGATCCGTGATCGCCCACGACCGCGTGCGCGGCGACGAGCGCGGCATGCCATCCGCGATCCGGCGGAACGAGCAGCAACCCCGCGTCCAGCGCGTCGCTGAACCAGTTCCGGACGACTCTGGACCCGTACCACGACCACACGTTGGGATGGATCGCCAACGCGACGCCGTACTCGTCGGCAGGCAGGCTCGCCAGCATCTCCAGCGGAAGCGTCCGCCAGCGCCCCAGCTCGGATTCGCCCCGCCAGGTCGAGCTCAGCAGCACGAGCTTCCGCCGGTCGAGACCGAGCCTGCGCCGGTACCGCTCGCGAAACGGCAGGCTTGCCCGCAACTGGTCGAAGGTCGGATCGCCAGTCACCGCGGTACGCCCGACGACCTCGGGAGACGCCGCTTCCAGCTGTCGCGCTTGCGCCGGGTGGCTCAGGACCAGGAGTACGCGGCCGCTGCGCAGCGCGTCGGCGCGGGGGAGGCCGGCCAGGCGCGTCCCGCCCGTTGAGGGGTCAGGTACCCATTTGTTGAAGCCGATGCCGTGCGGGAGGACCACCGTGGTTCCGCGCAGCTGTCCGAAGTCGACGTTCTCGCTCGCCGACAGCGCCAAGGCGTAGTCGAGGTTGCCCACCTGGTTCCACGGGACGATCTCCTCGACACCGGCCTTCTCCAGGAGAGCACGCGCACCCGAGCTGTACGGGGAGGTTTCGTTGACCGTGAACACGGGCTTGACCCGGAAGTCGTTGCGGAACAGCCGCAGTGCTTCAAGCAACCGACCCGTCGCGGTCACCGTGCGCGCGACGACCAGGACCGTTCGCTCGCAGTCGAAGGTCCCCTGAACCCGCTCCTCGGGCGACACGGGCCGCAGTGGCCCTCGACGATCACGGCCCATGCCGACCGCGGATGGTCTCCGCCGCACGACGCCATGGTGCACGACCACCACGAGCCTCGCCTACCGAGAACGATCTCCGGGCTTCCGGGCTTCCGGGCTTCCGGGCTTCCGGGCTTCCGGGCTTCCGGGCTTCCGGGCTTCCGGGCTTCCGGGCTTCCGGGCTTCCGGGCTTCCGGGGTGCAAGATCATATCACTGGGGAAGAGGTCGCTGTCCTGGACGAGCTGATCTTACCTCGCGCCTGAATCCACACAGAAGTACACAGGATCAAACGCAATCAATCTTGACCATGTGACGTAGATCGCTGTAACGTCTGCGCACAGACCTGAACAGAACCACACAAGAATCAACGAATCGGACCTGGCCTCGTGAACCTGGGTCCGCGACACCGCGCTGCGGCAGCGCCCCTGCGGCCGCGGCGGGGGTTCCACAGTGGACTTCCTCGGGAGGAACAATGGAAGGGATGAGCAGGCGCCGGTTCCTCGGTGCGGCCGGCTCGGTGACGGTGTCCGCCGCGATGCTGGGCGGGCCGGGACGCATGGTGGTCGCCGAGGCCGCCGCACCCGGTGGACTGACCGTGGACGGCGACCGATTCCTGTTGGACGGCAAGCCTTTCCAGATCATCTCTGGTGGTATCCACTACTTCCGCATTCATCCCGATCTGTGGCGGGACCGGCTGAACCGGATGCGCATGCTCGGCCTGAACACGGTCGAGACCTACGTGGCCTGGAACTTCCACGAGCAGGAGCGCGGCGAGGTCGACTTCTCGGGCTGGCGGGACTTCGTCCGGTTCATCGAGATCGCGGGCGAACTGGGCCTGAAGGTGGTCTTCCGCCCCGGCCCGTACGTCTGCGCGGAGTGGGAGTTCGGCGGTTTCCCCGCCTGGCTGCTGGAAAATCCGGACCAAGCACTGCGGTCGAGCGATCCGACCTACCTGGAGGCCGTCGACACGTGGTTCGCTCAGCTGCTGCCGCGCGTCGCGCCGCTGCAGGCGACCCGCGGTGGGCCGGTGATCGCGGTCCAGGTGGAAAACGAGTACGGCAGCTACGGCAACGACACCGCGTACCTGCAACACCTGGCCGACCAGCTGCGCGCGAACGACATCGACAGCCTGCTGTTCTGCTGCAACGGCGCTTCCGAAGCCGCGCTGCGTGACGGGAACCTGCCGGGCACGCTGGCAACCGTCAACTTCGCCGGGGACCCGACAGGACCATTCGAGACACTGCGCAAGTACCAGCCCGAGGGCCCGTTGTGGTGCACCGAGTACTGGGATGGCTGGTTCGACCACTGGGGCGAGCAGCACCACACCACGGATCCGGCGCAGGACGCGGCGAACGTGGACAAGATGCTCGCGGCCGGGGCCTCGATCAACCTCTACATGGCCGCGGGAAGCACGAACTTCGAGTGGTGGAGCGGCGCCAACTACGACGAAGCGACCAAGCAGTACCAGCCCACGATCACCAGCTACGACTACGACGCACCGGTCAGCGAGGCCGGAGACCTGACCGAGAAGTTCCACAAGATCCGCGAAGTCATCGGCCGCTACACCACGCTCCCGGACGAACCCCTTCCCGAGCCGCCCGCGCGGCTGGCTCCGCAGTCGGCACGGCCGACGGCCAGCGTGGGGTTGCTCGACTCGCTCGACCGGCTCACCAAGCCGGTCACCAGGGACACCCCGGTGCCGATGGAGCAGGTCGGCCAGGCACAGGGTCTGATCCACTACCGCACCTCGGTCCAGGGACCGCTGGGGAAGAACACGCTCACCATCTCCCAACTCGGCGATCGCGCCTGGGTGTTCCTCGACGGCGAGCGGAAGGGAGAGCTCGATCGCAACCAGCCGGACCAGGGCGTGGAAATCGAGGTGACCGGAGAATCGGCACGCCTGGACATCCTCGTGGGCACGGGCGGGCGGATCAACTTCGGCCATTTCATCAACGACACCAAGGGAATCCGGGGCGATGTCCGGCTCGGAGGGCAGCTGTTGTCCGGTTGGGAGATCCGACCGCTGCCCATGAACGATCTGAGCGGGCTGCGGTTCTCGGAACCCGGCGCGAGCGGTCCGGCGTTCCACCGCGCCACCCTGCGGATCGATGCGCCCGCCGACGGCTTCCTCGAGCTGCCGGGCTGGAACAAGGGAGCGCTGTGGCTCAACGGTTTCCTGCTCGGGAGGTACTGGCACATCGGGCCGCAGCGCACCTTGTACGCGCCCGCGCCGCTGTGGCGCGAAGGCGACAACGAGCTGATCGCGCTCGAACTGAACCAACCCGGTGAATCGATCGAACTCCGCGCCGAACCCGACCTCGGCTAGTTCCGGACGTCCCGGAGCTGGAGGCCGGAGCATGAGTCCCGACCGACCTGAGGAGCAGCGAATGAGCCCCGTCGACGCGGCTTTCCGGCGCGCCTTCGACCGCCACGCCGACACCGTCTGGGCCGCGCCCGGACGCATCAACCTCATCGGCGAGCACACCGACTACAACGACGGTTTCGTGCTTCCCGTCGCGCTGCCCCACACGATCTCCGCCGCGGCCGCGCCCAGGGACGACGGCGTGCTCAGGTTCGTGTCCCTTCAGGCGCACGACCGGGTCGAAACCCACGTCGAGAAGCTCGAGCCGGGGATGCTGGCGGGCTGGGCCGCGCATCCCGCCGGGGTCGTCTGGGCGCTGCGGGAAGCCGGCTACGAGGTCGGCGGGCTCGACCTGCTCGTCGACGGCACCGTTCCCGTCGGCGCCGGGCTGTCCTCCTCGGCCGCTCTCTCCTGCGCGACCGCGCTCGCCGTGACGCACCTGCACGGCATCCTCCTCGCCAGGCCGGACGTCGCGCGGCTGGCGCAGCGCGCGGAGAACGACTTCGTCGGAATGCCCTGCGGAATCCTCGACCAGTCGGCATCCCTGCTCACCAAAGCCGATCACGCGCTGTTCCTCGACACCCGAACCCTGCACGTCGAGCACGTCCCACTCGACCTCGCCGCGCAGGGCCTCGTACTGCTCCTGATCAACACGCGCACGCAGCACCAGCTCGTCGACGGAGAATATGCCCGGAGACGGCGGACCTGCGAGCAGGCCGCACGCCGGCTCGGCGTGCGAGCCCTGCGCGACATCAGCCCCGGCCAGCTCGGCGACGCGCTCGACCAGCTGCCCCACGAGGTGATGCGCCGACGTGTCCGCCACGTCGTCACCGAGAACAACCGCGTCCTCGACACCGTGCGGCTGCTCCGGGGGGACGCGGTCAACTACATCGGGCGGCTGCTCACCGCTTCGCACGTCTCCCTACGAGACGATTACGAGGTCACCACTCCGGAGCTTGACGTCGCCGTTGACACCGCACTCGAAGCCGGTGCGCTCGGCGCGCGCATGACCGGTGGCGGATTCGGCGGCTGCGTCATCGCCCTGACCACGTCGGAATCGGCCCAGGCATGCGCAACCGCCGTGCGGCAAGCCTTCCACCGCCGAGGTTTCGCCGCCCCCGAGCACTACATCACCACACCATCGACCGGGGCTTGGCAACTCCGGTAAAGGTGCGGGCCAAGATCGCAGCGTCGGTGGGCTCGGCGGCGTGGACGGTTGGCGGACTTCTACGCTGAGGGCTCGGTGATCACAGAAGCACGGCAGGGAGGAAGCTCGCACTGACGATCCCGCCCGCGCGCACCGCGCGGACCGGCAAGCACCGCCGATCGTTCTTCGGCGGATAACGATGAACCCCGACGGAGTACCCGGCCCTCTATCCAGAGGACATCCGTCACCTCGACCACCACCTGGAGGATCAGGTGAGCAGCCGGGTACTGCCTGCTCTCTTCGCGATGCTCTACGCGGCCATTCTCGCCGTGCTGTTGTTCGTTCCGTTCGTCGCGCGGGAATACCGCAAGCGCGGTGAACTCGGCGCCTGGACCGCTGTGCTGCGGTTCTCGGCGCTGCTCTACCTGTGCGCGCTGGTCGCCTACGTGCTGACCCCGCTGCCAGCGGTCACCCCGGGGTTCTGCCGGATCTACGGGGGCCTGCGACCGCAGTGGGTGCCGTTCGCCGGCCTGGACGGGTTCCAGATGCCCCGCACCTGGCCGGAGCTCTCCGCGCTGCTGGCCCAGGACCCGATCCTGCAGTTCGGGCTGAACATCGTGCTGTTCGTCCCGCTGGGCGTGCTGCTCCGGCGGATGTTCGGGCTGCGCATGCGCGGCGTGCTGCTGTGCGGGTTCGGCACCTCGCTGGTGATCGAGCTGACCCAGCTCACCGGCGTGTGGTTCTACTACCCGTGCCCGTACCGGCTGTTCGACGTCGACGACCTGATCGCGAACACCGCGGGAGCGGCGATCGGCCGGCTGGTCAACCCGGCGCTGCGGTTGCTGCCGGTCCGTCGCGGTGGGACGCGGCCCACGGTGCCGCGGCCGGTCACGCGGTTCCGCCGGTTGACCGGGATGTGCTGCGATCTCCTGCTGTTGTGGTGGCTCGGCACCATCGCGCTGCGGGTCGCCGACGTGGTGCTGCGGGCCGCGGGGGTCGGCTTCGTGTGGTGGCTGGAGCCCTTCACGGAGTGGTTCGCGCCGGCCGTGCTGCTGCTGGTCGTGATGCTGATCGCCGGCAGCAGCCCGGGCCAGCACGCGGTGCAGCTGCGGTCGATCGCCCCGGCCTCGCGGCGGCCGGGACCGCTGCGGGTGCTGCGCCGGTGGCTGGCAGGCGTCGGTGGTCTGGGACTCGCGCAGGCCCTGCTCAGCCTGGTGGGACTGGCCACGCTGTGGCTGCCGGTCACCTTGGTCTGGTGCACCGCGCACGTGTGGGGCGTGATCAGCACCCGAGATCACCGCGGCATCACGGGCCGGTTCGCGGGGTTGAAACTGATCGACGCCCGGCGACTGCCGGACACGCCGACGCGACGGATCCGGCGCCCCGAGGGGCACGCCCCACCCACGAGACGCATTCGACGTGAGGCGGGATGAACCTGGTCTCCAATCACCGGCGGCAGACCGACGTGGTGATTTCCTGCTCGGCCTCGGACGCGATCACCATCACGGCGGAGGCGCCGAACCGGGAGACCTCGGAACCGCTCCACGGCCGCGCCGCGCGACCGTGCGTGAGGCAGGTTTTGTGTTGCGGCGGCCGGTCGCGGGTTGACGATGGAGGCAGGTTCGCACGAGTGCCGAGGGGGCGTGATGAGTTTCGAGCAGACGACTGCCGCTGGGGTGTTCGAGGAACTCGCGGCGTTCCCGCTGGTGGAGGCGCTGTTCGGGCGTCGTTCGCGGCGCTTCGCCTTGGGGGACGAGATCCCTGATGGGCCGCTGGCTTACCGGTCCAGGCATGAGCCGCTGTCGTTGACGGAGTTGGAGCGGATGCTTGTGCTGAGTGCGATGGGTGGGACGACGGGTTGGCATTACTCGATCATCCGGCACGCTCGGTACGCACCGCATGTGTCGAACTACGCGGGCGGGGCGGCGGGGCGTACTTTCCCTTCCGCGGCTGGGTTTCACACCGCTGAGCTGTTCTTCACCGACGACTCGGGTCTGTACTTCTTCCCGACCCGTGACGCTGGTGCGCTAGTCGATCCGGCGGCCGAGGAGGTCACGCCGGAGCTGATGGTTGAGCGTCACCGTGATCAGGTGCGTCGGCTCTCGGCCGGAAGGCTCTATTTGCCTGCGGAGGAGCCTTATCTCGAGGGACACAACACGTGGTGCGTCAACGTTCCTGGCTCGTTGCTGGTCATTCCGGTGGCGGATCTGGCCCAGCACCTGCTTGCCGTCCTGTGTTTCCTCGCGCAGAACGGTTATGCGATCTACGACGACGTCAACCACCGGAAGCTGCCTGGGCTGGACGAGTTCAGCGGGCTGGTCGATGTCGAGGAGCCGTATCCGCTGACCTTCGCCGAGCAGTACGCGTTGACCGAGGCCACTGCGGAGCTTGCTACCGCCTGTTACGCGGGTGTGCTGATGTTGCAGGCGATGGGGCTCGGCGGTTGGATGTTCGACGGGATCGATCGTTTTTCGATGCTCGGCGCTTCGGGCAATCCTGATGTGCCTGGCCTCGGGTTCCGCTACGACGAGGACGAGCGTTGGTCTACTCCCAACCCCACTGGCCGGGAAGGGGTTTTCGAGGCGTACTGTCCGCCGCACTATTCCGATATGCGAGCTGCGGTCGAGGCGTTCGCGGAACGGAAGTTCGGTCCTGGCGGGCCGTTTCACCGCGACACGCCGGGCGCGTGGAGCGACAGCCCGGGATTCCGGGGGAGCGCCCAGGTTCATGACGAGGCGTTCAAAGCGTGCGTGGGTCTTCAGGCTCAGTACGTGCTGGATACGTTCGGCAAGTTCCCCGGGACGGTGCCGACGGTGTTCATCCTGAACTACGTCCAGGCGCACCATCTCGATCTCGATTTCTACGACCACTTCTTCAAGCCCGGCGCCTATCTGCACACGCACGCCACGCACATGGAGAAGTGGCACGGCCAAAAGACCTAGGCGCGCCCTGGCGTCCGGGGCTGGACGTGGACGCGTTCGCCCTGCACGCCGAACAGAATGAGCAGCTCCACCGCGTGTCCGTCAGCCGAACCCAGCCAGTGCGGCTGCGTGGTGTCGAACTCGGCGGCCTCGCCCGGCGGCAGAGTCAGGTCGCGCTCGCCCAGGACCAGCCGTAGCCGCCCGTTGAGGACGTAGAGCCACTCGTAGCCGCTGTGGGTCTGCGGCGTCGGTTCGGTCGGCTGGTTGTGGCTGGGGATGAGCATCTTGTACGCGTGCACACCGCCGGGTCTGCGGGTGAGCGGGATGAAGGTCATGCCGTGGCGGTGGATCGGATGCAGGTGGATTCGCGGGTCGCCGGTGCGAGGGGCGCCGACGAGGTCGTCGAGCGGGACGTCGTGGGCGCGGGCCAGCGGCAGGAGCAGTTCGAGGTTCGCCCGCCGCTGGCCGCTTTCCAGGCGGGACAGGGTGCTCTCCGAGATCCCCGTCCTCGCTGCCAGTTCGGCCAGGGTGAGGCCACGTTGCCTGCGCAGTGCACGCAGTCGCGGGCCGACCGCGTCCAGCACATCCTCGATGTTCTCGCTCATGCCTTCAGTCTTGCCGGTTCGGCAAGTTTTCGTGCAATCGGTGGCGGTTGCGGGTGAGTGTGGTTGCCGCACCAACGACCGGCACGAGGGAGAAATCGACAATGGAATCCACCCGCGACGCCGCCAGCTTCTGGGACGAGCAGTACCGCGTGCCCCGGCCCGCCCAGACCAGCCGGGCGAACCCCGTGCTGGCCGAGATCGCCGGGAAGCTCACCCCGGGCACCGCCCTGGACCTGGGCTGCGGAGCCGGCGGTGACGCGCTCTGGCTGGCCGGGCGCGGGTGGCGGGTGACGGCGGTCGACATTTCCGCCAACGCAGTGCGCCGTCTCGCCGAGAACGCCCAGGAACGTGGTCTGCACACTGCGATGTCGGTGGTATGTGTTGATTTGGCCGAGGATTTTCCGGAGGGCAGCTTCGACCTGGTGTCCGCCCAGTACTTCCACACGCCGTTCGCGTTGCCCCGGGCCAGGGTTCTGCGCACCGCCGCGCACGCGCTGCGTCCCGGCGGGCGGCTCGTGATCGTCGACCACGGTTCCGCGGCGCCCTGGTCCTGGAGCGCCCAGAGCCACTACCCGACGCCGGACGAGGTGTTCGCCGAACTGGCCCTGGACGCCCGGTGGCGGGTCGAGCGCGCGGACATGCCCAGGCGGGAGGCGACGGGTCCGGGTGGGCAGACCGCGACGGTCATCGACAACGTGCTCGTCATCCGCCGCACGACAGCCTGAGAGGACGACCATGCCCCAGACACATCGGCGCGACCCCGGTCCGCCCAAGACCGGCCCGGGAGAGAAGCAAGTGCTTCTGGGCTTCCTCGACTACTTGCGGGACTCGGTGATCGCCAAGACGCACGGCGTCCCCGAACCGCAGGTCCGCACGCCCGGCGTGGCGTCGGGGACGAACCTGCTCGGACTCGTCAAGCACCTCACCCACGTCGAGCGCTACTGGTTGCTCGGCCATCCGATCGCCGACTGGGACGCCACTTTCCGCCCGGCACCGGAGGGGGTACGCGGGCGGCGTTGCCGATCCCGTCCGGGACTTCGACGCCGTGGGGTTCCGCGACGAGGTCACCGGAACCGAACACGTCGCGCTGCTGCCCCGTCGTCGTCCGGGCTGCCGTTCGTGGCGATGCACGTCGAATGCGTCGCCGGTGACGTTTCGGCAGCCAGCCGTGCGACTGCCGCCGTGAGCTGGAGGCGTCGCTGGCCGCAGTCGCGAGAAACGACGGGGGTGTCCACCCACGGATGCGACCGGTATCCCGCTCCTGTCCGGATACCGCGAAGCCACCCGTTCCGGCCTGCACGCCGACACCCACCGAATCCGACCATGCATCGGCACCTGGCCAACGCCGGAGAGCCGATGACCCACCTGTCGATCACCACCTGCGGGGACCACCACATCTGCTCGGGGGAGACTCCGACGCGTATTGGTGGTGTGGAGGAGTCGGTCGAACCAGGAGGAGCGGAAGATGCGGGTGGTGGTCGTCGGTAGCGGCATCGCCGGTGCGGCAGCCGGTTACGAGCTGGCCCGGGCCGGGGCCGAAGTGGTCCTGGTGGACTCGCCGATCCCGGGCCGGGCGACGTCGGCCGGGGCGGGCATCATCTGCCCGTGGTCGTCCAGAACGGACGATCCGGACTGGTACCGGATCGCCGTCGCCGGGACGGAGCACTACCGGGGCCTGCTGGCGGCGTTGGCCGCCGATGGGGAGACCGGGTTCGGCTATCGGAAGGTCGGCGCGCTGCGGCTGGTCTCCGAAGCCGAGGCGGAGGACGAGCTGCGGCGCGTGGCCGAGCGCGCCGCGGAGTCTCCGATGGCGGGCGAGGTGGAGTTGATCAGCGCTCGCCGTGCCCGCGAGGTCTTCCCGCCGCTCGGGCATGACGGCCCGGCGATCCACATTCCGGGAGCCGCACGCCTGGACGGCCGCGCGGTCCGTGACGCGATGCGGCGCGCCGCGGTCCGGCGCGGTGCTCGGATCGTCAACGGCGCGGCCGAGATCGTCGCCGACAGCGCGGTTCGCGGAGTGCGGGTCGACGACGTTTTCATCGGGGCGGACGCCGTGGTCGCGGCGGCCGGTGCCTGGTCGCCGCAGCTGCTCGAACCGATCGACGTCCAGGTGCGGGTCGTGCCGCAGCGCGGCCAGATCGTGCATCTGCGGCTGCCGGGCGTGGAAACCGCGGGCTGGCCGGTCGTTCTGCCGCGGTCGCGGCACTACCTCCTGGCCTTCGACGACTCGCGGGTCGTGGTCGGCGCGACCCGCGAGGACGGCGCCGGTTTCGACCACCGGGTGACCGCGGCCGGGATGGCGGAGGTGCTCGGCGAAGCTCTGTCGGTGGCACCCGGGCTGGCGGGCGCCACGCACGTGGAGACCCGCATCGGGTTCCGCCCGATGGGGCCTGACGTCCGGCCGCTGCTCGGCCCGGTTCCGCAGGTCGCCGGGATGGTGGTGGTCAACGGCCTGGGGGCGTCCGGTCTGACGATCGGCCCGTACGCGGGTTCGGTCGCCGCTCGGTTGGCCCGCCAGGCCGACCCGGGGATCGACCTGGCGGCCTACGACCCGCTGCGCTGAGGGCTGCCCACCCGCTGACGCAGCCCTGGGCGAGATCCGTCCCGGGGGAGATTAGCGCGTCCTCGCGCAGCCCCGTCCAGAACTCCGCCGGGACGGTCTCGCCGAGTGCTGCGACGTCCTCGGCGATGGCGCACCCGGCTCAGTGCTGCGCCGCGACCGGCTCGGCGGGGACGGGTGCCGCGCCGGGCTCGGCCGCGCGGGTGCGGCGGTCGAGGAAGGCGGCGAGGAACGACAGCAGCAGCGCGGTGCCCGCGAGCAGGGCGCCGACCCAGTTGGGCGAGGTGTAGCCGAACCCGGCGGCGATCACGACGCCGCCGAGCCACGCCGAGAGGGCGTTGCCGAGGTTGAAGGCGCCGATGTTGGCGGCCGAGGCGAGGGTCGGGGCGGTGGGCGCCTGGTCCATGATCCACTTCTGCAGCGGGGGCACGGTGGCGAAGCCCAGGGCACCGATGGCCGGCAGGGTGATCGCGGCGAGCAGCTGGCTGTGCGCCGTCACCGTGAACAGCAGCAGGACGCCCGCGAGCGCGGCGAGCGCGACGAACAGCATGGGCATCAGAGCCCGGTCGGCGAACCTGCCGCCGAGCAGGTTGCCCAGGAACATGCCGATGCCGAACAGCACGAGCAGCCAGGTCACGCCGCCCTCGGTGTAGCCGGCGACGTCGGTCATCATCGGCGCGATGTAGGTGATCGCGGCGAACACGCCGCCGAAGCCCAGGACCGTCATCGCCATCGCGAGCCAGACCTGCACGTTGCGGAACGCGGCGAACTCGGTGCGGATCCTCGCGGCCTCGGGCCTGCCCTGCTCGGGGACGAGCGCGGCGACGCCGAGGAACCCGATCAGGCCGAGCACGGCGACGATGCCGAAGGTGACCCGCCAGCCCGCGGCCTGCCCGACGTAGGTGCCTCCGGGGACACCGATGATGTTGGCGACGGTCAGCCCCGTGAACATCAGCGAGATGGCCGAAGCCTTCTTCGCGGGCGCGACCAGGCTGGCGGCGACCACGGACCCGATGCCGAAGAACGCGCCGTGCGCGAACGAGGCGACGATCCGGCCGACGAGCATGACGGCGAAGGTGGGAGCGGCGGCGGAGAGCAGGTTGCCGACGATGAAGACGCCCATCAGGAACAGCAGCATCTTCTTGCGGGACACCTTGGTGCCCAGGACCGTGAGGATCGGTGCGCCGACGACGACGCCGAGCGCGTAGCCCGACACCAGCCAGCCCGCGGCCGGGATGCTGACGTCGAACTCACCTGCGACCTGCGGGAGCACCCCCATGATCACGAACTCGGTGGTGCCGATACCGAAGGCGCCGATGGCGAGGGCCAGGAGCGCGAGAGGCATGTGCGGGCCTTCCTGTCTGACTGCGTCTGAGTTCTACAGGCGTCGACAATAGTTGCACACGCGGTCTAACTCAATTGGCAGGTATTGTGATCTGCGAGATAGTTGCACGCGCGTCATATGCGTGCAAGCTGGTAACGTCGGTGTGGTAGGTCAACTGGCAGGAGGTGCTCGTGGGAATCGCCGACGATGCTGTCGAAGTGCGCGCCCACGGCTGGCGCACGCTCGCCGCGCTGCACGGGGTGCTCGAAGCCGCGCTGGAGAAGGCGCTCCAGGCCGAGCACGGCCTGTCGGTCGTCGAGTACACGGTTCTCGACGCGCTCGGCCGCCAGGACGGCTGGCACATGCGCATGCAGCAGCTCGCCCGCGCCACGGCGCTCAGCGGCAGCGCGACGACCCGGCTGGTCAGCAGGCTGGAGGACCGCGATCTGCTGACCCGCGTCCTGTGCAAGGACGACCGACGGGGGATCTACACCGAGCTCACCGCTGCGGGCCGGGCCCTGCTGGAGCGGGCGCGTCCGACTCACGACGCGGCGTTGGAAACCGCGCTCGCCGCGGCGGAGCAGACCCCGGAGCTGGCTCCGCTGGTCGAGGCGCTGCACGGGCTGACCCGGAGTCCTCAGCTGTCACGCTGACCGGGCTCGGCATCGCCGACGCGGCCGTCCGAAGCGTTCGGCGACAGCGGGGTGGAGTCCGGTCCGGCGATGAAGGCCGCGGAACCGCTGCCGGGGTCGACCCCGCCCACGGCTCCCGGCAGCTCAAGCCGCACCGGCCCTGCTTGCCCTCGATCGCCCAGATGCTGCCCGGGCCGGTCACCGACGCCTGAGCGGCCCGATCTGTCCGAAGTGGACGCCGATCACACCGGCACCCGCCGCGCGCCAAGCACCGGCCGGAAGCGGGACGCCCGCACGGTGCGGCGGCGTTCGATCGCCAGGTGGGTGACCAGCAGCCCGCTCAGCGCCCACACGACCAGCAGCGCGAGCGCCCAGCCGCCGGGGTTGAGCCCGTTGATGACCGCCTGGAGCGCGTTCTGCGCCGGGCCGGTCGGCAGGGCCGCCGAGATCCGTCCCAGCGCCGCCGGTACCGCGGCGATGAACCCGTTGGCCAGCAGCACCACGCCCACCAGCATCGCCGCGAACCGGCCGATGCCGCCCAGCGCCGCCGCGAGCGCCTGGTTCACGGCGGTGAAGGCCACTGCGGTCAACGCCAGCAGCCCGGCGCAGGCGAGCCACTGGCCGGCCGAGAGGCCGCCGGAGACGCCGACGATCGCGCTCACCAGCACGCCCTGGGCGATGCCGAGCACCGCGGGCAGCCGGAACTGGCGCAGTGCCAGCCGGAACGACGAGCGGGTCGATTCGAGGACGTTGGCCGGCACCGGGCGCAGCACCAGGAACGTCACCAGCGCGCCGATCCACAGCGCGAGGACCGCGTACATCGAGGGGCCGGACGTTCCGAAGCCGAGCGCGCTGCCGTCGGCGGTCTCGACCGGGCTGGCCACCGCCTCCGCCAGCTTGTTCCGGTCGGCGTCCGGGTACTTGGGCAGCTGCTCGACCGCCTGGCCGAGGCCGTCGGCGAGCTGCCCGGAACCGTTGCCGAGCTCGCGGGCCCCGTCGGCCACCCCGCGCACGCCGCCCGCGAGCTGTTCGGCGCCGTCCGCCAGCTTGTCGGCACCACCGCGGGTCTGCGAGATCCCGCCCGCGAGCTGCTGGGCGCCGCCGTCGAGCTGGGTGGCCCCGCCGGCGAGCTGGTCGATCCCACCGCTGAGCGCGGGCATGCCGCCCGCGAGCTGCCCGAGGCCGCCGGAAACCCCCTGGCTGGCCTGCCGGACCTGCCCGGCGCCGTCGCTGAGCGCCTGCGCGGTGGCGGCCTGGATCGCGAGATCGTTGCACATCTTGATGACCCCGGGCGGGCACTGCTTGGACATCTCGGCGAGTTTCTGCGACATCCCCGCGAGGCCGTCGTCGAGCTGCTGCACGCCCTGCGCCTCCTGGGCCGAGACCTCGGCGAGCTTGCCGACCTGCTGCGGCAGCTGGCCGGTCTGCTGCCGGAGCTGCCCGAGCCCGTCCGAGAGTCCGCTCGTGCCCTGCGAAAGCTGCGCCGCGCCGTCGTCGAGCTTGCCCATCCCGTCGGCCAGCGAGCGTGAGCCCGCCGCCAGCTCGTTGGCCCCGTCGGCGAGCTTCCCGGTACCGCCCGCGAGCTGCTTGGCGCCGTCGGCCAGCGAGGTGGCGCCTTCGGAGGCGTCGCCGAGCTTGTCGCCGAGGGTGTTGAACCCGACGTAGACGTTGTCCAGGTAGGTCGTGGTCAGCTGCCGGCCGAGCAGGCTCGCCGCGGTGGAGGTCACCATCCGGCTGATCGCCTCGTCCGCCAGCCTGCCGCGGTCGCCGGTGCTGACGTCGATCGTCGCGCGCTGGGCCCGGGCCGGGTCGCCGGAGAAGGAGGTGGCCGCCGCCGAGAAGTTCTCCGGGATCGTCACCACCGCCGCGTACGTGCCGTCGCGCAGGCCCTCCTCGGCGGTCTGCCGGGTGGCGAACTCCCAGTGGTAGTTGCTCCTGATCTCGCCTCCCGCCAGCTTCGCGGACAGCTGCCGCCCCAGTGGGGTGAGCTGTCCGTTGATCTCCACGGGCTCGTCCTCGTTGACGATCGCGGCCTTGACGTCCTTCAACCGGTCGCCGGGATCGCCCAGCGACCAGGTGAGCAGTCCCGCGATGGCCAGCGGCACCAGCAGCAGGCCGAGCAGGGAGAGCCGCAGCCGGCCCTTCGACATCGGGCTCACAGTGATTACCTCGGCTTTCTAGCGGATCGAGCCGGAGACGACACCGGGCACGGCGGCCGTGCTGCCGTGCAGTTCGGAAAGGGTGGGCGAACCGGTCGCCGGGAGGACGTCGTGCACCTCGGCCAGGCCGGTGGTGCCCGCGACGACCGTCGGCCGGGGGCCGGTCAGCAGGGCGCGGATCTCCCGGCGGGCGGCCGGGTCGGAGATCCGGTCGGTGCGATCGAGCACCAGCACGGCAGGTTTCTCGGCCAGCGCGCGGCGCACCGCCTCCGCACCGCCCTCACCGGTGTCCACATAGGCCACGCGCGAGCGCACCGCGGAGGCGCGTGCGGGCAGCACGTGGCCGAGGACCTTCAGCCTGCCCGCGTCCGGCTTCAACCGGCCGGACAACGTCAGCAGCAGCGCGCTGATCGCCGGTTCGTCGGCACCCCGCACCACATGGACCCCGCCGCGCGCGACCGCGAAACCGACGTCGCGGTAGACCGGCTCGCCGGTGGACGGCTCGGTCAGCCGCAGTCCCTGGCAGGCGATGGCGTCGTCGGAGCCGGGGCGCGGCCAGTCCGCCAGCGCCAGCTCCTCGCGCAGGTTCTCGCCCTCGACGTCGAACGACGGCAGCGCGCGGTCCAGCCTGCGCGGCATCCACCACGCCTTGTCGCCGAGCAGCGCGAGCACCGCCGGGACCAGCGTCATGCGCACCACGAAGGCGTCGACGAACACGCCGACGGCCAGGCCGAGCGCGATCGGCTTGAGGTTCGCGTCGCCCTCGGGCACGAACGCGACGAACACCGCGAACATGATCACCGCGGCGGCGGTGACGACCTTGGCCGAGGACACGAAGCCGGTGTGGATCGCCGCGCGGGCGTCGCGGGTGTGCACGAACTCCTCGCGCATCCGCGTGACCAGGAAGACCTCGTAGTCCATCGCGAGCCCGAACAGCACGCCCATCAGCACGATCGGCATGAAGCTGATCACCGGGCCGGTGCGGGTGACGTTGAGCGCGTCGGCCAGCCAGCCGTCCTGGAACACCAGGGTCACGATGCCCATCGAGGCCCCGATGCTGAGCAGGTAGCCGAGCGTGGCCTTGATCGGCACGGCGATGGAGCGGAACACCATCGTCAGCAGGATCAGCGACAGCCCGACCACGACCACGCCGAAGGGCACCAGCGCCTGGCCGAGCTTGGCCGAGACGTCGATGCCCACGGCGGTGAAGCCGGTGACCGCGATGTCGATGCCGTAGGTCTGCTGGAAGTGGCCGCGCAGCGAGCGGATCTCGTCGACGAGCTGCTTGGTCTGCTCGGAGTCCGGGGAACCTTCCGGGATCACCTGCACGATGCCGGTGTCGGCGGTCGGGTTCGGGGTGGCCAGCGGGACGTCGGCGACGCCGGGCAGGCGCTCGATCTCGGTCTTGAGGTCGGCCATCAGCCCCAGCGGGTCGGTGCTGGTGACGATGTTGCCGGTGACGATCAGCGGGCCGTTGAAGCCCTTCGGGAAGTGCTCGGAGACCAGGTCGTAGGTGACGCGGGCGGGGTCCTGCTGCGGCAGCGCCCCGGCGTCGGGCAGCGCGAGCCGCAGTCCGGCGGCGGGCAGCGTGGCGATGCCCAGCGCACCGATCACGACGAGCACGGTCACCAGCGGGAAGCGGGTGGCGGCGCGCACCCAGCCCGCGAAGAACCGGTCGCCACCGCCGGTCCTGGCCCGCTTCCTGCGGGCCCGCGGGCGCAGGCGGTCGCCCGCGAAGCCCAGCAGCGCGGGCATCAGCGTCACCGACACGAGCACCGCGATGGCGACACCGACCGCTGCCGCGACGCCCATGGTGGTCAGGAACGGGATTCCGGCGACGCCGAGCCCGAACAGCGCGATCACCACGGTCAGCCCGGCGAAGATCACCGCCGAGCCCGCGGTGGCGTTGGCCCGCGCGGCGGCCTCCTGCGGGGTCGAGCCCCCGGCGAGTTCCTGCTGGTGGCGGGAGAGGATGAACAGCGCGTAGTCGATGCCCACGGCCAGGCCGAGCATCAGCGACAGCAGCGGGGTGGTCGCGGTGATCGGCCCCAGCGCGGTCGCGACGAAGATCAGCGTCATCGAGATGCCGACCCCGACCAGCGCGTTGACCAGCGGCATGCCCGCCGCCAGGAACGAGCCCAGGGTGATCATCAGCACCACGATCGCGACCACCAGGCCCAGCGCCTCGATGATGCTCAGGCCCGGGAAGTTCTGCGCGAACAGCGGGCCGCCGTGGGAGGCCTGCGAGCCCGCGGGCAGGCGCTCCCGCAGATCGCTCGCGATCCGGGCGATGCGGTCCTTGGTGGGCTGGTCGATCGTGGAGACCTCGCCCTCGAGCTGGATCATGATCAGCCCGGCCCGGCCGTCGGCGCTGGTGCTTCCGCCGAGGTCCTTCTCGTAGGGGGAGATGACCGAGGCGCCGCGGATGCCCTTGAGCTCCTCGACGGCGCGGTCGACCTCCGCGCGCACGGCGGGTTCCGCCACGCCCTGCGGGGAAACCGCGATGATCTGCGCCGAGGCGCCGCTGGTCTGCGGGAACGTCACCGCCAGCCGGTCCAGCGCCTGCTGGGCCTCGGTGCCGGGGATGGTCACCGAGTTGTCCATTCCCTTGCCGAGCAGACCTGCCGCGCCGCCGGCCACCGCCAGCACCAGCAGCCAGATCAGCAGCACGGTCTTGCGGGCTGCGAAGGCCCTTCGGCCGAGTGAGTAGAGGAACGAGGACACGCCAGACTCCTGTTTCCGGACGCCACCGGACCGGTCGATGTCACTGGAACGGGTGGTTCGATACATCAATGTATCCGATACATGAGCGTATCCGCTAACATGCCCGGTACGCGCGGTCGGTGCGGTGAGGAGGGACTGGATCCGTTGAACACGAGCAGGGCCGGGAAGCCGCCCGCCGGCGGCGCGCGCGAGACCGCGCGCCGGGCCAGGACGCGGGAGAGGTTGCTCGACGCCGCCTACCGGCAGTTCTGCGAGCACGGCATCCACGGCACCTCCATCGAGGCGATCACCGACGACGCCGGGTTCACCCGCGGTGCGTTCTACTCGAACTTCGCCAGCAAGGAGGAGCTGTTCCTGGCGCTGGCCGAGCGGGAGAACCGGCTGCGGCTGGAACTGCTCCGCGACCGGTTCGACGAGGTGGTCGCGCCGCTGGGGCGAACGAGCGGCAAGCCCGGCCGGGAGCTGACCGAGGGCGTGATCGCCGACATCCTCGCGCTCCAGCCGGAAAACCGGCAGTGGTGCCTGCTCGAGAGCGAGTTCAAGCTGCTGGCGATGCGCGACCCGCAGGTGGCGCCGAGGTTCCTGGAGAACATGCGGACCTTCCAACGGGAACTGGCCGCGATGGTCGACGCCGCGCTCGCCTCGGTGGGTCTGCGGTTCGTGATCGACTCGGGCCACCTGACCCGGCTGCTGGTCGACCACTTCGAGTCCGTGATGCAGGAGGCGATCCTGGCCGGCGAGGACGACGCCGAGAGCGCCGTGCGCGACAGCATCATGCGCACTTTGCCGTCTTTGGTGCACAGCCTGACCGAGGTTCGTTCCTGACGTTCCGGGTGGCGTCTACCGGATCGCGCGCACGGTGATCGACGACCGACACCCGCCGGGACAACCTTGGTCGAGGCGATCGCCGAGGGCTTCAAGCTCGACGCCCACGGCGGGCGAGCTGGCCGCAAGTACGCCAACGACCGTCCCAAGACGCTGTTCCGCTACCTGGCCGATCCCAGCCTCTACCTGCGCCACATGACTGAATGAGTCCGACCGTCAGTTCGCCGAAGGTCCCCTCCCTGCGAGCGCCCGCGAGGAAGTACTCAGTTGTCGTGCGTTGCGGCGGGCCGGACGGCGTGGGTGCCCCACCCGTCGTGGGGTTTGCCGAAGAGTGCGGCGATGGTGTCGACGAAGAGGTCTTCGAGTTCGGGCAGGGCGTGGGCGCCGCGGGTGTGGAGGCAGTCGCGGATGCGTTCGGCGGTGCCTCCGATGTAGAGGTCGAAGACCTGCCGTGGAAGGTCGGGAACGGTCGGGTCGTGGCGGCGGGCGTGCTGGTGGAGCCTGTGGAAGGTGTCGGCGAAGCCGGCGTTGAGGGCGCTTGTGCGTTCGACGAGGGCGGGACCGGCGGAGAAGGTTTCGATGTAGAGCGACCAGGTGACCGCGGGGTTGGCGGCCAGGGCGGTGAGGAACGCGCGCCAGGACTGGCGGGTGCGTTCGCGCCAGTCGTGCTTGGGGACGGTGCCGAGCACCTGGTTCATCTGGGCGCCCACGTGCGTGACGGCGCCGTCGAAGGCGGCGAGGAAGCACGCTTCCTTGCTGGGGTAGTGCTCGTAGAAGGTGCGGCGGGAGATCCCGGCGCGTTCGACCACGTCGCCGATGGTGGTCGCGGGGTAGCCCTTCTCCGTGACGGCGTCGAAGAGGGCGTCGACGATGCGTTCGCGCTGTGAGGAGACGACGTCCTCCCGGCTCAACCCGTGCCGGCCACTGGGCAGGCGCCGGTCGGCAGAATGCCTGGCACTCACCGGCTCACCCTAGCACTCCCGGAATTTGTCACCTTTTTATGCACCTGTATCGGCGCGGTTCGAGCATTCCTGAGGATTTTTGTCGCCGGGGCTCGCGCTTGCTTGTCGCATTCTTCTGGAAACACTAGCGTTTCTCGGGTACCGATCAGTTTTCAGAGTCGATGGGAGTGTTTTCATGCATGCACGCACCAATCGGACGACGAGGGCGGCCCTGGGGCTCGCCACGGCAGTCGGTGCTCTGATCATCACGGCGAGCCCGGGTCACGCCGCCCCGACCAAGATCTCCTACGACACCGCGGGCGAGACGCACATCTCGGGGCTGGAGGCGAAACTCCCGCTCGGGCCGGGCCAGAGCGATGTCGAGGTGGACCTGCAGACGGGCAAGCTCGGGGCCAAGATCACGCTGCCGGAGTCGCGCACCGACTTCGCCCTGTTCGGACTGCCCACGCACGCGAAGGTCAGGATCACCCAGGAATCGGATCTCGCGGGCACTTTCCAGGCCGGTTCCGTGACCGTCGCCGGTGACTTCGCCATCCAGATCACCGAGGTCGGCCATTTCGGGGCCGGTATTCCGATGCAGAACTGCAGGACGACCGAGCCGGTGCGGATCGAGCTCAAGTCCGAGGGCAGCTTCAGCCCAACCGAGGGCGGCAGGCTGACCGGTCAGTACCAGATCCCGAAGTTCGCCGACTGCGGATTCGACACCGAGATCATCAACGGTCTGGTCACCGGGAAGGACAACCCCATCGCGGTCGATCTGAAGGCCAAGAAGTAACCGCCGACAAGGAAGGGGCGCCCGCCGCTGTTGCAGCGTGAGGCGCAGGGCAGAACGGCGGCCACCCGGGCGACGCGGAACCCCGCCGAGCTGACCAGGCGGAGTGGTCAACTCGGCGGGGCGACGCGCGACACCCCGAGGGTCGTTCAGCCGGCTGCGTAGACCGGCGTCGTTACGGACCAGTCGTGGCTGGGGTGCTGAGCAGTTGCGTTTCCCAGGCGAACGCGACCCCGGAGCCGCCGCCGTGCTGTGCCACGACCTCGCCGAGCCCCGAGACGGTGGATTCGCGGGCCCAGTCACGCTGGAACTCGGCCCCCATGACACTCCAGGTGATCGGTACCACGCCCGCCTGGGTCATGCGCTGCACGGCCACGTCGTGCGCTTCGCGTGACGTGCCTCCGGAGGCATCGGTGACGGCGTAGACGGCGTAGCCGTCTTCGAGGGCCTGGATTGCCGGCATGGCCACGCAGATCTCCGTCCACAGGCCGGCGATGACGAGTTTCTTCCGTCCGGTCGCCTTGACGGCGTCGACGACGCGGGTGTCCTCCCAGGTGTTGATGAAGGTTCTGTTGATCGGTTTCTGGTCGGGGAAGACGTCCTGCAAGCCCTGGAGGAGGTAGCCGCCGCGCTCCTCCACGACCGTGGTCAGGATGGTGGGCACGCCGAACACCTTGGCGGTCTTGGCGAGCCCGATGACGTTGTTGATGACCATGGTCGGCTCGTGGCTGTGGAGGTTGGCGAACTGGAACGGCTGGTGGTCGATCAGCAGGAGGACGGTGTCCTCCGGGGTCAGCAGCGCGTCGAGCCCTGTTTTCTTCGTGGTGTTCAAGGCACTTCTCCTTTGGGCTGGTTCGTTCGTGCGAGCGATCTTCGTGGTGATCAGGTGAACGGGTACGGGCCGAAGCGGCCCCAGGCGACCACGGCAGCCAGCACGGCCAGCACGAGGTTCGTCGCGATCGAGCGGGACTCATCGCGCCTGGCGTGGGTGATCGCCGCACCGACCATCAGCAGCACCAGGCCCGCGGCGGCCAGTGGCACGAGCGCAGGGACGATGTCCAGCGCGGCGGGCAGGATCAACCCGACCGCGGTCAGCACCTCCACGGCGCCGATCACCTTGAGCATGGCGGGTGAGAAGTCTTCGGCCCAGGCCATGTTCGGCGAGGCGGCGAGTTTCTCCTTCGGCTGGGCCAGTTTCATGCCGCCGGCTGCCAGGAAGACCGCGGCGAGCAGGCCGGCGAGAATCCAGAGGACGATGTTCATGATTGCGGTTCCACAGGTGAGGTAAGGGAAATGGGGTTCGCCGGGCCGGGATCAGGCGCTGGTGAACGCGTCCTTGTGCTCGGTCAGCCACTGCTGGAAGGTCTGCAGCCTTGGGTTCAAGTCGCGTGCGACGTTGAGATCGCGTGCGGCGTTGAACTGCGGCACTTCCGCGTAGAACTGGAACATGTTGCCGATCTCGACCGCGCCGGGGAACGGTTGCGCCCGTAGCGCATCGAAGGGCACCGGCGCGTAGACCACCTCTTCTTCGAGGGCCGCGCTGAGGTGCTCGGCGATCTGCGTGCCGGTCAGGTGCTCGCCGGCGATGCTGATGGTCCGGCCCACGAGGTCAGGGCCGTGGGTGAAGATGCCGTGGGCGGTCCTGCCAATGTCTTCGACCGCGATGCCGGCGAGTTCGCTGTCGCCCATGGCGAGGGCCAGCACGAGCCGGCCGTCCGCTGTCCGCTGCGGGGCCATCGGACCCAGGAGGTTCTCCCAGTAGAACGTGGTCCGCAGGAAGGTGGTCGGCACCTCGGCATCGAGGAAGAACCGGTCGGCCTCGGCCTTGGCGTCGAAGTGCGGCACCTTGTAGTTGTCCATCAGCGTCGGCATGCGTTCGTCGGTGAGCGGGATGTGCTCGCGGGTGTCCTCGAGCGTTGACCAGATCACGTGGGTCAGGCCGGCGGTTTTGGCGGCGTGCGCCATGGTCGTGGCGTCGTGCTTCTCCTGTTCGGGCGACGCGTGCTCCCAGAAGTTGGTCACCAGGAACGCCCCGTACGCGCCGTCGAACGCCTTCGCCATGCTCACTTCGTCGCTGACGTCGGCCTCGACCACCTCGGCGCCCTGGGCGGCGAGCCGCCGCGCCGCGTCCGAGTCCGGGTTGCGGGTCAGCGCGCGTACCGCGAACTCGGTGTCGGCATCAGCCAGGATCGCTCTGGCCAGACCGCCACCCTGGGCACCGGTCGCCCCGACGACTGCGATCACTTTCCTCTCGGCCATGACCTCGTTCCTCCTCGTGGATCAGGGCGCCCGCGCCCCCGCTTCCGCACGGTGCGTCACCAACCTCCACCAGGGAGGTACATGACGCATCATATGATGTGTCATGTAAACTAGCCGATATGCATGACATGTCAAGTTCCTGGTAGGTTGATCCCGCGTGAACGACCAGACGCAGTGGCTCAGCCCGGAAGAGCAGCAGGCCTGGCGTGTTTTCATCCGCCTGCACCAGAAGCTCAACGCCGAGCTGGCCCGTGACCTGCAGGTGCACTCCAAGCTGTCCGGTGCCGACTACGAGATCCTCGTCGCGCTCACCGACGCGCCGGGCGGTCGGCAGCGGTTCCAGGAGCTGGCCAGGACGGTGGAGTGGGAACAAAGCCGCCTGTCGCACCAGATCGCCAGGATGACCAGACGGGACCTGGTGGCCCGGGAGGAGTGCGCGGAGGACGGACGCGGGGCCTTCGTCGCCATCACGCCCGCCGGCCGCGAAGCCATCGAAGCGGCCGCACCCCGGCATGTGGCCACGGTCCGGCGTCTGGTCATCGACGTCCTGGGCCCGGACGACCTCGCAACGCTCGCGCGGATTTCCAGTCGCATCCTCGAACAACTGGACCACGCGCCACCATGACGTTCAACGCGGGGATCCGTCGCGGCGCAACGCGTGCTGGATCTGGTGACCGTCCCGGCCGCGGAGGAGCACTTCCGGCGTCGCCCGCAAGCCAGCTCCCCACGAGTCCCTAGCAGGTTTCCCTTGCCCTGGGCGGAATTCCCGCCCCGGTGAGCACCGCGTCGGCGACTCGCTTGGCCTCGTCGAGAGCGCCGTGCGTCCCGGCGGTGGGCGACGTCCAGTCACCGGCGAAATGCACGCCGCCGACCGGGCGCCGCAGGTCCTCGACCGCGGCGGCGCGTTCCGGGCTCAGCAGGGCGAAGCAGTGTTCCCAGGTCTGCACGTGCGTTCCGAGCACCCGGCCGCGAAGACCCGGGGCAACGGTGAGGAAGTCCTCCAGCCACTCCGTTTCCTGCTCCCGGTCGCCGGGCAGGTCCGGCCGGTACCCGGCCGAGTTGCCGTAGCAGACGAAGTGCACGACGTCCGGCTCGTCGGACGACATGGTCCGGCCAGGCGCCGGGTTGATGACGGCGTCGAACCGGGTTCCGGCAGTGGTGACGAACGCCCAGTCGCGGTGACCGCGTAGCCGTCCGCGTCGGAGGTCACCTTCGTGGCCCGGACGGAGAGTTCGAGCGTCCCCGGCGCCAGGCGGGCGGCCATGCCGGTCGTGAGCGCCTGCATGCCGTCGAGCACGAGGGCACGGTTTCCGTTTCGTGGGCCGGATAACTCGCGAAGTAGCGGAGTGCGTAGCGCGCGCTCAGGTGCTGCGTGTCGCCCACCGACCCGCCCTGCACGGCTTTTTCGAGCACTTCCCGGGCGCGGGCGGGCAACGAGCGGAAGCGCTGCGGCACGGTTTCGGCGGCGAGGTGGTCTGCGTCTGCGGTGAACTGCCCGCCCTGGGTGTGGGCCGGTACTCCTCGACCGCTCGCTCAAGCGTCTCCAGCCTCCTACGGGATGAGCGACGGCCTGGCGGGCGGGGTGGGCCTGTCGGCGCTCGCGACGGCGGGCGTGGCCGCCACGGTCCTGCTGATCGACCGAGCGGGCCGCCGCGTGCTGACCGTCCCGCCCCAGTGGCTGTGCGCCGCGCTCCTCGCCGTCATCGGCCTGTGGACGGGCGCACCTCCCGCGATCGTGCTGACCTGCTTCCTGGCGTTCTCGTTCTTCAACGCGGGGTACAACACGCTGACCGGCATCTACCCGGCGGAGGTGTTCCCCACCGAGATCCGCGGCATCGGAACGGGTTTCGCCACGGCGGTGAGCCGGGTGGGCGCGGGCGCGGGCACGTTCCTGCTGCCGTGGTCGATGACCAACTTCGGCCCTGGACCGACGATGCTGTGCGCCGCCGGACTCGCGGCCCTCGGCGCCGCGCTGTCGCAGTGGCTGGCTCCCGAGACCAAGGGGATGACCCTCACCGAGGCCGCCGCGGGGTACTCGCACTAGGGGGCGGAGAGTCCTCCTCGGACATACCGAGCTCTTCGAAGATGCGGTGGTTGTGCTCGCCGAGAGCGGGCACATCACCCATCGGCAGCTCGACGTCCCGGAAGGTCATCGGTGGCAGGACGCCGCGGATGTCACCGGCCTCGGTTCCGACGCTGCGCCAGCGGTCTCGCTCCCGCAGCTGCGGGTGGTCGACGAGCTCCGCGGTTCCGTTGACCTGCGCGGCCGGAATCCCAGCCGCGGCAAGGCGTTCGTCGAGCTCGGACGTGCTCCACCGCGACGTGTGCTCGGCGACGGCGGCGTCGCACTCGGCGCGGTGCCGGACCCGTTCGACGTTCGTGGCGAACCGGGGATCGCCTGCGAGCTCGGGGGAGCCGAACACGTCGGCGACCAGGGTGCGCCAGCCGCGGTCGTTCTGGACGCCGATCAGGATCTGCCCGTCGGTCGTGGGATAGGCGTCGTAGGGGGCGATCGCGGCGTGGCTCAGCCCCATCCTCGGCACCTGCCGGCCGCCGTACAGCTGCATGTAGAGCGGATGCCCCATCCACTCGACCGCGGCGTCGAACATCGAGACGTCCACGACCGCGCCCTCGCCGGTGCGCTCCCGCCGGAACAGGGCGCTGAGGACCGACGTGGCGGCGTAGAGGCCGGCGGCGATGTCCGCGTTGGGGACACCGGACTTGGTCGGGGTGTCCGCCGTGCCGGTGACCGCGACCATCCCCGACTCCGCCTGGATGAGCATGTCGTAGGCCTTGCGGTCCTTGTGCGGTCCGCTGGTGCCGTAGCCGGAGATGTTGACGACGACCAGGCGGGGGTCCGCCGCGCGCAGCGCTTCGGCGTCGAGCCCGATCCGTTCGACCACGCCGGGCGCGGTGTTGTGCAGGAACACGTCCGAGCGGGAGATCAACTCCCGAACGATCCGGATTCCCCGGTCGGACTTCAGGTCGACGGCCAACGACTCCTTGCCCCGGTTGAGCCAGACGAAGTGGGTGGCCAGGCCGTGCACGGCGGCGTCGTAGTGGCGGGCGAAGTCGCCTTCGCCGGGCCGCTCGACCTTGATGACGCGGGCGCCGAGGTCGGCGAGGTGCCGGGTGGCGAGCGGCCCGGCCACGGCCTGTTCGAGCGCGACGACCGTGATGCCGCCCAGCGGCAGCCGTTCGGGGCTCACCACCGCACCGCCTCATCGCCGACCAGCGACGGCGTTGTCCGGTTCATCCTTCGATCCTGCGTCAAGATCTCCGCCGGTTCCAGGGACAGTTTTCTCCACCCGGGACCGGCGGCTACCAGCCCGAGGACCTCCACCCGGTCGCGTAGCGCGGACGACCGGCGTGGTCGAGGTGGTCCTGCGTGCCGGTGAACATCCCGTTGCCGGACAGAGGTCGATCGCGTCCTGCAGCCGGGAGTTCGACCTGGGCGGGGCGGCGACCGCGGTCTGCTCGTCGATCACGGCCTTGGCCAGAGCTTCCTTGCTCGGGAAGTGGAAGTACATGGCGCCCTTGGCGACCCCGCCGTGGCGTGCGGGCCGGCGGTCCGGCAGAGCGAGAGGTTCCCGTGGTCATGCGGGCGGCGGATTGTCCTTGCAGACGTCGGTTTCGGGCAGCTTGAGTTCGAGGAGGTACCGGTATTCGGCTGCCCGTGCGCATTCGCTGCCGCCGTAACCGGTGTGCCCGTCGCCGTCGAAGGTCAGCAGCCGCGCGTTGCCGAGGGTCTTCGCCAGTTCCACCGAGTCCTGGTACGGCGTGTCGGGGTCGTGCGTGGTGCCCACGACCAGGATCGGCGTCTCGGTGCGCACGTCGTACGGACCCGGGTAGCGGCTGTCGCGTTCGGCGGGCCACTGGAGGCAGGCGAGTGCGTGGCCGTGGTCGTAGTTCGGGGGCCCGTAGGCGACGGTGTTGCCGAGCAGCGGCCCGGCTTCGGCTTCCTTCGCCAGTTCGGCCTCGGCGTCGTCGACACTGCCTGGGAAGATCCGGTCGTTGCACTCGACGGCGACGTTGGCGGCGTAGAAGTTCGTGTCCTCCTCGGAGATCGGCGCGAGGAGATCACTGCCGGCGTCCCTGGCCTGCGCCCTGGCCAGTGACCGGCCGAGCTGGACCCAGCCCGGTCCGCCCGAGTTCAGGGCGCTGACCACGGCGAAGGTCATGGTCGCGCCGTTGGCGATCAGCCCGCCTGCGGGGTTCCGCAGCGGGTTCGCGTCCAGGTCCGCCTGCACCGCGCGGAACGCCTCGGCAGGCTTGCCCCGGCCGAACCCGCACTTGTCCACATCGGACGCGCACCAGTCGAGGAACCGGTTCAGCGACTCCTCGACCGCCTGGTACTGGACCATGTCGTTCGGGTAGGGGTCGCTGGTGAAGCGGTGCGGGTCGTAGCCGCCGTCGAGCGCCACCGCCCGCACCCGGTCCGGGAACAGGTTGGCGTAGACGGTTCCGATGTAGGTGCCGTACGACAGGCCGAGGTAGGAGACCTTCTCCTCGCCGAGCGCCGCGCGCACGAAGTCCATGTCCCTGGCGACGTTGGCGGTGCCGAGGTGCGGCAGGAGCGCGCCGGTGTTGCCGGCGCAGGCCGAGTTGAAGTCCTTGGCCTGCGAGACCGCGCGTGGGAACTGCCCGTCGGAGGGTGTGGCGGTGGCCTGCGCCCACTGCGCCGCGTAGCCGTCGGCCGAGAGGCAGCGGATGCCGGGCCGGCTTTTCTCGACACCGCGCGGGTCGATGCCGATGATGTCGAACCGGGCACCGGTCGCACCCGTCACGTCCCGCTCGACGACCTTGTCCGGCCAGGACGACGTCCCGCCGCCCGGACCGCCGGGATTGACGAACAGCACGCCGATCCGCCTCGCGGGATCGGTCGCCCGCCTGCGGGTCAGGTGCAGCGACACCGTTTGCCCTTCAGGGACCGCGTAATCCAGCGGTGCTTCGACGGTCGCGCAGTCCTTGCCCTCACCGCATGGGGTCCACTCGATCGAGGGGACGTTCGCCGGCGGGACCTCTGCCGGGGCAGCCGCCGCCGTGCCGGATCCGATCCCGAGCACCAGGACGATCGCGAGCCAGGTGCGCGCGCGACCTGACGCCGTCGGGACGGGGTGTGCTTGCTTGGCAACCATCGTGCGGCTGCACCTCCCTGTGCGGTCACCGTTGTCCAGCCCGATCCTGACTACCGAATGTAAACGATCAATCCGCATGCGGCGCCGTAGTAGTAAGGGCTGGGCCCGCGCTCAGCTGCCGGTGGAGATGCCGCCGTCGTCGTGCGGGCTGAACGAGGGCGTTTCGCCGCGCCGGAGGCGGGGAAGCACAGAAGAGCGGGAGGTCTCATCGCGTCGGAGGCGGGCGTCATGACTCAGCAGAAGCAGACACCACGGGAGCACTCGTCCGAACCAGCGGAGGGCCCGCTGAACCAGGCCGACATGCCGAACAAGGCCGGCACCAAGCAGCCGACGACCGGTGAGCAGCTGCCGGAACCGCGTGCGGAAGGTGAACTCCGGCGTCACACCGACCAGGCGACCGAGGGTGAATGACCGCTGCGTCTAGCGCGGCCGGTTGGTGGGCTCCGCCGCCGGGAACTGGGTGGCCGCCCAGCTGGACAGGAGCTTGAGCCGGTCTTCGGAGGTGGTGCCCGGCTCGGCCGTGTAGACGGTCAGCTCGTGCACCGCCCGGTTCGGCGCGGGCAGCCTCAGCGCCTGGTAGGTCAGTTCCAGGAGGCCGACCTCGGGGTGCTGCAACCGCTTGACGCCGTCGTGGCGGATGCGGATGTCGTGTGCGGCCCAGAGGGTGCGGAACTCGGGGCTGAGCGTGGAAAGCTCGCCGATGAGCTCGCGCAGCGCCCGGTCGTGGGGCTCGCGCCCGGCCTCGGCGCGCAGGAGCGCGGCGGTGGCCGCGGCACCGTCGTCCCAGTCGACGAAGAAGTGGTGCGAGCCCGGGTCCAGGAAGTGGTAGCGGGCGAAGTTGGCGCGGCCGTGCTCGTCGGTGGTGTCGCTGTCGAACATCGGCGCGTGCAGGGCCCGGGCCAGCGGGTTGGTGGCGACGACGTCCAGGCGGCCGTTGCGCACGAACCCGGCGGACATCGTCATGGAGTCGAGCAGCCACTGGACCGGGGGCGGGAGCCGGTCCTCTCTGCGCCGGGAGGGCGCGCGGCGGGTGGGCCGGGCGGCCCTGGCCAGGTCGAACAGGTAGGTCCGCTCGTCCTCGTCCAGCCGCAACGCCTGCGCGACTGCGGCGAGGACGTCCTCGGACACGCCGCTGATGTGACCCTTCTCCAGGCGGGTGTACCAGTCGGTGCTCACCCCGGCGAGGACGGCGACCTCCTCGCGCCGCAGCCCGGGAACCCGGCGTCGGCCGCTGGTGGGCAGCCCGACCTGCTCCGGGGTGATCCTGGCGCGCCTGCTGGCGAGGAAGCCCCGGATGTCGGAGCGATTGCCGGGCTGTTCGTCCACGTCAGCCAGGGTAGGTCGGCGGTGGCAGCGGAGGGGGGTTGAGCTTCTACCCCCGATAAACGCGACCTTCTCCGCGCATGGTGGAGCCGGTTTCGTGGGGCCGTCAACCGATGGCGATCCCGCGGAGAACGAGCATGAGCACCCGAGGCGGACTCCTCCAAGCACCAGTCCCGGTGGAAGCCCGCGCGGCCCGGCTGCCGCTGGTCGTCCACGTGCTGGCACTGGGCACGTTCCTGATGGGCACGACCGAGTTCGTGGTGGCGGGCCTGCTGCCGGAGATCTCGGGCGACCTGCACGTGAGCGTGGCCAGGGCCGGGCTGCTGATCACGGTCTTCGCGGTCGGGATGATCGTCGGCGCGCCGCTGATGGCGATGCTGACGCTGCGGCTGCCCAGGCGGCTGACGCTGGTGCTGGCGCTCGGCTTCTTCGCCGCCGGGCACGTCGTCGTCGCGCTCGGCTCCGGCTTCGCGCTGCTGCTGGCGGCGCGGTTCCTGACGGCGCTGGCGACGGGCGCGTTCTGGGCGGTGGCGAACGTGGTCGCCGCTCGCGCGGCCGGTCCCGCGGCCAGTTCCCGCGCCCTGGGCGTCGTGGGCTCGGGCGCCATGCTCGCCAACGTCGTCGGGGTGCCGCTCGGTGCGTTCGCCGGGCAGCTGCTGGGCTGGCGGGGACCGTTCTGGGCGCTCGCGGTCCTGGCGGTGGCGGCGATGGGGCTGATCGCCCGCCACGTCCCCGACGACGGGCCCGGCCACCGGCCGCTGTCGGTCCGGTCCGAGCTGTCCGGGCTGCGGTCGGGCCGCCTGTGGCTGGCGCTGGCGGCCTGCGCGACCACGACCGGTGGCGTGCTGGCGACGTACTCCTACATCGCACCGCTGCTGACCGACCGGGCCGGGTTCCAGGCCGGCCTCGTGCCGCTGGCGCTCGCCGGATTCGGTGCCGGGGCGCTGGTGGGCTTCCTCGTGGGCGGTCGCCTCGGTGACAGCCGCCCGCACGCGACGACGATCGGGGCGGCCGGGGCGACGACGGTCCTGCTGCTGGCGCTGTGCCTGCTCCCCGGTCACCCTCCGTCGACGGGCGTGCTGGTCGCCCTGCTCGGGCTCACCGGGCTCGGCGCCAACCCGGTGCTGATCTCGCTGGCCGTCCGCTTCGCGGGCCGGGCGGCGACGCTGGGCTCGGCCCTCACCGTCTCGGCGTTCAACCTCGGCACCGCCGTCGGCTCCTGGATCGCGGGCCTCGCCCTCGACTCCGCGCTCGGGGTCACCGGGCCCGCCGCGGTCGGCACCGCCATCGCCGCGCTGACCCTGGTCCCCACAACCGCCATCGCCCTCGTCCGAGGGCGCCGCACACCCAGCTGAGCAACACCATTGGAGAACAGTTCATGCGTGCCACCCTCATGCACAGCGCCGGTGACGTCCGCGTCGAGAACGTCCCGGACTCCGTCATCAAGCAGCCCACTGACGCGCTGGTGCGCGTCACCGCGTCCTGCGTCTGCGGCAGCGATCTGTGGCCCTACGGTTCGATGTCCCCTGTGGACGGTCCCGCGCGGATGGGGCACGAGTTCATCGGCATCGTCGAGGAAACCGGCTCCGACGTGCGCACCCTCGCGAAGGGCGACCTGGTCGTGGCGCCGTTCGCCTTCTCCGACGGCACCTGCGATTTCTGCCGGGAGGGCCTGCACACCTCCTGCGTCCACGGCACTTTCTGGGACATGGAGCCCGACGAAGGCGGTCAGGCCGAAGCCGTGCGCGTCCCGCTGGCCGACGGCACGCTGGTCAAGCTGCCGGTCGCGGCGGACTCGGCGCTCATGCCGTCCCTGCTGACCCTCTCGGACGTCTTCGGCACCGGCTACCACGCGGCCGTGGCGGGCGGCGTCACCGAGCGCACCCGGGTCACCGTGATCGGCGATGGCGCCGTTGGTCTGCTGGCCGTGCTGTCGGCCAAGATGCTCGGTGCCGAGCAGATCGTCCTCATGGGACGCCACCGGACGCGAACCGACCTCGGCCGCGAGTTCGGCGCCACCGACGTCGTGGCGGCCCGTGGCGAGGAGGGGATCGAGCGGGTCCGCGAGCTGACCGGCGGCCATGGGACGCACGTGGTGATCGAAGCCGTCGGCACCATGCCCGCTTACGAGCAGGCGGTCGGGGTCGTGCGCCCGGGTGGCGTGATCAGCCGCGTCGGCGTCCCGCAGTACGAGGAGGCGCCGATCGGTTTCGCCAGCCTGTTCCGGCACAACATCCGGCTGGCCGGTGGTCCCGCTCCGGCCCGCGCCTACGCCGAGGAGCTGATGCCCGCGATCCTGGACGGCGCCATCGAACCGGGGAAGGTCTTCGACGCCACGACCGACCTCGACGGGGTTCCCGCCGGTTACCAGGACATGGCCGACCGCAAGACCCTCAAGGTCCTCATCAAGCCCTGATCCATCGCGAACCAGGAGGAGCACCAACATGAACACCGGTCTCACACGGCGTGGACTGATCAAGCTGACCGCGGTCGGCACTGCCGCACTCGGCGCGCTCGCGGCAACGGGCTGCGCTCCTTCCGAGCGGGCCGCGGCGGCGGTCCTGGCTCCCGGCGACACGTCCGGCGGCGCGGACAACTTCTACACCAGCGACAGGGTGACCGTTGAGCGGGTTTCCTTCCGGAACCAGTACCAGATGAACGTCGTGGGCAACCTGTTCGTCCCCAACGACCTGGACCGCGGCGCGAAGAACCCGGCGATGGTCGTCGGACATCCCATGGGCGCGGTCAAGGAGCAGAGCGCGAACCTCTACGCCACGAAGATGGCCGAGCAGGGATTCGTCGCCATGTCCCTCGATCTGTCCTTCTGGGGCGAGAGCGAAGGCCGGCCCCGCAACGCCGTCTCGCCGGACATCTACGCCGAGGACTTCAGCGCGGCGGTGGATTTCCTGCGCACCCGGAACTTCGTCGACGGTGAGCGGATCGGTGCGATCGGGATCTGCGGCAGCGGGGGCTTCGTCATCAGCGCGGCCAAGATCGATCCGCGCATCAAAGCCGTCGCGACGGTCAGCATGTACGACATGGGCGCCGCCAACCGCAACGGGCTCCGCCACTCCGTCACGCTCGAACAGCGGAAGGACGTCCTCGCGCAGGCAGCGCAACAGCGCGATCTGGAGTTCGCGGGCGGTGAAGCCAAATACACCAGCGGAACGCCGGAGCAGCTGGACGAGAACTCGACGGCGGTCGAGCGCGAGTTCTACGACTTCTACCGCACTGCGAGGGGGCACAGCCCGAACACGACAACGCATCCCACGCTCACGAGCAACGTCAAGTTCATGAACTTCTACCCGTTCGCCGACATCGAGACGATCTCTCCCCGCCCGATGCTGTTCGTCACCGGCGAGAGCGCCCATTCCAGGGAGTTCAGCGACGAGGCGTACCGGCTCGCCGCGGAGCCCAAGGAACTGGTGGTCGTGCCGGGGGCCGGTCACGTGGATCTTTACGACCGGGTCGAGGTCATCCCCTTCGACAGGTTGACCGCGTTCTTCCGGAGCAACCTGAGGTGACCTGGCCGCTGAGCGGGGTTGGCCATCGCGTCCGCGCTCACCGACGACACCCCGGCCGCCGCGTCGACACCAGCGATCAAGCGGGCGGCCGGGGGTCGGGTTCAACCGGCCGGTCGCTTTCGCCAGCCGCCTGGCGTGCCCGATCCTGGTGCACGTCGGCGCGTCCTGGAACCGCATCGGTCGGAGGAGACGGAATGAGCACGTACGACTACGTCATCGTCGGTGCCGGATCCGCGGGCTGCGTGCTGGCGGCGCGGTTGTCGGAGGACCCGAGCGTCCAGGTCGCGGTGATCGAGGCGGGCGGGCCCGACACCGCGCAGGAGATCCACGTCCCGGTCACCTTCGCGCAGCTGTTCAAGTCGGAGCTGGACTGGGACCTGGACTCCGATCCGGAGCCGGGTCTCGGCGGGCGGCGCACCTACCTGCCCAGGGGCAGGACGTTCGGCGGTTCCAGCTCGATGAACGCGATGATCTACATCCGCGGCAACCGCGCCGACTACGACTCCTGGGCGTCGGCTGGGGCCACGGGGTGGTCGTACGCCGATGTCCTGCCGTACTTCCGGCGCTCCGAGGACAACGAGCGCGGCGAGGACGAGTTCCACGGCGTGGGCGGTCCGCTGACGGTCAGCGACGGCAGGTCCGGGCATCCGCTCGCATCGGCCTTCGTGGAGGCCGCGGAACAGGCCGGGTACAAGGCGAACGACGACTTCAACGGCGAGACGCAGTTCGGAGTCGGGCGCTACCAGCTCACCCAGCGCGGCGGCATGCGTTGCAGCACGGCTCTTGCCTATCTGCACCCCGCGCTGGAATGTCCGAACCTGACCGTGCTCTCCTCGGCCCGCGCGCACCGCGTGGTGATCGAGGGCGACCGGGCCACAAGCGTGGAGGTCGAGCGCGGCGGCACGGTGGAGGTCGTCCGGGCTGAGCGCGAGGTGATCCTGTCCGCTGGTGCGTATGAGTCCCCGAAACTGCTGATGCTGTCCGGGATCGGGCCTGCGGCTGCTCTGTCGGCCTTCGGCATCGAGGTCGTGCGCGATCTGCCGGTCGGCCAGGGCATGCAGGACCACTACATGGCGCTGTTGAACTTCCGCACCGACGTCGAGTCGCTGATCAGTGCGGCGAGCCCGGAGAACGCCGCGCTGCTGCAGAGCGAAGGCCGCGGTGCGCTGACCTCCAACCTCGCTGAAGTCGGGGGTTTCTTCCGCAGCCGGGACGATCTGGAGGCGCCGGATGTGCAGTTCCACGCGGCCCCGGTGCTTTTCCACCAGGAAGGGCTTGGCCCGGTCACCGAGCACGGCTTCGCCTTCGGCCCGTGCGTGCTTGCCCCGACCAGCCGTGGCGCGGTGACACTGCGGTCCCCGCGCCCGGACGTCGCGCCCCGGATCGTGCACAACCACCTGACCACGGCCGAGGACCGGGACTGCATCGTCGCCGGAATCCGGATCGCGCTGGAGATCGCGGCGCAGCCGGCGGTGGCGGAGGTGGCGACGGGGACGTTCGACGCGCCGGAGTCGGACGCGGAAATCCTCGCCTGGGCCAAGCGGTCCGGGCAGACGCTGTACCACCCGACGTCGACGTGCGCGATCGGCGCGGTGGTCGACCCCGAGCTGCGCGTGTTCGACGTGGCGGGCCTGCGCGTCGCCGATGCCTCGGTGTTCCCGACCGTGCCGCGCGGGAACACCAATGCGCCCACGATCATGGTCGCGGAGAAGGCCGCCGACCTCATCCGGGGCAGCGGGGCCGCCGCTCCCCGCTGAGGATCGTCCCCTCCGCTGCGCGGGACGACACCGCCTAGGGTGTGTCCTGTAAATGATCTAGCTCTGGTTTGATCTGGCACCACTGCTGGACGGTCTTCGCGTCGCCCGGACCGGCCCTGGTCGCCCGCGCTGCCTACCTGATGCCGTGATCGCGGACAAGGCCTACTCGCACCCCTCGACCAGGCAGGAGATGCGTGACCGCCGCATCCGGTTCATCAGCCCCGAACGGGACGACCAGATCGCCCGCCGGGCAGCCAAAGGCGCCCGTGGCCGGCGTCCACCAGCCTTCGACGCCGAGCTCTACAAGCAGCGCAACGTGGTCGAACGCTGCTTCAACCGGCTCAAACCAATTCCGCGACCTGGCCACCCGCTACGCCAAACGCGCTGCCTACTACCAGGCCGAACTCACCATCGCCGCCATCGTCCTCTGGCTCCGATGACTTACAGGACACGCCCTACGCGACGTCGTCCCGCGCGGCCGTGCCGGTCTCCCGGGCGCGCACGGTTTCCTCGTGCAGCGCACGGCTTTGCTGGCGGGTGCGGATCCGGCCCAGCGTCCAGATCGTCACGCCGTGGGCGACCGCGAGCACCAGCAGCAGGATTCCCAGCCGCGCCACCACGGTTTCCGGCTCGCTGCCGAGGTCCAGCGGGATCACCGAGATCAGCGCGAGCACCCCCAGCGCTGTCAGGTGGAACACGACCGCCACCAGCTGGTTGACCGAGTCCGCGACGGTGGAGTCGCGGCCCGCGGCTTGCAGGTAGGTGGTGCCGCTGCGCCGGATGAGCTGGCCGTCGGCGACCACCAGCGCGGCGCCGATCACGAGGAACGCCAGGAACGAAGCCGTGCCCTGCATCGGTTTTCCTCCACTCCGGTTCGGAACGGATCACTCACCGACGGCTACCCGGATCGCGGTGCGCGCCAAACGATCGATCCGCTGGAGCTGGGCCGTTCCGGTGACGCAGGTGGATCTCCGGCGAACCGGACGTGTGGCTGCGCGGCGTGCGGGGTAGGCGTCAGGGCACCCGCACCCGACGTCGTCATGTGGAGGGGTGAGAAGCAGTGGTCGAAACAACTCGATTGCCCAAGCCGGTCAGCGAGTCCTGGCACTGGCAGCTCGACGCCGCGTGCCGGGACGTCAGCGCGAGCAGCTTCTTCCACCCGGACAACGAACGCGGCGCGGCCCGGGCCGAGCGCGAGCGGAACGCGAAGCTCATCTGCAACCAGTGCGCTGTGCTGCGGCAGTGCCGGGAGCACGCGCTGGAAGCCCATGAGCCGTACGGGATCTGGGGCGGTCTGGGCGAACAGGAACGCCGCGAGCTGATCGCTCAGAGGCGTGCCGCGTGATCCAGCAGCGGACCACGACCTGAGCGGACCCGGGGAGGGCGCAACACCAGGAGCGCGATCCCCGCGCCGGCGGCTTGGAGCACCGCCGCGACGACGAGCGCGGCGGTGTAGCCGGTGGACAGCGCCGTGCCGCCGTCGACCCCGGCGGCGAGCTCGCCGGCGCGGACCCGGGACAGCACGAACCCGATCAGCGCCACGCCCAGGGCGCTGGACAGTTCCCGCGACGTGCTGAGCACGCCGGAGGCGGTGCCCGACACGTCCTCGCCGGTCAGGTCGAGCGCGTAGGTGGTGATCGGGGTGGTGAACGCCGAGCCCGCGCCGATCAGGGCCAGTCCCGCCAGCCGGGGTGCGAGAGCGGGCTGGTGGTTGACCACCGCGAGCGCGACAAGGCCCAGGGCCACGACCGAGAAGCCGAGGCACACCGTGCCGTGCGGTCCGAGCCCGCGGGTCGCGAGCGGAACGAACGGGGTCGCGCAGGCCACGGCCACCGCCACGAGCCCCAGCGGCAGGCCGGCGGCGTCCGGCGCCATGCCGAGGAAGTCCTGGTGCAGCAGCGGCGTGAAGAACGCGATCCCGCTGATTCCCAGTCCCCACAGCAGGATCAGGACGTTCGACCAGGCCAGCACCGGAGTCATCACCAGCCGGGCGCGAGCGGGACGGGGTGGCTCCGGAGCCGCTGCTGCGATCAGCGACAGCGAGGCGACGGCGGCGAACGGCAGGTTGCTGAAGAAGACCCAGCTCCAGTGCAGGTGCTCGGCCAGCGCTCCGCCGAGCCACGGCCCGAGCGCGAGCGCGACGGCCAGCGCGCCGGTCCAGATCGCGACAGCCAGCGGACGACGCCGCTCCGGCAGCGCGGTGCGGACCAGGCTCAGCGCACCGGGCACGAGGAACGCCGCCGCTGTTCCCTGCACCGCTCGCGCCAGCAGCAGGCCCTCCGCCGAGCGCGCGACGCCGCCGAGCAGCGAGCCCGCCACCAGCACCGCGCAGCCGGTCAGCAGGAGGCGGCGCCGCCCGAGGCGGTCGAGCAGCGCTCCCGCGGGCAGCAGCAGTCCGGCGTAGGGGAGCATGTAGGCGAGGCTCACCCATTGCAGCACCGGCAGGCCCAGCCCCAGCTCCCTGCCGATCGAGGGCGCCGCAGCCGCGATGATCGTGTTGTCCAATGTGGTCACAAAAGCGGTGGTCGCGACGAAGGTCGTGATCGCCGCCGCACCGCGCATGGCAGGCGAAGCTACCCGCCGGACCGGCCCCGGACAACAACGCCGCCGCGTGCGCGGGGAAAACCGGATCGATCTGACAAGTACCGCGACCGGATTCCGCCCGGCAATGCCAACATTTCCACCGGGGACAACCGCCGTTCTTGACACGCTGATCCGCGCGTGACAACTTCCCCTTGCTCGCGTGGCGAATTCCGGAATCCGACGGGAAAAAGACGGCACACCAGCAGAAACAGATTCGGGCGCAAGCAGTGTGCACAGGGAGTTCTCAATGGCGTTGACGTCCGAAGCGCGCACATCGGTCCCCGGTGCGCATGCCCTGACCGATTGTCTCGACCGGAACGCCGAAATGGCGGCGGACCGGTACTCGATCACCTTCGTCGACTACGAGGCGAGCCCGGACGGCCTCGCCCGGTCGCTGACCCGTGCGGAGCTGAACCGCCGGGTCACTGCCGTCGCGCAGTGGCTGGCGGCCCGCTTCGGGCCAGGGGAGCGGGTCGTGATCGCCGCTCCGCAGGGCATCGAGTACGTGGTGGGTTTCCTCGGAGCGATCCGCGCCGGGCTGATCGCGGTGCCGCTGTTCGCACCGGGAGCGAGGGGAAGCGCCGACGGCTTCGGCAACATCCTCGCCGACTGCACTCCCTGCTGTGTGCTCACGACAAGCGCTGTCATCGATCACCTGCCACTCGGCGTCCGAAGCGTCGCCGTGGACGACCTGCCGCACGCGCCGGACGCGGGACACCGGCTCCCGGCTCCGCACCCGGACGACATCGCTTACCTCCAGTACACGTCCGGTTCGACCCGGACCCCCAGCGGCGTCGTGCTCACCCATGCCAACGTCCTCGCCAACGCCGAGCAGGCCGGGGCGGCCTACGGCGCGGCGGACCCGGACGCGGTGTCGGTGAGCTGGCTGCCGCTGTTCCACGACATGGGGCTGATGCTTGCGCTGGTCGTTCCGCTGGTGGCCGGCATCCCCGCGGTGATGATGGATCCGCTGGCCTTCCTCCAGCGGCCCTACCGCTGGCTGCACCTGATGTCGTCGAATCCGTGCGCGATCAGCGCCGCGCCCAACTTCGCCTACGACTACTGCGCCGCCCGCATCGACGAGCGGGACCGGGCGCGGCTGCGCCTGGACGACGTGATCACGCTGATCAACGGCAGCGAACCGGTCCGGCCTGCCAGCATCGACCGCTTCAACCGGGCGTTCGCGGACTGCGGCCTGCGTCCGGAGACGCACCGCAGCTCCTACGGTCTGGCCGAGGCGACGGTGTTCGTGTCGGTGACCGAGGCGGACAAGGCTCCCGGAGCGGTCGCGTTCGACCGCGCGGCGCTGGGTGCGGGGACCGCCCGGCCCGCGGGAGGCGGCCCGGTGAGCACCTTGGTTTCCTGCGGCACTCCGGTCGGCCAGCACGTCGCCGTCGTCGACCCGGCCGAGCGGACCGTCCTGCCGGACGGCGCGGTCGGCGAGATCTGGGTGCACGGGCCGAACACCGGGCAGGGGTACTGGGGACGCGACGCCGAGACCTCGGGCCGGGTGTTCCACGCCGCGCTCGACGGCGCGACCGGCGGCCTGCCGGGCTCGGGCTGGCTGCGCACCGGCGACCTCGGGTTCCGGCACGACGGCGAGCTGTTCGTGGCGGGCCGGTTGAAGGACCTGATCATCGTGGACGGCCGCAACCACTACCCGCAGGACGTCGAGGAAACGGTCGAGAACGCCCACCCCGCGATCCGCAGGCACCACACCGCCGCCCTGTCGGTGCCCGGAGACGACGGCGAACGCCTGGTCGTGGTCGCCGAGTACGCACCGCGCAGCGACCCGGGGGACCGCGATCCGGAGGCGCTGACCGGCGTGCTCCGCCACGAGATCTCCGCGCGCCACGGCCTCGCGCTGCACCGGCTCGTCCTGGTCGAGCCCGGCTCGGTTCCCCGCACCACGAGCGGGAAGGTGGCCCGGCAGGCGTGCCGCGCCCGCTACCTGGACGGGACGTGGGGGGACCTGGTGGCCGGACATGGCTGAGCGCGGCGACATCCGGGAGTGGCTGGGGTCGCGGGTCGCCGCGCTGGTGGGCGCGCCCGTGGACGAGGACCGGCCGTTCGACGAACTCGGCCTGTCGTCGCGAGACGCCGTGGCGGTGTCCGGAGAACTGGCGGAGCGGCTCGACCGGCCGCTTCCGCCGACCCTGCTGTGGGAACACCCCACGATCGCGCGGCTGGTCGAGCACCTGGAAGGCGGACCGGCCCCGGCCCCGCCGCCGGAATCCGGGCCGGGCGAACCGATCGCGGTGATCGGGCTCGGATGCCGGTTCCCGGGCGGAGCCACCGGCCCCGGGGGATTCTGGGGCCTGCTGCGGTCCGGGCGGGACGGGGTGGGAGCCGTCCCGCCCGGGCGGTGGGAGAGCTTCACCGGTCCGGGCCAGGTGGTGCCTGCCGGACTCTCGGGATCGGGCGGATTCCTCGAACGGGTCGACGAGTTCGACGCCGAGTTCTTCGGGATCTCGCCGAGGGAGGCCGCGGCGATGGACCCGCAGCAGCGGCTGCTCCTGGAGGTCGCGTGGGAGGCCGTCGAGCACGCCGGTCTTCCCGCGTCGTCGGTCCGCGGCAGCGCGACCGGCGTCTTCGTCGGGGTTTCCTCGGCGGAGTACGGGTTCCTGACGACGCGGGACCTGCACCGGGTGGACGCCTGGACCGGAACCGGGGCCGCGACGAGCATCATCGCGAACCGGCTGTCGTACTTCCTCGACCTGCGCGGCCCGAGCATGACCGTCGACACCGCGTGCTCGTCCTCGCTGGTCGCGGTCCACCAGGCGTGCGCGAGCCTGCGGCGCGGCGAGAGCCGGACCGCTCTGGCCGCCGGCGTGAACCTGCTGCTTTCACCCGCGATCACGGCCAGCTTCGGCAGAGCCGAGGCGCTGGCGTCCGACGGGCGGTGCAAGGCTTTCGACGCCGGGGCGGACGGGATCGTGCGCGGTGAGGGGTGCGGTGTCGTCGTGCTCAAGCGCCTGGCCGACGCCCGGCGCGACGGGGACCGGATCCTGGCTCTGATCCGCGGCTCGGCGGTCAACTCCGACGGCCGCTCCAACGGGCTCATGGCGCCGAATCCCGAGTCGCAGGCGGATCTTCTGCGTGCCGCATACGCCGACGCCGACCTCGATCCGTCCGTTGTGGACTACGTCGAGGCGCACGGCACCGGAACCCAGCTCGGCGATCCGATCGAGGCCCGCGCTCTGGGTGCGGTGCTCGGAACCGGCCGCGCTGCGGACCGGCCGCTCCTGCTGGGATCGGTGAAGACGAACATCGGCCACCTGGAGGCTGCCGCGGGCATCGCCGGGCTGATCAAGGTGGTGCTGGCCTTCCGGCACGGAGAGATCCCGCCGAGCCTGCACTACACCGCGCCGAACCCGCACATCCCGTTCGAGCAGGACCACCTGGAGGTCGTCGCGGACACCCGGAGCTGGCCGAGGTATTCGGGCACAGCGCGTGCGGGTGTTTCCGGCTTCGGGTTCGGAGGCACGAACGCGCACGTGGTGGTGGAGGCATGGCCGCGCGAACGCCCCCGGCGGCGCTCGGAAGATCAGGTGCACACCCTGCTTGTCTCCGGCCAGTCCGAGCAGCGGTTGCGCCGCGCGGCTGGCGATCTCGCCAACTGGCTGGACTTGCCGAACGGGCCCGAACTCGCCGACGTGGGCCACACCCTGCTCCGCAGGCGCACGCATCACCAGGCGCGTGGCGTGGTCGTGGGGCGCGACCGGGAATCGCTGGTCGAAGGACTGCGCGCCCTCGCCGAGAACCGCCAGACCAGCACCGCCCGGCTCGATGCCGCCGATGCGCGCTCGCCGGGAGTCGTGTGGGTGTTCTCCGGTCACGGCTCGCAGTGGCCGGGCATGTGCCGCAGGCTGCTCGCCGACGAGCCGGCCTTCGCGCGCGCGATCGAGCGCCAGGACCCGGAGTTCGCTTCGCAGACCGGTTTCTCGCTCGCCGATGCCCTGGCTCAGGGCAGGGAGTTCGGCGATGTGCGGGAGGTGCAGCTGGGGATCTTCGGTGTCCAGGTGGCGCTTTCCGAGCTGTGGCAGGCGCATGGCGTGCGTCCGGCCGCGGTGATCGGGCACTCGATGGGTGAGGTCGCGGCAGCGGTGGTGGCCGGCGCGCTGGACTTCGCCACCGGCCTGCGGGTCATGGCCGTTCGTGCGCGCTTGTTGTCCGAAGTGGATGGTGAAGGCGGCGGCGCGATGGCCGTGGTCGAGAAATCTCCTTCCCTCGTGGACGAAATGGCCCCGTGGTTTCCGGGTGTGTCGGTCGCGGTGCGCACCTCGCCGAACCGATGCACGATCGCCGGGCCGGCCGATGAAGTCGCCATGCTGGTCCGCCACGTCGATGGCGGCGGCGGGTTCGCCCGGCTCCTGGACGTCTCGGGCGCCGGGCACACGGCGGCGGTCGACCCGATGCTCGACCGGCTCCGCCGCGAGCTGGGCGACCTCGACGTCCGGCCCGCGTCCACCACCGTCTACAGCACCTCCGCCGAGGATCCCAAGGAACCGGCGGCGTTCGACGCCGAGTACTGGGTGCGCAACCTGCGTTCCCCGGTCCGGTTCGAGCAGGCCGTGCGGGCGGCGGCGGAGGACGGGTTCAACACGTTCGTCGAGATCTCGCCGCATCCGGTGGCCACTGCCGGAATCGAGGAGACGCTTGCCGGGACGCCTCGCCCGCTGGTCGTGTTCAGCTCGCGCCGCAACACCGACGACACCGTCACCTTCCGCGGAAATCTGGCCGCCTTGCAGGCTCGCGGCCTGGCAGCGGACACGGACCGGTACCGCGACGGTCAGCTGGTCGATCTCCCGGCGCATCCGTGGCAGCGTCAGCGCCACTGGGCGGTGGTGAAGACAGCGGCGCAGGCCGGCGCGCATCGCTTGCTGGGGGCGCACGTGGAGCTTCCCGACGGGCAACACGTCTGGCAGCTGCGCCTCGACGCCGATTTGCTGCCCTGGCTGAGCGACCACCGCGTGCACGACGTCGCGATCCTGCCCGGCACCGCCTACCTGGACATGGTGCTGTCAGCCGCGGCCGAGGCGTTCGGCATCGACGTCACCGGCCTGCTGGTCGAGGAACTTGGACTGCACCAGATGCTCAGGCTGGACGACGAGCTTGAGCTGACGACGACGCTGGAGTTCACCGGGGCGGACTCGGCGCGGATCTCGGTTCACACCCGTTCGGCCGCCGGTGCCTGGATCCTGCACGCGTCGGCAGTGGTCAGCCAGGCCACGGGCGGCCCGGTCACCACACCGGTGGACGACGACGGCGCAAGCCCGGTCGACCTGTACCCGGCGCTGCGCGCGCTGGGCCAGCACTACGGCCCGGCGTTCCAGGGAGTCGCGGAGGTCCGGGGCACCGGCGGCGAGGCCGTCGCGAACGTCCAGAGGCCGGATTCCGCCGGAGACGACACGGGATTCGCCGTGCACCCGGCGATGTCCGACGCCTGCCTCCAGAGCCTGATCGCCGCGGGGCTCGCCCCGGACAGCCCGGCCGCCGGGCTGCACGTTCCGGTGGCCCTCGGCGGAATCCGCGTCTGGCGGACCGTTCCCCCGGCCGTCCGGTGCCACGCCCGCCTGGCCGCGGCCGGCAACGGGGAGCTGACCGGTTCGGTCCTGGTCGTCGACCCGGACGGGGAACCCGTCCTGGAGTTCGCACGCGTTCGCACCCGGCCGCTGGACGAGCGGGCGCTGCCCGCACCGATCACGGACGCGTTCCTGGAAACCCGTTGGGAAAGCAGCGAACTGCCGCCGCGCTCGAACGAGCCGCGCAACTGGCTGCTCATCGGCGAGGACACCGGGACGGCGTGGGCGCTGCGGGTCGGCGGTGGCCAGGTCGTGACCGACCCGGGGCACCGGGAGGCGGACGTCGCGGACGCGCTCGACAAGCTGGCGGCCGATCCGGTGCTGCCGATCGGCGGCGTGGTGGTCGAGGCGTCGCACGGGGCCGAACCCGATCTCCTGGCGCGGGTGGCCCGGGTGGTGCGGGTGCTCCAGCACCGCCCGAAGACCCGGCTGTGGCTGGTCACGCGCGGAACCGGGTCCTGGCTGCGGGCGCTGGTCCGGGTCCTGGCCATCGAGCACCCCGGCCTGCGCGCGTCCCTGGTGGATCTGGCCGAGGCGGGCCCTGACGCGCTCGTCACCGAACTGCTCGCGGACTCCGCCGAGGACGAGGTCTCGTGGCGGGGCTCGGACCGGCTCGTCGCCCGGCTGCATCGCGCCGAACGCCCTCCCGCGCGCACCGGGCGAGCGGTCCGGCCGGGCGGCTACGTGATCACCGGAGGTCTCGGCGCGCTCGGGCTCGTGGTGGCGCGCTGGCTCGCGGAGCGGGGTGCGCGCAGGATCGTGCTCAACAGCCGTCGCGGGCTCTCCGATGCAGAGCAGCTCTCGGAACTGACGGCCAGGGGCGCCGAGGTCGAGGTCGTCACCGGTGACGTGTCGGTTCCCGGAGTCGCCAAGCGACTGATCGATCACGCGACCAGGGACGGGATGCGGTTGTGCGGCGTCGTGCACGCGGCAGGCGTGCTGTGCGACCAGCCGGTCACCGAGCTCGGCGAGGACGCCGTCCGTGAGGTGTGGAAGTCCAAAGTGGATGGCGCGCGGCGGCTGCACGAGGCCACGGTGGGCGTGGAACTCGACTGGTGGGTGGTGTTCTCCTCCGCGGCGGGGCTGCTCGGCTCACCGGGGCAGGCCGCCTACGCCACCGCGAACGCCGCGCTCGACGAGCTGGTGCTGCGGCGACGGGAACTCGGCCTTCCCGCCACGAGCATCCAGTGGGGCGCCTGGGAGGACACCGAGGCGGCCGACGGACCGCTGAGCGGTGTGCTCGGCGGGCTCACCGCCGAGGACGGAATCGAGGCGCTGGAAGCGGTCCTGCGCTCGAAGCGGGCGGTGACCGGTGTCAGCCGTCTCGACATCGGACGCGCTCTCGACTACTTCCCCGAACTGGCGCACCGGCCGTTCTTCGCCCCGTTGGTCGAAGTCGAGCCTTCCGGCGGCGGTGAAGACCTCGAAGCGCTCCGCGCGATGGCCCCGGAAGCGGCGCTCGCGCAGATCACCGGACGGTTGACCACCGAGATCGCGACCGTTCTCGGCACCAGCAAGGACAACGTCGACCCCGCGCGGCCGCTGACGATGCTCGGGCTCGACTCGCTGATGGCGATGCGCGCCCGCGGCGCCATCGAACGCCACTTCGGCCTCGAAATCGGCGTCCCGCTGCTGCTGCGAGGTGCGAGCCTGAACGAGATCGCCGCGCACCTGGCGCAGGACCTCGGCGTGGCGGTGGCAGGCTCCGCCGAGGCGGAAGCAGAGCGGGTGATCCTCCCGCGCGACGCGACGGAACGGTGGGTCGCGCAGCTGTGGCGGGAAGCCCTGAACCTCGATGTCGTCGGGGTGACGCAGGACTTCCGCTCCGTCGGCGGGAACGATGAACTGGCCGAGCACATCTCCGAGCAGATCAGCGCACGCCTGGGCGCCGAGACGCCCGGGCTGTTCGCCGGCCCCGCGACCGTCGAGCACCTGGCCGACCAGGTGCGGTCCCGCTTCGAGGCGGCCGCCGGACCGGTCCGGGTGCTGCGCGCGGGCGGCTCCCGCCCACCGCTGTTCCTGTTCCACCCGGCCGGTGGCCCGACGAGCGTCTACCAACCCCTGGCCGAACGGCTGGGCGACGGCCAGCCCTGCTACGGGATGGAGCGGCTCGACGAGCTGCACGACGTCCCGGGCAAGGCGCGCCGGTACGTCGAGCTGATCCGCGAGATCCAGCCCGGCGGGCCGTACCGGCTGGCGGGGTGGTCGTTCGGCGGATGCCTGGCCTACGAGACCGCGCAGCAGCTCACCGCGGTGGGGGCGGAGGTCGAGCTGGTCGCCCTGGTCGACACGATCCTGCCGCTGGCCGCACCGGCGGGCGCGACCGAGCGGGACGTCGTCGGCGAGCGCCTGCGGCGGTTCGCCGAGCACATCGAGCGGACCTACGGCCACCGGCTGGAGGTTCCGCCGGACGACCTCGGCGAGGAAGAGCAGATGCGCCGGGTCATGGAAGCGCTCGCGGCTCCCGAGCTCGGCATCGGCGCGGGCGTGCTGCGCCACCAGTACACGTCCTATGTGGACGCACGGGTCGCCGAGAACTACTCGCCGCGGCCCTACGGCGGCCGGGTCGTGCTGTACCGGGCGCAGGACGCCGAGGACACCATGACCACGCTCGACCCGCGCTACCTCCGCACCGACGAGGCGCTGGGCTGGGACGAGCACGTTCCCGCGCTGGAAGTGGTGCGGATTCCGGGAAACCACCTGTCCCTGATCGATCCGCCGCAGGTGGACGTGCTCGCCGGGCACCTCCGGCCGCTGCTGGAGGCGACCGATGGCGGGCGCTGATCCGGGACGCACGGCGAGGCTCAACGCCGACCTGGCGAGCCGCCGGGCCGAAGCGGTCTGCGACACGCGGGCGCGGGCCAAGCAGCACCCCAGGGGAAAGCTGACCGCGCGCGAGCGGATCGCGCTGCTGGCCGACGCGGGTTCGTTCGTCGAGACGGGCGAGCTCGCCGGGTGCGGCGACGCGGTCGGCGACGCCGTGGTCACCGGCCACGCCACCGTCGACGGCCGGAGGGTGTGCCTGTTCTCCCAGGACTTCAGCGTTTTCGGCGGCAGCCTCGGGCAGGTGTGCGGCGAGAAGATGCTCAAGGTCATGGACCTGGCGACCAAGATCGGCTGCCCGGTGGTCGGGATCAACGACTCCGGTGGCGCGCGCGTGCAGGAGGGCGTGGTCTCGCTCGCGTACTACGCGGAGCTTGGCCGCCGCAACTCCCTGGCCTCGGGGATCATCCCGCAGATCTCGGTGATCCTGGGCCCGTGCGCGGGCGGTGCGGTCTACGCGCCTGCGATCACCGACTTCGTCGTCATGGCCGACGGGATCTCGCACATGTTCGTCACCGGCCCCGACGTCGTGACCGCGGTGACGGGCGAGCACAGCAGCGCCGAAGAACTCGGCGGCGCGCACCTGAACAGCGCGGTGTCGGGAAACGCCCACTACCTGGCCGAGGACGAGCACGACGCGCTCGACTGGGTGCGCACCCTGCTCGGTTACCTGCCGGGCAACAACACCGAAAGGCCACCGGTGTACGCGCCGGGCGGCAACGGGCGGACCGGCGACCTGGACCTGCTGATCCCGGACTCGCCGCGCGAGGTCTACGACATGCGCCGGGTGCTGGAGGGCGTGCTCGACGACTCCGACTACCTGGAGGTCCAGCCGCTGTTCGGGCCGAACATGCTGTGCGCCTTCGGCCGGGTGGACGGCCGGACCGTCGGGGTGGTCGCCAACCAACCGCTGCACAACGCGGGAACCATCGACATCGACGCCTCGGAGAAGGCCGCGCGCTTCGTCCGGTTCTGCGACGCCTTCGGCGTGCCGCTGCTGACCTTCGCCGACGTTCCCGGCTACCTGCCGGGGGCCGAGCAGGAGCGGCAGGGCATCATCCGCCGGGGCGCGAAGCTGATCTACGCCTACTCCGAGGCGACGGTGCCGAAGGTGACCGTCGTCGTCCGCAAGGCCTACGGCGGCGGGTACGCGGTGATGGGCTCCAAGCACCTCGGCGCGGACGTCAACTTCGCCTGGCCCACGGCCGAAATCGCGGTGATGGGTGCGGAAGGAGCGGTGTCCCTGCTGCACCGCAGGGAACTCGCCGAAGCCGCCGCGAACGGGACGGCGGAGGCGGTCCACCGCAAGCTCGTGGAGGAATACCGCACGGCGACGGCGACTCCTTACGTCGCCGCCGAACGCGGCTACGTGGACGCGGTCATCCGGCCGTCCGAGACCCGGGACCACGTCAGCAGGGCGCTGGGCGTGCTGGCGACCAAGGACTGGGAACCGCTGCCGCGCAAGCACGGCAACATCCCCTTGTGACCATCGGAGCGGAACATGAGCAGGCACGCGAAAGGGCACCACGGCATCGGTGGGTGGCTGGCGACGGGCGCGGTGCTGCTGACCGTCTCGACCGGCGTGCTGCCGCCCGCCGCGATGGGAGCGGTATCGGCGCCTGACCAGACGTCCGCAGCCGTCTCCCAGCAGCAGGCGCACGTCGTCCGGGAGACCTGGATCGACGAGCGCACGGTCGACCTGGTGATCCACTCGCCCGCGCTGGGCGCCGAGGCGCCTGTCCGGCTGCTGGTTCCGGAGGGCTGGTCCCGCGAATCCGCCCGGACCTGGCCGGTCCTCTACCTGTTGCACGGCTGCTGCGAACCCCTGGACTACCGGTCGTGGACCGAACTCGGCAATGCCGCGCCGTTCCTGGCGGACAAGGACGTGCTGACGGTCATGCCCAGCGGCGGGCCCGCGGGTTTCTACACGAAGTGGTGGAACTACGGCCGTCCCGGCGGTCCGGACTGGGAGGCGTTCCACCTCGACGAGCTCCGCGGCATCCTGGAGCGGGACTACGGCGCGGGAACGCGGCGGGCGGTCGCCGGGCTGTCGATCGGCGGCTACGGCGCGATGTCCTACGCCGAACGCCGGCCGGGCATGTTCGCGGCGGCGGCTTCCTACAGCGGAATGCTGCACACCCAGCAGCCGTCCGTCCCCGAACTCGTCTTCGGAATGCTGAACCGGGTCGGCGAGGACCCGATGCGCATGTGGGGTGATCCCCGCATGCAGGTCGAGCTGTGGTCCGAGCGCAACCCCTACGAGCACACCGAGACCCTGCGGGGCACCAGCCTCTACATCTCCAGCGGCAACGGGTTCCCGGGACCGCTGGATCCGCCCGGCAGCTTCGGCGACCTGCTGGAGCCGGCCGCGCAGGCGGTTTCCCGGGCGTTCACCGACCGGCTCCGGCAGCAGGGCATCGAGGTGGCGACGAACTTCTACGGCAACGGAACGCACAGCTGGCCCTACTGGGAGCGGGAGCTCCAGACCTCGTGGCCGGTGCTCGCGGCCGGGCTCGGGATCTCATGAAACCCGCAACAGCATTCGAAACCGACAGAAATCCCCGGACAGCAAGGGAATCCATCATGCGCCTCCGGTCAGCCGGACTCGCCGCGCTGCTCACCGCGCTCATGACCACCGCTGCTATGGCGGCGCCCGCCCAGGCAGACCCACCGGGCACCGTGATCGACGCCGGCCCGCTGCCCGGCGACCAGTGGCTGCCCGGCGCGGGTGCCGCGCACCGGGTCACCTACACCTCGACCGGTCCGGGCGATGCCTCGGCGACCGTCACCGGCACGATCTTCGTCCCGGCCGGGCCGCCACCCGCCGGTGGCTGGCCGGTGGTGTCCTGGGCGCACGGGACGACCGGGCTCGGGGACGGCTGCGCGCCCTCGGTCAGGCCGCGCCTCCAGCCGGAGACCGAACACCTGGCCGCGTGGCTCAAGGAGGGCTACGCGATCGTGGCCACCGACTACGCCGGTCTCGGCACTCCCGGCGTGCACCCGTACCTCGACGGCAGGACCGCGGCACACGGTGTTGTCGACATCGTGCGCGCGGCTCGCGCGGTCGTGCCCGAGCTGTCGCCGAGCTGGGTGGCGGTCGGGCATTCCCAGGGCGGGCACAGCGGTCTGTTCACCGCGAACCTGGCCACCCGCTACGCGCCGGAGCTGGACTTCCGGGGCGCGGTCGCGACCGGCCCGCCGTCGAACCTGACCAGGATCATCGGCGAGTTCGACCCGTCCACCCCGCCGCTGCCGATCATGCCGGGGCTGACCGCGCTGACCTCCTACATCCTCGCCGGTGTGCAGGCCGCGACTCCCGGGTTCGACGTCCAGCCCTACCTCAGCCCGCTCGGCAGGGAGGTCGTCGCCGACGCCGAGCGGCTCTGCATGGGCGAGCAGATGGTGCGCACCGAGGGGATCAGCATCGGCCAGCTGCTCAGCAAGCCGCTCGACGAGCGCTTCCGGCAGGCCATGGGCGCTGCCTTCGACGTGCCGACCACCGGTTACGACCGGCCCGTGTTCATCGGCCAGGGCGACTCCGACAAGGTGGTGCCCGCGTTTCTGACCAAGCGCCTCGTCGACGACTTGGAAGCGGCCGGTCAGCCGTACACGTACCGCACGTATCCGGCCGACCACATGGACACCGTCCCGGCTTCCCTCCCGGACAGCCTGGACTTCGTCCGGAGGCTCTTCGGCCGCTGACCGCGTGGCTGCGGTCACGTCGAGCCGTTGTCACGATCCAGTCGCAGCCCTCGTCCTTTCTGGCGTAGCTGACGGGAAACAGGTGGACTCGCAGTACGTCGAAACCGAGATCGCCCGGTTCCACTACACGAAGACCGGTGCCGGTCCGGTCGTCGTCCTCGTGCCCGGTGGCGGTCAGTGGATCTATTCGTACCGGAACCCGTCCTGCTACAACGTGGTGTAGCCAATGGCCGGGCAGATCCACCGCGTACACCGTGAAGTGCTTGGCCAGCAAGGGAATCGTGTCCCGGAGTTCCCGGTTCTGGGGGAGGTGATCGGGAAGCTGATGACCAAGGAGAACAGCGCGGCGACCCAGCGCAAGTCGTTCGCGCACGATGATCGGGTCACGCCGGAGCTGGTCGACGAGAACTGGGCTCCACTGAGCCGCCGGGACAACCGCGAGGCGTTGTGGTCGCAGCAGCGGAGTTTCGACTACTCGCTGACCTAACGGCGTCTGGGCGACGTGCGTGCCCCGACCTTGGTGATCTGGGGCCAGCAGGACCAGTTCGACGCGTCGTGGCAGGCCGGCGAGCTCGCCCGTCGGATTCCCGGTGCGGCGGCGCGGGTTTTCCCGGGTTGCGGGCATTCCGTTCACGAGGACTGCCCGGCCGAGGTCAACCCGGTGCTGGCGGACTTCCTCGGCCGCTGACCGGAACGGTGCGGGGGCCGGGCAGCTGCCTGCTCGGCCCCGCCCGGATCAGCTGTCGAAGAACGCGACCACTTCGCCGAGGATCTGGTCGTTGTTGAGGAAGGCGAGGTGTCCGACTCCGGCGACCTCGTGGTTGTCGGCGCCCTCGACAGCGGTGCTGCGGTAGGGGTTGATGACGCGGTCGGCGGGGGAGTACCAGGTCGCGTACCGGGTGTCGGCGGGGGTCTCGTCACCGGAGTTCAACCGCGTGACGAACGGCGAGTCGGGCACCATCTCCCGGCAGGACGCGAACACCGAGCAGGCGGTGGCCGCGGTCGTGCCGTGGTTGGCCCCGGCCAGCGACGCCCAGTGCCCGACCGAGTCGGTGCCGTCGAGCTCCTTGAGGTACCAGCGGCTGACCAGGCCGCCCATGGAGTGGTTGACGATGTCGACCTGCTGTGCGCCGGTCTCGGCGCGGACCTTGTCGACGAACGCGGCGAGTTCCCGCGCGCTGGTCTCGTTGGACTGGTTGAAGTCGTACTGGAACGGGAACAGCTCGCCCTCCTGGTAGCCGGCCGCGCGGAACACGCCTTCGGCGTGCGACCAGTTCGAGTTGTTGCTGAGGTATCCGTGGACGAAGACGACCGGGTCGCGGTCCTGCGCCTCCGCGGCGGCGGTGGCGGTGCCTGCCGTGGACAGGGCCAGGAAGGCGGTGATGAAGCCAAGAGTTCGGCGCACGATTTTCTCCTTGGTTCGCGGTGGATCCGGAGAGTGGCACGTACGGCGGCGAGATCGCGTCGTGTCAATTGCGTATGCGGATGCGTACTCGGAAGCGGGTGGCGCACAATGTGGACGGTTCCTTGCAACGGAGCGGGGGTGCTGGCGGAATGGGTGGTGGATGCCCGCGTGCCGAGCTGACCAGCTACGTCGGTCGGCGCCGCGAGGCGGACCAGGTGCGGCGGCTGCTGGACGCCGGGCGGCTGGTGACGTTGTGCGGGCCAGGCGGAGTCGGCAAGACGCGGCTCGCGTACCGGGTCGCGCGGGACCACGGCGACGACGTCCTGGCGATCGAGCTCGCCGAGCTGCGGGACGGGACGTTGCTGCCGAACCTGGTCGCCGATCGGCTGGGGCTGCACGACGAGACGGGCCAGTCGCTGACGGGCAGGGTGATCGGCCACTTGGGAGAGCGCGCGGTGCTTCTGGTGCTGGACAACTGCGAGCACCTCGTGACCGCCTGCGCCGAGTTCGTCCACGCGCTGTTGTCCGGATGTCCTGGAGCCGCGGTGCTCGCCACCAGCAGGCAGTCGCTCAACGTCGTCGGCGAGCAGGTGATGTGGGTGCCGCCGTTGGGGGTTCCCGGCGAGGAAGCCGCGCCGTCACCCGCGGAACTGGCGCAGTACGAGAGCGTGCAGCTCTTCGCGGACCGGGCCTCGGCCGTGTGGCCGGATTTCGAGGTCACGGCCGCCAACTGCGCCGAGGTGGCGGAGTTGTGCAGGCGGTTGGACGGAGTACCGCTCGCGATCGAGCTGGCCGCGGCGCGGATCCGCACGTTGTCGCCCCGGCAGATCGTGGATCGGCTGCCGGTGAGCCTCGGGCTGCTGACGACCGGGAAGCGCGATAGCCCCGAGCGGCAGCAGACCCTGCGGGACACCATCGACTGGAGCCACGGGCTCTGCTCCGGCGCCGAGCAGGTGGTGTGGGCGCGGGTGGCGGTGTTCGCGGGATCGTTCGACCTCCGGGGCGCCGAGCACGTCTGCTCCGGTCCCGGCGTGGCCCCCGAAGCCGTGCTGGGCCTGATCGACGGGTTGGTGGACAAGTCCGTTCTCCTGCGCTCGGAGGAAGACGGCGAGGCCAGGTACCGGATGCTGGAGACCTTGCGCGAGTACGGGCAAGAGCGGCTCCAGGAGTCCGGTGACCGGGAGCGGGTCGCGCGGCGGCACCGGGACTGGTTCGACCGGCTGACGGCGCGGGCCGACGCGGAGTGGGCCGGTCCGGGCCAGGCGGAGTGGGTTCGCAGGCTGCGGCGCGACCACGCCGATCTGCGGACCGCGTTGGACTGGTCGGTCGCCGAGCCCGGCGAGGCCGGGGTGGCGCTGCGGATGGCGGCCCGGATCGACGAGTACTGGACGTTGCGGGGCTTCAACGCGGAAGCTCTGATGTGGCTGGACCGAGCGCTGGACGCTGCTCCGGCCGATCATCCCGACCGCCCCCTCGCTCTGGTCGTGTCCGCACAGCACGCTTTGTGGCTGTTCGATCTCGACGGCGTGGACGAGCGGTTGACCGCGGCCGAAGAGCTGGCCGCCGGGTTCGGTGACGAGTTGCTCGACGCGCGGATCGCCCTCGTCCGGAGCTTGGAAGCGGTGTTGCGCCTCGATCCCCGCGTGGCGGAACTCGCGGCGGCTGCCGCGCCTGTTCTCCGGAAGCACGGCGACTTCCGGCGGGAACTGCGCGCCCTGTTCCTGCAGAGCTCCGCGACGGCCCACACCGATCTCGACGCCAGCCGCGAGGCGTTGCGGCGGGTCATCGCGCTCGGTGAATCCCGAGGCGACACCTACGGACGCGACATGGCCCTGTTCGGTTTCGCCCTGATCGAGTTGACGTTCGGCGACGTGGAACCGGCAGCCGAGGCAGCGCACGCGGCGCTCGTGTCGACCAGCGCGGTCGACAGCCACTTCGGGGACGCCTTCCACATCGAGACCCTCGCCTGGGTGGCGGGCAGGAGGGGTGAGCACGTGCGGGCCGCGACGTTGTTCGGTGCCGCTTCCACCGCGTGGGAACTGCTCGGGTCATCGTCGGCGCGGATGGTGTCCCGGCCGCACGCCCGGTTCAGGGAGAACACCGAGCGGGTCCTCGGCGCGGGACCGTTCGCCGACGCCTACGCCGCAGGACGTTCGCTGTCCAAGGACGACGCCCGCCGCTACGCCCTCGGGGAGGACGCCCCGCCGGCGCCCGCTCACGACAACCCGCTGACAGCCAGGGAGCTGGAGGTCGCCGAACTGGTCGCGACCGGTCTGTCCAATCGGGACATCGCGTCCCGGCTGTTCGTCGCGCGGCGCACCGCGGACACCCACGTCCAGCGCATCCTCGCGAAGCTCGGATTCACCAACCGGGCCCAGATCGCGGCCTGGGCCACCACCCGCCGCCTCGGACAGTCCCGCTGAGGCGCGCCTGACCATGCCCCGACGGTGCAGTGCCGCACCAACAGGCCGAGCCCCGCATCGCTGCTTCAGCGGCGAAGCCGATGGGCGGAACCTCGTTGTCGCCGGGACGGCGCGTTCGTAGCCTCGAAGGGAAGGACTTCGACTGGGGAACTGAGACCGGGGAGCTGGAGAACTCGATGGATGACTACCCCTTTGACCTGGGTGCCTACAGCCGCCGGATCACGACGTCTTCGCCGGCCGCGCAGGAGTGGTTCGACCGGGGGCTGAACTGGGCCTTCGGCTACGTCCACGAGGAGGCCGACGCGTGCTTCCGGAAGGCGCTCGAACACGACCCGGACTGCGCGATGGCGCACTGGGGCATCGCTTACACGATCGGGCCGAACTACAACAAGCCGTGGGAGTTGTTCGACGAAGCCGAGATCACCGAGACGCTGCGGCGGTCGCGGGAGGCCATCGCGAAGGCGCGGAGCGCGATGGCCGGTGCGTCCGAGGTCGAGCAGGCGCTGATCACCGCGTTGGCCGAGCGCTACCCGTCCGACGTGCCCGCGCCGGACCTGTCGGTGTGGAGCGATGCCTACAGCGACGCCATGCGCGCGGTCGTCCGGCGGTTCCCCGACGATCCGGACGTGCTCATGCTGGCCGCCGAGGCGATGATGAACCGCACGCCGTGGAACATGTGGGACCTGCGCTCCGGTGATCCCGCGCCCGGCGCGGACACCTTGGAGTGCAAGGAACTCCTCGAACGCGGGATCGAGGTCACGCGGGGACGCGGCGATCAGCCGCATCCGGGGATCTGGCACCTCTACATCCACCTGATGGAGATGTCGGGCACTCCGGAGGCCGCACTGCGCGTCGCCGACGAACTGCGCCGCCTGGTGCCGGACTCCGGCCACCTGGCGCACATGCCGACCCACATCGACGTCCTGTGCGGCGACTACCAGGCCGTCGTGGACTGGAACCACATCGGCGTCGAGCGGGACCTCAAGTACTGGGAGTACGCGGGAGCGCTGAACTTCTACTCGCTGTACCGGGTGCACAACTACCACTTCAAGATGCACGGAGCGATGCTGCTTGGGCGGTTCGAGCCCGCGATGGAGGCCGCGCGCACGATGCTCGAAACCATCCCGGCCGAGCTGGTCCGGATGCAGGACCCGCCGATGGCCGACTGGCTTGAGGCGTACATGTCGGTCCGGACGCACGCGCTCGTGCGGTTCGGCAGGTGGCACGAGCTCATCGCCGATCCGCTGCCGGACGAGCCCGGCCTGTACGCCATGACCACGGCGATCAACCACTACGGCAAGGCGATCGCCCACGCCAACCTCAAGCAGCACGACGAAGCCGCCGAGGAACAGCGCCTTTTCGAGGAGGCGGCGGCGAAAGTGCCCGAAACCCGGCGCCTGCACGTCGTCGAGTGCCACGACATCCTCGGCGTGGCAAGGGAAATGCTCACGGGCGAGGTCGAGTACCACCGGGGCAACCACGCGCTCGCGTTCGCGCACCTGCGCAAGGCCGTCGAGAACGAGGACAACCTGCCCTACGACGAGCCGTGGGGCTGGATGCTGCCCAGCAGGCACGCGCTCGGCGCGTTGTTGCTGGAGCAGGGCCACATCGAGGAGGCGACCGCGGCCTACGAAGCCGATCTGGGCCTCAACGACACCATCATCCGGGCGAACCGGCACCCGAACAACGTGTGGGCGCTGGTCGGTCTGCACGAGTGCTACACGCGCTCGGGTCGCACGACCGAGGCGCGGATGATCAAGCCGCAGCTGGACATCGCGCTCGCCCGCGCCGACGAGTCGATCACGGCTTCCTGCTTCTGCAAGCAGAGCTGCTGCGGCTGAGCGGGCGGGTCGCTAGAGCAGGTCCAGCAGGGCGTGCAGGGCCGGGTTGTCGTTCGCCGCGCGCCAGACCAGGTGCAGTTCGACCGGATCGGGCTCGGTCAGGCGCAGCGGCCGGAAGACCACGCCGTCGAAGCGCAGCCGGGCCGCGGTGGCGGGGACCAGGCCGCTGCCGAGACCCGCTTCCACCAGGGCCAGCACGGTGTGCACCTGGCTGACGTGCTGGACGTAGACCGGCTGCACACCGGCCTTGTGGAACGCGGTGACCAGCAGCTCGTGGAAGTAGCGCGCTTCGGTCGGGGAGTACGTCACCAGCGCTTCGCCGTGCAGTTCCGCCAGTTCCAGCGGTCCCTCGCCGGCGGCGAGCGGATGCGCGGCGGGCAGCGCCGCCAGGAGCGGTTCGGAGCGGAAGCGGCGCGACGACAGCTCGGGCCGCGTTGCAGGCGGGCGGGCGAGGCCGAGGTCGAGCGAACCCGCCGACAGCAGCTCGACCTGGTCGCGGGTGACCAGCTCGTGCAGCACGACGTCGACGTGCGGTAGCCGTTCCCGCACGTCGGCCAGCAGTCCGCCGAGCACGCCGTAGGCCGAGGTCGCGGTGAAGCCGATCCGCACGATGCCTTCTTGGCCCGCGGTCACCCGCCGCACCGAAAGCGCGGCGTTGTCGGCCTCGTGCAGCAGCCGCCGCGCGTCCTGGAGGAACGCGCGCCCGGCCGGGGTCAGCCGCACCGTGCGGCTGGTCCGGTCGAACAGCTGGACCTTGAGCTCCTTCTCCAGCTGCTGGATCTGGCGGGTCAGCGGCGGCTGGGTCATCCGCAGCCGCTGCGCGGCCCGGCCGAAGTGCTGCTCCTCGGCCACGGCGACGAAACCGGTGAGCTGGGTCAGCGTGAACATCTATCCAATCCCATGCCTATGTCGATCCAAATCCCGTGAACCTCGATCCAACCTGGGTATCAGCGGATGCTCAATCGGACTTGGACGTGCATCGATGACGCATCTTACGGTCAGCGCATCCGCATCCGAGGGAGTGACCGATGACGTTCACGTCCGACCAGCGCGATCCGGCGCTGGCCACCGCTGTCGGCAGGATCTTCCGCCGGATCGTGCCGCTGTTCGTGATCATGTTGATCTGCAACCAGCTCAACCGCTCCAACATCGGCTACGCCGAGACCTACCTGGAGGCCGACGTCGGCATCGGCGCCACCGCCTACGGCTTCGGCGCCGGGCTGTTCTTCATCGCCTACGCGCTGTTCGAGCTGCCCAGCAACGTGCTGATGGAGCGCTTCGGCGCCCGGATCTGGCTCACCCGGATCATGGTCAGCTGGGGCGTGGTGTCGGCGGCGATGGCGTTCGTCAGCAGTCCGGAGATGTTCTACGTGCTCCGGTTCCTGCTCGGCGCCGCCGAGGCGGGCTTCTTCCCGGCGGTGATCTTCTACTTCACCCGCTGGCTGCCGGACTCGCACCGCGGCCGGGCCACCGCCCTGTTCGTGGCCGGGTCCTCGATCGCCGCGGCGATCTCCGGTCCGCTGTCGGGGCCGCTGCTGTCGCTGCACGGAGTCCTGGGCGTGCGGGGCTGGCAGTGGCTCTTCGGCCTGGAAGGGCTGCTGTCGGTGGTCGTCGGCATCGTCGCGTACTTCTTCCTGGACGCCCGGATCGCCGACGCGAAGTGGTTGTCCGACGCGGAGAAGTCCGCGCTGATCAGGCGGATCGACGCCGAGGACGAGGCGAAGACCGAGGAGCGCGGCGGCTCGCGCTGGCGGCTCCTGCTGCGACCGGAGCTGCTGCTGTTCTGCTGGATCTACTTCGCCATCCAGTTGTCCATCTACGCCAACACGTTCTGGCTGCCCGCGATCGTCCGCCGCATCGACGGCACCGGCGACATCACGGTCGGCCTGCTGTCGTCGCTGCCCTGGATCTGCGCGGTGGTGGCGATGTACCTGGCCGGTCGCGCCGGGGACCGGGTCGGCGACCGGCGTCCGCTGCTGGTGGTGGCGCTGCTGACCGCCGCAGCGGGCACCTGGCTGGCCGCCGTCGTCCCGCCGTGGCCCGCGCTGCTGTTCCTGTGCGTGGCCGCGATGGGGTTCAAGAGCGCCAGCCCGCTGTTCTGGTCGATCCCGCAGCGCGGCCTGAGCCCGCGGATCGTCGCACCGGCGATCGCGCTGATCAACTCGCTGGGCAACCTCGGCGGTTTCGTAGCACCCTTCGGTTTCGGATTCGTCAAGGAGCAGACCGGAACCGTGACCGTCGGCCTGTACGCGCTGGCGTTCGCCTCGCTGCTGGCGGCCGCCTCGGTCCTGCTCGTCCGGGAGCGCGCCGCGCGCACGCCCTGCCCGCCAGTTCGCTAGAACCAGACAAGGAGATCACCCGATGCACTCGCCCAGCGCGGTCGCCCGGCAGCTCGCCGGTGGACTGCTGTCGTTCCCCGTGACGCACTTCCGGGAGGACGGCAGCTTCGACGAGCCCGCCTACCGGGACAACATCGGCCGGCTGAGCCAGTTCGGCGCGGCCGGACTGTTCGCCGCTGGGGGGACCGGCGAGTTCTTCTCGCTCACCCCGGCCGAGGTCGAGTCGGTCGTGGCTGCCGCGGTGGGGGAGGTGCCCGACGGCGTGCCGGTGATCGCGCCCGCCGGCTACGGCACCGCCATGGCGGTCGAGATGGCGCGCGCGGCCGAGCGGGCGGGCGCGCACGGGCTGCTGCTGCTCCCGCCCTACCTGACCGAAGCGGACCAGCGGGGCCTGGCCGCGCACGTCCGCGCGGTGTGCGCGGCCACGGATCTCGGCGTGATCCTCTACAGCCGCGCCAACGCGGTGTTCGAGGAGACCACCGTCGCCGAGCTCGCCGACGACTGCCCCAACCTGGTCGGTTTCAAGGACGGCGTGGGCAACGTCGAGAAGATGACCCGGCTCTACGCCCGCCTCGGCGACCGGCTCACCTACATCGGCGGCCTGCCCACCGCCGAGACCTTCGCGCTGCCGCTGCTGGAACTGGGCGTGACCACCTACTCGTCGGCGATGTTCAACTTCGTCCCGGAGTTCGCGCTGCGCTTCTACCACGCGGTGCGCGACCGCGACCGGGCGGCGGTGTACCGCTACCTCGACGAGTTCGTGCTGCCCTACTGCGACATCCGCAACCGCCGCGCCGGGTACGCGGTGAGCATCGTCAAGGCGGGCATGCGGGTCGTCGGCCGGTCCGCCGGGCCGGTGCGGCCCCCGCTGACCGACCTCGACGAAGCCGAGACCGCGCGGCTGGCCGATCTCGTGGGACGACTGCCGGAACAGGAGGGGCGCTGATGACCGCGCTGACCGGGAACATGCTGATCGCCGGGGAACCGGTGTTCGGCGCGGAAGCCGAGGTGCGCGCGCTGGACCCGGCCGCCAACGCCGAGCTGGAGCCTGCCTACGGCCACGGCGGCGAGGCGGAGGTGCGGCGGGCGTGCGAGGCGGCTGCCGCCGCGTTCGCCGCCTACCGGGGCACGACCGCCGAGGAGCGGGCGCGCTTCCTGGAGCGCATCGCCGACAACATCGAGGAACTCGGCGATGCGTTGATCGAGCGCGCCCACGCCGAGTCCGGCCTTCCTGCCGGCCGCCTCACCGGTGAGCGGGCCCGCACCACGGGTCAGCTCAGGCTGTTCGCCGAGGTGGTGCGCGAGGGGAGCTGGATCGGGGCGCGCGTCGACCCGGCGCTGCCGGATCGCACCCCGCTGCCGCGCGCCGACATCCGGCAGCGCAAGGTGCCGCTCGGGCCGGTCGCGGTGTTCGGCGCCAGCAACTTCCCGCTGGCGTTCTCGGTCGCGGGCGGCGACACCGCCGCGGCGCTGGCGGCGGGCTGCCCGGTGGTCGTGAAGGGCCACGACGCGCACCTCGGCACCTCCGAGCTCGTGGGCCGCGCGATCACCCGCGCGGTGGCCGACAGCGGGCTGCCCGCGGGCACCTTCTCCCTGCTGTTCGGGCCGGGTCCCGGCCTGGGCACGGCGCTGGTCACCGATCCGCGCATCCAGGCCGTCGGGTTCACCGGCTCCCGCGCGGGCGGGCTGGCGCTGGTGCGGGCCGCGGCGGCCCGGCCGCAGCCGATCCCGGTCTACGCGGAGATGAGCAGCATCAACCCGGTCTTCCTGCTGCCGGGCGCGCTGGCCGAGCGCGGCGCGCGGCTCGGGACGGAGTTCGCGGGATCGCTCACGCTGGGTTCGGGCCAGTTCTGCACCAATCCCGGCCTGGTCATCGCCGCCGACGGGCACGGCCTGGACGAGTTCCTGGACGCCGCGGCGGCGGCGGTCGAGCAGGCCGCGCCGACGACGATGCTCACCCCCGGAATCGCGGGCAGCTACGCGGCCGGGGTCGACGAGCTGAGCGCGCACGCGACGGTCCTGGCGCGAGGTCCCGAATCCGACGCGCCGAACGCGTGCCGGGCGGCGCTGCTGGCCACCGACGCGGCGGGCTTCACCGCCGGACCGCAGCTGCACCAGGAGGTCTTCGGCGCGTGCTCGCTGGTGATCCGCTGCCGCGACGCCGCCGAGGTGCGGCGGGTGGCCGAGTCGGTCGAAGGTCAGCTGACCGCGACCGTGCACGCCACCGAGGCCGATCACGCCGAGGCGGCGGCGCTGCTCGGAGTGCTGGAGCTGCGGGCGGGCCGGGTGCTGTTCAACGGCTGGCCCACCGGTGTCGAGGTCGGGCACGCCATGGTCCACGGCGGTCCGTTCCCGTCCACTTCGGACTCCCGGACGACCTCGGTCGGCACGCTGGCGATCGAGCGGTTCCTCCGCCCGGTCGCCTACCAGGACGTGCCACCCGCGCTGCTGCCCAGCGCGCTGGCCGACGGCAATCCGGACGGGCTGTGGCGCCGCGTCGACGGCGAACTCGGCAGGCACTGAGCGGAGGGGAGCATGAGACGACAACCGGTGGTGACCCGGATGCGGGTCGTGCCCGTGGCCGGGCACGACAGCATGCTGCTCAACCTGAGCGGAGCCCACGGGCCGCACTTCACCCGGAACCTGGTGATCCTCACCGACTCCGAGGGCCGGACCGGGGTCGGTGAGGTGCCCGGCGGGGAGCCGATCCGCCGCACGCTCGAAGCGGCGCGGGATCTCGTCGTCGGGCAGCCGGTCGCGCGGTACCGCGCGGTGCTGCGCGCGGTCCGCGAGCGCTTCGGTGAAACCGACCGCCGCGGCGTGCAGACCTTCGACCTGCGGGTGACCGTCCACGTCGTGACGGCGTTCGAGGCCGCGATGCTCGACCTGCTCGGCAAGCACCTGGAGGTGCCGGTAGCGGAGCTGCTCGGCGACGGCAGGCAGCGCGACACCGTTCCGGTGCTGGGCTATCTGTTCTTCGTCGGCGACCGCACGAAGACGGACCTGGCCTACCGGGAGCCCGAGGGCACCGACGACTGGCTGCGCCTGCGGCACGAGGAGGCGCTGACGCCGGAGGCGGTGGTGCGGCTGGCGGAGGCGGCGCGGCAGCGCTACGGCTTCCGCGACTTCAAGCTCAAGGGCGGCGTGCTGCCCGGCCGGGAGGAGGCCGAAGTGGTGCGGGCGCTGGCCGAGCGGTTCCGGGACGCGCGGATCACGCTCGACCCCAACGGGGCCTGGCCGCTGGCCGAGGCGATCGGGATCGGCCGGTCCCTGCGGGACGTGCTCGCCTACGCCGAGGACCCGTGCGGAGCGGAGGAGGGCTACTCCGGCCGGGAGACGATGGCCGAGTTCCGCCGCGCGACCGGCCTGCGCACCGCGACCAACATGATCGCCACCGACTGGCGGGAGCTGGGCCACGCGATCCGCTGCCAGGCGGTGGACATCCCGCTGGCCGATCCGCACTTCTGGACCCTGGGCGGATCGGTCCGGGTCGCCCAGCTCTGCCACGAGTGGGGTCTGACCTGGGGATCGCACTCCAACAACCACTTCGACGTGTCGCTGGCGATGTTCACCCACGTCGCCGCCGCGGCCCCGGGCGAGATCACCGCGATCGACACGCACTGGATCTGGCAGGACGGCCAGCGGCTCACCCGGGATCCGCTGCGCATCACCGGCGGGCGGATCCCGGTGCCCGAGGCGCCCGGGCTCGGGGTGGAACTGGACGAGGAACGCGTGGAGGCCGCGCACGAGCTGTATCGCGGGGAGGGACTCGGCGCTCGCGACGACGCCGCGGCGATGCAGTACCTGATCCCGGGCTGGACCTTCGACACCAGGCGTCCGGCCCTGGACCGCGGCTGAGGGTGGAGTGGGAGTCCACTGTGGATGTTGCGGGGGTGGGCAGGAGACTGCTCACCCCCGCCGCTGCGACCGCGGCGGGTCAGCTACTGCCCCAGTAGGGGCGGTCACTGCATTCGACCGTCGCGACGAAGGAGTGGCTGTCGCCGGTTCCCTGACCGCACAGGTATGCGTTCACCACGCACCAGGAACCCTCGAGGTCCAGGATCAGCAGGGCGAACTCGGCGTTCATCTCCCGCACGGCGACGGTGGCCTTGGCGTGGTCCCCCTCCTCGCCCCGGAACTGCTTGAAGCCGAGAAGTTCGACCGTCAGCGTCGCCTTCGACGAGACGGGCGGAACTGCCGCCAGCGGCCCGTCCTGGACGAAGGGGCAGTGCAGCGACCTGTACGCCGCCACGTCGCCTTCGGCCAGTGCTCCGACGGCACCGTCGGCGACTTCGCGGGCGGTCGTGTCGAAGAAGTCCAGCAGGGCGACCGCGATCCCGCAGGTCGCGATCACCGCCGCGAGGAGGTGCCGGCGCCGAAGCCGACGACGTTTTCCCACCGGGTCAGCAGATCAGCACCGATCGACCGGAGGAAGCCGCCAACCAGGTGGCCTCACGAAGTCCCGAGGGCGTCGAGGCTTTCCGGCAGCACCTGGCCGCCGTCGACCACGATCGTCTGCCCGGTGATGAAGCCGGCTTCCGCGCTGGCGAGGAAGAGCGCGGTGTGGCCGATGTCGGAGACCGAGCCGAGGCGGCCGAGCGGCACGGATGCGGCCATCCGCCGCAGGTAGTCCTCGCCGAGGGCGTCGAGCCCTTCGGTGCGGATGTTGCCGGGCATGATCGCGTTGATCGTGATGCCCTTCGCGGCGAGCTCGATCGCCGCGGTGCGGATGAAGCCCAGCTGCGCGGCCTTGCTCGCGCCGTAGTGGCTCCAGCCGGGGAATCCGGTGATGGGCCCGGTGATCGAGGAGGTGACGACGATCCTGCCGAGGTCCGATTCGGCGAGGGCGTCCAGGCACGCCTGCACGGAGTACACGGTGCCGTGGAAGTTGGTCGCCATCACCCGTTGCAGGCTCTCCGGGGTCATGCTGTGCAGCGGGTCCTCCGGGAACACGCCCGCGTTCGCGCACAGCACGTCGAGCCCGCCGTGGCGGCGGACGGTTTCCTCGGCCGCGGCGCGGCAGTCCGCCGGGTCGGAGGTGTCGGCGACCAACCAGGAGACGTTGCGGCCGAGCTCGGCGGAAGCACCTGCCAGCGCGTCCTCGTCCCGGCCGGTGATCACCACGTGGCAACCGGCTTCGGCGAAGACCGCGGCGATGCCCTTGCCGATTCCCCGGCTCCCGCCGGTGACCAGAACCCGGCGCCCTGCTGGTGAGGTCAGCACGGTGTGTCCTTTCCGTCCGATGTCGTGTTCAGGTGGAACTGCTTTGCGGTGAACGGGGATCGCCGGGGCGTGGTTCGGGTTTGCCGGCGATGGTGACCCAGAGGTTCGGGTCGAAGTGGTCCTGGGGGAGCTGGGCGACCATGTAGCGGACGCTGCGCTCGACCTTCACCCGCCACCGGCGGGCGGCCTCGTTGGCGTCGCCGCCGCGGATCGCCTCGTAGAGGCCGATGTCCTCGCGTGCGATGAGGTCCACCGCTTCGGCCCAGTCCAGCTGCAGGATCGCGTTGAACATGCGCAGCCGCATGGTGAGGCGTTCGAAGACCCGCCCGGCCTGCGGCAGTCGCGCGGTCCGCGCGATCGCGTCCTGGAAGACGAGGTCGGCCTCGCCGATGCGGGCGTGGTCGCCGTGCCCGGCGACGACCCGGACCTCGGCCAGCGCGGTGCTGACCGGGCGCAGAGCGGAACGGGGGAGCAGGGCGGTGCGGCGCATCAGCAGGCCGCCCAGGTAGGCGCGCACCGCGTACAGGTCGAGCACGTTGGTGGCGGTGACGTCCGGGACGGCGGCTCCGCGGTTCGGAAGCCGTTCGAGCATGCCTTCTTCGGCCAGCACGCGCAGGGCTTCGCGCACGGGCCCGCGGGAGACGCCGAGGCGGTTCGCCAGCGGCGCTTCCTTGACGCGTTCACCGGGCTTGAACTGACCGCTGGCCAGCGCCTCCCGGACGAGCCGGGCGACCTGGTCGGCGATCCGGGGTGTGCCCGGGGAGGTGCCCAGCGCATCGTTGTGCTCTTCGGCGCCCCTTCTCCGGGCGACGGGCTCATCATCCAGGTTTGAGTCATTAATAAGACCCTGATAGTCGCGGTCGCCGCTCCACAGCGCGCGCGGGCTCTTGGTCCACGAGAACGGCTGGGACCGCGGGGTCCAGGTGCCGCACCAGGAGTGGACGTCGTCCCGGAGGCTGGCCAGCGACGCGGCGAAGCCGAGCACGTTCTCGCTCGGCAACGGGTTGTGCGCCAGGAGGAAGTCGATCTCGTCGATCCAGGATCCGTTCGGTGCCACGGCGTGCTGGTGGAACCGCGGATGCCCTTCCAGCCAGGTTTCCACCGTGTCCCGGGCCGTGGCGCTCAGCCCGTCGACCAGCAGGTGAACGGCCATCCCCGCGGGGACACCGCGGTCGAGACGTTCGAGGAAAGCGCGCAGCGACGTGCTTTCCGCCCGCTGGTCGGGCGCGTTCGCGCCGCCTCGGACCAGGGCGAAGGCGTTCGCCACCGCGAAAAGTTCCCGCGTCTCCGCGGATTTCCGCGGTGTGGTCGCCGCGGGTTCCCTGAGCGAGACCGCGTGGTCGTCGGCCGCGACGGCCAGCACCCGCGTGGGCGGGGACAGGAAAAGCCCGACCACGTCCCGGACCCGCACGGGCAGCGTCCGGCCCGCACCCTCGCGCAGCGCGGAATGTCCCGGCCTGGACTGGATCCCGTACGCGCGCCAGATCCGGCTCACCCGCGTCTGGCTCAGCCCGACCGCCTCGGCCATGGAACGCGTCGACCAGCGCCGCCCGCCGGGCGGCGGCGCGAGGGTGCCGACGAGGACCTCCGCGACGGTGTCGTCGTCGATGGCCGGCGGCCTTCCGGGGCGCGGACGTTCCGCGAGCCCGTCCAACCTCTCGGCGGCGAAACGGGATCGCCAAGTGCGGACCATGTCCACGGAGACGCCGAGCTGCTCGGCGACAGCCGTGTTGGTGGCCTCCCGCTCGCACGCCAGCACGATCCGCGCGCGCAGCACCTGCGCGTGCGACCGGTTGCGGCTGCGGGTCCAGCTCACCAGCGTGGCGCGCTCGCTGTCGGTGAGGACCACCGCGTCGCGTGAGCGTCTGGCCATCGCCACGAATGCTAGGCGGATTTCTGACTCACTTCAAGCCCGGTGCCTGGTCGGGATACATGGACGTTGTCGACAAAGGGGCCCGTTCGCATACTTCGTCGCTATCGGCGGCCACGCCGCTGACGCCCACAAGGCACCGCGAGCTCGCAACGTCCAACTTCAGCCCCGCTCGACAACTCCGGCGGCAGCACTCCCACTCCGGTGGACCGGTGCGCCCGCTGAGTGCCGGGACGCGATTGCAGGAGCTCATCGTGGAGCATTCCATCATCGACAACCAGCCCTACGGCCGGTTCCACCGCAAGCTGTTCTTCCTCTCCTCCGGTGGCCCCTTCCTGGACGGCTACATCCTCAGCGTCATCGGCGTGGCGATCGCCGGTGCGACCAAGGATCTTGGCCTGACCTCCTTCCTCGAGGGGGTGGTCGGTGCCGCCGCGCTCGTCGGCGTGCTGGTGGGCGGCTTCGTCTTCGGCTGGGTCACCGACCGCGTCGGGCGGCAGGTCATGTACACGATCGACCTGATCGCGCTCGTGGCCGCCTCGGTGCTGTCGCTGTTCGTCACGGAAGCGTGGCAGTTGATCTTGCTGCGCTTCGTCGCCGGTGTCGCGGTCGGCGCGGACTACCCGATCGCCACCTCGTTGCTCGCCGAATGGCTGCCAGCCAACCGGCGCGGCCGGACGATGGGGGCGCTGGTCGCCGCGTGGTTCGTCGGCGCGTCGGCCTCCTACGCCGTGGGTTACCTCGTCGCGTTGGCCGGTGGCGAGGGCTTGTGGCGCTGGGTCCTGGCCAGCGCCACGGTGCCGGGCGTGATCATCCTGCTGGCGCGGATCGGCACGCCCGAGTCCCCCCGCTGGCTGCTGCGCCACAACCGGCCCGACGCCGCGCGCGAAGCGATCAACACCGCCTTCGGCCGCTACCCGACCGACAAGGAGCTCGCGCAGCTCGCGGAGCACGAACCGCCGAAGAAGTCCCGGCTGCGCGAGGTGTTCTCCGGCGGCTACCTGGGACGCACCCTGTTCGTCGGCGGTTTCTGGATGTGCCAGGTGGCGCCCGCCTTCGCGATCTGGACCTTCTACCCGGTCATCCTCGGCGCCTACGGGTTCGAGGAGGGCACCACCTCGCTGCTGTGGTCGATGGTCGTCAGCCTGGTGACGCTCGCCGGCTGCTTCCCGTGCATCGTCTGGGTCGACAGCCTCGGACGCCGTCCGGTCATCATCTGGACCTTCGTCGGCGTGACGGTCTCGATGGCCGCGCTCGGCTTCTTCCCCGGCATGGCCGCCGCCCTGGCGATCCTGATGTTCGTCGTCAACGCGCTCGCGCTGGGCGGCGGCAACATCCTGCAGTGGATCTACCCGACCGAGCTGTTCCCGACCGACATCCGCGCCTCGGCGGTCGGCGTGGCCAGCGCCATCAGCCGGATCGGCGCGGCTGCGGGGACCTACCTGCTGCCCGTCGGCCTCGACACCATCGGGCTCGGTCCGACGATGCTCGTCGGCGCCGGAATCGCGGCCGTCGGCACCGCGATGTGCGTTGCCTGGGCGCCGGAGACCAAGGGCCAGGCGCTGCACGAATCCGCGGCGGTCACCCGGAGTCCGGCTGCGGCCGGGACCAAGTAGCACCTTTTTGGATAGGCACGACCCTCTGCCTGGAAAGGCTGGACCGATGAAAGACGTGGTCATCGTGGGAGGCGGCATCGCCGGGCTGGCGGCCGCGTGGCGCCTGCGGCACCGGGACGTCGTCCTGCTCGAAGCGCAGGGACGGGTCGGCGGGCGCATCCGCTCGGAACGCCGGGGTCCGTACTGGCTCAACTGGGGCGGGCACGTCTTCGCCGGCGGGAACTCGGCGACGGGGTGGCTGCTCGGCGACACCGGCATCGACTCCACGAAGGTGCCGGGGTCGCTGGCCGGGCTGGCCATGAACGGCAGGCTCCTGCTCAAGGGCCGGGTGGAGAGCTACCCGTTCCGGATCCCCATGTCGTGGCCGTCGCGCCTGGCGATGCTGAAGACGGGCGCGAAGGTCGGCCTGGCCGTCGCCAGGTACGCCCGGATCGTCAAGCCGCGGCCGGGCGAGGACGAGGCCGCGCGGCAGCAGCGGGTCTACGACTTCATGAACGACCGGAGCTTCGCCGACTTCATCGGCGAGCTGCCCGAGGACGCCGAGGCGCTGTTCAAGCCGACCGTGACCCGCTCGGCGGCCGACATCGACCAGATCTCGGCCGGTGCCGGTGTCGGCTACTTCAGCCTGGTGTGGAACATCGGTGGTGGTCTCTCGCAGAGCATCCTCGGCGGGCCGTCCACGCTCACGGAAGGAATCGCCGCCGCCCTGTCCGGCCGGGTCGAGCTGGGCTCGGCCGTCGACGAGATCGTCCAGAAACCGAGGTCGGTCGTCATCCGCTACCGGCAGGGCGGGGCCGAGAAGCAGATCGAGGCGCGCTACGCGGTGCTGGCGACGCCCGCGACCGTCAGCCACCGGGTCGCGGTCGATCTCGAACCCGAGGTGCGGGAGGCGCTGTCGAAGGTCGTCTACGGCCCGTACGTGAGCGCGGCCTTCCTCAGCGACGAGACCGGGCGCCAGGGCTGGGACGACGCCTACGCGATCGCGACGCCGAAGCAGTCGTTCAACATCGCGCTGAACATGTCCAACATCGTGCGTGCGCGCGAGGCCGAACGCCGGCCGGGGAGCAGCATCATGACCTTCTCGCCGGGCAGCCTCGCGCGCGGGCTCCTGGACCTCGACGACGACGGGATCCGCAAGACCTACCTCGCCGATCTCGACAACGTGCTGCCCGGTTTCGCGGACAACGTGGTCGAGGCGGAGGTGCAGCGCTGGCCCACGGGCGCGCCCTACTGCTTCCCGGGCCGAGCGAAGCTGCAACAGGCGCTCACGCGCCGCGGCGGCAGGGTTTTCCTGGCCGGCGACTACCTCGGCACGCTCTACACCGAAACCGCGATCCAGACCGGGCTCTCCGCTGCGCAGGAGGTCCAGAGCCTCCTGGCCACCGAGCGGCAGAGCCTCCCCGCCATTTAGTCCACTGTGGATATGACTGCTACCCGGACAAGGAGATTCCTGCTATGTCGGCAGAACTGAGCGGTGTCCTGACCGCTCTCGCCACCCCGTTCACCGCGGACGGGCAGATCGACTTCGGCAACCTGCGCCGCCTGGTCGACCGCAGCATCGACGGCGGGGTCGACGGCGTGGTCGCCTGCGGCTCCACCGGTGAGTTCGCCGCGATGACCGCCGCGGAGCGGCGCCTGGTCGTGGAAGCCGTGATCGACCAGGCGGCCGGGCGGGTGCCGGTCATCGCGCAGACCGGTGCGGTGAGCACGGCCGAAGCCGTCGAACTGTCCCAGCACGCGCAGGACGCCGGTGCCTCGGTCCTGATGCTGGTCACCCCGTACTACGAGCCGCTCACCCTCGACGAGACCCTGCGCTACCTGCGCACGGTCGCGGGCGCGGTGGACGTCCAGATCATGCTCTACAACCTGCCCGGCGCGACCGGTGTCAACCTCTCGCCCGAGATCGTCGGGCAGCTCGCCCGGGAGATCCCGAACGTCCGCTACATCAAGGACACCAGCGCCGACATGTCGCAGGTCGGCAAGCTGATCCACCACCACGGCGACGTCATCTCCACCTTCGTCGGCTGGGACAGCCTGCTGCTGGCCTCGTTCACCGAGGGCGCTGCCGGTGTCATGGCCGGCACCGCGAACGTGATGCCCGCCGAGCTCGTCTCGATCCACCGGGCGTTGCGCGCCGGTGAGCTGGAACGCGCGCGCACCGAGTGGTCCCGGATCTACCCGCTCATGGACGCGATGATGTCCGCCCCGTTCATCCCGGCCGTCAAGACCGCCCTGAACGCGGTCGGCTTTCCCGCCGGCGGCCCCCGTCCACCGCTGCTGGACCTCGATTCCGCGACGGCGGAAGCGATTTCTTCCCTCGCCACTGAGCTGAAGCCGCAGCTCCTGCACCACGACGGAGGTAGCGCTCGATGACCACTTCGGCAGAACTCGGAACGGCCGCGGTTCGCCGCGCACCGGATGCGTCACCGCTCGTCACGTCGGCCGATCTCCCGCCGGCCCGGAACTTCGTCGGCGGAGAATTCGTCGACGCCCGATTCGACAGCGTCACCGGCGTGATCGATCCGTGTTCGGAGAAAGTCCTCGCCCAGATTCCGGAAAGTACCGCAGAGGACGTGGACCGAGCAGTCGCCGCCGCGGTGGCGGCGAAGGACCAGTGGGCACGCGTTGCCCCCAAGGACCGCTCGGAACTGTTGCACGCGATCGCGGATCGAGTGGCGGAGAACGCCGAACTGCTCGTCCGGTTGGAGTCGGCGAACACCGGAAAGCCGCTCCCGGTCGCGCAGGACGACATCGCGGGAACCATCGACACGTTCCGGTTCATGGCGGGTGCGCTGCGCGCGACCACCTCCATGGCCGCTGGTGACTACGTCGAGAACCATCTGTCGGTCATCCGGCGCGAACCGGTCGGCGTGGTCGGTGTGGTGACGCCGTGGAACTACCCGCTGATGATGGCCGCCTGGAAGATCGCGCCGATCCTCGCCGCGGGCAACACGCTGGTCATCAAGCCGTCCGAGCAGACGCCGCTGACCACGCTGAAGTTCGCCGAACTCGTCGCCGACCTGCTGCCGCCCGGTGTGCTGAACGTGGTGACCGGGCTGGGGCCGGTCGTCGGCGCGCGGCTCTCGGAACACCCGGACATCGACATGGTCGCGCTGACCGGCTCGGTCAGCAGCGGCCGGGCGGTGGCCCGATCCGCCGCCGACACCCTCAAGCGCGTGCACCTGGAACTCGGCGGCAAGGCACCGGTGGTGATCTTCCCGGACGCCGATCTCGAAGCCGCCGCATCGACGTTGCGCGTTGCCGGTTACTGGAATTCCGGTCAGGAGTGCGGGGCCGCGTGCCGCGTGCTCGTGCACGAGTCGGTGGCTGAGAAGTTCGTCGAGCGCTTGACCGCCGAAGTCGGTGCCCTGGTGGTGGGAGAGCCGGGTGCGGGTGAAGACGTCGAGGTCGGACCGCTGGTCTCGAAGGCACATTTCGACCGCGTGACGGGGTATTTGGAGCGCGCCGAGGACGAAGGAGCCCGCGTGGCCGTGGGCGGCGGTGTGCTCGCGGGGCCTGGCTATTTCGTGGCGCCAACGGTTCTGGTCGATGTTGCTGAGGGAGCCGAGATCCTCCGGGAGGAGGTCTTCGGCCCCGTCGTCACGGTCGAAACCTTCAGCGACGAGGACGAAGCGGTGCGCCGGGCGAACGCTGGCCCCTACGGTCTGTCGGCGTCGGTGTGGACCGAGGACGCGCGCCGCTCCCACGACGTTTCGGCGCGCTTGGACGCCGGAACCGTGTGGGTCAACTCGCACCTGGTGCTTGCCAACGACGTGCCCTGGGGCGGCTTCAAGGGGTCCGGCTATGGCAGGGATCTGTCGATCTACGCGTTGGACGACTACTCCCGCACCAAGCACGTCATGCACAACCACGGGCGCTGAGCGTGGCCGGAACAGTCCACCTGCTTTGATGGACGCATGTTCCGATCAAGCTCCGCTCGGGCGGCCGCGTTGTCCGGCCTGGTGCTGGCCGCGCTCGCGCTGACCGGCTGCGCCGGGTCGGCCGAGCCGCCGGAGCTACCGCCCGCCGGGGTGTACGAACACGCCCCGGTGGGCGAGAACTCCCGGGCCGAGCCGATTCCGCCCGGAGGCACGGCCGCCTCGGTCACCGCGCCGCTGACCGGCGCAGGCTGGTTCTGCGCGCAGGTCCGGGCCAACGCCGACGGTCGAGCCCTGTGGTGCCGGATCGGCCGCAGGGACACGACCGGCCAGGTCGCGCCGCAGACGGCGCAGTTCCTGCTCGACCGCGAGGACCGCCTGGCCTGGGCGTGGTTCCAGCACACTCCGGCGAGCGAGGACCTGGCCGCCGCCGCGGCGCCGGCGTTGGCCGCGATCTGGCCCGAGGCCGGTGCCGAAGTGCGCGCGGAGATCGACGAGTTCGACCGTGACCGGAGGGAGCGAACCGGCACCGAGGTCCCGCGAACGGCGTGGCGGGACGGGAACGCCGACTACCTCCTTTCCGCGGTCGACGGGCTGGTCGTCACCGCGCGGGACGCCTCGGTGCGGCGCTGGCCCTTCGGCGCCGAGCACTACGCGACCACGATGAGCTCGGCCGTCGACGATCTCCTGGCCGGTGGGTACGACTGCTTCTACCCTCCGCAGCAGTCGTGCAACCGCGTGCAGTCGAACGGGGACTTCCGGGTCTCGCTGCGCGGGGACCAGATCGTCTCGGCCGAGTTCGGCATCGGCAGCAGGATCGAGTCGGGCGCGCAACAGCGTCCGCTCAGCGAGAACTTCCCGAACGGGCTCACGTTCCTGACCGACGAGGTGCGCGGTCCGGTCACCGAGCGCCTTGAGGAGTGCCGTACCTCCGGTACCGGATTCGCCGGGATCGTGGCCGGAACGGTCGTGATCATCGACGCGGACCGGGGCCCGGCCACCGGCGCCGACCACGCGTCGCACTTCGACGTCCAGATCGGCGCACCGCTGACCGGGACCTAGTGAGCGGAGAAGAGATGCCCACGACCGCCGTCCTGCTCGTCGTGTACACCGACCGCCTTGAGCAGTGCCGCGAGTTCTACGCCGGCCTGGGCCTGGAATTCGTGGCCGAGCAGCACGGCTCCGGCCCGGAGCACTACGCGGCCACGCTGCCGGGCGGCCTGGTGATCGAGCTGTACCCGACGAGCACCAGACGCCCGGTTTCCAGCAACCGCCTCGGGTTCAGCGTTTCCCTGGCCGCGGCTGACCTCGCTCCGGGCCGCCACGTGCTCACCGACCCGGACGGCCGCGCCGTCGAAGTCCAGGTCGGTGCCTGACCCCGCGCTACTGGGCGGTCCACCCGCAATCGACCGCGACGAGCACGCCGGTCACGAAGCTGGCGACGGCATCCTGCGCGTCAACGCGCGCGGCGGGTTCGTGCAGGCGCGCTCCGACAGGTTCCTCCTGCGTGGTCAGCGTTGGTGGGCCGGGTGGACGACGATCTCGTTGACGTCGACGTCGGATGGCTGGTCGAGGGCGTAGGCGACGGCTTCGGCGATGGACTCGGGGGTGATCGCGTGCCTGCGGTAGCTGCGCATCGCCTCCGCCGCCGCGCGGTCGGTGATGGAGTCCGCGAGCTCGGAGATGACGACTCCGGGGAGACGGTGGTGACCCGGATCGCGAGGTCGGCCTCCTGCCGCAGGCCCTCGGTGATGGCCCAGGCCGCGTACTTGGTGCCGGAGTACACGGCGCTGGTCGGCACGACCTGGTGCGCGCCGACGCTGGCGATCGTGATGAAGTGCCCCGAGCCCTGCGCGGTGAAGTGGGGCAGTGGGGCGGCGATCCCGTGCAGGAGCCCGCGCACGTTCACGTCGTTCACCCGGTCCCACTCGTCGGCCAGCAGGGCGTCCAGGCGGGACAGCGGCATGACCCCGGCGTTGCTGATCAGGACGTCCACGCAGGTCCGTCCAGGCGAGGTGAACCTCCTGGCCGGGCTCAGCCCGCGCACCCGGATCGCCGCCGTGCACGACCGCGTCGACCCGAGCCTGCTGGAGCTCATGGCGTCCTGGCCGGACAACCCGGCCGTCGTCTACAACCGCGCCTTCGACGTGCTGGCGTCCAACACGATCGCGGACGTGCACTTCCACGACGGCCGCGGCGCGTCTCCCGACGACCCGCACGGGCGGCAGTGCTCGCCGAACTGCTCGACCAGAGCCCCGAGTCCGCGAAACTCCGGACCAGCCACGACGCCCGGGGGAAGTCCTTGGAGCGCAAGCGGACCTGGCCGTGATCAGACCAGCGGCCTGCCCGTCCTGATTCGCCTGCGCAGATCCCAGAGCAGCAGGCCGAAGGGGAACTGCCGCAGCGGCCGGGGGAGCCGCAGCGCGATCGCGCCGATCGCGGTGGTGATGCGGTCGAACCTGCGCTGGTCCCGAGCGGTCCAGGTCAGGTGCATCTGCTCGCGGAACGTCTCGGGCAGGAAGCCGGTCGTGATGAACTCGTTGAACCGTCCGAACAGGACGCTGAGCGCGGTGGGCAGGAACCGCAGCGCGGCGATGTCGAGGAGGAGTTCCCGGACCGGTTCGTCTATGGAGATCTGTTCCAGCCCCTCGGCCCAGTACTCGGCGAAGTCCTCCCTGCTGGCGGGCCACATCTCGGGCGGAACCTGCAGGGTCGTTCCGAGCGGTGCCGCGGCGGAGTAGAGCGATTCCCGCTGCTGCTCGGGGATCGGTTTCCCGCTCAACGCTTCGTAGGAGTCTTCGAATCCCTTGTACATGCAGGCGGCGACCCACATCTGCAACTCGCGGTCGAACGCGTTGTAGCGCACGGGGCTGGACTCGTCCGAGCGCACGTGCGCGTGGACGCGGTTGACGGCCTGGCGGAACTTCCGCTTCTCGTCGTCGGTGCCCAAGGTGGCGACCGCGAGGTAGGTGAAGGTGGTGCGAGTGCGTTTCCAGGGGCGGTGGAACAGGTTCCCGCTGTCGACCTTGCTCTCCAGCACTCCGTAACCGACGCCCGGGCGGCCGAGCTGCATGATCACGTTCGCTGATCCGGCGATCAGGCCGGCGCCGACGATCATTTCGTCGAGCGGCCGGGTGGTCGGCGCGGGCTTGGTCATCGCGTCCTCCCTGCCTCCGGAAGTGATCTGAACACAGACGTTATCAGATTTCGCCGGGTGGGCGAGGTACGACGAACCGGTGACATGCTGGAGGGCATGAGCGCGCGCGTGTACGCAGGTGTCGCCGGGGAGGAACGCCAGACCGCCCGGCGCGCGAGGCTGGTCGAGGCGGGGCTGGAGCTGCTGGGCGCGGACGGCGACCCGCGGCTGACCGTGCGCGGGGTCTGCGCCGAGGCCGGGCTCGTCCCCCGGTACTTCTACGAGAGCTTCGCCGACCGGGACGCGCTCGCCGTCGCCGTGTTCGACCGGGTCGTCTCCGAGATCGCCGACGCTGCCCTCACCGCGGTCGAGACAGCCGACCACCCGCCCGACAAAGTGCGCGCGGGACTGAACGCCATCGTGCGCAGCATCTCCGAGGACCCCCGGCGCGGACGGTTGCTGTTCTCCCCGGCGTTGAACAGCACGGTGCTCGCCGGCCGCCGGGTCGACTCCACGCGCATGTTCGTGCGGTTGCTGCGCGCCCAGGTGCGTGCGGTGTTCGGGGCGGAGGAAGGCGCTGACCTCACGGCGGACTTCCTGGTCGGCGGCCTCGCGCAGACCCTCTCGTCGTGGCTCGGCGGCACGCTCGACGTCAGCGAGGAGGAAATCGTGGACAAGTGCACCGGCCTGTTCATCGCCGTGGCGAAAGCGGTCACTGAATAGCTCGATGCCACTTGCGTGACAAGTGCGGTGCCGGAAGTTCTTCCTCAGGTGACAAGAACCGAGGTCGTCCGGCTTCGAGCCTTTGGACCGCCGTCGGCCGTGGATAGGGTTTGCCACCTGATCAACGCGCCCGGGCATTCCTCCGGGCCGGCGACCTTGTCCTGGAGGATCAATGACGATCAGCCGACGGCGTCGGATGCTGGCGCTGTGCTCCCTGACCGCCGCCGGGATGATGAGTGCGACATCGGTGCACGCGGCGGAATCGGATCGGCAGGGACCGCAGCTCAACAGCTTCCCGCTCGCGATCGGGTTCTCGATGTTGAGCCCCGACGTCGACGCCCCTGGAACCAACGACTGGTCCTGCAAACCGACCGAGAAGCACCCGCGCCCGGTGGTGCTGATGCACGGCACCTGGGAGAACCGGTACAACAACTTCGCCGAGCTCGCGCCTTCGCTGAAGAACGACGGCTACTGCGTTTTCGGCCTGGACTACGGCGACACCCCGGACAGCGGCGCGAGCATGCACCCGGCGGTGAAGGGCACCGGCGACATCCGCCGCTCGGCCGCCGAACTCGGCGAGTTCGTGGACGAGGTGCTGGCGGCCACCGGAGCGTCCCAAGTGGACATCGTCGGTCACTCGCAGGGTGGTGTGGTCCCGCGCCAGTACCTCAAGGAAGAAGGAGGTGCGAACCCGGACGACCCGTCGGAGAACAAGGTCCGCAACCTCGTCACGTTCGGCGCGACGCACCACGGCACCACGCTCAGCGGTATCGCCACGCTGGCCGAGCACATGCACGTGCTGGGTTTCGGAAGGCTGATGCTCGGGCAGGCGGCGACCCAGCAGGTGCGGGGGTCGGAGTTCATGACCGAGCTCAACGCCGACGGCGACACCGTGCCCGGCGTCGACTACCACGTGATCGCCACCCGCTACGACGAGGTGACCACGCCCTACGAGTCGACCTTCCTGAAGGCCGGACCGGGCGCGGAGGTCCGCAACATCACGTTGCAGGACGGCTGCCTGCTCGACGCGTCCGACCACCTGTCCATGACGTATTCCGACCGCGCGATCGGTTACGTCAAGCAGAGCCTGGACCCGACGGCCCCCGAGCCCCCGTGCGCCCCGAACGCGCCGGTGTTCTGAGGGGGACGAAAGCGGTGGCCGGGCGGCTGGAGCGCCCGGCCACCGCTTTCCCTTTTCAGGGCTGGGAGATCACTGCTCCTTAGGTGCCTGGATCAGGCGTGGCCCCGGATCCGAGCGCACCGGGTCGTCTGACCATCGACCAGAGGCGGGTGGCGTGGTGTGCGAAAAACCCGTTGCCCGGACCGCGCGGGACGTCCTAGCCTCGGCGGTACACAGGAAAGGAGGTGGTCCAACGTTGAATACCAACAGGACTTGTGAGGTGGCTGTCCGCTAGGACCGCCCAAGGCACTCCAGCCGACCCGACGTGTGTGATCCTGCGGGATTCACCGCGGGTGAGCGGTCGGCGAATACAAGGCAGCTACCCGACCCCGGGGCCCCGAACTGCGTCCGGTTCGGCCTGCGCGGACACCGCCAGGAAACGGCCCCGGGGTTGCCTTTTTCCGGTTCCGGCCCGGGGCTGCTCTGCGCCGGTGGCCGGCACGAGCACGTCCAAAGCCGCGCCGGTCGTGCCGAAGGTGATGTGCGGCCACAGCCCACGCCGGCCGGCGAAGTGCACGATCTCCGGCGTCAGGCTCCGGGAGTGGCCGTGCCCACATGCCGGATCGGGTCCGCCCATGCTGTGATCGACAGCGAACACGGCGTTTGAAAGGCGGAGGAATGACCGCGATCAGAGATGCTTACCTGGAGGCAGCGCAGTCGGCGGTGGCGCTGCTCCGCGATCCCGCGGTGGCCGCGGCGTGGGACCGGCCCAGCGCGTTGGCGGAGTTCAGCGTCCACGGGCTCGCCGGTCACCTCGGATCGCAGGTCCTCTACGTCTCGGGGCTGCTGGAGACCGAGGCCCCGGACGCGGCGCCGCTGTCGGTCCTGGAGTTCTACGCCAGGGCCGAGGCGTTCCACGGCGGCGTCGATGCGGAGATCAACGTCCGGATCCGGCAGGGCGGCGAGGCTGCCGCGGCCGATGGGGCGAACGCGCTGGCCGACGAGGTCCAGCAGGCGGTGGTCCGGCAGCGGGCGGCGCTGTCCGCCGAGCCGGACGACCGGGTCATCTCGTTCACGCAGAGGCCGTTGCTGCTCAACGACTTCCTGCTGACGCGCATGATGGAGGTCGTGGTGCACTCTGACGACCTGGCGCTGAGCGCCGGCATCGGGACACCGGTGTTCCCGCCGCAGGTCTTCGAGCCGGTGGCCGGCCTGCTGTCCCGGCTCGCCGTGGTCCGGCACGGGCAGACGGCCGTGCTGCGCGCGTTGAGCCGGAGCGAACGCGCTCCGGCGACGATCGCGGGTATCTGATCCGGGAACGACGGGCATCTGACCACGGATCAGAAGGTTCGGGGTTCGAATCCCTACGGGCGCGCGTCTGGTCGAGACAGCCGATATCCCCTCCTAGCAGGGGATATCGTGCTTTCTGGGTGTGTTCAGCGCATGTGGGGATGCCCCTCGTAGCCGTTCAGGCGGGTTGTGAGACCGAAGTGAGACCGACGAGTCTGCGGTGAGACCGAGGGACCAACGCGGCGGCGGCTTCGGCCGCCGCGAGTTCGAGTTCGCGCACATGCTCGACGCCGCGACCGGCGCCGCGGCGCTGCCCGTCGGGCACGATCACCGCGCCACTTCGCACGCACCCCACCGGTCCCGCGAATTTCGAAAGACATGCACCACCTCCGGGCCCCGCAGACAGTGCGTACTCAGTGATCAGTCGGCTACGGCCCCGGCAGGCAGGGCGTAGGACGGCAGGTAGGAGGTATTACCGCCCGTAGTTGATCTTTCGCCTATCGGAGCACGTGGATTCATGCCGATGGGACAAGCGGTCCAGGGCGTGTGTGCCGGATGCTGGCGGCAAGCGCAACGAAGGGACATGCGTCATGCGGGCATCCGTCGGGGACAGGATTTATGTGCAGGGCCGCGTCGTGGGAGGAGGCGAACGTCTGGGCGAGATTATTGAAGTGCGGGGGTATGACGGCGAACCGCCGTACTTGGTGCGATTCGAAGGCGGCCACGAAACCCTCATTTATCCAGGTCCGGACACGCGGGTGGAACCAAGGTCTGGCGACTAGGTGAGGGCGAGTTCGCGCTGCTCGGTCTCGCGGACGGAGGCAAGGTCGCGTTGCCTGGTGGCGCGATCGTTGCCGCGCACGGTGAGTCGACCAACGAGCAGCGCACCGCATGTCGTGATGGCGCCAGCGCCGAGTGTCAGCGCAGCTTGAAGCCACGGGTTCACAACAGCCTGCCTCGAAGCATGGGCCGGATGGTAACGGGTCAGTTCTGGGCGCCTGCGTCCACTTTGAGGAAACGAGCCACTCTGATCCCCGCCTGCTTCAACGTATAGCGCACCCCGGGTCTTGCGGCAAGACCCGGGGCGTGCCGCAGAATTTCCGCTCGAAGCCAGGACCTGCGGAAATGGGCGTGCTTGATGATTGACGTGATCGTGGTCGGCGGCGGGCCGACCGGCTTGGTGCTGGCCGCCGAGTTGCGGCTGCACGACGTGCGGGTGGTCGTGCTGGAGCGGCTGACCGAACCGACCCGGCAGTCCCGCGGCCAGGGCCTGCACGCGCGCAGCGTCGAGCTGGTCGACCAGCGCGGGCTGCTGGACCGGTTCCTGGCCAACGGCAGGAAGTTCCAGGTCGGCGGGTTCTTCGGCGGCATCCAGAAGCCGTGGCCGGAGCGGCTGGACACCGCGCACCAGTACAGCCTGGCGATCCCGCAGCCGGACACCGAGCGGCTGCTCGGCGAACACGCCGTGGAGCTCGGCACCGAGATCCGGCGCGGCTGCGAAGTGGTCGACCTGAGCCAGGACGAGGAGGGTGTCACCGTCGCACTGGCGGACGGCACGCACCTGCGCTCGCGCTACGTCGTCGGGTGCGACGGAGCGCGGAGCGTGGTGCGCAAGCGGCTTGGCGTCGATTTTCCCGGCGAGCCCGCCAAAACCGAGACGCTGCTGGGCGAGATGGCAGCGACCGAGGACGAGGAGACGATCGCCGCCGTGGTCGCCGAAGCACGCAAGACCCAGCTGCGGTTCGGCCTGCATCCGCTCGGGGACGGGATGTACCGCGTGATCGTGCCTGCCGACGAGGTGGCCGAGGACCGCGCGGTGCCGCCGACCCTCGACGATTTCCGGCGGCAGCTGCGGTCCGTCGCGGGCACCGACTTCGGGGTGCATTCGCCGCGCTGGCTCTCCCGGTTCGGCGACGCCACCCGGCAGGTCGAGCGCTACCGCGTCGGCCGGGTGCTGTTGGCCGGGGACGCCGCGCACGTCCACCCGCCGACCGGCGGGCAGGGGCTCAACCTCGGTGTGCAGGACGCGTTCAACCTCGGCTGGAAGCTGGCCGCCGCGGTCGCGGGCTGGGCGCCGGAGGAGCTGCTCGACAGCTACCACGCCGAACGGCACCCGGTCGCCGCCCGCGTGCTGGCCAACACCCGGGCGCAGATGACGCTGCTGGGGACCGACCCCGGGGCGACCGCGCTGCGCGAGCTGCTCTCGGAGCTGATGGACTTCGAGGAGGTGAACCGGTACTTGACCGGGATGATCACCGCCGTCGACGTCCGCTACGACTTCGGCGAGGGACACGAACTGCTCGGCGCGCGGCTGCGGGACGTCCAGCTGAAGCGGGGGCGGCTCTACGAGCTGATGCACGGCGGTCGCGGGCTGCTGCTCGACCAGACCGGTCAGCTGTCGGTCGAGGGATGGGCGGACCGGGTGGATCACGTCGTCGACGTCAGCGAGGAGCTGGATGCGGCCGCCGTGCTTCTGCGGCCGGACGGGCACGTGGCTTGGGTTGGTGCCGATCAGCCGGGGCTGGCCGGGGAGTTGGGGCGGTGGTTCGGGTCGGCGCGGCCCTGATCGGCATCAGTCCGGAGTGGACGACCGCAGGTGCCGTCCCCGCGGGATCGGGGGCGGCACCTGGCCGGCGTCCACACGCGCCGGGAGTTCGGCGGGTCAGCGGACGGCGCCGCCGGTCGCCTGGGAGATCCACTGCCGGTGCGCGGTCACGTCGGTGTAGACGGTGGCGTCGCCGGTCCCACAGGTCGGGGAGTTGGCTCCGGCCCGGCTGGTGGCACCGGCCAGCTGCCCGTTGACCAGCAGCGGGCCGCCGGAGTCGCCGTAGCAGGCGGTTCCGGACGTCGCGTTGCCGAAAACGCACAGTTCGATGCTGGGGTCGTACCCGGTCCGGCACATGCTGTCGGGGTTGATCCTGGTGTCGAGCTCCTTGAGGTTGCGGGGTGCCGGGCCGCACTGCGGGTTCGGGCACTCCTGGCCCCAGCCGAGCAGCCGCACGCCGGTGCCGGGGGCGGGAGAGCTGCCCGCGATGGTCACGGGCTGGCTCCGGACAGCAGAGGCGAGCCGCATGACCGCGATGTCGTACGGACCTGCCTGGCCGTTGTAGCGCGGATGGCGGATGGACTGGGCGACCTGCACCAGCTCGCCGCCGGAGGTGTGGTCGTTGGAGCCGATGCGGGCCTGGAGCCCGCCGGTGACGCAGTGCGCGGCCGTGACCAGCCACCGCGGTGCGACCAGCGAAGCGCCGCAGCCGTGCCTGCCGTACTGCTGGAGCGAGGCCGTGAACGGGTACTGCTGGGTGGCCGGGCGCCCGCCGACGATCAGCGGCGCGACCTCACCGGACGGTGGCAGTGCGGGTTCGGCGTGCGCAGGTGCCGTCACGAGCGCCGCGGCACCCAGCACGGCGGGTACCAGCGCGGCCAATCGCCGCAGGGTCTTCTGGACGAACATGGGTTGTACGCCTCCTGATTCCCGGGCCCGCGAACGGACACCGCCGCGGGGATTCGGATTTCCGGTGCGGCCGGAGGGAAGGGCCCGGCGGCACCGGCAGTCCGGAGGTTCGCGGCCGGTGACGCGGGGGTCAACGGATCGCCGCGCCGGGAGAACTCCTTGGCACAAAACGGCACATTCACCGGCTCGGGCATCGTCCGGACGTCGTGACGATCTCGCGCGACAGCCCCCGGTGCGTACCATGGCGGTCGCAGGAAGCTCTACCCCTTGGAGCCCATAGCCCAGGAGCGGGGAACGTGACCGATCCGGACTCCGTCGAACAGGACGCCGCGGCAGCAAACGGGCGAGTGCTGGCAGTGTCCGTAGGGGCTGTGCGGCCGTTGGCCTGGCACGGGCGCACGGTGCTTTCCGGCATAAGGAAAACCCCCGTGCACGGACCGGTCGAGGTGGGCGAACTCGGCCTGGCCGGGGACGAGCAGGGCGACACCAAGCACCACGGCGGGCCGGACAAGGCCGTTCTGCTCTACCCGGGCGAGCACTACCCGGTCTGGGCCGGGGAGATCGGCGACCTGGCGACGCCGTCGTTCGGCGAGAACCTGACCACGCGCGGAGTCACGGAGGCCGACGTCGTGGTCGGATCGGTCTACGCCGTCGGCTCGGTGGTGCTCCAGGTGACGCAGCCGCGCAGGCCGTGCTTCAAGCAGGCCGCCTTCCACGGCATCGAGGACATGGCGGTCCGCGCCCAGCGCAGCGGCAGGACCGGCTTCTACTGCCGGGTGCTGCGGCCCGGCCACCTGCGAGCCGGTGACCGCCTCGAACTGCTGGACCGGCCGGAGCACGGGATCACCGCGGCCGAGCTGCACCGGGTCATGAACATCGACCGCCGGGACCTGCCCGCCGCCCGGCGGCTCCTCGAACACTCCGACGCCCTGCCCGACGCGTGGGTCGGCGTGCTGCGCAAGCGCCTCGACGGCGATCTCGACGACCAGGAGCAGCGCCTGCACGGCTAGGGCGTGTCTGGTTGTTCGGTGGTGAGCCAGATGTGGACCCGCGGTAGGCATCTCGGTCGAACGCCGGTGGCCTTTGGCCAGCCGGTTGCGGACACGGTCGGCGGGTTTCGGGATCGTGGTGGTGATCTGCCGACGCGTCACCTGATTGCCCCCGCGGTGAGCACGACCGAGAGCGGTCTGCCCCGTTCGTCGCAGGCCAAATGGGATCTTGGTGCTCAGCCCTCCTCTGGAGCGGCCCAACCGTTGCCGGGCGGCTGACTCGGTGGCCGAAGCCCCCCTTTCTCGGGCACCGGCGGCGTGCCGGTGCGCCCGGATCAGGCGATGATCCCTCCACTGCCGGCCCCTGCGCGGCTGGTGACCACTGTGGATGGTCGTCGGTGACATGAGCGGAGTTTTCCGGGGAATTCCGCGCAACGGAAGTTTCAACAAAATGTTGACGGAAGTCGGATCCCGGACGTAGCTTGCTCCTACTCGACAGCGCAAGAGTGCCTGTGCCGCCGTGCTCCTGACGAGCAGACCGGTCCACCCGGCGGGCCGCGGGTGGCCGTGTTCAAAGGGGAACTGCTCATGGCAACGTCTTCGCAGGGGAATCCGACCCCCGCGTCCTGCCATCCCGTCGACGAGAAACTGCCTGCCCGGCAGCTGGTCCCAGCTGCCCTCCAACACGTCGGGGCCATGTACGCGGGCGTCGTGGCACCGCCTCTCATCCTCGGTCCGGCCTGCGGGCTGGACGCGCAGAACCAGGTCGTGCTGATCTCGGTGAGCCTGCTGGTGGCGGGCCTGGCCACGCTGTTGCAGACGCTGGGGATCGCGCGGATCGCGGGGAACCGGTTGCCCTTCGTCAACGCCAGTTCCTCGGCCGGGCTCGCGTCCCTGCTGTCGGTCGCGCAGGCCGCCGAGGACGGTCACGAGATCCAGACGGTGCTCGGCGCGGTGCTCGTCGGCGGGCTGTTCTGCCTGGCGGTCGGGCCGTTCTTCGGGCGGCTGATGCGGTTCTTCCCGCACCTGGTGACCGGTGTGGTGATCACGCTGATCGGTGTCTCGCTGATCACCGTGCCCGTCGGGTGGGCGCAGGGCGGCAAGGGCTCGCCGGACTTCGGCTCCGCGTCCAACCTCGCGCTGGCGCTGTTCACGCTCGTCGTGATGGTCGTGATGCAGCGGGTGCTGCGCGGGTTCCTCAAGCAGATCACGCTGATCCTGGGGATGGTCGTCGGCACCCTGGCCGCCATCCCGTTCGGCATGGTCGACACCACGATGTTCCGGCAGGCGTCCTGGTTCGCGCTTCCGGCGCCGATGCAGTTCGGCCCGCCGGAGTTCCACCCGGCCGCGATCTTCGCGGTGTGCATCGTCATCCTGGTCGCGATGACCGAGAGCGCGGCCGGGATGCTGGCGATCGGCGAGATCTGCGACCGGGAGGTCGAGCAGAAGGCCGTCACCCGCGGGCTGCGGGTGGACGGCATCGCGACCGCCGCGGGCTCGCTGTTCGGCGGCCTGCCCACCAGCGCCTTCGCCCAGAACGTCGGCGTCGTGTCGCTGACCGGGGTGCGCAGCAGGTTCGTCGTCGCGGTCGCGGGCGGCGTGATGGCCCTGCTCGGGCTGTTCCCGGCGCTGGGCGGCATCGTCTCGCTGGTGCCGTACCCGGTGCTGGGCGGGGCCGGACTGATGCTGTTCGGCAGCATCGCCGCCAGCGGCATCCGCACGCTGTCGCGGGCGCACCTGGACCAGGGCCACAACATGTTCATCGTGTCGGTCTCGCTGGCCGCCGGGCTGATCCCGCTGGCCGCCCCGGACATCTACCAGCAGTTCCCGGAGTGGTTCCGGACCGTGTTCGACACCGGGATCGTCGTGGGCGCCATCGTGGCGGTGGTGCTCAACATCGTGTTCAACCACCCGCTGAGGACCCCGGCGGCGAAGCCGGTGGACCCGGCTCCCACGCCCGAGCCGGTCACCGGCGGCTAGCGGTTCGGCCCCGAGGACTTCGAGGCAATCCGGTCCTTTGTGGAGCGTCGCGAGGCGAGCTTCCAAGGGCGCTGAAGCTCGCGGGTTCTGCCCGCCAATCGAGCGACGACATGTCATCGCCTCCGACTGCCGACAGCGGTGACGCCTCCAGCGCACCCCCGCCGCGGCGCCGGATCGGCCGCGCTGACGGAATCGCTACGCGCTCGGGGCGATCCTTGACGCGGCGGACGTCCTCAAGCTGATCGGCCGACAGGGTCGAGGCGAACATTCGCGGCCGGACCTCGCTCAGGGTGCAAGACTGGGCAGTGCAGAAGTCCGATACGCAGGAAACCCGCACTCCGATGCACGATGACATCGCGCTGCTGGGCGAGGACGAGCTGGCGCTCATCCACGCGCTGCAGCTGAGCCCGCGGGCCACCTGGACCGAGCTCGGCCGCGCCCTCGGCGTGGACCCGGTCACCGCGGCCCGCAGGTGGGACCGCCTCGCCGAACGCGGCGAAGCCTGGGTCAGCTTCTCGCCGGGACCCCGGCTGTTCGAGCACGTCTGCGGCGCCTTCCTCGACGTCGACTGCGCCGCAGGCGCGGCCTCCGCCGTCGCCCGCGAGCTCACCTGCCACCCGCACGTGCTGACCCTGGAGCGGGTGGCGGGCCCGCACGAACTCCTCGTCACGGTTGCCACCGGCGACCTGGCGGCGATGTCGCGCTACACCCTCGACGTGCTGCCCGCCATCCCGGGCGTCACCGCCGTCCAGACCCGGATCATCACGTACATGTTCACCGAGGGCGGTCGATGGCAGGTCGGCGCGCAGACCCCCGAGCAGCTCACGGCTCCCGACCATCCGGTCACCGCTGGGCGCACCCGCCGGATGACCACCTTCGACCGGTCGCTGCTGATCTGGCTCGCCCGCGACGGCCGGGCCTCCCACGAGGCGCTCGCCGAGGTCGTGGGCAGCAGCGCCGCCATCGTCGAGCGCCGCGTCGACGAGATGACCCGGCTGGGCGTGCTGCGCTTCCGCTGCGACTTCGCCCGCCCGCTCGGTGGCAGGCCCGTCGCGGTCACCTTCTGGGTCAAGGTCCACCCCGCCGACCTGCCGGGCATCGGCCACGCCCTGGTCCAGCTGCCCGAGCTCCGCAGCTGCGCCGCGATCAGCGGCCCGCACAACCTGGTCCTGCAGGCCAGCCTGCACTCGGTCGAGGACGTGCTCGGCTTCGAGCACGAGCTGGCCACCGCCCACCCCGGCATCGACATCGCGGAGCGGGTGATCACCCTGCGGCACGACAAGCTCTTCGGCCACCTCCTCGACGCCAGCGGGCGGTCCGTCGGCGTCGTGCCCCCGGACGTGTGGGCCGACCCGGCCCCGGATCAGCGGTGAGGGCCGGTGCTCACCAGGTCACGGGAAGCTCGGTCACGCCACCGGTGATGGTGGTGCGCACCTCCAGCTCGTCGACCTCCTTGGCGAGCCGCAGGTCCGGCAGGCGGCGGGCCAGCGCTGCGAACACGACGCGCAGCTCCGTGCGGGCGAGGCTCGCCCCGATGCAGAAGTGCGCGCCGTGCCCGAATCCGAGGTGGGAGCGCTCCGCGCGGTCGGGGTCGAAGGTCTCGGCGTCGGAGTAGACCGCGGCGTCCCGGTTGGCGGAGTTGATCGACAGGATCACGGCGTCGCCGCGCCGGATGGTGACACCGGCGACGTCGAGGTCGGTGTGGGCGTAGCGCAGCAGGCCGAGGTCGCCGGGCGCGCCCAGGCGCATGATCTCCTCGACGGTGGCGTTCACGCGGCCGTCGGGGTCGGCGGTCAGCGACCGCCAGTGGTCGAGGCGGGTGAGCAGGAACAGCGTGCCCAGGCCGATGCGGTTGACCGTGGTCTCGTGCCCGGCGAACAGCAGCCCGACGCAGAGCCGGACCAGCTCGCCGTGGTCGAAGTCCGCGTCGGCGCTCTGGGCGCGCACGAGGTCGGAGATCACGTCCTCGCCCGGTTCGGCGCGTTTGATCTCGGCGATCCGGGTCATGTAGCGCATGAACTCGTCCCGAGCGCGGTGTGCTTCGTCGCCGATGGCGTGGTTGCTCATGCGCTCCGACAGGGAGTGGAACAGCTCCCGGTCGCGCTCGGGCACGCCGAGCAGCCGGCAGATCACCGCGACCGGCAGCGGGAAGGCCAGCCCGGCGTGCAGGTCGACGACCCCGTCCGGCGCCGCGGCGCGGTCGGCGACGAGCTGGTCGATGCAGCCGTCGACCAGCTCCTGCACGTAGCCGGTGAGCAAGCGCATCCGCTTGGCGGAGAACGCGGGGGTCAGCAGCCGCCGCATCCGCTTGTGGTCGGCTTCCTCGGTGTCGTGGTTGCCGGTGGGCCCGTCCTGCACCGCGGCGGTCGTGATGCGGGAGGCGCGCTCCGGTTCGGGGTGCGAGCGACCGAGCCGCTTGTCGCCGAGCAGGTCGCGGACCTCGCCGAAGCGCGTCACGAGCCAGGCCGGATCTCCGGCCGGGGTCGTGACCGCCGTGACCGGCGCGTCCCGGCGCAGGACCTCGTAGAGCGGCGCGAGGTCGAGCACGTTCGGCCTGGTGAAGGGGAGTTGCGGATTCTCGGTGGCAACACTCATGGCTTTCCTCCCGTGATCTCCGGACAACCCGACCGTAGCACTTTATTGGCAGTAACTGCCTTTAAAGTTCCCGTGGGTTAGCGTGTGCGGGAGGAATGCCCGGATCGTCTGGTGGAGGACGTGGTGGACAGCAGTCGCGGGCCTCGCCGGGGCCGGCCGCCGGTGAGCGACGAGCAACGCATGCGGCAGCGCCTCGACATCTCGCGCCACGCGGTCCGGCTGTTCGCCGAGCAGGGCGTGGCCGCCACCCCCGGCGAGCAGATCGCCCGCGTCGCCGGGGTCTCCGAACGGACGCTGTGGCGCTACTTCCGCAACAAGGAAAGCTGCGTCGAGCCGCTGCTGACGAAGATGATCGACGCCTTCCAGGAGGTCCTGCGCGCCTGGCCGCGCGAGCTTGGTCTGGAAGAGCACCTGCGTGCGGCCTACAGGCCGCTGCTGGACTCGTCGCCGGGGGAGGACGTCGAAGCGGTTCTCGCCGTGGTCCGCATGACGCACGACGAGCCCGCGCTGCGCGCGACGTACCTGATGCTCCGGGAGCGGGCGGAAGACACGCTCGCCGAAGTGCTCGCGGAACGCACTGCCCCCGGCACGGTGGACGTCCGCATGCAGGCCGCCACCATGAGCGCCGTGCTCAAGGTGACCACCGACGACTTCGCCCGCGCTGTCGCGGAGGCGGGCATCACCGCCGAGACTCTGCGCCAGCACCGGGAAAACCTCGCTTGCGCACTCGGTCCCGTCGCTCGCGGGCTGCCGGACGGCGGGTGATTTCCCCGTTGCGTCGTGGTCCTTGTTGCGGCGTGCTTGAAGCCAGGATCCGCGCCGCTGTGCAACATCAGGGCCGGACGAGCTCGGTGATCCCGCGCGCCCGCAGGTGGTCGGCGTCGTCGGCCCGGCTGGACAGCACGAACGCAGCCCGAACACCGTCGGACGCCAAGGAGAAGAACAGCTCCGCGCCCCGCCCCGGATCGTCGTCGGGGACGACGATGCCGGTGCTCCACGGCTCCACCGGAGGCGGATCGCGGTCGAAGTCCTCGGCGAGCTTCCGCAGCGCCGCGCCTGCCGGCTTCAGCTCGCGGTCGTTGGTGTAGAGCCCCAGGTCGTACTCCAGCGGGTTCAGCCCTGGCACCAGCGCCTCGGAAACGTCGTGCGAGCACCACCAGCTGAAGCCGAAGACGTGGTCGCCGGCTGCGACGTTGCGCACCGACCGCTCGATCCACTCGCCGAGCAGCGGGCGGGTCTGGTCGCTGAAGTGGATCGACGGCGCCGCGCCGTCCTCCTCGACCCACACCGGGCGGTCGACGGCCGGGCTGTACGCCTGCATGACCTGCACCAGCCGCTCGGCGTTGTGCGTGGCCCGCGGTCCGAGCGGATCCGTCCGCAGGATCCCCTTGAACGCGGTCCACGGGTGGATCGACGTCACCGAACCCGCTGAGGCCAGTGCTTGGCGCCCGAACAGGTTGGTCCCCTTCGCGTCCCACGGCGCGGAGTCGCAGCCCTTGGTGTTGATCTTCCCGGGCGCGGTCTGCTCGCAGACCTCGGCCAGCGACCGGAGCCACGCGTCGGCCTGCTCCGGCGACACGTCCAGGCCCGCGTAGTCGTCCCAGTAGTAGTAGACCTCGTTGGACAGGTCGAAACCGAGGAATCGCCGGTGTTCGGCGACCCTTGCCGCGATCGCCCGCAGCAGCCGCCGCTGCGCCTCGATCGCGGTCGGGTCGGTGAACCAGTTCGCCGGCTTCGGCTGGGTCTGGAGCCAGTTCGGCGTCCAGTAGCGCGCCGAGATGTGCCCGTTGAACACCGTCACCTCGACGTCGAGCCCGGCGGCGTCGGCGAGGTCGAGGAACCGCTCCAGCAGGTCGAGCCGGTGTCCGCTGACGAGGTTCGGTTCCGGCTGGAACGCCGGCCACAGCAGGAGGAGCCGGACGTGGTCGAGACCGAGCGCGGCGATGTCGTCGAGGTCGCGGCGCAGGTCGTCGGCGCGGAAGTCCTCCCACATGTGGAACCAGCGCGTGGACGGCGTGTAGTTGACGCCGAGGCGGACCCTGCGGCGGGTCGCCGGCGCGCCGGTCGTCCACGGCAGGGCGGTGGCCGCGGCGGTCGCGCCGAGCAGGGTGCGGCGGTTCAACGGCATCGGTCGGCCTCCCGGGAGTCGGCCCTGGAGATGGTGGCCGAGACCGGTGCCGCCGAGCCAGGGGTCAATCGGCGCCATGACCGCCGGGAAAGTGGCCCGAGTGGCGGATGTCGCGGCACTGCGCAGGCCCACAGGGGTTTCGTCTACGACCAGCTGGAAGCTTCGGCGTGTGCCCCGGTTCTGCAGGACGGCGATTTCAACGGGGCAGCCCCAGCTCGCCCGCACGCAGCCCGGCCTGGAAGCGGGAGTCGGCCTCGAGTTCTGCCATCAGCTCGGCCACTCGCCGCCGGTAGGTGCGCAGCGAGACGCCGAGCCGTTTGGCCGCCGATTCGTCGGTGAGGCCCGAAGCGAGGGCGTTGAGGATCACGCGGCCGTCGGCGTCGAGATGCGGGACGTCGCTGCGCAGATAGGTTTCGAGATCGACGGCGGCGTCCCAGATCGCCCGGAAAAGCGAGTGAACGCCGTCGACCAGGATCTGTGACGTCGTCACGGTGTACTCGCGGCCGGTGGGCTTCTCCTGGCCGGCGAGGATCATCACCCGCCGGTCGATGAGGATGGTCTCGTGCGGCAGCGGCGAACGGCTGATCCGGACGAGAGCGCCCTTGCTCCGCACCAGCCGCAGGTGCGCACGGGCCTCCTCGTCGGCGAGTGCCACCGGGCTGAGCAGCTTCCGCGGGGTGAAGTCGGCGCGACCCGCCGCGCGCATCCGGTTCCGGGCCGCGGCCCTGGCCCCCGGTTGCGACCAGGTCTTGAGATCCCGGGCCGCGCACAGGAACTCGGTCCGCGCGGACGCGAAGAGATGACCTGCGCGCGCGATCAACTCCGTGTCTCCGCGCACTGAAAACACCTCTTCGTCCCGCATCCCGCCAGTCTGGCAGCAAGCTGCCACGAGCTCGCCGGGCGTCGTGCCTGCCGACACCATGAGCGGTATGACGATCAAGACCTTCTCCCTCGGCGGAGAGCTGACGATCAACCGGCTCGGCTTCGGCGCGATGCGCCTGGCGATGGGCACCTTCGCCGGTCCGGCGCGAGATCCCGGGACGGGCATCGCGGTGCTCCGCCGGGCAGTGGAGCTGGGCGTGAACCACATCGACACGGCCGGCTTCTACGGCAGGGACTCGGTGTGGGCCAACGAGCTGATCCGCACGGCGTTGACCCCCTACCGCGACGACCTGGTGATCGCGACCAAGGTGGGGCCGTTGCCCGGACCGGACGGGGTGCCGAGCGGGCAGGCGACGGCTGATCAGCTGCGCGGCCTGGTCGAGGCGGATCTGCGCGGTCTGGGGCTCGACCGGCTGGACCTGGTCTACCTGCGGGTCGGCGGGATGACGGGGCCGGGTGGCGAGTCCATCGCCGAACGGTTCGGGGTCCTGGCCGAGCTCCGCGCGGAGGGGCTGATCCGGCACCTGGGCGTCAGCAACGTCGACGGCGCCCAGCTCGCCGAGGCCCGGGCGATCGCGCCCGTCGCGGCGGTGCAGAACCGGTACACCGGTGACCTGGGGCTGCTGCCGGAAAGCGAGGAAGCGGGCATCGCGTACGTGCCGTACTTCCCGCTCGGCGGCGGCGTCGGCAGCGGCCCGCTCGACGCCGAACGGCTCGGCAAGGTCGCAGCACGCTTGGGCGCGACCACAGCGCAGGTGGCGATCGCCTCGCTGCTGGCGACCTCGCCGACGGTGCTTGCGATTCCGGGTACCGGTTCTCTCGAACACCTCGAAGAGAACCTCGCGGCGAACGATCTCAGTCTCAGTGACGAGGACCTGTCCGACCTGCGAGGCTGACTCGTCGGCGCCGCACCCCTAAGCCCGAGCCCGCCCGAGAATGTGCGCGTGACGCGGAATGTACTGGATCGGTGCGTACGAGAACCGTTCCAGCCGCACGATGTCGAACCCGGCGGCGCGAATCGCCGCAGCGGTGTCCCGGTTCAGCCGGCAGCCGCCGCCGCCCAGCGACCACAGCGGCGTGATCGCGTCCTGCAGGAAGCCCACCCAACGCCGGTCGGACCGCACGTGTTCGTAGAAGCGCAGTTCGCCGCCGGTTCGCAGCACCCGGCGGATCTCGGCGAGCGCTCTGGCGACGTCCGGCACCGAGCAGAGCACGAGGGAGGCCACGGCCGCGTCGAACTCACCGCCTTCGGCCGGTAGCGCATCCGCGTGGCCGGCCAGCACCCGCACCGGCACGGCGGAGCGAGCCGCGGCCCGCTCGGCCAGGGCGCGCAGCCGGTCCTCCGGCTCGACCGCGACGACCTCGGTCACGGTGTCGGGGTAGTGGCCGAAGTTCATCCCGTTGCCGGCACCCACCTCGATCACCCGGCCGGACAGCCCGGCCAGCATCCGGTCCCGGTGCTCCGCGGTGCCCCGCCGTTCGGACTCCCCGCTGATCCGCTCGTACATCCGGGCGAACCGCGGGTGCTGGAATGCCGAGAGATCCGCCATCGAGCTCACTCCCATCAGCCTCACCGGCAGCATAGGCGTCCTGTCGGTGCCGGGCGCTATGTTGGGACTGTCGATCTTGTTTGCCTTCTGAGGAGGGTTCCATGGCCGTGGAGTTGGTCAACCCGGACGGGCTGCCGAAGCCCGAGGTGTACCGGCAGCTGTCGATCGCCACCGGGTCGAAGCTGGTGTTCCTGGCGGGGCAGGTCGCCCGCGACGCCCACGGGAACCGGATCGGCGAGGGGGATCTGGCCGCCCAGGTCGAGCAGTCCTACCTCAACATCGCGACGGCGTTGGCCGAGGTCGGCGGATCGTTCGACGACGTGGCGAAGCTGACCGTCTACGTCGTCGACTGGACCCCCGACAAGATGCCGCTGCTGGGCGACGGCATCCGCGCGGCTGCCGCGAAGCTGGGGATCGACCCCACCAAGCCGATCACGCTGCTCGGCGTCGCCGCGTTGGCCGAGCCCGATCTGCTCGTCGAGGTCGAGGCCACCGCCGTGATCGACTGAGCCCGGCGGGAGCCGATCCCGCCGGGCACCTGCCGATCAGCGGTCCCAGGTAAGCGGAAGCCGGTCCACCTCGTAGATGCTGGAGTCGGTCCGCATCGGCACCTCCGCGGCCGGAACGGCCAGGCGCAGACCGGGGAACCGGTTCACCAGCGCGGGAAGCGCGGTGCGCAGCTCGATCCGGGCGAGGTGCTGGCCGAGGCACTGGTGCACGCCGTGGATGAACGTGAGGTGCCCGGTGGCCTTGCGCCGCAGGTCCAGCGCGTCGGGGTCGGGGAACTTCGCCGGATCCCGGTTGGCGGCGTCGATGGAGATCGCGACGCTCTCGCTCGCCTTGATCGTCCGACCGCCGATCTCGACGTCCTCCAGCGCGCCGCGGACCGTGCACGGGCCGATCCCGGTGTAGCGCAGCAGTTCCTCGACCGCGCCGTCGGCCGGATCCGGGTGGTCGCGCAGGGCGGCGAGCTGGTCGGGGTTGATCAGCAGGGCGAAGGTCGCCATGCCGATCACGCTCGCGGTGGTGTGCAGTCCCGCGAACAGCAGGAAACCGCCGAGCCCGAACAGTTCCTCGTCGGTCAGGTCGCTGGTGGTCAGCTCGCTGAGGACGTCGTCGGTGGGGTTGGCGCGCTTGGCCAGGACGAGTTCGCCGACGTACTCGTGCAACGCCGTCAGGGCGGCGGCCTGGTCCTCCTGCGTGGTCCCTTCCCGCAGCACGACCCCGTTGGCGTAGTGCTGGAACCGCTCGTGATCGTGGTACGGGACGCCGAGCAGGTCGCAGATCACCAGCGCCGGAATCGGCCGCGCGTACACCTCCATCAGGTCCACCGGGGAGTCGTGGCGCGCCATCGCCTCCAGCCGTTCGGCGGTGACCTCCCGCACCCGCTCGGCCAGCAGGCCGATCCTGCGGGTGGTGAACTTCCCGGCCAGCAGCCTGCGGAACCGGGTGTGCTCGGGCGCGTCCATCCCGAGGAAATCGCCCGGAGGCGCGGGCGGCACCGGCTCGGTCACGCCGGGAATCGGCATGTGCAGGAGCTCGTACCGGTTGCTGAAGCCGGGATGCGCGAGCACCGCGCGGGCCTCGTCGTAGCCGGTCGCCAGCCAGCCCTCGTGCCCGTCCGGGTAGGTCATCCGCGCGAGCGGGCGCTCCTCGCGCAGCCGGACGAGCTCCGGAGGCAGGTGGAACGGGTGCTCGGGCGAGCGCTGGAACAGCAGCTCCGGCTTGGTGAACGGTTCGGTCGTCATCGGATTCCTCCTGCCAGTTCGGGATGCCGCAGCATGCGGCGTGCGGCGCGGACGCCGCGGGGGTGGTTCCAGCCGATCGCGGCGGTGACCACGCCGCCCTGCTCGGCCAGCGCGAGGAAGCGGTCCTCGCCCGGATTTCCTTCGACGATCCGGATCCGCGCGTCCGGGGTGATGGCGCCGTGCACCTGGATCCGGACGCCGTACTGGTCCGACCAGAAGTACGGGACCGGGTCGTACCGGCGGTCGCCGCCGAGGATGTTGGCGGCGACGACGAGAGCCTGTTCCGCCGCGTTGGTGCGGGTTTCCAGCCGTGCGGTGGTGCCGGTTCCATCGGACCAGCGGGCCACGTCGCCGACCGCGTGGACGTCGTCGGCCGCGCGCAGGGAGGCGTCGCAGCGCACCCCGTCGTCGAGGTGCAGACCGCTGCCCTCCAGCCAGCCGGTGGCGGGGGCCGACCCGATCGCCAGCACCGCGAGGTCGGCTTCGACGACCTCGCCCGAGGTCAGCTCGACGTGCGACGTCCCCTCGACGAGGCGGACCGCACCGGCACCGGTCGTCAGCCGCACACCGCGGGATTCGTGCAGCGCGGCGACGTGACCGCCGAGTTCCGCGCCGAGCTGGGCCGCCATCGGCACCTGTCCGGGCTCGATGAGCACCACCTGCTTGCCGAGGGTGTTGGCGGCGGCTGCCACCTCGCAGCCGAGGACTCCGCCGCCGATCACGGCAACCCGTTGCGCGGTCCGGAGTTCCTGCTTCAACCGGAGTGCGTTGCCCAGCGTCCGGAGGGTGCGCGCTCCGGCGAATCCGGCCGGTCTGCGCGGTACCAGACCGGTCGCGATCACCAACGAGCCGTAGTGCAGGGCCTTTCCCCCGTCCAGCTCGACCGTCCGGCTGCCGAGCCGGAGCCGCTCGGCGCGGTGGCCGAGCAGCCAGTCGATCTCCAGCTCGTCCAGCCTGCGGCTGTCGCGCAGGTGGAGCGCCTCGGCGGACCACCGTCCGGTGAGGACTTCCTTGGACAGCGGCGGCCGGTCGTAGGGCAGCCGTGGTTCGTCGCCGACCAGGCTGATGCGTCCGGTGAAACCCTTGCCGCGCAAGGCTTCCGCCACCGTCAGGCCGCCGACCGACGCGCCGACGACCACCACGTCGCTCACGACTCCTCCTCGACGCGGATCGCGGCGGCCGGGCACAGCATCGCGGCTTCCCGCACCGCGTCGTGCAGCTCGGGGCGTGGTGCGGGGTCGAGCAGCACCACGACGCCGTCGTCGTCACGCTGGTCGAACACCGCCTCGACGGCGAGCACGCACTGGCCCGCGCCGGTGCACTTCACTTCGTCCACGACGACTTTCACTCGCCGTGGATCACGTTGCGTTTTCGACACGCCGGTGACGATGCCGACCCGCGATGACAGCGGCCTTGCACCGGCCTGACAGCGCCGGCGCGCCGGTGTCAGCGATGGTCAGGGGCCAGCCGTTCCATTGCTTCGCGGCGGGGCAGATCCGCGCCCAGGCGGAACGCCTCGTCGTACGCGCCTCGCCCGAGCACCCCGGCAAGCTCACTGCGGAGCGAGCGCACCTCCGGATCACCCTGGTCGAACGCCCCGCGGATGGCCGCACTCGTCCCCAACGCGGTCGCCGCCCCCACCGGATCCCCTTCCAGGTGCAGCAAACCGGCAAGCAGCTGCGCCGCGGGCGCGACATCGCGGTGCAGGAAAGCCGCATCGACAGTGCGGGGGAGCAGCGCACGCGCTCCGGCAGCGTCACCCGCGGCCAGCCGGTTCGCCATCCGCGAGGGTGCGAGCCGGACATCGGTCTGCGCACCGGACATCGGCGTGTCGACAGCGAGCAGCGCGGCGCGGTCGAGCTCCTGGTCGGCGCGGTCGGGCTGCCCCGAACGCCGGTGGAACTCCGCCACGGCAACGAGGAACTCGACCTCCAGGAGGCGCTGACCTCGGGCCAGCGCCTCCTGCTCGGCGGCCCGGAGATCGAGCCGGGCGCCGTCGAGGTCTCCGGCGCGCATCCGCTCGGTGGCGAGCCCGATCCGGTGCGCGAACGCGTCCTGCGAGGCCAGTGCGAGGGCGCGTTCGAGGGCACCGATCGCCTTCTCGTGATCACCGCCGACCGAGTGCACCTTCGCCTGGCCCGCCAGCGCTATCGCCGTCCACACCCCGTCGCCGGTCTCCTCGAACCCGCGCAGCGCCTGCGCGAACGCGGTCGAACCGGCCTCCCACGCACCGCGGTCGTGGTGGATGAACGCCTCGACCAGCAGCGTGCAGGCCGTGGTCCACCGGTCGGCGCGGGCGCGCACCTCGTGCATCTGGCGTTCCACCAGCTCGTCCAGGCCGCAGAAGTGGGCCATCGGCAGGGTCGCCACGACCAGCATGGGGTAGCGCTGGAACGCCCCGGTGCGCGAGCAGTCCTCGATCAGATCCCGCGTGCGCTCGGTGTCGGCCGTCGGCCCGCTGTCACCGGCCAGCAGGTGGATCGCGGTGAACGCGGCGCGGGCGTCGTCGGGCAGCGCGTCGCCGAACGCGGCCACCCCGGCCACGTAGTCGGCGGCCCGCGCGTCGTAGCGCAGGGATTTCCAGTACCAGTACAGCGGGGACAGGATCCGGACCGCGGTCCCGGGATCTCCGCCGTCGATGGCCGATCGCAGCGCGAACACCAGGTTGTCGTACTCGGCGTCGAAGACGACCAGCGACTCCGGCTGCCGGGACGAGCGCAGCAGCGGCTCGTGCTCCTCGGCCAGCTCGGCGAAGTAGCGCGTGAACCGGTCCCGGACCGACTCCTCTTCTCCTGACTGCCGGAGCTTTTCCGCCGCATACGCCCGGATGGTCTCCAGCATCCGGTAGCCGTTCGCGGTCTGCTCCACTATGGACTTGTCGACCAGAGCGTCCAGCACGTCGTCGGCGGGCGGATCCGCGCACACCGCCTCCACGGCCGCCGCGCTTGCCCCGGCGGGGAACACCGACATCCGGCTCGCCAGCAGCCTTTCCCGCTCGGTCAGCAGGTCCCAGCTCCACTCGATCACCGCGTGCAGGGTCCGCTGCCGAGGCTGCGCGGACCGGTTTCCCCTGGACAGCAGGCGGAACCGGTCGTCGAGCCGCCGTTCGACCTGCTCAGGTCCCATCGACCGGAGCCGGGCCGCGGCCAGCTCCAGTGCCAGCGGCAGGCCGTCGAGCCTGCGCACGACGTTTACCACGGAGTCCACGGTGGACTGGTTCAGCTCGAATCCGGGCCGCACGGCCGCCGCCCGGTCGACGAACAGCCGCACCGCGGCCGACCCGGACGCGTCGGCGGCATCCGCGCGGTGGCGGGGCAGGTCGAGCGGGCCGAGGCGGCACAACGACTCCCCGATGACCTCCAGCGGCTCCCGGCTGGTGGCCAGGACGGTCAGCTGCGGCTGCCGCTCCAGCAGTTGCCCGGCGAACTCGGCGGCCTCTTCCACCACGTGCTCGCAGTTGTCCAGGACGAGCACGGCCTCGCCGCCGCCGACCAGCTCGGCCACCCGGTCCAGCGGATCGCCGCCGGAGGGCCTCGCGTCCGGGGAGCCGATCACGCCCAGGACCGCGTCGGCCACGTTGCCCGCCCCGGCGAGCGGGACCAGCCACAGCCTGCCGCACCGGTGCGCCCGGTGCCGGGACGCCGCCTCCACGGCCAGCCGGGTCTTGCCGACCCCGCCGGGCCCGAGGACCGTGACCAGCCGGGAGGTCTCCAGCAGCTCGGCGAGCAGCTTCAGCTCGTCGTCCCGGCCGACGAACGTGGTCAGCACGGCGGGCAGGCGGCCGGGCGCCGATTCGGAGCGCGGAGGTTGTTCGGCCGGGCCGCGCAGCACGTCGAGGTGGGCTTGCCGGATCTCGGACGACGGGTCGACGCCGAGTTCTTCGGCGAGCGTGCCGCGAACCTGCTCGTACACGGCCAGCGCATCGGCCTGGCGGCCGGAGGCGTGCAGTGCGCGCATGCGCAGCGCGGCAAGGCGTTCCCGGAGCGGATGCTCGGTGGAGGCCGCCTCCAGGTCGGCCAGGATCTCGGCGTGGTGGCCGAGCCGCAGCTCGGCCTCGAACCGGTCCTCGACCGCGCCAAGTCGCAGCTCCTCCAGCCGCGCGCCGGTCCTGGCGGCGAACGGAGCATCGCGCACGTCGGAGAGCGCGTCCCCCTGCCACAGCGCGAGCGCGGCGCCGAGCAGGGTGGCCGATTCCCGCGGCGACTCCGCGCGCCTGCTCCGGGCGACCAGGTCTTCGAACCGGTGCGCGTCAACGTCCTCCGGCGTCACCGCGAGCCGGTAGCCGGTCCCGGTCGATTCCAGGATTCCGGGGTCTCCCAACGCTTTTCGCAGCCGGTACACCACCGCGTGCAGGGCGTTGAGCGCGTCCGAGGGGGGATCGGTGCCCCAGAGGTCGTCGACGAGCGAACCGGTCGGCACGCTTTCGCCCGCGGTCAGCGCGAGCCTTGCCAGGAGCATGCGCGGCCGGGCACCCGGAACGCGGATCGCGTCCCCGTCGTCCGTGCATGCCCGAACCGGCCCGAGCACCGCTACCCGCATGGACCCCCAGCCCTTCGATTCACCGCACCATCGTAGGTCCGGGTGCGTTTCCTCCGGCCGGGATTCAGCTTCGCGGGCTCAGACCGGCCACGGCCAGCCGGAAGAGCCGTTCCGCCTGGGCGGCGGGGTCGGGGTGGTGCTCGGTGGCCAGGGTGATGCCGACGATCAGCATGATCAGGTCGGCAACGGTGACATCGGGTGCGACCGCGCCGTCCTGCGCGGCGCGGTGCAAAAGCGGGCCTGCCGCTTCTTCCAGCACGGCCGAGCATGCGTTGTCGTGCACCGGGTCGGCGTCGTAGGCGAGTGCGGCTGCGAGTCCCCGGACGGAGACGCAGTAGGCGACGACCTCGTCGAGCCATTCCAGGAGCGCGTGACGGCTGTCGTCCCTTCCGGTCAGGTCGCGGGCGCGAACGCGGAGGGCCTCGATCCGTTCCTTGGAGACGGCTTCCAGCAGGGCGCGGCGGGTGGGGAAGTGCCTGCGCACGGTCGCCGACCCCACGCCGGCGGTGCGGGCGATCTGCTCCAGGGACGCGGCGGCGCCCTGGCTGGCGACCTCCTCCTCTGCCACGGCGAGGATCCGCGCGTAGTTGCGCCGGGCGTCGGCCCGCTGGTTCTCGGGCATGGCGCCTCCTTGCTAAATGGCGGGGTCCGCCATATCGTACTTGAACAGAAACGGCGGGCCCCGCCGTTTATTGCGCCTGAGGAGCACGATGTCCGCAGAATCCGCGCCCGTCCTGGTCACCGGTGCGACCGGCAGGCAGGGCGGCGCCACCGTCCGCGCCCTCCGCGCGGCGGGCGTTCCCGTCCGCGCCCTGGTACGCGACCCGTCCACCGAGCGGGCCAAGGCGCTTGGCGTCGAACTGGTCACCGGCGATCTCCACGACCGCGATTCCGTGATCCGGGCCGCCGAGGGCGCCCGCGCCGTCTTCTCCGTGCAGATGCCCGGCATTACCGCTGACGGCTTCGACTTCGACGGGGAGGTGGCCCAGGGCGTCAACCTCGTCGCGGGCGCGAAGGCCGCGGGAGTGCAGCAGTTCGTGCACACGTCGGTCAGCGGTGCCGGTCAGCACGCGGAAACTCCCGGCTGGGCCGAGGGGCGCTGGGCTGCGATGGAACCGGCCATGGACGCCAAGAGCGCGATCCAGGACCGGGTCCGCGCGGCCGGTTTCGCCCATTGGACGATCCTCAAGCCGGGCTTTTTCATGGAGAACTTCCTCCCGTCCATGGCATTCCTGTTCCCGCGCGGCATCTCGGGCGGTCTGGTGAGCGTTGTCAAGCCAGAAACCCGGCTGTCCCTGGTCGCGGTGGACGACATCGGCCGCGCCGCCGCAGCGGCGGTCGCTGAGCCGGAGCGGTTCGACAGGGTCGAGCTGGAGCTGGCGAGCGACTACCTGTCGATGGCCGAGATCGCCGAGGTCCTCTCCCGCGCTCTGGGAAGGGAGTTGCCCGCGCCGGACATGACCGAGGCGGAGGCACTGGCCGCCGGGATGCCGCCGATGGGGGCCGGGCACGAGTGGCTGAACGTCGCCGGTCAGCCCGGGCGACCGGAGTTCGCGAGGGCCCTCGGGATTTCGCTGACCAGCTTCGAAGTCTGGGCGCAGGAGCATTTGTGGGCAGGCCGCGGAAGCTGACGGTACAGCCGCACCGTAGGCAGGTTCGCCCTTTTCGCATCGGGCGAGGTGCACGCCGATCGGAGGTCGGCGTTGGTCGGCGTGATGCGCGACTGCTCCGTTTGAGGCGTTCGAGCCAGGGGTAGCCATCGAGCGACGCCGGGAAGGAGGTTCCCCATGGAACTTGCGGAACTGCGCCACGTGTACGAGCACGAGGGTCCGTTCGCGACCGTCTACCTGGAGGCCCGCACGCCGGGCGAGGACGCGGGCAAGCAGGTCGAGCTGCGCTGGCGCGGGCTGAGCGACCGGCTTCGGGAGGTCGGCGCCACCGACGAGACGTTGGCCGCGCTGGACAAGCGCGTGGGCGAGCGCGCGGGGGAGGAGTACGCGCGCGGTCGAGTGCTGGTCGCGGGCGGATCTTCCGTGCTGCTCGACGAGGCTTGGGACGTCGAGACCGGGGACGGGGACCAGGTTTTCTGGGGCGAGCTCCCGGAACTCGGTGCCTACGTGCGGGAAGCGGCGCGCTCGGTGTCCGAACTCGTGGTGATCGCGGACCAGGAAGGCGCGCAGGTGCTCCAGGACGTGGTGGTCGGAGCCCGCGCGCCGCGCGAGGCCGACGCCGAGATCGTGGAAGGCGGTGGGCACGAAGGCGTGCACAAACCGCGCGGCGGAGCCTTGTCCCACAACCAGATCCAGCGCCGGGCCGATGAAACGCTGCGGCGCAACGCGAAGGACGTCGTGGCGCACCTGACCGATGTCGCCGCGGAGTTCAAGCCGCGGGTGCTGGTCCTCGCCGGTGGAGTGCAGGCGCGGACGGCGCTGCGCGACGAGCTCCCGGCCGACCTGTCGGACCGCCTGGTCGAAACGGAGCGGAGCGGCCTGGCGCCGAACGCGTCCGACGAGGCTCTGGACGAGGAGCTGATCCGGATCGCGGGCGAGGAGAACAGGCGCAGGGAGGAATACAACGCCGATCGCATGCGGACGGAGCAGGCGCAGGGCCGCGCGGTCCAGGGCGGCGACTCGGTGGTGAAGGCGGCGGAGCAGGGCGCGGTGGAAACCCTGCTGCTGGAGGAGAACGTGCCCGCGCAGCGCGAGGCTTCGTTGTTCAAGTCCTGCGCCGAGACCACTGCCTCGGTCGAGCTGGTGCCCTCCGGTGTCGGGCTGACCGGCGGTGCGGGGGCGATTCTCCGCTTCCCGGTGCGATGAAGCGCCACACTGTCCTTATTGGATGACCCGCCGTTACTGGATGACCCGCCCTTGTTGGATCATCAGCACAGCCGCTACGCGCGCGGGGCGATCCCGTCGTACATCAGCCTGCGGATGGCCGCGCTCATGCGCTCCTGGCTGGTGGGCACCGGGTCGCACAGCGCGGCCAGCACCGCCGCGATGATCATCCCGTTGATCGCGCGCGCGGTGGCGTCGACGTCCAGGTCGGAATGCAGGTAGCCGACCTGGACCCCGTGGTGCAGGTAGCCGGCGGTGAGCTGCGCGGCGGTGCTCTGGAACTCCAGCACGCGCTCGCGCATCTCGGCGTCGATCCCGGCCGCTTCGAGCAGCAGGAACCGCGCGATCCGCGGGTCGCTGCCGAAGATCCGCCCCAGCGCGTCGCCGATCCGCTCGGCCTGCGCGCGGTACTCCGCCAGGCTGCTGACCGCCTCCGGCGCGTTCTCCGCGGCCAGCGACGCCACGACCCGTTCGATCAGGTCGGTGATCACGTGGTCGACGATGTCGCGCTTGTTCTGGAAGTACCGGTAGAAGGTGCCGTGGCCGATGCCGAGCCGGGCGGCGATGTCGGCGATCGCGGTGGCGTGGTAACCGCGCTCGGCGAAGCAGTCGAACGCGGTTTCGATGATCTCCCGCCGCAGCTCCTGCTTCCTGCGTTCGGCTCTGCTGGCCGGAAGCGAATCCGTCGTCATGTGCTCATCGTATTGTCCCACCACTCGGACTGACATATCGTTCCGAAAATGACGACTCGTTCCGATCGCGCGCTGGTGGTCGGCTGCGGCGGCACGCTGGGTTTCGCCTGGACCACCGCGGTCCTCGACTCCCTGGCCGCGGAGTGGGCCCCGGCCTCGGCCGACCTCCTCATCGGGACCTCGGCGGGCGCCGAGGCGGTGGCCATGCTGGGCGCCGGGATCCGGCCCGCGGCGATCCTGGGCGCGCTCACCAGGAGCGCGGAGGCCGACCCGGTCGTCGCCGCGCACGCGAGGTACGTGCCGGGGAGGCGCCCGCCGGTGCCGTTCCCGTGGCTGCCCGCGGCCGGGCTGGTCGCCGCGGGCGTGCGGGGCGAGGTCGATCTGCTCGCCGGGCTGGCCGGGGCGCTGCCACGAGGACGCGGGGACGCGACCTGGCTGCGCAGGCTCGGTGACTCGCTTGCGTCCAGGGAGGGATGGGTGCGCCATCCCGCGACCTGGCTGATGGCCACCGACCCGCGCGGGCGGCGCGTCGCCTTCGGCGCACCGGGGGCTCCGAGCGCGCGGCTCGGCGACGCCCTCGCGGCGTCCTGGGCGATCCCTGGCTGGTTTCCCCCGGTGGAGATCGGCGGGACGCGCTACCTCGACGGCGGCGTGGTCTCGCCCACCTCGGCCGACCTGGTGCTGGGCCACGACGTGGCGGAGGTCGTCGTGATCGCCCCGATGAGCAGCGAGGGCGGCGCTCCCGCGCGCGGCGCGACCCGTCTGGAGCGGCTGCTGCGGACCGCGATGACCCGCCGGGTCGACGGCGAGGTCCGCAGGCTGCGGGCGGTGGGCGTCCGCGTGGTCCGGATCGAGCCGGGCGCCGAGGACCTGGCCGCGATGGGCGCGAACTTCATGGACCCCAGGCACCGCGAGCGGGTGCTGGCCGTCGCGCGGGAGACGGCTCCCCGGCGGGTCGCTCGGGCTTTCGAGCGGGACGGGACAACGGCATGAACGCGAACCCGGAGGTACCGGCATGAACACGCAGTACGAGGCCGTCATCGTGGGCGCGGGGTTCGGCGGGATGGGCGCCGCGATCCAGCTCAACCGGCTCGGCTACGACAACCTGCTCATTCTCGACCGCGAGTCCGACGTCGGCGGCACCTGGCACGTCAACCGCTACCCGGGGCTGGCCGTGGACATCCCGTCGGCCACGTACTCCTACTCCTTCGAACCCAACCCGCACTGGTCGCGGCTGTTCGCCCCGGGCGAGGAGCTCAAGCGCTACGCCGCGCACGTCGCGGACAAGTACGACCTGCGCCGCTTCATGCGCTTCGGGGCTGTGGTGACCGGTGCGGAGTGGGACGCCGAGCACGCGCACTGGACGGTGTCGCTGCGCGACAGCGCCCCGGTGACCGCGAAGTACCTGCTCACCGCCACCGGATTCCTTTCGCAGCCCAGAAAACCCGACATCGAGGGCGTCGACACCTTCGCGGGCGCGGTCGTCCACACCACCGACTGGGACGACGACTGCGATCTCACGGGCAAGCGCGTGGCGGTGATCGGCACCGGCGCGACCGCCGTCCAGCTGATCCCCGAGGTCGCCAAGGCCGCCGCCGAGCTGACCGTCTACCAGCGCACGCCGATCTGGGTCAGCCCCAAGCTCGACTTCCGGGTGCCGAAGGCCCTCCAGCGGTTGTTCGCCGCGTTACCGCTGACCCAGCGGATCGCTCGGCTGGCCGGAACCGCGGTGCTGGAACTGATGATGGTCTCCGGCGTGCTGCACTACCGGCAGGCACCGCTGGCCAACAAGCTCGCCGAGCAGTGGTGCCGGGCCCACCTGCGCCGCCAGGTGCGCGACCCCGAGCTGCGCCGGAAACTCCTGCCGCGGTACACGTTCGGCTGCAAGCGGCCCACGTTCTCCAACGACTACTACCGCGCCTTCGGCAAGGACCACGTGCACCTGGAGACCTCGGCCATCCGACGCGTCGACGAGTCCGGCATCGTCACCGCCGACGGGAACCGGCGCGAGATCGACGTCCTGCTGCTGGCCACCGGGTTCGACCTGTGGGAGACCAACTTCCCGGCGATCGGCATCACCGGGCGCAACGGGCGCGACCTCGGCGCGTGGTGGCGGGAAAACCGCTTCCAGGCTTACGAAGGCGTCGCGATTCCCGGGTTCCCCAACCTGATCTCGCTGAACAGCCCCTACTCCTACTCCGGGCTGTCCTACTTCACGACCATCGAATCGCAGATGCGCCACATCGACCGGCTGTTCACCGCGATGCGGCGGCGCGGGGCGACGGTCTTCGAGGTCACCTCGCGGGCCAACGAAGCTTTCCTGGACCGGATGACCGACCGGATCGGCGACTCGATCTTCGCGCTCGGCCGGTGCGCCACCGCGAACAGCTACTACTTCAACCCGCACGGCGAGGCGACCCTGCTCCGCCCGTCCTCCACGGTCAACGCGTTCCGCGAGGCCGCGTCGTTCCCGGTCGACGACTACAGCTACGCCTGACCGGTCAGCGGGCCGGCGGCTACACCTTTGGTCTGGAGGTGACCGGACTTTCGGCGACCGACGATGGTCGGCCGACCGATGCTCCGGCCGCGCACCCGTCCGTAGCGTCCGGACCATGACCCAGCACAGCGAACTCGGGCACAACGCTGCCGAGCCGGACGGAGGTTCGCTGCTCGTCCTCGGCGGGCGCAGCGAGATCGGGATGAAGGTCGCCGAACGTGCGGTCACGTAGGTCATGAGCTCGACGCGTTCGGTCGCCTGCGTCATCGCCCCGAGCACGCTCCACGCGTAAGGCGCGTGCCCCTGCTCTTCCAGCCAAGGGAAGTAGTGGTCGCTGATCACTTCGAAGTCGAAGCCCGCGCGCTCGGCCGCCCCGGAGTGGGACACCAGGTCCCCGGGGCCTGACTGCTCGGTCATCATCGTGCGTCCGAAGCGGACCATGCCGTCAGGCTGACATCCCGCAGCGCCACGTGCGGCCGGGGTTTGACCAGCGGGCCCAACGGAAAACCCCGAAGCGGAACCCGGATCAGGAGGTCGAACCATGGAGCGAGGCAGCGACAAGCACAGCCCGATGAAGGACGACGTGCTGGAGAAGGAACAGGAAGGACGTCTGCGCGGCAAGCATCCCACGCGGGCGGAGGAGGCTCTCGACGCCGAGCCGCCTGCTGACGACGATCCTCGGGCCGAGAGCCAAGCGGAGCGCCCGGAACGGGCGGACGAGCAGCGCTAGTCGCGATCCCGCTTGCCGGGCAGGAATTCCTGCGCCTTGGCCTTCACCCCTTCCCGCACGACTGACCACGCCTCGGGATCGCCCTTGAGCAGCGAAGTGGTGACCTTCTCCAGCTGGTCGAGGTCGGCCCGCGGCGGGATCGGCGGCACGGCGGGGTCCGTGACGAACTCCAGGACGCAGGGGCGGTCCGCCGCCAGCGCCCGCCGCCAGGCGTCGGCGACCTGCCCGGGGTCGTCGATCCTGCTGCCGCGCAGGCCGAACTCCTCGGCGACGGCCGCGTAGCCGATGTCGGGGATGCGCTGGGACGGGGTGAACTGCGGCGCGCCGCCCATCGCGCGCAGCTCCCAGGTGACCTGGTTGAGGTCCTGGTTGTTGAGCACCGCGACGACCAGCCGCGGGTCCGTCCACTCCCGCCAGTAGTGCGCGATCGTGATCAGCTCGTTGAGCCCGTTCATCTGCATCGCGCCGTCACCGACCAGCGCGATCACCGGCCGTTCCGGGTGGGCGAACTTCGCACCGGTCGCGTACGGCACGCCCGGCCCCATGGTGGCCAGCGTCCCGGACAGCGACGCTCGCATGTCGCCGCGGATCCTGAGGTGCCGGGCGTACCAGTTGGCCGCCGAGCCCGAATCCGAGGTGATAACAGCGTTTCCGGGCAGCTGCGGGGACAGCTCGTGGAAGACCCGCTCGGGGTTGACCGGATCGGCGTCGACGTGCGCACGGCGATCCATGACTTCCCACCAGTCGCGCACGTTCTGCTCGATCGTCTCCCGCCAGGAGCGGTCCTCCTGGTGGTTGAGCAGCGGCAGCAGGCCCCGCAGCGTCCGCCGGGCGTCGCCGAGGAGGTTGACCTCGAACGGGTAGCGCATGCCGATGCGGTTCGGGTCGATGTCGATCTGCACCCCGCGGGCCTGCCCGTACTCCGGCAGGAACTGGCTGTACGGGAAGCTCGAACCCACCATCAGCAGCGTGTCGCAGTCGCGCATGAGCTGGTACGACGGCTTCGTCCCCAGCAGGCCCGCCGCACCGGTCACGTGCGGCAGGTCGTCGGGCAGGACGTCCTTGCCCAGCAACGCCTTCGCGACTCCGGCGCCGAGCCGGTCGGCGACCTCGAGCACTTCGCCTGCCGCGTCCCGCGCGCCCTGCCCGATCATGATCGCGACGCGCTTGCCCGCGTTGAGCACCTCGGCCGCGGCGCGCAGCGAGGTCTCGTCCGGCACGACGGACGATTCGGAGATCCCCATGCTGGAGGGGACCATCTTGAACGCGTGCTGGGGCGGCGTGTACTCCAGCGCCTGCACGTCGCCGGGGATGATGACCGCGGTGACGGTCTGCCGGGCCTGCGCGGTGCGCATCGCCCGGTCCAGCACGTTCGGCAGCTGCTCGGGAACGGTCACCATCTCCAGGTATTCGGAGGCGACGTCCTTGTACAGCGACATCAGGTCGATCTCCTGCTGGTAGGCGCCGCCCAGCGCGGTGCGGGCGGTCTGGCCGATCAGCGCGACCACCGGCACGCCGTCGAGCTTGGCGTCGTAGAGGCCGTTGAGCAGGTGCACCGCCCCCGGCCCGGAAGTCGCGGCGCAGACGCCGACCCGGCCGGAGAACTTCGCGTACCCGACCGCCTCGAACGCGGCCAGCTCCTCGTGCCGCGACTGCACGAAGCGCGGGCGGTCCCCGGCGCGGTCCCACGCCGCCAGCAACTCGTTGATCCCGTCACCGGCGTAGGAGAAGACGTGTCCGACACCCCATTCCCGCAGCCGCCGCAACACGAAGTCCGCGACTAGTTCCGCCACGATCACACACCTCCTCGTCTCGGGGTCTTCCTGGTTCTTACCCAGGAGTCCGGTCCGCGTAACGTAGGTGGTGTTACCGGAGGTCGCTTTGCGGATGCTGCGCAAGGGCTTCGACATCGTGAACGGCGTGGCACCGACGATCTGTAGGCACAATCGCACGATCTTGCGGGACGATTGTGCGAACATTTCGAATGATCGCCGGTGCCGATTTCGAACTAAGCTGCCCGAGACCGTTCAAGTACTGCGACCTCGGGCATTTGCGCAGCAGTGCGTTCGCGTCGGAGGTAGACAGTCCAGGTCACCGCCACGCACAGCGCGTAGTACGCGAGGAAGACGATGAAGGCCGAGTCGCCGCTGTGCGCGGGGCCGTTGTAGGAGGCTCGGAACGCCAGATTCACCCCGACGCCGCCAAGAGCGCCGACCGCTCCCGCGATGCCGATGAGCGCGCCGGAGAGCCTGCGGGAGACCACGGACGCCTGCTCCGATGCAGTGGACTCGGCTTTCCTGGCGTAGATCGCGGGGATCATCTTGTACACCGAGCCGTTGCCGATCCCGGTCAGCACGAACAGCACGGTGAAGACCGCCACGAACATGGGCAGGGACTTCAGGCTGGAGGCGACCAGCAGTCCTGCCGTGCCCAGGGCCATCAGGATGAAGTTCCAGAAGGTGATGCGGGCGCCGCCCCAGCGGTCGGCCAGCCAGCCGCCCACCGGCCGGGCCAGCGATCCCAGCAGGGGGCCCAGGAACGTCCACCCCGCGGACTCCAGCGGCGAGGCGCCGAACTGGTTCTGCAGCACCAGGCCGAAGGCGAAGCTGTAGCCGACGAACGAGCCGAAGGTGCCGATGTAGAGCATGGAAACGCACCAGGCGTCCGCATCGGCCACCGCTTCCCGCCACGCGCGCGGGTCGACGCGCACGGCGTCGATGTTGTCCATCTTCCAGGCCGCCAGCAGCGCCGCGAGCGCGATGAGCGGCAGGTAGATGGCGCACACGTAGGAGGGGTGGAGGTCACCGAACGTCGTGATCACCAGCAGGCCCACGATCTGGATCACGGCGACCCCGATGTTGCCGCCACCCGCGTTGAGTCCCAGCGCCAGCCCCTGCTTGCGCTGCGGGAAGAAGGCGCTGATGTTGGTCATCGACGAGCCGAAGTTGCCACCGCCGACGCCGGTCAGGGCGCTGATGACCAGGAACACCCACAGCGGCGTGTGCGGCTGCTGGACGAAGTGGAAGGCCAGCAGCGCGGGCACCAGCAGGATCGAATTGCTGAAGACCGTCCAGTTCCGGCCGCCGAAGCGGGTCACCGCGTAGCTGTAGGGCAGCCGGAGCAGCGAGCCGACCAGAGCAGGTGTGGAGATCAGCAGGAACTTCTCGCCCGCGTCGAAGTCGAAACCGATTTTCGGGGACATGAACAGCACCAGCACGGACCAGATGCCGAAAACGGAGAACTGCAGGTGCTCGGAGAAGATGGACAGCATCAGGTTGCGCCGAGCCACGAATTTTCCGGAATTCTCCCAGAACTGTTCGTCCTCGGGATTCCATCCGATGACCCGGCGGCCGGACGGGGCCCTGGAGTTCAGCGTTGAAGCCAAGGGGTGGTCCTTCCTCTTATAAGGTGTCCGCCGAGACCGTAGAAATGACGTGTTTCATCGGATCCCGAGTCTCGTTACCGCCGTGCAAAAGCGGATTCACGAGGGGGCAACAGGGATCTGTGAAGGAACTGACGTATTGGCGGAGCTCGCCCGTGAGGTCTTCGGCCGGCCGGAGCCACCGCGATGGGCGGGGTCACGCGGGTGGCGCTAGCCTGATATGACAGCGTGGCGTGCGTAATGGGGTTTTGCGTGTCGATGCCGGATCGGGGCACTGGGGATCAGGCCACTGGGGATCGGGGCCCTGGGGATCGGGGCCCTGCGGGCGGCCGACTGGTCGAGGGGACGAGTTGGGTGGGCCGCCAGGGCGAGTTGGCCACCGCCCGGCGACTGCTCGCCGACTGCCGGGTGGTCACCCTGACCGGAACCGGCGGGGTCGGCAAAACGCGGCTGGCGCGGCACATCACCACCGACCTCGCCAGGGGTTTCCGGGACGGCGCGGCGTTCGTGGAGCTGGCCGAGCTGCGCAACCCGGAACTGCTGTCCACAATGGTCGCGGACAAGCTCGGTCTGCACGACCAGTCGGACCGTCCGCCGATCGATGCGATCGTGGATCACCTGCGGGACAGCCAGTTCCTGCTGGTCCTCGACAACTGCGAGCACTTGACGGCTGCCTGCGCGAGCTTCGTGGAGACCCTGGTGGCCTCCTGCCCGCAGCTGACAGTCCTGACCACCAGCAGGCAGTCCCTGGAGATGCCGGGCGAGCACCTGCTGCCGGTACCCCCGCTGTCGGTCCCCGGCGAAGCGGAGCCGGCCTCACCGGCGGAGCTGGACCGGTACGAGGCCGTGCGGCTGTTCGTCGACCGGGCCACCGCCGTGCGGCCTTGGTTCACCGTCACCGAGGACAACTACCGGGACGTCGCGCGGTTGTGCACCGAGCTGGAGGGCCTTCCGCTGGCACTCGAACTGGCCGCGGTCCGGTTGCGGTCGTTGTCGGTGCGCCAGATCGCCGACCGGCTGACGCACCGGCTGGCGCTGCTCACCCGCGGCAACCGGTTCGCGCCTTCGCGCCAGCAGACCCTTCGCGCGCTGATCGACTGGAGCTACGAGCTGTGCTCTCCGGCCGAAAAGCTCGTGTGGGCGCGGGCCTCGGTGTTCTCCGGCGGTTTCGACCTGGAGGCCGCCGAACACGTGTGCTCCGGTCCGGGGGCGGAACAGGGCGCGATCGCCGACATCGTGCACGGGTTGATGAGCAAGTCGTTGCTGGTCGCCGAGAACCACGGCGACGTGATGCGGTACCGGATGCTGGAGACGCTGCGCGAATACGGCCGGGACCGGCTCGGCGCGGACCGCACGCGGGTGGCCCGGCTGCACCGGGACTGGTACGCCGGGCTGACCGCCCGGTTCGGGGCCGAGTGGATCGGGCCGGACCAGGTGGCCTGGACCCGCCGGGTGACCGAAGACCACGCGAACATCCGGGTGGCGCTCGACTTCTGCGCCGCCGAGCCCGGCGAGGCCGTGGTCGGGTTGCGGATGGCCAACCAGCTGGACGTGTACTGGACGGTGCGCGGTTTCCTGGCCGAGGCGCGGATCTGGCTGGACAAGATGCTGGGGAGAGCGCCGCGGAACACCCCGGAGTGGGTGTTCGCGCACCGGTTGCTCTCCTGGTGCGCCCTGCTGCAGGGCTACATCGAGCCGGGGACCGCGGCGCTTGAGGGAGTCCGGGAGGTCGCCGAGCTGATCGGCGACGAGGTGTCCGGGGCGTACGTGGACGTGGGCTGGGGGCTGGCGAACCTGTTCACCGAGCGCGAGCCCCTGGCCCGGGACCAGTTCGCGGCGGCGCTGGAGGTGTTCCGCCGGCACGGCGTCCAGCACGGGGAGGGCTACGCAGGTTTCCTGCACGGGCTGGCCACCGCGGTCAGCGGGGACTTCGAGACCGGGCGGGACCTGATCCGGGACCACGTCACCGCCGGTGCTGCCATCGGCGAGAACTTCTGGCGGTCCTGGGGGCTGTGGGCGCTGGGCATGGCCGAGTTGTTCCTCGGCGACGCCGACGCCGCCGAGGAGGCCGAGCTGGCCGCGTTCCGGCTGCAGCAGGAGCTGGGCAACCGCGTGGCCGAAGCGTTCACGGTGCACATCATCGGCGGAATCGCGGTCAGGAAGGGCCAGTTCCCCCGATCGGCCACCCTGTTCGGCATCGCCGCCCGGCAGTGGCGGGCGCTGGGCGCGAACCCGTGGAATTTCGGCATGTTCACCAAGCGGATCGTCGAGTACGGCGCGATCTCGTACCAGGAACTCGGCGAGCAGGGGTACAAGCGGCACTACGACCGCGGGGGTGCCATGTCCCGGGACGAGGCGGTCCGGTACGTGCTGGGAGAATCCGCGGAACCGGTAGCGGCCCGGAAGAATCCGCTGACCCGGCGGGAGAACGAGGTGGCCGGGCTGGTCGCGGCCGGACTGACCAACCGCGAGATCGCCGCCCGGCTCTACATCGCCCAGCGCACCGCGGAAACCCACGTCGACCGCATCCTGACCAAACTGGACTTCAACACCCGCGCCCAGATCGCCACCTGGGTGGTGGAAGGACGGAGGGGCGCCGCGGCCGATCGTTCCTAGGCGCGGGCGTGTCGGCCCAGAGTGCAGCGAGTGCGTTGCGCAGAGGTGGGTTTCCCAGCAGGTTCGGGAACTCTGCGCCTGAGCGTTCCCGGTGAATTCGGACCGGCCTAGCTCTCGTGGTTGCGGTATGCCGATTCCCAGGATTGGAGCTTGCGGCGGATCTCGCTGTCGAGAGACGTTCGGTCGCTGGGGCGGTCCTCGTAACGAGTGCGCAGCGTGCGCATCGCCGTGAGCAGATCACGTTCTTGCGCCGGTTCGTAGAAGCCGATACCGCAGATCAGGGTGACGGCCCGGTACGGGGTGACGGCCTCCTCCCGCAGTGATCCGGCGGCGTTGAGGCACGCCATAGGGAAGTAGGCGTCGGGCGTGGCGCGGCCGACCAGAACCGTGGGCGGGATCCGCAGCAGTGCCGGCGCGGCGATCTCCTCGTCGCGCGCGGCGTGCCGCTGCGGGTCCGCGGCGACCTCGGTCAGCGGCTCCCGGAGTTGAGCTAGGCATTCCAGTCCCGCCTGCTGCCACGCGCTGGTGCTCCGGCGTTGGTTCGGGTCGTCCAGGCATGCCAGAACCGACCGATAAGACTCCACGACGGCGCTGGCGCCCTCGTCGGCGTAGGCGAGCAACGCGCAGCCGTGAACGAACCAGGTCAGCGCCCGCTGCAGCGCCTGCTCCGGGTGTGCACGGGCGTGCTGCTGTTCGTCTTCCTGGAGCTGTTCGATCCGTTCCCGGACTCCCGCTGGCCTCATGCTGATCAGGGTAGGGCCAGTTGCAAATCACCGGGTCAGGGAACGGTGATCTCGTCGATGACCTCGGCCGCGATCGGTGCCGCAGTGGAGCGGTAGTGCTTGGCCAGGCGGCGGAAGAGCTCCTCGGCGCGGATGGCCGGCCAGTCGCGGGCGAGGTGCTCGGCGGGCAGGTGCGGGTCCTGGCGCACCAGTTGGAGCCAGTCGGTGTGCAGGACCAGTTGCCGCGCCAGGTCGTCCGGGGCTGACGGGAGCGGCCCGCGGGTGTCCCACCTTTCGAGGAAGGCGTGGTAGCGGGCCGCGATGGCTTCGGTGGCGAAGGCCCTGCGGACCACGTCGGCGGAGTCGGCGTGCTGGGCGGTGAACACGATGACGTGCTCGCTGAGCCCGAGGTCCGCCGCGATGGCCGCCGCGTCCTTGATCCCGGGTGCGATCCACAACCCGTTCTGCAGCATGCCGAATCCGGCCCAGACCAGCTGCGAGCGCAGGTCGTGCCGGTCGCTGCGCCTGCTGTCGGGCAACGAGAAGCCGACCAGGGTCCAGTTCCCGTCCCAGTCCCGGTTGACCGCGCCGGTGTGCCAGATCCGCCGCTCGCCGTCCTCGAGCACCTCGGTGGCGCGCGGCGTCAGTCCGAAGTAGACGCGGCGCCCGTTGCGGTGCCGGTCCAGCAGGCCGCGCCTGGCCATCCGGGTCAGCGTCGAGCGGACGGCCTCCTCGGAGATGTCGACCCGGGCGAACACGTCGATGACGCTGCCGGAGTAGACGGCCGTGTCCCGCCCGAGCAGGTACAGCCCCAGGAAGCTGAGCATCAGGGACTGCGGCCGGGCCGAGTACGTCAGTGCGGTGTCGTCGGTGGCGGTCACGGGAACAGCGTAATCCGGCCGCTGAAGTTGGGCACATTATTGACCTCCGTCATCAGAGTGCCCTATGTTGGCGCCGTCAGGACGAGCTGGAGGAAAGGACGCCTGTCATGGATCTGTCCGGAGAAGTCGCCGTCGTCACCGGTAGCGGCCGGGGGCTCGGGCGGGCCTACGCCGAAGCGCTCGCCGCCTCCGGCGCGGCCGTCGTGGTCAACGACGTGGACGCCTCGGCTGCCGAGCAGGTCGTCTCGGCGATCAGGGCGGCCGGCGGCCGGGCGGCGTCCGTGGTCGCGCCGGTGGGCGGTGCTGAGGTCGCGGACCGGTTGGTCTCGACCGCCGTCGAAGAGTTCGGGCGGCTCGACGTGATGGTGACCAACGCGGGCATCCTGCGGGACCGGGTGCTCTGGAAGATGACCGACGAGGACTTCGACGCGGTCGTCGACGTGCACCTGCGCGGCACGTTCACCTGCGCCCGCGCGGCCGCGGTGCGGATGCGCGAGCAGGGCACCGGCGGCAGGCTGGTCCTGATCTCCTCACCCGCGGGGCAGCGCGGGAACTTCGGCCAGACCAACTACGCCGCCGCCAAGGCCGGGATCGTCGCGATGGCCCGCACCTGGGCGATGGAGCTGGCCAGGGCCGACATCGCGGTGAACGCGGTGGTGCCGGTGGCGGCCACCGAGATGACCAGGACCATCCCCGCCTTCGGTCCGGTCATCGCCGAATCCGAGCGCACCGGAGCCCCGTTCCCGGACTGGCTCCGCAGAGACGAGGGGCTGGGCACGGTCGAGGACGTCGCGTCCCTGATCGTGTTCCTCGCCTCCGCCGAGGCCAAGGGGATCACCGGCCAGGCCATCGGCATCGGCGGGGACAGGCTGGCGCTGTGGGCGCACCCGCGGGAGAAGGCCACGGCCTACGCCGACGGCGGCTGGAGCGCGGACGCGATCGCGGCCTCCTGGCACGGCGGTGTCGGTGCCGAGCCGGAGACCTACGGCATCCCGGCGCCGAAGGTCCCGGAGGCGTGAGATGGCGATCAACGTCGGTGACCTCACCGCGATCGACGTCCACACCCACGCCGAGATCTCCAAGGACGGCCACAGCTCGCTGAGCCCGGATCTGCTCGGGGCTTCGGAGAAGTACTTCAAGGCCGGTGGCCACCGCCAGCCGACCATCCCGGAAATGGCCGACTACTACCGCGAACGCCGGATGGCGGCAGTCGTGTTCACTGTGGATGCCGAACACTCGACCGGGCACCCGCGCATCGCGAACGAAGAGGTCGCCGAGAGCTGCGCCGAGCACTCCGACGTGCTGATCCCGTTCGCCAGCGTCGATCCGTGGAAGGGCAGAGCGGGTGTCCGCGAGGCTCGAAGGCTGGTGACCGAGCACGGAGTGCGCGGTTTCAAGTTCCACCCGAGCATCCAGGACTTCGCGCCCAACGACCGGATGGCCTACCCGCTGTACGAGGTCATCGAGGAACTCGGAGTTCCCGCCCTGTTCCACACCGGACAGACAGGGATCGGGGCCGGGGTTCCCGGCGGCGGCGGGATCCGGCTGAAGCACTCCAACCCGATGCTGGTCGACGACGTCGCCGTCGACTTCCCGGAACTGCGGATCATCCTGGCCCACCCGTCCTTCCCCTGGCAGGACGAGGCACTGGCCGTCGCCACGCACAAGCCGTACGTCTACATCGACCTGTCCGGGTGGTCGCCGAAGTACTTCCCGCCGCAGCTGGTGCGCTACGCCAACTCGCTGCTCCAGGACAAGGTGCTGTTCGGATCCGACTACCCGGTGATCACCCCGGACCGCTGGCTCGCCGACTTCGCGAAGCTCGACATCAAACCCGAAGTGCGCAACAAGATCCTGAAGGACAACGCGGCCGGACTCCTCGGCCTCAGTTAGGAGAAGCTCATGACCGTGACCGCCGATGGCATCGAGGAGCTCAAGGGGCTCGCGGGCCTGGATCTCGGGCACACCGACTGGATGGAGATCTCCCAGGAGCGGGTCAACACCTTCGCCGACGCCACGAACGACCACCAGTGGATCCACGTCGACGCCCAGCGGGCCGCGAACGGCCCGTTCGGCGGCACCATCGCGCACGGCTACCTCACCTTGTCGCTGCTGATCCCGCTTTTCGGGGAGCTGCTGGAAATCCGGGGCGTGGGCATGAGCGTCAACTACGGGCTGGAGAAGGTCCGGTTTCCGAACCCGGTACCGGTCGGCAGCAAGATCCGGCTGGCGGGCAAGGTCGCTTCGGTGGACGAGGTCACGGGTGAAGGCGTGCAGATGCAGCTCGATTTCACCGTTGAGATCGACGGCGCTGACAAGCCCGCGTGCGTCGCCCGGGCCGTCTACCGGCACTACGCGTGAGGAGCGACGGATGCGATTTCTTTCCGGCAGAATCGTCGCCTTGTCGGCGGCGCTCGCACTGGTCGCCGCCACCCCGGCCGTGGCTGCGACCGAGACTCCCGTCCACCTGGAGGGCCGGCTGCCCAGCGGCGCGGCCTGGGTCATGGACGTTCCGGCCGACTGGAACGGCACGGTGCTTCTGTTCAGCCACGGCTACCGGGAGGCGGGCTCGCCCAACCCGGCCCAGAACGCTCCGACCGAGGAGGCCGGCGCAGCCGCTCTGGAGCAGGGCTACGCGCTCATCGGGTCGTCGTACGCCACGACCGGCTGGGCCGTCGAGCAGGCCGTGCCCGACCAGCTGTCCACACTGGACGAATTCACCGAGCGCTTCGGTCCCGCGCGCCGCACGATCGCGTGGGGCCAGTCGTACGGCGGTCTGGTGACCACGACGATCGCCGAGCGGCAACCCGGGCGGATCGACGGTTCCGTGGCCATGTGCGGACTCGTGCACGGCGGTGTCGCGAACTGGAACAGCACGCTGGACGCCGCGTACGCGGCCAGGACCCTGCTCGCTCCCGACGCCCAGGTGCCGCTGGCCGGTTTCCCGGACCAGGAGGCCGCGACCCGGGCCGCCGAGACGATGGCGGGTGCGGTCAACACCGCCCAGGCCACCCCGCAGGGCCGGGCCCGGATCGCGCTCGCCGCCGCGTTGCACAACATCCCCGGTCACAACGACCCCAGCCAGCCCGAGCCCGGCGAGCACGACTGGGCGGGCCAGCAGCGCAACCAGTACCAGGCCCTGAGCCGGTTCTTCCGGACGGCGATGAACTGGCGCCAGGAAGCCGAAAGCCGCGCGGGCGGCAACATGTCCTGGAACACGGGTGTGGACTACGCCCGGATGCTGTCGCGCTCTCCCTACGCGACCGAGGTCGAGGCCCTCTACCAGGACGCCGGTCTGTCGCTGAGCGGTGATCTCGAACAGCTGGCGAACGGCCCGCGGATCAGCGCCGACCCCGGAGCCGTCGACTACATGACGCGCAACGTCGCCTTCACCGGACGGCTGGACAAACCCCAACTGGACCTGCACACCACCGGCGACGGCCTCGTGCCCGTGCAGGTGACGCGCGCTCACCGCGACGCGGTCGAGCAGGCCGGATCGTCCCGGCTGCTGCGGCAGTCCTACGTCGATCGGGCCGGGCACTGCACGTTCACGACCGGTGAGCAGATGGCCGCGCTGCACGCGGTCGAGCAGCGGATCGACACCGGAGCCTGGGGCGACACCGGCCCCGCGGCGATGAACGCTCGGGCCGAGGCCGCCGATCCGGGCCACGACCACGCCTTCGCCGACCACCAGCCGTCGCCCTATCCGCGTCCCTTCGACCTCGCCCGGTTCGCTCGATAGCCCACCTCCGACGAAGAGGGTCACGGCCATGTCGAATCCCGTGCAACTCCGCCGCGCTGTCGCGTCGAGCTTCCTCGGCAGCGTGATCGAATACTACGATTTCCTGCTCTACGCAACAGCTTCCGCGGTCGTCTTCGGCCAGGTCTTCTTCACCGGCCTCGATCCGCTGGTCGCGACGGTCGCCAGCCTCGGCACGTTCGCCACCGGTTACCTCGCCCGGCCGCTGGGCGGCCTGATCTTCGGCCACTTCGGTGACCTGGTGGGACGCAAGCGGATGCTGGTGCTGACGATGGTGCTGATGGGCGCGGCCAGTTTCCTGATCGGAGCGCTGCCCGACTATCGGCAGATCGGCGCGGCGGCGCCGGTCGGGCTTGTGCTGCTTCGGGTGCTGCAAGGAGTGGCCGTCGGCGGTGAGTGGGGTGGGGCCGTGCTGATGTCGGCCGAGCACGCCACCTCCAGGCGCGGCCTGTGGGCCAGCTTCACCAACGCGGGTGCGCCCTGCGGAATGCTGCTGTCCACTGCGGTGCTGACCGGCACGTCGGCCGCGGTCGGCGAGGAGGCGTTCCTGGCGTGGGGCTGGCGGATTCCCTTCCTGCTCAGCATCGTGTTGCTGGCGCTGGGGCTGTTCGTGCGGCTGAAGGTCGAGGAACCCCCGGTGTTCCGGGCCGCCGAACGCGCACCGCGGGCGCCGTTGTTCGAGGTCCTGCGGAACCACCCGCGCCCGCTCCTGCTGGGCATCGGCGCCGGGCTCGCGGCCTTCGTCGCCCAGGCCACGCTGACCACCTTCGTCCTCGCCTACGGCGTGCAGTCGGGCTTCAGCAGGCAGACGGTGCTCAACAGCATCACGATCTCGTCGGCGTGCGCCGTCGTCGGCATCGTCGGGTGGTCGGCGGTCTCCGACCGGCTCGGCAGGCGGCCGGTGGTGCTGGCCGGCGCGGTGGTCATGGCCGCCTACGGCTTCGCGCTGTTCCCCATGGTCGACAGCGGCAGCAGCGCGCTGCTGACCCTCGCTCTGGTGCTCGGGCAGGGAGTGGTGCACCCCATGATGTACGGGCCGCTGGCGGCCCTTTACACCGAGCTGTTCAGCACCCACGCTCGATACACCGGTGCCTCGCTCGGCTACCAGCTCGCCAGCCTCGGCGGCGGGCTGGCACCGGTGCTGTTCGCACAGCTCCAGAACGCGGTGGCGGTGTCGGCCACGATCGCCGCGTTCTGCGCCCTGTCCGCGGGGTGCGTCATGTCGTTGCGGGAAACCAGTCACCGGGACCTGGCTTCGGTGGAAACCAGGCCGGAGAAGGAGGGGACGCGCTGATGCGCAACGAAGGACTGGGTTGCTGGCCCGCTCGGCGGGCGCGCATGACACCGCACCGCACCGCCTTCGTGTCCGGCGGGAAGTCGCTCACCTACGCCGAATTCGCCGACCGGACCACCAGGCTCGCCGCCCAGCTGCGCTCAGCCGGTGTCGAGCCCGGTGCCCGGGTCGCGTACCTGGGCCCGAACCACCTCGCGTTCGTCGAGACGATGTTCGCCGTCCACCAGCTGGGAGGGATCTTCGTCCCGCTCAACTTCCGCCTGGCAGCGCGGGAAATCGCCTACATGCTCGACGACTCCGGTCCGGTGGCGCTGATCTACGCCCCGGAGTGCGCGGGAGTGGTGCGGGAGCTGGGTGAGCGGGGGGAGCGGTTGGTGGCGCTCGCCGATCCGGCGCCGGGCGAGCTGGACTACGAACGCTGGCTCGCCGACGGCTCGACCGCGCCGATCGACGTGCCGGTGCGGCTCGACGACACCGCGCTCATCCTCTACACCTCCGGCACCACCGGTCGTCCGAAAGGCGCGATGCTGACGCACGGGAACCTGGTGTGGAACACCTGCAACGTCCTCGTCGGCGTCGACCTGACCAGCCAGGACCGGACTCTGGTCAGCGCACCCCTGTTCCACGTCGCCGCGCTCGACCAGACCCTGCTGCCGACGTTCGTCAAGGGCGGCTGCTCGGTGATCACGTCCACCTGGGACGTCGACACCTGCTACGACCTCATCGAAGAGCTGGGCATCACCTGGATGTTCGGGGTGACGACCATGTTCGCCGATCTGGCCCGGTCGCCGCGCTGGGCCGAGGCGGACCTGTCCTCGCTGCGCACGGTGATGTCGGGTGGTGCGGCGGTTCCTGAGTCGTTGATCCGCACGTACCAGGAGCGCGGTCTGGTGTTCTGTCAGGGCTACGGGATGACCGAGACCGCGCCCGGCGCGACGTTTCTGGAGGCGTCGGAAAGCCTCCGCAAGGTGGGTTCGGCGGGTGTGCCGGTGTTTTTCGCCGACGTGCGGGTCGTGCGCCCGGATCTCACCGACGCCGCGCCGGGTGAGCCGGGCGAGGTGCTGATCAAGGGGCCCAACGTCACGCCCGGCTACTGGCGTGACCCCGGGGCCACGGCCGCCGCGCTGACCGAGGACGGCTGGTTGCGCTCCGGCGATGTCGGCAAGCTCGACGAGGAGGGACACCTCTACCTCGTCGACCGGGTCAAGGACATGTTCATCTCCGGCGGCGAGAACGTGTACCCGGCCGAGGTCGAGCGGGCGGTCTTCGAACACCCGGCGGTTGCCGAAGCGGCCGTGATCGGTGTCGCCGACGAGAAGTGGGGCGAGGTGGGCAAGGCGTTCGTCGTGTGCCACCCGGGCACGCGGCTGACCCGCGAGGAACTCCGCTCGTTCCTGCTGCCCCGGCTGGCCAAGTACAAGATCCCCGCCCACCTGGCCGTGGTCGACGAACTACCCCGCACCGGCTCAGGCAAGATCACGAAAGCCCGCCTGCGCGAGATCTCCGGACACACGCCGGGCTTCGACTGACTCCCTGCTCCCGGGGGAGCCAGCCGAGTCCAGCGCCGCCAACCGCGTTCGCCTACTGGGGACGTCAGCCCGCGCTGGGCAGCAACCTCTCGGCGACGAGCCCGGCGTGCACGGCCTCGCCGATCGCGGTCACGGCGCTGAGCGGCCGGACCATGACGGTGAACTCCGAGATCAGGCTGTCGTCGTCGAGCCGGATCAGGTCGATGCCGTGGATCTGCTTGCCGTTGACCACCGCGCGGAAGACCAGCACGTGCGCGTCGGCCGCCTCCACCGTGCCGTTCAGCTCGCCGACGTAGTGGAACTCCTCGAAGACGCGTCGCAGGAGCACGCCGAAGACGCCCAGGACCATGGCCCGGCCCTCGAACGGCTTGAACTTGATCGGGCTGAAGAACCTCGGCTCGGCGGCGAAGAGCGGTTCCAGCGCGTCGGCGTCGCGCTGTTCGACGGCCGTGCGGAAGCGGTCGATGGTGTTCACCGGGTGGCTCCTTACTCAAGGATGTGACTAGTCCTAAAATTGACTATAGTGGTGGCCGGACTCAGTGGGGAGTGGTGCGGGATGGCTTTGCGGCACGCGGTGCTGGCGGCTTTGCTCGACGGTGAGCACAGCGGTTACCAGCTGGCCAAGGCGTTCGACGTCGGCATGGCCAACTTCTGGCACGCGCTGCCGCAGCAGCTCTACGCGGAGCTGGCGAAGCTGGAGCGGGACGGGCTGATCACCGGCCGCGAGGTCGTCCAGGAGGCCCGGCCGAACAAGCGGCTGTTCACGGTCACCGACGCGGGACTGGACGAACTGCGCCGGTTCGCGGCCGGCCAGTCCAAGCCGTCGTCGGTCCGCGACGACCTCATGGTCAAGGTCGCGGCGGCCGACGCGGTCGACACCGCAGAGCTGGTCGGCCAGCTGGAGGAGCGGGCGGCGATCGCCGAGGCGAAGATCGACCTCTTCGACGGCCTGCTGCGCAGGATGCGCGGTGACGCCGACGAAGCCGAGTTCCTGGCCCGCGGCAGGCGGATCGGCCCCTACCTGACGTGCCTGCGGGGCCGAGCGTTCGAGCGGGAGAACCGGGACTGGTGCACCAGGACCGCCGCTGTGCTGCGGGCCAGGGCGGGTGCCGATGTCCGGCGATGAGCGCGGTTACCGCCGGTTCGTGGCGCTCGGCGACAGCCAGACCGAAGGTCTCAACGACGGCGACGACGTGCGCGGGTACCGGGGCTGGGCGGACCGCCTTGCCGAACACCTCGCCGCCGCCGACCCGGAAGTGCGGTACGCGAACCTGGCCGTTCGCGGGCGGCTCGCGCACGAGGTGTGCGCCGAGCAGTTGTCCCCGGCGCTCGCGCTGGCCCCCGACCTCGTCACCGTGATGGCCGGGGTGAACGACCTGATCCGCCCCGGTTGCGACGTCGCGGCGGTGAGCGGCCACATCGAGCGCATGCTCAGCGCGCTTTCGGCCGCTGGAGCCGAAGTCGTGACGTTCGCCTACCCCGATCCCGGACGGCTCCTGCCCGCCGGACGGCTGCTCAGCGCGCGGACGCGGGACCTCAACGACCGCGTCCGGGCCGCCGCCCGCCGCAGCGGAGCGCTGGTAGTCGACCTGTCCGCGCACCCCGTGACGTCGGATTCCCGGCTGTGGAGCGACGATCGGCTGCACCTCAACGCGCTTGGACACACCCTGCTCGCCGCAGCCGTCGCCCATGCCTTGCGGCTCCCGGGAAGCGACGATTCCTGGAGCAATCCGCTTCCGGTACGGGAACCGCTCACGAGGTGGCGGCGAGCGGAGGCGGAGCTCCGGTGGGCGATGGGTTTCGTCGGCCCGTGGGTCGTCCGGCGGCTGACGAAGCGCTCCTCCGGGGACGGACGGCGGGCCAAGCGGCCCGCGCTCGGCCCCGTCTCCGTCCACACTGGACGCAGTTGAGGATCGGCGCCGAGCCGCCTGGTGGCGCGGCGGAAGGCCGGCTGACCTCGGGGTCCGCCGAACGGGCCCTTTGGTCGTATCCGCTCTGTTATCGAACGACTACGGAGCGCTACTCTGATCGGCGCAGTACGTGACCGCCGGACGGCCGCGGCCGGGCCCGCCTTAGGAGGAAGACATGGACTTCAGCGACCTCGGCATCCCACCTGGACGCGATCCCGAGTACCCCTGCAGGATCTGGGCCGAGCCGCACCGCTGCCTGCACCCCTACGAGCACGTGCGCCTGCAGGCCGCGCACTTCCCCGCCGACATCGAGGAAGCGGTGTTCACCATGGACTGCTTCGCGTGCGGCAGCCGGTTCGACCAGAACTCCAGGCAGGGCTGGGTGTACGACTACCTGGCCCGCATGATGGACGAGGGGCGGGTCGGCTACGTCAGGAAGGACGACCTGGAGATCGTCGGCAGGATCGACCGGGAGCGGACCAAGTACGGCAGGATCTTCGACGCGATCACCGGCCACGGCAATCCGATCACGGCCAGCCCGGTCGTGCTCCGGCGGCCCGACTAGCCCTGCCTGTCCCGGCCGCGTTCCGGGCCGCTGCGGGAGCACACGCTGGTCATGGTGACGGTGGCGAGAACCAGCACGATGACCGCGAGCGACAGCGGTGTCGGGATTTCGGGAACAGCGGGCCACATGCCGTGCGCCCAGTGCAGGACCAGCTTCGCACCGATGAACGCGAGGATGACCGCCAGCCCGTGGTTGAGGTGGACGAGCGCGTACAGCGCGGTGTGCAGCACGAAGTACAGGGCGCGGAGGCCGAGCAGCGCGAAGGCGTTCGTGGTGAACACCAGGTACGGGTCCTCGGTGACGCCGTACACCGCGGGCACGGAGTCGACCGCGAAGACGATGTCGGTCGCGATCACCGCGACCACGACCACGGCGAACGGGGTCAGCGCGCGCCGTCCTGCCTCGCGGACGGTGAGCCGGGGGCCCCGGTAGTCGTCGGTGACCGGCATCAGGCTGCGCAGCAGCCGCACCGAACGCATCTTCGAGACGTCGGGCTCGGCCTCCTGCCCGGTCAGCGCCGCGTGGAGGATCTTGACAGCGGTGCAGAACAGGATCGTGCCGAACACCAGGAACGCCCACGTGCCCGCCTCGACCATGGCGGCACCGATCGCGATGAAGATCCCGCGCAGCACCAGCGCGCCGACGATCCCGTAGAGCAGCACGCGCTGCCGGAGCGCGGCCGGAACAGCGAAAGCGGTCAGCAGCAGCATGAACACGAACAGGTTGTCCACCGACAGCGACTTCTCCACCACGAACCCGGTGAAGAACTCCAACGCCGGAACACCGCCGAAAGACCCCCACAGGAACACCGCGAACACCAGCGGCAACGCCAGGTAGAACGCCGACCAGCCCAGCGATTCCCGCAACGAGACCTCATGCGGGCGGCGGGTGATCGCGAAGTCGGCGGCCAGCAGGCCGAGCAGGACGGCGATGCTGACGATCCACATCCACGGGGAACCGATCGTCTCCGGCGAGCCGGGCACGCGAGCCTCCCGAACATCCTCGTGCTCGGGTCTCCTTCGTCCCGCCGTGGGCGGAACGGCCTGCCGGGGCCACCGCGTGGCGGCCGTCCTGACCGGGCCGGCCCTTCGGAAGTACTCCCCCGAAGGGAGTATCAGGCCACCGCGACTCGCCGGCAAAAGGCCCTGGGCTGCACTCCCCGCGGACCCCAGCTTTGACCGGGGTTGTCCGCCAGGCGTGTCGCGGCCTAGCCTGGCACGCCAAATCGATGAAACGTTTCAACACCGGTGGTGCGAAAACGGGCAACCTGGAACATCGGAGCGGATGGACAGGAGGGCCGACGATGGCTCGATCGGGCAGGCGCACGACGGGGTGGCGCGCGACGGTCGCCGTGGCCATGTCGAACTACATCGAGGCCGGGTCGATCATCGCGATCGCCACCAGCCTCGGCCGGTGGCAGGAGCGCTTCGGCCTGGACGACCTCGCGGTCGGGCTGCTCGCCTCGCTGAGCGCCAACGCCTTCGGCGCCGCCGCGGGCGCGGCCATCGGTGGTCCGCTGTGCGACCGCTACGGCCGGAAGTTCATCTACACCTACGACCTGCTGCTGTACATGGCGGGCGTGCTGCTGGCGGTGTTCGCGGCGTCGTACGGGATGCTGCTGGCGGCCTTCGTGCTGACCGGCATCGCGGTCGGCGCCGGGGTGACGGCTTCCTGGACCTACATCGCCGAGGAGGCGCCCGCGCACCAGCGCGCCGCGCACGTGGGCACCGCGCAGCTGGCGTGGTCGATCGGTCCGATGCTCGGTTACCTGCTGGCGGTCGTGGTCGCGCCGCTCGGCCTGCTCGGCAGCCGCCTGGTGTTCGCGCACCTGTTCCTCGTGGCCGCCTTGACGTGGTGGGTGCGGCGCGGGCTGGCTGAGTCCGAGATCTGGCGCAGCCGCAAGGAGTCCCCGAGCGAGCACTTCACCTTTCTCAGCAGCCTGCGGGGGTTGTTCACCAGCAGGGTGAACTTCGGTGCGATGGTCTTCCTGGTCGGGGTGTACGCGCTGTGGAACGCGGTCGCCGGGCAGGCCGGGATCTTCCAGCCGCGCGTGTACGAGGCGGCCGGCTTCACCTCGGAGACCGAGCAGTACCTCGTGCAGGTCCTGCTGTGGGGATGCACCAGCGCGGCGACCTACCTCGGTTTCATGCTGCTCGCCGACCGCGTGAGCCGCCGGTGGCTGTACTGCGGCGGCGCGGCTCTCGGGGTCTTCGCCTGGGTGACGCTGATCTACGCCCCCGCGAGCACCTGGACGCTGCTCGTCTTCGCGATTGGCTGGGGAGTGTCCTCGGGCGTCGGGGCGCAGGCGTTCTATGGGCTGTGGGCCAGCGAGCTGTTCGCCACGCGGTATCGCGCCAGCGCGCAGGGCGTGCTGTTCCTGGCCGCACGGATGCTGGTCGGCCTGGTCAGCGTGGGATTCCCCGTGCTGCTGACGCAGATCGGGTTGAAGGGACTCGGGGTTCTCATCATCGGACTGCTCGTCGGCTCGCTGCTCGTCGGCACGATCTGGGCTCCTCGCACGCAGGGCAAGAGCCTGGAGCAGATCGAGCGGGAGCGCTACGGGCCGGCCGGTGTCAGGAGCGTTGGCGCAGCGTGGAGCGGCGGACGACCAGCTCCGGCTGGTAGACGATCCGCTGCGGTCGAGCCGGATCGGGGGAGGTCTCGCGGATGAGGAGCTCCGCGGCGGTGCGGCCGATCAGCCGCGCGGGCTGGCGCACCGAGGTCAGCGGAACGGCCGCGGCAGCGGCGAATTCGATGTCGTCGTAGCCGACGATCGCGATGTCGTCGGGGACGCGCACGCCCGCGGCGAACAGCGCCTGGAGCACTCCCAGAGCGAGCAGGTCGTTCGCGCAGAAGACAGCAGTCGGGCGTTCGGGCAGCCCGAGCAGCCGGGATCCGGCGTCGCGGCCCGCGGTGACGTCGAGGGTGGCGGTTTCCAGGGTCGTCAGGGCGTCGGCGGGGAGCCCGGCGTCGCTGATGGCCTCCAGCGCACCGCTCCGCCGGTCCCGGCACTGGGTGAGGTCCAGGGGGCCGGAGACGTAGGCGATGCGCGCGTGGCCGGATTCGAGCAGGTGCCGCACGGCGAGCGCCCCGCCCGCGACGTCGTCGACCGACACCGAGCTGGCCCGGTCGTCGGCGGTCACCCGGTCGACCAGGACGTGCGGAATGCCTTGCCTGCGAAGCACTTCCAGGCCGCCCTCACCGGTGGGCGTGATGAGGACGCCGCGGACGCGCTGCTCGGCGAACAGGGACAGGTACAGGTTCTCGGTCCGGCGGTCCTGGTCGCTGTTGCACAGCATGACGCCCAGGTCCTCGGCCTCGGCGGCCTGCTCGGCGCCCCGTGCGACGTCGACGAAGAACGGGTTCGTCATGTCCAGCGCGAGCATCGCGATGATCCGGCTGGCGCCCGAGCGGAGCTGCCGGGCCGAGTCGCTGCGCACGTACCCGAGCGCTTCGATCGCGGCCAGCACGCGGTTCCGGGTGCGCGGCGAGACGCGGTCGGGCCGGTTCAGCGCGTTGGACACCGTGCCGATCGAGACACCCGCGTGCCGGGCGACGTCCTTGATGCTGACGCCGCTCGGCCGCTCGCTCGTCCGGGACACTTCCGCTCCGCTCGGTTCTCTTGACGCGTCCTGGCCGCCAGCCTACTCTGGGGCACCTTTGAAACGTTTCATTCTCGTCGGAAGACGCACTCCGCGGGTGCCGCGATCGGGGACGCGGCCCGCCTGCGCGGAGGCGTCGCTGCCCCACTGCCCCTGGAGCCGCGAAGATGTCGGAACACCTCGCCGTCAAGGCCGCGCTGAAGGCCCAGCGCATCGAAACCCCGTCCTGGGCCTACGGAAACTCCGGAACCCGCTTCAAGACCTTCGCCCAGGACGGCGTCCCGCGCAATCCTTTCGAGAAGGTCGACGACGCCGCGCAGGTCCACGCGTTCACCGGTGTCGCGCCGAGCCTGGCGCTGCACATCCCGTGGGACCAGGTCGACGACTACGCCGCGCTCGCCGACCACGCGGCCCAGCAGGGCCTGCGCATCGGTGCGATCAACCCGAACGTCTTCCAGGACGACGACTTCCGGCTCGGCAGCGTGTGCCATCCGGATCCGGTGGTGCGCAAGAAGGCGACCGCGCACCTGCTGGAGTGCGTGGACATCATGGACGAGACCGGCTCCGACGTGCTGAGCCTGTGGTTCGCCGACGGCCTCAACTACCCGGGTCAGGACTCGCTCGCGGCCCGGCAGGAGAGGCTGTCCGAGGGACTGCGGACCGCCTACGACCGGCTCGGTGGGCGGCAGCGGATGCTGTTGGAGTACAAGCTCTTCGAGCCGGCCTTCTACGCGACCGACGTGCCGGACTGGGGAACGTCGTTCGCGCACTGCGTCGATCTCGGGGAGCGGGCGCGGGTCCTGGTCGACACCGGCCACCACGCGCCGGGCACCAACATCGAGTTCATCGTCGCGTTCCTGCTCGGCCGCGGGCGGCTCGGCGGGTTCCACTTCAACAGCCGCTTCTACGCCGACGACGACCTGATGGCCGGCGCGGCCGATCCGTTCCAGCTGTTCCGGATCATGCACGAGGTCGTGCGCGCCGGCGGGTTGGACGCCTCGGCGGACGTCGCGTTCATGCTCGACCAGTGCCACAACATCGAGCCGAAGATCCCGGCGCTGATCCGGTCGGTGCTCAACGTGCAGGAGGCGACGGCCAAGGCGCTGCTGGTCGATGCAGACGCGCTTGCCCAGGCGCAACGGGACGGTGACGTCCTTGCGGCGAACGCGGTGCTCATGGACGCCTACAACACCGATGTCCGGCCGCTGCTGGCCGAGCTGCGCGAGGAGGCGGGCCTGGATCCGGACCCGATCGGCGCCTACCGCCGCTCGGGCCACGCTGAGAAGATCGCCGCCGCGCGGCGGGGCGGCAGGCCCGCGGGCTGGGATTCCTGAGGAAAACGGCCGATTCCGGCGGAAAGGACGAGTGTGATGAGCAGTCCCGAGGTCGCAGCCCTGCTGGCCCGCTCGCACGAGCTGGGCGCCGATCCGCGCAACACCAACTACGCGGGCGGCAACGCCTCGGCCAAGGCCGAAGCCGCCGACCCGGTGACCGGTCGTCCCGTCCCGCTGATGTGGGTGAAGGGTTCCGGCGGGGACCTGGGGACGCTGACCGAGGCCGGGCTGGCGGTGCTGCGGCTGGACCGGCTGCGCTCGCTGGCCGGCGTGTACCCGGGAGCCGACCGCGAGGACGAGATGGTCGGCGCGTTCGACTACTGCCTGCACGGAAAAGGCGGTGCGGCACCGTCGATCGACACCGCAATGCACGGCCTGGTCGACGCCGCGCACATCGACCACCTGCACCCGGACGCCGGGATCGCGCTCGCCACGGCGGCCGACGGGGAGGCGCTGACCAAGGAGTGCTTCGGCAACCGCGTCGCGTGGGTTCCCTGGCGCAGGCCGGGTTTCCAGCTCGGGCTGGACATCGCCGCGGTCAAGCGGGAGAACCCGGCGGCGATCGGCGTGATCCTCGGAGGTCACGGGATCACCGCGTGGGGCGCGACGAGCGAGGAGTGCAAGGCGAACTCGCTGCACATCATCCGCACGGCCGAGGATTTCATCGCGCGGCGCGGGAAATCCGAGCCGTTCGGCCCGGTGCTCGATGGATACGCGGCGCTGCCCGAGGACGAACGCCGGCGCCGAGCGGCGGCGTTGGCGCCGCTGCTGCGAGGGCTGGCGTCGGCGGACCGGCCGCAGGTTGGGCACTTCGACGACAGCGGCGAGGTGTTGGACTTCCTCGCCCGCGAGCGGCATCCGCACCTCGCCGCGCTGGGGACGTCGTGCCCGGATCACTTCCTGCGCACCAAGGTCCGCCCGCTTGTGCTGGATCTTCCGCCCACCGCGTCCTTCGACGAGGTGGCGGACCGGCTCCGCGAGCTGCACGCCGCATACCGCGACGACTACCGCGCGTACTACGAGCGGTTCGCGACACCGGACTCCCCGCCGATGCGCGGTGCCGATCCGGCGATCGTGCTCGTCCCCGGCGTCGGCATGTTCTCGTTCGGCAAGGACAAGCAGACCGCCAGGGTCGCGGGCGAGTTCTACCGCAACGCCATCAACGTGATGCGCGGTGCCGAAGCGCTGTCCCGGTACCAGCCGATCGACGAGTCCGAGAAGTTCCGCATCGAGTACTGGGCGCTGGAGGAGGCCAAGCTCGCCCGGATGCCCGCGCCCAGGCCGCTGGCCACCCGGGTCGCCCTGGTCACCGGAGCCGCGTCCGGCATCGGGAAGGCCACCGCGCGGCGGCTTTCGGCCGAAGGCGCCTGCGTGGTCGTGGCCGACGTCAACGCGCCGGACGCCGAAGAGCTGGCCGGAGAGCTCGGCGGGCCGGACAGGGCCGTCGCGGTGGCGGTGGACGTCACCGACGAGGAGCAGATCGCCGCCGCGTTCCGCTCGGCCGCGCTGGCGTTCGGCGGGGTGGACCTGGTGGTCAACAACGCGGGCCTGTCGATTTCCAAGCCGCTGCTGGAAACCACGGTCCGGGACTGGGACCTCCAGCACGACGTGATGGCGCGCGGCTCGTTCCTGGTGTCCAGGGAAGCGGCCCGGCTGATGACCGAGCAGGGAATGGGCGGCGACATCGTCTACATCGCCAGCAAGAACGCCGTCTTCGCCGGACCGGACAACGTCGCCTACGGCGCCACCAAGGCCGACCAGGCGCACCAGGTGCGGCTGCTGGCCGCCGAGCTCGGCGCGCACGGGATCCGGGTCAACGGCGTCAACCCGGACGGGGTCGTCCGCGGCTCCGGGATCTTCGCGGGTGGCTGGGCAGCGCAGCGGGCCGCGGTCTACGGCGTCGAGGAGGACAAGCTGGGCGAGTTCTACGCGCAGCGCACGATCCTCAAGCGGGAGGTGCTGCCCGAACACGTCGCCGCCGCCGTTTTCGCCCTGGTGGGCGGGGATCTCTCGCACACTACCGGCCTGCACGTGCCCGTCGACGCGGGCGTGGCCGCGGCGTTCCTCCGCTGAGCGGCCATGTCGACCACGACGTCACCACCGTTCGCCGCTGTGGACCTCGGAGCCTCCAGCGGCCGGGTCGTCCTCGGCCGGATCGGGCCGGAGGGGCTGGAGACCGAGGAGGTCCACCGGTTCCCCAACGGCCCGGTCCGGCTCCCGGACGGGCTGCACTGGAACGTCCTCGGTCTGTTCCAGGAGATCGTCACCGGCCTGCGGCTGGCGTCCGGGCACCGACCGGTGTCGGTCGGAGTGGACTCCTGGGCGATCGACTACGGCCTGCTCGACGCGGCCGGGTCGCTGCTCGGGGAGCCCTACCACTACCGCGACCAGCGCACGCGCGATGTCGCGCGCCTGGTCGTCGAGGACGTCGGTGCCGCTGCGCTGTACCGGCTCAACGGATTGCAGTTCCAGCAGTTCAACACCCTTTTCCAGCTCGCGGCGGCGCGGGGGAGTGCGCCGCTGCGCGCGGCGAACACGCTGCTGCTGATCCCGGACCTGGTCAACTACTGGCTCACCGGCAAGCGCGGCGCCGAGATCACGAACGCCTCCACGACCGGACTGCTCGACGCGCTGACGCTCACCTGGTCGCTCAAGCTGGCCGACGTGGTCGGGCTGGACGCGGGAATCCTGCCGGAACTCCGCCATCCCGGGGAGCGGATCGGCCCGCTGCTGCCCGCGGTGGCGGAGGAGACCGGCCTGCCGCGAGCGGAGGTCACGGCGGTCGCCTCGCACGACACCGCGTCCGCGGTGGCCGCCGTCCCGGCGGAGACCGCCGATTTCGCCTACATCTGCACGGGAACCTGGTCGCTCGCCGGGCTGGAACTGCCGGGACCGGTGCTGACCGACCACGCCCGCGCGGCCAACTTCACCAACGAGGTCGGGATCGACGGCTCCACCCGGTTCCTGCGCAACATCATGGGCCTGTGGCTGGTGCAGGAAAGCCTTCGGACCTGGCGGCTGCCGCCCTCCGAGCTGCCGTCGCTGCTCGACGGCGCGGCCGGATGCGAGCCCTTCGCCGCGGTCATCGACGCGAACGACCCGAGGTTCTTGACCCCTGGCGACATCCCGGAGCGCATTCGGGACCACTGCCGGCAGACGGGGCAGCGACCACCCGAAACCCGGGCGGCTCTCGTGCGCTGCATCATCGAGAGCCTGGCCTTGGCACACCGGCAGGCAATTCGATCGGCGGCGGAGATCGCGCATCGCGATGTCCGGGTCGTGCACCTGGTCGGCGGTGGCGCGCGGAACGAGCTGCTCTGCCAGCTGACCGCGGACGCGACCGGGCTCCCGGTGATCGCCGGACCGGTCGAGGCGACGGCGGTCGGCAACCTGCTCGTCCAGGCCCGAGCCGCCGGACACGTCGGCGAGCTGGGGGAGATGCGCCGGCTCGTGGCCGAATCCCACCAGCTGCGGCGGTTCGAGCCGCGCGGCGACGGCGCGCGGTGGGATGCGGTGGCCGCACGGCTCGGCTGAGGCGGCCCACCAGCGGTTCGGCCCGCCGGGTCGCGGGTTGAGAGCGTTTTCACGGAAGTGGCCGCGGACCGGACCGGGTGCCTGTACTGTCCGGTAATCGTTGGCGCGGCGTTGGTACGGCGTTGGCGCCTACCGCCACTATCGGCCGCGATATACCTGTGTCCCGGGGGGTTTCATGAGTGACGCCGGCTTGGCCATGGCGGCCAAGTTCGCGGGCCGGGCCGACGGTGCGGAGAACTCGGTCTCCGGCGTCCTGCAGCGCTACCGCGATGTTCTGGAGGAGGCCCGCGACGCGGTACGCGACGCGATGCGGACCTGTCGGGAAGTCGACGAACAAGCGGCCGGCAGTTTCCGCAAGCTCATCTGACCAGACCCGGCTCGTCCGGGAGCGCGAGTGCGCAGTCGAGGGGAAGAAAGCCGAACATGTCCCAGGAAACACCGGACTCGCCCGGTGCGGACAACGCGTTGCGGGAAACGCAGAACTGGGCCTCGCGCAGTCACCGCGAGCTCTACCAGGCGGTGCATGCGGACAACGATCCCGGCCGGGTCGGTGAACTGGCCGACGATTGGGTCCGGTTGAGCCGCGAGATGTCCGAGGCCTCGCAGAACATGGCGGAACGGCTGCGGGATACCGAGACGGGGTGGCGGGGCCGGGCCGCTGATGCGGCGCGCTCGGCGATCCAGAAGCTGGCGGACTGGAACGACGAGGCGGGCCGGACTGCCGGTTCGCTTGGTGATCGGATCTCGGAGCAGGGCCGGATCATGGAGCGGGCGCGGGCCGAGATGCCCGAACCGGTCGAAGGTGCCGAGGCCATGGAGGCCGTGGCTGCCGCGACGTTCGCTTCCGGCAACCTGGAGGGATTCGCTCGGGCGTCGATGGATGCGCGGGCGTTGCGGGAGCAGTCGTCGTCTGCGCATCAGCAGGCGGTGGAGGTGATGACGCGGATGGAGAACGATTCCCGCGTCATCGACGGTGATACCCCTCGGTTTGTGCCGCCGCCGAATCCGATCCGGGACGAGCAGGAGCGGGCGCAACTTCAGCCGATGTCGCAGGGCGAGCGGCTCGCCGCTGTTCCGGCGAGTGGTGGTGCTGGGGGTCAGGCCACTCCGTTCCAGCAGGGAACGCCTGCGCCGCAAGGTGCGCCGACCACACCGGAAAGTGCGCCTGCTGCGCCGGACAGTGCGCCGGCCGCGCGGCCGATGTCCGGACAACCGGGTGCTCTGCCCGGCGGCGACCAGCCCGGTGGCGGCGTGCCAGGCGCGGGACCGGCCGTCGGCGGTCCGGGCGGTGCGGAGGAAACCCGGCGGCTGAAGACGCTCCAAAGCATGGGGCCCGGTACCAGCGGCCCGCAGTCCGCCGAGCCGCCGAGCGTGCCGAAGATCGAGGGGTACAACCCGGGCTCGCCCGGCGCTGAGGTCCCCGGCGTCCCGAAGTACGGCGATCCCCAGCCGGGCGGGACGACCCCGCAGGGCGTGACCCCGCAGGGCGTGAAGCCGATGGCCAACATCCCGATCAACCCGGGCGGCGGTGACACGCTGCACCACCCGAGGCCCGTTCCGGGACTGGACAACAACCCGATGACGATCGGCGGACCGCGCGGTGGTCCGGGCGACAGCAGGAACCGGCCTGGTGACGGCAAGAACGGTCTCGGCGACGGCAAAACCGGTCTCGGCGACGGCAAAACGGGCTTGGGCGACGGGAAGACCGGCCCCGGTGGTCCGCGCGGTTGGAGCGGCCAGCTCCCGCCGCTGCCAGGCCCGGGCGGCGGTCCCGGTGGCGGCCTGGGCGGTGCCGGTGGTGGCCTCGGTGGTGCCGGTGCCGGTGCCGGTGCCGGTGGCGGGATGTCCGGCGGTGCGGGGGCGTCCGGCGGCCAGGGCCAGACGCAGCCGCCGCCAGGTGGTTCGTCGGGCGCGGGCCCGGTGGGAGGTTCCGGCGCCGGTGCCGGTGCCCGGGGTCCGGCCGGTCCTGGCGGAGCTTCCGGAGGCGGTGCGATGGGCGGCGCCATGGCGCCCGGCATGGGCGGAGGTGCCCGCGGTGGTCGCGGTGGTGAGGACGAAGAGCGCCGCATGAAGTACGTGCAGGGCGGCCCGGTCGTGGAAGTTCCCGGCGGGGACCTGCCGCCGCCGGTGATCGGTGAGCGCAGGCGCAAGAAGAAGCAGGACGAGGGATGACGATGACGACCGGACCGGACTTCGTCCTGTCGACCGCTGAGTTCGACCTCGTCCACGACGTCCTCGGGCTGCCCCGGCCGCCGTTCCCGCTGGAGGTCCCGAGCCGGGGCGCGACGATGGCGGAGCGCTCCGAGCTCGCCGCCGAGGCGATGCGCGGCCTGGCGGATCGCGGCCTCGCGGTGCGCGATCAGCTCGTCTCCAGGTTGGAGGACCTGCTCCGGCTCGTGTTCGACCACGACGTGTCGGTGGACGCGATGGGGCACCTCGACGGTCCGCTGCGAGCGCTGGCCGCGGCGTCTCGCGGTCTTGGTGTGCTGGCTGAGATCGTGGGTGATGAGGTGCGGTTGAGCGAGATTCGGCCGACCTCGTTGGCGTTGTCGATCGTCGGCGTGTTGCCGCCGAACGATCCGGGGCCGGTGCGGTCGATGTCGATGCCGTTCGAACCGCTGGCTCGCGCTGTCGAGGCCGAGGCGGACGAGGACGATCCTTTCGGCGGTGATCTGGACGAGCACACGGCGTTGACCAGGGCGGGGCTGCCTTCCCAGGACGCGGCGACATTGATTGAGCTGGTGCACAACCGCCGTGCCGGTGGGCAGTTCGGCGTCACGCGGGGATCCACCAGGGCCTCGACGTTGGTGACCTGGTTCGACACCGGTCAAGGCCGATATCTGATGACCAGCGAGAATTCCTGGCTGAGCATCACCCCCGCCGACAACCAGCGCATCGGACACCGGCTCGCCGCCGTGGTGTCCACAGTGGCCTGAGCTGTACCAGGAACGTGTTAGGGAGCAACACATGACCAACCCGGCAGGCAGGCGGGCGGAGCTCGAAGCCCGCAACGCCTCCATGCGCGAGACCATGACCTCACTGCTGGAGGGCATCAGCCGTCAGACCGAGCAGCTCAGGCAGGCCCAGGAACAGGCCGTCGCGACGGTCGGGAAGGCGACCTCCGAGGACGGTCTCGTCACCGTCCGGGTCAACGCCGTGGGCGTCGTCACGCACCTGGAGGTGAGTTCCTCGGCTTTCCAGTACACCACGCCGAAGAAGCTCTCCGAGACGATCGTGCTCACCATCCAGGACGCGGCCAGGGACGCCCGTTCGCAGGCCGACGCCGCGTTCGCGCCGGTCCAGGCCGAGATCCCGGACCTGCCGGACGTCTTCCCCGGGGCTCCGTCGCTGACCGACATGATCCCGAAGGCGCCTGCGGTCCCGGACCTCGACGAGGACGAGGAAGACGACGACTACGAGGACGACGACGAGGAAGACGGGTACCGCTGATGGCCGACGGCATGCAGGTGAACCCGGACGCCCTGCGTTCGAGGTCACCCAAGTTCGCCGCTGCGTCCGAGAAGCTCGCCAAGGCCTTCGAGGACCTCAAGAAGGTGCAGGACGCCGAGGGGAAGTGCTGGGGCTCCGACGAGGCGGGCAACAAGTTCGACGAGGAGTACACCAAGGCCCTCGAGGACGTGGAGAAGGGCCGGAAGTTCCTCGTGGACAACCTCAAGGCGACCAAGGACGAACTGGACCAGGTGGCCAACCAGTGGGAGGCCGACGACAAGGGATCGGCTGAGAACCTCAACGCAGCGGGGGGCAACCTGTGACCATCACCATGCCGTCCGGCCTGCAGGACCTCGCTTCGGTCGTGGTGGGCGCGGACTTCCCGGAGGGGGACGAGGACGCCCTGCGCAGGCTCGCCGACGCCTGGTCGGCCTGCGCGAGCGAGGTGGAGGCGGTGATCGGTGACACCGACGCCGCCGTCAAGGACGCGCTGTCGACGATGCTGGAGGGCCAGACCTCCGAGGCGTTCAAGAAGTACGGGGAGGGGCTGACCCAGGGAGAGCAGGCTCCGCTCCCGAAGCTCAAGGAGCTGTGCGAGAAACTCGGTGAGGCCTGCGACAACGTGGCCCTCGAAGTCGAGTACACCAAGATCAGCATCATCGCGGCGCTGGCGATCCTGTTCGCCCAGATCGCGGCGATGCTCGCCCTGGCCGCGGTCACGTTCGGCGCGAGCGCGGCCGCGATCCCGGCCGCGCAGGCCGCGACCCAGGGCGTGGTGCGGATGATCCTGCAGACCCTGCTCAAGGTGGTCCAGGAGATCATCAGGCAGATCGTGCTGAACCTGGGCATGAACCTGCTGATCGACGCCGGCATTCAGCTCGGCCAGATGGGTGCGGGCGACCGCGACAGCTGGGACACCGACAAGACCAAGGGCGCGGCCCTGTCCGGTGTGGCCGGCGGCATCGGCGGCGGGATCGCCGGTGGTGTCATGGGCGGCGTCATGAAGAACTTCGGCGGCAAGTTCCTCGAGCAGATGGGCAAGAAGGCCGACGACAAGTTCACCGGCGCGGGCGGCAAGGTGCAGTGGGGCGGTGTCATCGGCACCGGAGCGGCCTTCGGCGCCGGCGGCGGCGTCACGGGTGCGGCGATCAACAACGATTTCCAGGGCGGGGACAACGACTCGAAGAGCCTCGGCTCCGGCGCCATCGGCGGCGCTGTCGGTGGTGCGCTCGGTGGGGCGCAGGGCTACAAGTCGGGCCTGTCCGATTCCAACACCTCGGCCGGGTCGTCGTTCAGCAACGCCCCCGGGCAGGGGCCCGGGTTCAACGCGCCGGACAGCGGTGGCAACACCGGCGGTTCGACGTCCGGTTCCGGTGGCACGTCCGGTTCGGGCGGCACGGGTGGCTCGACGTCGGGTTCGGGTTCGAGCGGCTGGATCGAGTGGGATTCGGCTCCGCCGCTGGACCCCGACGGTGCGTCGACGGGTTCGACCTCCGGCAACACCGGTGGCTCGACCTCCGATGCGGGCAACACGTCGTCGGGCCAGTCGGGTTCCGGTTCGGGCCAGGACTCGGATGCGGCGTCGATCTCGTCGAACCACTCCGACGCCGACTCGTTCGTGACCGCGCACGACGACTCGGGCAACTCCCCGCTGAACGACCCGGGCACGGGTCCGCGTGGCGACTCGGACAACACGTCGATCTCGTCGAACAACTCGGATGCCGATTCGTTCGTGACGGCCCACGACGACTCGGGCAACTCCCCGCTGAACCAGCCGGGTTCCGGATCAGGCTCGGGTTCGAGCGGCTGGATCGAGTGGGATTCGGCTCCGCCGCTGGACCCCGACGGTGCGCAGCCGGGCTCGGCTCCCGGGAACTCCGGTTCGACGGCGGGCACCAACGACCAGTCCGGCAACGCGCAGGGCACCAACGACCAGTCGGGCAACAACAACCCGTCCCAGCGGCCGGGCGCCTTCGACGACTGGAAGCCCTCCTTCGAGGACTGGACGCAGCGAGAGGAGTGGGTGGACTACCCGAAGATCGTCGGGGAGATCCCACCGCACATGGTCAACCCGGACGACGTCGTCCCGGAACCGTCCGAGGAGATCAAGGACCCCGGCAAGCCCGACTTCGGCTAGACCCTCCGGAACAACCTGACGAAAGTTCAGCCCGGCCCCGCGGCCGGGGCTGAACTGCTTTGCGCGCACGGGATCGGACCCCCGGCCGGTTCTCGTGCGGGTGATGAAAATCCGTCGGAACCCAGGCGTGGGGGATCGCCCTTCCGAGTTGGTCCGGCGGTCGGATTCCCGCCGTGCTGCTTTCCTGGGGGCGCGCGACCGGTCGTCGCACGGATATCCAGGAGGAGGACCGCCATGAACCTGATGAAACTGTCCCCGCGCGATGCCGCCGAAGACCTCGACGTGCAGAGGCTCACCGAGGACTGTGTGTTCGAGAAGGACGTCGTGCCGAACGCCTGCCCCACGTGCGACTACACCGTGACCACGATCATCTGCGAGCCCACGCACGGATGATCCTCGGCCGGCCGGGCCCGGTCGGCACGACAGCGGGACGGGGTGTGCGCTGATGAACGCTGACTTGAGCGAATTGCTGGCAGGCAAGGGAAGACGCATTCGGAAGTGGCGGCACTGGCTGCACGTCGACCATCCCGGTGCGGTTCTGCCGGAGCACGGGTGGAAGCTGCACGTCGCCGCGCGCCCTTCGACCCTGGCCACGACTTTGCGGCTGGTGCTGCCGCTCCTGCTGGAAACCGGTTGCGCCTTCAAGGTGATCTCCGACCAGAGCGCGCTGGCCGTGCTGAACTCCACCGAGAATCCGGACCCGGGCTCGGTGGGCAAGGCGGTCACCGTCTACCCGGACCAGACCCCTGAGGGGATCGTCGCGCTCGCGCACCGGCTCGTGCGGGCACTGTCCGGAATGGACGCTCCGGTGGTGCTCAGCGACCGGCGGGTTTCGCGGGACGCCCCGGTGTACTACCGCTACGGCCCGTTCGCGCCGCGGTACCGCACCGGCGGGGACGGGCGGCACGAGCTGGTCATGTACGGCCCGGACGGCGCCGAGTTCCCGGGAGAGGCGGGCCCCGCCTACTCCTGCCCGCCGTGGGCGCGGGACCCCTTCACCTCGGCCACGGCCCTGCTCGGCGGCCGCTTCCGGATCCGCGGCGGAGTGCAGCGCACAGCGGGCGGGGCCGTCTACCGCGCCGACGACGTGCGCGGCGGCCGGTCGGTGATCGTGAAGCAAGCGCATCCGTGGGTGGGCGAGGACTCCCGAGGTGCGGACGTGCGCGCACCGCTGCGCAACGAGCGCCGCATCCTGACCGTCCTCGAAGGACTGGACTGCGTCCCGGAGCTGGTCGACCACTTCCGGCACGGTCAGGACGAATTCCTCGCGCGCACCGACCTCGGCGGACGCACCCTCGGCGAGGACATCGCCGAGCACGGGCTGTACGTCGACCCCTGCGACAGCGGTGCCGACCTGGTGCCGCGCACTGACGGGCGGACGTTGCGCCGGTTGGCCGCGGACCTGGTGACCTTGCTCGACCGGGTGCACGAACGCGGTGTCGTGCTCCGCGATCTGGCGCCGAAGAACATCGTCGTGGACGGTGATCGGCTCGGGCTGATCGACTTCGCGATCTCCGCCCACGAAGGCGTGCAGTGCTCGGGCTACACCCCGGGCTACGCGCCACCGCGCCAGCGGGAGAATCCTCCGGCCCGCGTGGAGGACGACTACTACGCGCTGGGCGCGACCCTCTTCCACGCCGCCACCGGCTTGTCCCCGGTGGTCGCGGATCGCGCGCCGTGCACCGCGCGCACTCTGGACTGCCTCGTCGGCGTTTTCCCCTGCCTCGCGGACGGATCAGCGCGCGGGGCCATCACGGCGATTCCCGATCTGCTCTCCTGCGACGCCGACCGGCAGCGCCGAGCCGTGGCCGCCTTGCGCCGGGGTACCGCCGTGGAGGTGGTCGCGGCGCCCGCGCCCCGGGGCACCAACGAACTCCAGCTCGAAAACCAGCTGTTGCAACGACTTCACGACTACGCTTTCGCGGTCGACGACGACCGCCCTCCGGCGCCGATATGCGTTCAGGCCGGTGCCACCGGAATCATCCTGGAACTGCTCCACCACAACGACGACACCTCGCGCGCGGCACGCGCCTGCCTGCTGAAACGGGTCCGGCGGACTCTCGAGCGCGTCGAGCTTCCCGCGCCCGGTCTCATGTTCGGGGCGACCGGGACGGCCGTCGCCCTGGCCTTGCTGTCCCGAAGCGGTGACGGGACGAACGAGCTCGTCGCCCGGCTGGCCCCGCCCGATCCCGGTCTGCTCCCGCCGGATCCGCGCGACGACCACACCCACGGCCTGGCGGGAATCGGAGCCGGGCACCTCCTGCTCGCTTCGCTGCTCGGCGACGAACGGCACCTCGACGTCGCCGACGCGTGCGCGCGCCGCCTGGTCGCCGGTGACTGCGCGCGCACCGCCGACACCGCGGAGCCCGACCGGCCGGGTACCGGTGCCAGCGTCGCCCGCGGATTCGCCCACGGCACGGCCGGTTTCGTCTCCTTCCTGCTCGACCACCGCGTCGCGCTCGGGCCGCAGCGGCACCTGGACGAGGCGCTCGCCCGCTGGTGCCGGACCCTCGTCGACCACACCCGCCGCGTCATCGCCGCCACCCGCACGCCGCAGATCCGCCCGATGGCGGGCTCCTCCTGCCAGGGGCTCGCCGGGCTCGGGACGACGCTGGTCAAGGCCGCGCGCGTGCTCGCCGAGCCCGGGTACCTCGACCTCGCCACCGAGGCCGGGCACGCCGCCACCCGCCTCGCCACCCGCATGGGCGGCACCGACCAGTGCTGCGGCCTCGCCGGTCTCGGTGACTTCCTCCTCGACCTCGCCGCGGCCGACCCGGCCTGGCACGACGAGGCGCGCCGCGTCGCCGCGATCCTGCTGACCCGCCTGCCCGGCCTCGCCCGCGATCCCGACCCGGCCGACCGCGACCGGTGCTGGGGCACGGGCGACGCCGGTGTGCTGGGCTTCCTCCGCCGCCTCCGGACCCAGGGCCCCCGGACCTGGCCGCCTGCGCTGAACAGGAGTGGCGGCTGGGGCGGCTGAGCCGATTGCCGACCGCCCATCCCGGGTAGCCGCATGAGGACAGGCCGGTTGCGGCTCCCCTGTTGATGCGGGCGGTGCGATGGGATCAGCCGACGAGGAACGGGATGGCCAGCACGAGCGGAAGCTGGACGAGTCCGACGCGAGCGTCGTGGACGAGCGCCAGGCCAAGCGCGCGGTCGCGGCCGCGGCCATCGGCAACACCATGGAATGGTTTGACTTCGGCGTCTACAGCTACATCGCGGTCGTCATCAGCCAGGTGTTCTTCCCGCCGACCAGTTCCACGGCGCAGCTGCTGTCCACCTTCGCGACCTTCGCCGTGGCGTTCCTGGTGCGCCCGCTGGGCGGTTTCTTCTTCGGGCCGCTGGGCGACCGCATCGGCAGGCGGACCGTGCTGGCGATCACGATGGTCACGATGGCGACCGGGACGCTGGCGATCGGGCTGATCCCCGGTTACGCGACGATCGGGATCTGGGCGCCGGTCCTGCTGCTGGTGGCCCGGCTGGTGCAGGGGTTCTCCACCGGCGGCGAGTACGGCGGGGCGGCGACCTTCGTGGCCGAGTACTCGCCCGACCGGCGCCGGGGGTTCATGGCCAGCTGGCTGGAGTTCGGCACGCTGACCGGGTACTCGATGGGCGCCGCGCTCGTGACGGTGCTGACCGTGGCGCTGAGCCCCGCGGACCTGACCTCCTGGGGCTGGCGCATCCCGTTCCTGGTCGCCGGTCCGCTCGGGATCGTCGGTCTGTACCTGAGGTTCCGGCTGGAGGAGCCGCCCGCGTACCAGAAGGTCTCCGGCGACGAGCAGCCGCAGCGTGCGGCGACCTTCCGCAGCCTGGGGACGATCTTCGGGCAGCACTGGCGGCCGATGCTCAAGTGCATCGGGCTGGTGCTCGTGTTCAACGTGACCAGCTACATGCTCACCGCCTACATGCCCACCTACCTGTCGGTGGTGCTCGGCTTCCAGCACACCTCGTCGCTGTTGCTGGTGCTGCTGACGATGGTGCTGGTGATGGGGCTGATCGTGGCGCTGGGGCGGTTCTCGGACCGGATCGGGCGGCTGCCGATCGCCGGGCTGGGCAGCGCCGCGCTGATCGTGCTGGCGTTCCCGGCGTTCCTGCTCATGAGCCTGGGCAGCGTGCCTGCCGTGCTCGGCGGCCTGCTCGTCCTCGGCCTGATGCTGATCTGCTTCAGCAGCACGATGCCCGCGACCCTGCCCGCGCTGTTCCCCACCGAGGTCCGCTACGGCGCGGTGTCGGTGGGGTTCAACATCTCGGTCGCGCTCTTCGGCGGCACCACGCCGCTGATCGCCGAGGCCCTGGTGGCGGCGACCGGGATGCCGTCCGTTCCGGCCGCCGTGCTCGTCGTGGCAGGCGTGGTGGGGCTGGTGGCGGTGTACTTCACCCGCGAGCCCGCGGGGCGGTCGCTGCCGGGCTCGGGCCCGACCGCGACGACCCGCCGCGAGGCGCGGGAGCGCGTGGAGGAGGAGAACGAGGAGGAATGAGCGGCGTCAGCTGGGCGCGACGACCAGGGCGGCCAGCGCGGTGACGCCGAGCAGGAGCCAGGCGACGTAGTCGCCGGCGTGGCCGGAGTGCGGCTCGTGGAGGAAGTCCACGGAGCGGTGCGGCGCCGGCGCGGCACCGGCGGCGGGCGGATCGCGAGCAGCGCGAGTGCGAGCGCCAGGGCCGTGGACAGGAAGGACAGGCCGATCCCCGACAGCGTCCAGTGCGGTGGTGGAGAGGAGAGCTCGATCCCGTATCCGTCGGCCAGCACCTGCCGCGGCGCCGTCGCCGATCTGCGCGGCGGCGTGCGCGAACCCGTCCAACGTGATCCGCGCAGCCCGGGCCGCCGCCGCGCACGGCACCGCGACACACGCTCCGGCCGCGATCTCCCCGGGCAGCGGCGCCGGAAGGGTCGCGGTCCACAGCGCGACCAGCGTGAACCACCAGACGGCCACCGCCTGTGGTCGCTTTGAGCGCGACGGTGCCCGTGCCGCGCAGGGAGGACGTCGCTGCCCGACCCCGCCCGAGGGGGAAGCACCGCCCGCGGGCGGTGCTCCCGCGCACTACTCCTGCCGGCCGAGCAGCGCGGTTCCGGGATCGGCCGGGTTCGCGCTGAGGAACAACTGCACGATCGCGGTTTCGAATTCCGCGACGCTGACCCTGCCGTCCTTGTCGGTGTCCAGGGCCTCGAAACCGGCCTGCACGGTTTCGCCGGGAAGCCCGGACACCGAGAACAGCCGGACGTATTCCGCCTCGTCGATGTAACCGTCACCGTTCTCGTCGACCGCCCGCGCCACGACGGACACCAGCTGGTCCACCTTCTCCCGGTAGAAGGCTTCGGGATCGCCGTCCTCGGGGGAGTGGGCCTGGACGAACTCGTCCTTGGTGACCACGCCGTCGTCGTCCTGGTCGTAGGCGTTGCGCAGCTGTTCCCACCAGGAGACGAGGCTGGCGCGGATCTCGTCGCCCGTCTCGGTTCCGGTGAGTTCGAACAGGCCCGTCACCTGCTCGGCCTTGGTTTCGAAATCGGCCCGGGTGATGTTCCCGTCCTGATTCGTGTCCAGCACTTCGAAAATCGTGACGAGATTTCTCTTCGGCAGTTCGGGATCGGACACCGCGATTCACCCTTTCCACGTTGATTCGGCGAGAAACGGGGCAGCTGTCGTGCCGACGGCAAGGATGGTGGATTCCCGGGCGGGCGAGCAGCCGCCAAGAAGGCGGCAGGGGTGATCCGTTCGGGTGGGGGCGTTCGGGGACGGGACCTTTTTCCGTTGCCCGCCGCGCCGACCGGCGGGACCGTCGGATCGCCGGGCACCCGCGCGGGCGCCCGGCGATCCGACACGGCTCTCCCCGTGAGGGGGAGTGGACATGAGTGACAACACCAGGCTCCTGGTCAACGTCGAGGACGAAGGCGCTGCCCCCGAGGAGCTCGAACACCTGACCCGCGCGCTCCGCGCCGAGCTCCTCGAACTCGACGTGGACGACGTGGAGTTCGTCCCGGCCGCCGAACCCCCGCCGTCCTCGCGGGGATGGGCCGACGTCCAGCCCGACGCCCTGCTCGTGCTGCTCACCCCGGAACTCGTGCGGTCCGTGGTGTCGGCGCTGGCGCAGTGGTTCGGCCGCATGGGCTCGCGGACGCGGCAGCTGAAGCTGGTGCTCGGCGACACCGAGATCGTGCTCTCCGACGCTTCCCCCGAGGAGCGGGAACGCCTGGTGGAGCACTTCATCGCCGCGACCGGGCAGAGGTGAGGGCGGTGGGCACCAAGGCGGCGCTGCTGGTCGCCTGCGACAACTACACCGACCCGACGTTCCAGCACCTGCGCTCGCCGGAGGTCGACCTGTGGCGCCTCAGCGGCCTGCTCAGCGCCGAGAACATCGGCAACTTCGAGGTGGACACGCTGGTCAACCGGCCGCACTACGAGGTGACCAAAGCGGTCTCGCGGTTCTTCCGCAACCGGGCGCTGGACGACTTCCTGCTGCTGTTCTTCGCCTGCCACGGCGTGAAGGACACCAACGGCGAGATCGTGCTGGCGATGCACGACACCGAGGCCGACCTGCTGGAGGCGACCGGTGTTCCGGCGGGCTACGTGCTCGACCAGATCAACCGGTCCCGGTCGCGGCGGATCGTGATCATGGTGGACTGCTGCTTCAGCGGGGCGTTCGCGCGCGGATTCCGCTCCCGGGGTTCGCAGCAGGTCGACGTGGTGGACGCCCTGCAGGGGCACGGCCGGGCGATCATCACGGCGTCCTCGGCGATGGAGTACGCCTACGAGGCCGACGCCATCCGCGCGTTCGGCCCGCCCGGGTCCTCGGTGTTCACCAACGCGCTCGTGGAAGGGCTCGGCACCGGCAGCGCGGACGCGAACGGCGACGGCTACGTGACCGTGCAGGAGCTCTACGACTACATCTACGACCACGTCAGGAACGCGCATCCCGAACAGACGCCGAACATGCGCAGCGAACTGCAGGGGGACCTCTACATCGCGCGGACGCTGTCCGGTCCTTGGCGAGTGCCATCGGCGAGGTCCGGGCCGCAGTCCCCGGTCGCGACGAAAACGACGACAGCACCGCAGGAAGCTGCCGCGACGAAGCCGGAGGAACCCGTGCGGGAGGAGGTGGCCGCTCGGTCCGCTGGTCCGCCGGAACCGAGCGTGCCTGCCCGTCCTGCGGAACAGGAACCCGAGTCGATCAGCGCGGATCCGGGGTGGCTGCAGTGCATCGCGCTGTCGCTGTTCCTCGTCTTCGTCCCCACAGCCCTGCTTGAGTACTGGGTGCTGGACCGGCTGAAGTCGCTGGCGAACGCGTGGCTCGTCCCGGCGGGCTTCGAACCGCTCGGGGAGCTGATGACCCCGCTCGTGCTCGGCGGTCTGCTGTGGGGAATCGCCAGCAGCATCGTCGGCACGAGGTGGTACCGGAAGTCCCCGGTGAACGGACGCGGGGCGTTCCTCTCGCACGTGGTGGCCGCGTGGATCTGGATGCCCGTGCTGTGGGTGCTCACGCGGATCACGGGAATCTTCGGCACCGCGACCTTCACCTCGGTGTTCTTGCTCTGCACCGCCTTCGTCGTCGGCATCTACTGGCTGGTCAACGCCGCACGCCTCCGCGCGCCGCGAGCGTGAACCGGGCGGAGCCCGGCTGCATCCCGTTTGAACCCGCGCGGTTCATCCTCGGCTGCCCGCGAGACCTGATGATGAGAGGCGGCGGGGAGCCTCCGCGCCGCATCCGGCGGCCGTCGGGCAGCCGGTGATCCGATCTCACCAGGGAGGAGCTGCACCATGCGCTCGCCCAATCCCATCCAGTGCGTGGTTCCGGACTACGTCCTGGTCGACATCGCCAGACGCGGCGACGAAGAAGATCGCGAAGCCGCCCTGAGCACGCTGGCGGTGTCCACCACGTTGCGTTCGGCGCGATCCCAGGCCGAAGCGGTGCGCTCGGCCATGGGCATGCCGATCGCCGCCGCGGCCGGTCTCCGGGAACCGTCGATGAACCGCGTGATCCGCGACGCGAGGACCGGCGTCGACACCGGGTCGCCCATCGTGCGCAAGGAGGGCGACGGCAGCATCGGCGATGCCGCCACCGACGAGGCGTTCGACCACTTCGGCACCACCTGGAAGTTCTTCTTCGAGGTGCTGGCCAGGAACTCGATCGACAACGCCGGGATGACCCTCGACGGCGTCGTGCACTTCGGCAAGAAGGTCGACAACGCGTTCTGGGACGGCGACCAGATGCTGTTCGGCGACGGCAGCGGGAAGCTGTTCACCCGGCTCACCAAGTCGCTGTCGGTCTGCGCGCACGAACTCGGGCACGGCGTGATCCAGTTCGACGGTCCGCTCGTCTACCAGGGGCAGTCCGGTGCGCTCAACGAGCACATCGCCGACGCCTTCGGCGCGATGGTGCACCAGTGGGCGCGCGACGAGACCGCCGCGGAGGCCGACTGGCTGGTGGGCGCCGAAATCCTCGCCGAGGGCGTGCGCGGAAAGGCGCTGCGGTCGATGAAGGAGCCCGGGACCGCCTTCGACGACCCCAGGCTAGGCAAGGACAGGCAACCGGCGCACATGAAGGACTTGGTGGTCACCGCCGCCGACAACGGTGGGGTGCACATCAACTCCGGGATCCCGAACCGGGCGTTCTTCGAGATCGCCTCGGCGCTCGGCGGCCGTTCCTGGGAGCGCGCGGGGCGGATCCTCTACGCGACGCTGGGGCACGAGCAACTGCGCCCGCACGCCGACTTCCGCCAGTTCGCCCGGCTGAACCACCGGATGGCGGGCCAGCTCTTCGGCGTCGGCAGCACCGAGGCCGACGCGGTGGCCAACGGCTGGGCCGCGGTCGGCGTCGAGATCTAGGGCGGCGTCGAGGTTCTTGGCGCGTGTCAAATCTGGCCCGCGTCGAGGTCCGGCCCGCGTCGAAACCTGTCTGCCGTCCTGCCCGCCGCGCGGACAGCCCTTAGTCTTCGCGGCGTGGGTGCTGAGCGACCGGAGTGGACGATATCCCTGCAACGGACCGGAGGGTTGTTCGCGGGTGGCGAGCTGGCGACCTCGGTCCGCGCCGCGGACCTCGACGACGAGTCGCGCGGGGTCCTGGAACGCCACCTGGAGCAGGCCGGTGTCGAACGGCTGGCCGAACGCTCGCCGATCACCGGTCCTGGCGCGGACATGTTCCAGTACGAGGTGACCGTCGAGCGCGGCGGCACGCGATCGAGCGTGGTGGTGTCCCAGACCGCCCTGCCGGAGGAGCTGCGGCCACTGGTCGAGTGGCTGGAGCAGCGGGCGATCGACGAACTGTGATCCCGGAGCGCGGTTTCACGCCCGGCCGGTGCGCAGCCGGTCTGGATCCCTTTTGAATCCACCGGTCCATTCCCGGTATCGCCGCGAGCCCCGGACGATGAAGCGATGGCACGCATGGACGTCGCGCGACCGGTGACGGTGACGAGCATCGCCGGGGAGACCGGAGCACCGGAAGGTGGTCGGCTGCACCGGTTGCGCACGGGACTCGACCCGCCGACCGGCACCCCGGTGGACGACGGTGAGCTGGCACGGCTCAGGGATCCCCTCGCCGTCCTGCTGTTCCAGCGCGGAATCTTCCCCGCGACCCTGCGCGAACTGGTGTCCGCGCTGGACGCCGCTGAAGGCCCGCAAGCCGTCCCGGTGCAGATGACCTTCCTGACCGGCGAGGGCAGCCAGCTGCCCTGGACCCAGGAGACCCGGGACGTGGCGCGGCAACTGCGCTGCCTGGTCTCGCGCGGACGCAGCAAGGAGCAGGCCGAGCTGCTGGTGACCACGGCGCCCGACGCGGATTCGCCCGATGCTTTCCTGCAGGTTCTCGCCTGGGACGACGAGAACGGGGTCTTCGACTACTACCTCCGGTTCGAGGGCACCACGGCGTGGATCTTCGCCGGGGATTCCAACGACGCGCTCGAACCGAGCACCCGAGGCCAGGGTCCGTTCAGCGCCCACACCAACGGCAGCGTCGTGATGCGCGAGCTGCGGGAGCCCTGGAACAACTGGCATTCCTCGCGCGCCGGCGTGCACGACGCGATCCCGCCGGACAGCCCGCTGCGCACCGATCCGCTGTGGCGCGACCGCCAGAACGCCGACGTCTTCGAGAAGCAGGTCGCCAAGCGGTGCGTCGAGCGCTGGACCGGATCCCGGCTCCGGGCGATCGCCGGCGGCCCGGGCATCGAGCACCCGGACCGGCTGCTGCGGCACCTGCTCGAAACGACCACGGTGAACCTGCGCACGACGGACAGCGAGAGCGCGGCCGTCGACGACTCGTCGGATCTGGCTCTGCCGCTGACCTTCCTGTTCAACCTGGAACTGCTGGAGGACCTGGGGATCGACACGCCGGGGCAGGCGCCACTGGTCCGCGGCGAGCACTACCGCGCGAGCCTCGCCCGCTACCGGTTCCGGCTCGAGGACGGAAAGGGCGCGCAGTGGCCCGGGGACACGCACTTCGCGTTCCTGTTCCCCGAACCGGCTTTGGAGGACAACGAGGTGGTGCGCCAGGCGATCCGATCCGGTTTGCTCAGCGCGCGGTTCGCCGCCTGCGCCTCGATGGTCGACTTCCCCAACCCGGTCTACTCCAAGCGCCGGGCCGCGCTCATGCGCCACGCGCCGGAGGTCGCGACCGTGACCGACAGCGGCTCGGACCTGGCGGACCGCACGGCCGAGCGGATCACCGCCGCGGCCGGATCGCTGGGGGAGGACAGCCCGGAGCGGGAGTTCGCCCGGATGTGGGAACTCCCCGCGGACCAGTGGAAATCCGCGTTGTCCGAACAACTCAAGAACTACCTCGACGCGGCGGCGGAGGTCGCGGCGGACGCGGACGGCTTCGACTCCTACGTCCGGCTCGCGGAGTCGCGGCGCCGGACGTTCGCGGCCAGCGCGCTCAACGAGTTCCCGCTCCTGCTGCCGCGCACGGACATCCCCGTCGACATGCCGGTCCTCGCGATGCGCCGGGACGCGACCGTCGGACCGGAAACCGAACATCAGGGCCACCGGTGAGGAGAACGACATGGTGCTGACGCGGTTCGACCCGATCGGACTCGTGGACGATGTGGGCGAGGAAGCCAGGAAGTCGTGGAGCGACGCGGTCAAGAGCATCTTCCAGCAGGTCCGGGCCGGGCAGCCGGACCAGAAGGAGAACGACTCGCCACGCGCCCTGTTCTACGACCCGACCGAGACCGAGACGGCAGCGGACGCGGCCGAAGCCGAGATCAGCTGGTCGGCGTTCCCCCGGCAGATCCGCCGGAACTTCCCAGGGGACCTGCAGCGCTGGCGCCGCGCCGAGGCCGCGCGGGAGGCGCAGGACGAGTACCTGGAGTGGAGCGCCACCCGGGATTCCGACGGCAGGATCCGGAAGGTCACCTTCACCTGCGAGCCGCGGGAGTGGTGGTCCTTCCTGGCGCAGACGGCACCGGAGACGCTGGTCGAGCTGTACCGGAAGTTCGTCAGCGAGCAGGTGGCCGAGGCGGACCTGTTCGACTCCGGCGGGAACTACATCGTGCGCAACCGCTGGAACCGGAGCACCACCGAGGGCGCGATGCACCTGATCCACGACCCGAACTCGCTGTTCGCGGAAGTGGAACTCGCCGCGGCGGCCACCATCGTGCGCCGGCGGGAAGGCGCCGTGCTCACCCGCGAACAGGAGCTGATCAAGTGCGGTCTGTACGGGGCTCCCGAGCGCAACAGCGACCCGCACATCGGCGGCGAGGTCAACGCCCTGGCGCGGCAGGGGGCGAGCGTGACGCTGAAGAACCCGATCGGCCTCTACATCGGAGGGTTGTCGACCGGTGACTTCCGCACTCCCGACGGCTCGGATCCGGCCGCGTACTGGCATTGCGTGCGCGGGGCGGAGAACTACCCGGTCCGGGCCGTGTACGAGGTTCCGGAGGAAGCCGGGTTCACCGTCGGCGACATCACCATCGACGGTCAGCCCATCTCGTTCGGCAGTCAGCTCGCCGACCACATCACCGTGAAGCTGACCGGCGTGGCGTGCCGGTTCGGGCAGAACGAGGTCGAGCCGATGGAGTGCGTCCGGCTGCGGCTGCAGGCCGGGACCAGCGCCCTGGCACCGTCGTTCGCCCCACCGGAGAACCTGGGCACGATGCTGCTGCCGTCCCGCTACGCCGCGGGCTGACGCGCGCGACAGGCCGCCCCGATGTCGAGGGCGGCCTGCGCTGTTCCGGTTTGGGCTATCCCAACGGGATGCAGAGCGTCTGCCCGGTGCGGATGACGTCCGGGTCCAGGATCCCGTTGTAGTGGGCGAGGGGCTTCCACCTGACGTGGAACCGCTCGCCGATCTCGGACAGCGTGTCCCCCGAGCGCACCGTGTAGGTCCGGCAGACGCTGTCGTCGTCGGACAGGCGCAGCCGCTGGCCCGGGACGATCACGTCGGGGTTCTCGATGTCGTTGAGGCGCTGGAGTTCCTTCCACGGGACGTGGAACCACTCACCGATCTCGGAGAGCGTGTCGCCCTTCTGCACCTTGTAGGTGTTGCAGTCCGTCATGGTTTCCTCCTGGAGCTGGCCGCTTTTTCACAGGTGCCGCCTCGTCCAGTAGGGCGCAGCGGGGAACACCGGTGCAATGGGCAGCGGGGTCCATTCGCGGTTCATCCCGCCGTTCCGGTTCCACCGCCAAGGGTCCGGGCCGCGATCTCGGCGTAGGTCGGGACGTCGCCGACCGGGTTCCCGGCGCGGACCGCTTCCGCGGTGTCGGTGGCCGCCTTCACCGCGGCCCGGAACAGGAGCGACCCGGTGCTCACCCGGCGCACTCCGAGATCGCGCAGCTGCGGGACCGGGAGCTGGCCGAGCAGGTTGAGCGGCACGGGGAGTTCGGCGGCCAGGGTGCGGATCAGGCCGGGTTCCCGCAGTCCGGGGACGAAGACGCCGTCGGCGCCTGCTTCGACGTAGCGATCGGCGCGCGACCGGGTTTCCGTAAGCGCGGTCTGCTGCCAGCAGGTGTCGACGCGGGCGTTGACGAACAGCTCGGGGACAGCGTCCTTGATCGACCGGATGATCTCGGCCTGCTCGGCGGGGGCCGCGAGGCCGGTGGGGCGGCCGTCCTCGATGTTGATCCCGGCCACGCCCAGCACCGACAGCTCGTCCGCCAGTTCGACCGGATCGCGGCCGAGCCCGTACTCGATGTCGACGGTGACCGGGACGGGCAGCGTCGCGAGCAGCCGCGCCAGGTCCTTGGTCTCGGCGGCACCGGCACCGGTGGCATCGGCCATGCCATGGGCCGCCGCGACGCCGAGGCTGGTGGTGCCGATCGCGGTGAAACCGGCCTCCACCAGCGCCAGGGCCGACGCCACGTCCCACGCGTTCGGCAGTACCAGCGGCTCCGGCCCCTCGTGCATCCGCCGGAAGACGCGGGCTCCTTCGGCCAGCGCCTCGGCGTGGGTTTCGGCAGGGCAGGCGTGCGGTCCGGCGCCGAAGGGGCGGCCGGTGAGGTCGGCGACGGCCTCCGAACCGTCCGGGGCGATCCGCCGGGTCGCGGGCACCGGCGTCTCGTACCCCGCGATCAGCGCCCGGGTGGCGTCGTGGGCCTGCACCAGCAGACCGATGCGGACCGCGGTTTCCTCGTCCCACCGACCGCCGGCCGAGGCGACCAGGCGCGCCACCGCCTCGTCGGCCGCCCTGGTCACCGGGTGGTGGGGCTGGTAGCAGGGGGCGACGAGCGCGACGTCGAACGCGACCGAGCGCGGCAGTCCGATCGCCTCGGCCAGGTTCGCCACCGGTGCACCGGGACGCCGGAGCGCTTCGAGGTCGACCGAGGCGAGCATCCGCTCAGCCGACCTGCGCCGCCGCGTGTGCGCCGGGCCCTCCGCGAACCGCGGGACGTGGCCGCGCAGCCACGCCACGCCGCCGCTCGCGGGCGGCTGCACCGGAACCGAATAAGCGGGGTTGTGCAAGATGTCCACGCGGCAACGCTAGATCCGGAACAGTTCGGGTGGGGCCGAACTGTTCGGAGGTGATAATCGAGCCATGTCCGCCGAAGGAATCGCGACGACCGCGGGCGCGCTGGCCAACGGCACCCGCGCCGCGTTCTGCGACGCCCTCCTGGACGGCCGTGCGTGGTCGCTCTCCGAACTCGCCCGGCACGCGGGCGTGTCGATGCCGACCGCGAGCGAGCACGCGACCGTGCTGGTCCAGGCGGGACTGTGCCGCGAGGACCGCCGGGGCCGGAGCCGCTACATCGAGCTCGCCGACGAGCGGGTGGCGGCCTGCATCGAGGAACTGGCGTCCCTGGCACCGCATCGGCCGGCACCCGCGTCGGGCCTGAAGGCCGTGACGAAGCGGGAAGCGCTGGCGCGCGGGCGAACCTGCTACGACCACCTCGCCGGCCGTCTCGGCGTCGCGGTCACCGACGCGCTGCGCAACCTCGGCGTGCTCGACGAGACCCTCGCCGTCAGCCCTGAAGGTCTCGGATGGATCGAACGCAACCTCGACGGCCCGGTCGCCACCGGACGGCGTCCGCTCGCACGGCAGTGCCTGGACTGGACCGAGCGGCGCCCGCACCTGGCCGGAGCGGCCGGCGCCCACATCTGCCGGGCGCTGTTCGAGCGCAGGTGGATCAGGCGCGCCGGTGCGGGCCGCGCTGTCGCCGTGACACCCGAGGGCGCCGAGCGGCTCGCGGAACTTCTGCACGAACCCTTTTCCACCAGGGGAATCCGCTGAGTCCGCACCGCGCAGGACCATTGGCCGTATCGGCACCGGCCCGCGGCCGGGTAGCGTGCTGTCGGCGGGTTCGGGGGCGATCGGGCTGAGCGGGGGTCTGCGTGATCGAGATCGTCATCGTCGCTCCGACGAGGTTCTACCGCGAGGGCCTGACGTTCGTCCTCCAGAACGTCGCCGACTTCGAGGTGGTCTCGGCCGCCGCGCGAATCGACGACATCGCCGTGTCGGAGCGGGGAATCGCGCTGGTCGACGTGATCGGTTCGCCGCACGGGCGCAGCGCCGTGATGTCGTTGCGCGCACGCAGTCCCGGGCTCCGGATCGTCGTGCTGGGCGTTTCCGACGACGAGTCCGAGATCGTCGCCTACGCCGAGCTGGGAGCCGCCGGGTACCTGACGCGCGGTCACTCGATCGCCGAACTGGTCCGCACGGTCCGGAGCGCGGCGACGGGGGAGCTGCGCTGCTCGCCTCGCGTCGCCGCCGCGCTGAGCACCGGGGCGCGGCCCGACGGCACGGCCGGGCCGCTCAGCCGCCGGGAGGCCGAGATCGTCGAGCTGCTGGAGCAGGGACTGTCCAATCAGGAGATCTCCCGGCAGCTGCGCATCGCGTTGGCCACGGTGAAGAACCACGTGCACAACATCCTCGGCAAGCTGGGACTGCAAGGCCGTGCCGACGCCGCGGCCTGGGCGCGGTCGCAACGGCTCGACCGCTCCGCCCTGCTCCGCACGACGGGCGCCCTGCGGCCCGCCAACGGCCTGGTGGATCCGCCGCGCGAACCGGTGAACCCACGGTGAACCACGAGGACCATTCCGCCGGTCCCCGCTGACCGGGACGATATGCCGTGCAGGAGAAGGCGGTCGGCTCCGGGAGGTCGCCTTGCACGAGGAGGACCAGCGGGAGTGGGGCACCCGCAGATGGCCGTGGGGACAGCGGACCCTGGCGCGCATCACCGAACTCCGGGCGCTCCTGGAGTACGAGTGGAAGCGCGCGGAACAGGGGCCGTGCCTCGTGGAGCTCAAGGACAGCGCCTGCGCGCACCTGGCGAAGGCCGAGGACGCCGTCGACTCCTCGCGGAAGTGGTGGCCCCGCGCGGGGGAGGTGGACTGCGCGCTGGCCAACATGAACTCCGCGCACACCAACATAATCCGGATCGCACCGGTGGAGGACCTCCGGGGCATGCTCCCCGATCTCGTCGCGCTGGTGGAGGAAAACCTGTTGCCGCACGACCAGCGCAGGTCCAAGATCGTGCGCTGCGCGCGGGACTGGAAGAACGACGCCGCGAACTCGCAGCGGACCGCAGTGGTAGACGCGGTGCGCGCCGCGTATCGCGTCCAGGAGCGCGAGGTGGTGCGGGTGCGCAGCTTCGCCCGCATCGTCTACGGGTGGGCGGCCGGCCTCCTGGCTATCAGCATCGCCGTCGCGGTGCTGGCCGCGCTCTACAAGGACGCGGTGCCGATGTGCTTCCACCCGCTCGGCGCGGTCGTGTGCCCGACGCTGGACGGCGGTTTCGGCGGTGACCTCGACCGCGAGTACCACCTGGCGACCAGGCCGTGGGACTACGTGGTCGTGGAAACGGCGGGCCTCACCGCCGCGGCGGTGACCGCCGCTGCCACGCTGCGCCAGATCCGGGGCACCGCGACCGCGTACAACGTGCCGCTGGCCCTGGCGGTCCTCAAGCTGCCGACCGGAGCGCTGACCGCGGTGCTCGGGCTGCTGCTCATGCGCGCGGAGTTCGTCCCCGGACTCACCGCGCTCGACACGTCGGCGCAGATCATCGGCTGGGCGATCGTCTTCGGCGCCGCGCAACAGCTGTTCACCCGGTTCGTCGACGAACGCGGCAACGCCGTCATGCAGGCCGTCGCCGGACCCGAGAGCCCGCGTCCGCCGAGCACCAGGAGAGGAGGTGGTCAGCCGCCCGCCCAGGAGGTCGACTAGCCCCGGAGGACCGTCAGCGTGAACACCAGGATCCTGCTCATCGACATGCCCCGGCTCATGCGCGAGATCGTCGAAACAGCTGTTCGACGGCGACCGGACCTGATCGTGGCCGGTGCGCTCGCGCACGAGGTGGGCCGGGACGCGGAGCCCATCGACACCTCGGGAGCCGACGTCGTCGTGCTCAACCTCGGCAGCGCCGAAGTGCTCCTCCGGCTGCTGGAGCAGCGCCCGGCCAAGCCGCTGGTGCTCATCGGCCGGGACGGCGGTGCGATGTTCCGCTGCGAGCCGCTCGGCGAGCTCTCCCCGCTGGGGCTGCTCGACATGCTGGCGGTGCCGTGACGGAACGTGACCGGGCGTCACGGCGGGTGGGACGCCGGGCGGCTCCGGCGTAGCATCGGCAGGTGGGTCGGCAGCGGCTCGGCAACTCTTGCTCCGCGTGCTGTGGTGGTGCCTCATGGTCGAGGTAGTGGTGATCGCCGAAACCAGGTTCTACCGGGAAGGTCTGGCGCTGGCCCTGCACCACGCCGGGGACTTCGACGTCGTCACGGCCGCCTCGCCCGCCGAACTCCGGGAGCTGGGCGAACGGCCCCGGATCGTGCTGCTCGACGTGGCGCACCTGGCGGACGGCCCGGGTGCGGTCGCCGCCTCCCGCGCGGGCAACCCGCTGGCGCGCGTCATCGTCATGGGAGTCTCGGGCGGCGAAGCCGACATCGTCGCCTACGCCGAGGCGGGAGCGGCCGGTTACCTGACCCGGTGCAGCTCGATCGCCGAGCTGGTCAGCACGATCGGCAGCGCGGCGCGGGGCGAGATGCGCTGCTCCCCGCACATCGCGGCGGTGCTCAGCCGCAGGGTCGCCGAGCTCGCCGGGGAGCTGCAGCGCAACGGATCGGACCACGGGCTGAGCCGCCGCGAGGCCGAGATAGCGGTGCTGCTCGAACAGGGGCTGTCCAACCAGGAGATCGCGCACCGCCTGTGCATCGCACTCGCGACCGTGAAGAACCACGTGCACAACATCCTGGAGAAGCTGGGCCTGCACGCGCGCGCAGAGGCCGCCGCGTGGATCCGCCGCCAGCGGCTGAGTCACGCAGAGCTGCTCGACAGCGCCTCGCGACGGCGCGTGTGAGCCGGCCTCGACATTCATGTCCTACATGGACAATTTCATCCATCCCCAGGTGGCTTGGAATCGACGGTCCCCACGGAAGGAAGCAACGTCGGCAGAGTCCCGTTGAGCACGTAATCCCCGACGAGCCGCTGCTTGTAGATCACCGGGTTGTGCACGGCGAGAGTGCGCGCGTTCCGCCAGTGCCGGTCCAGCCGCAGCTCCTCGTCCACGATGGACGCGCCGCCGACGTCGAACAGGGCGGTGGTGGCCCCGAGGACGAGATCGATCACGGTCACCTGGGCGCGGTAGATCGCGATGTCGGCGGACCCCGCCAGCTCCGCGTCGTCCGGGTCGGCAGCGGCGGCTTCCAGCGCCGTGGCCGCGGACAGGACGATGGCGCGGGCGGCGTGCGCGGCGCTGTCGACGCGGCCGACCACCTGCTGGACCAGCGGGTCGTCGCGGACGAGATCGGCGTTGCCGTGGCTGAAGGTGCGCTTGCGGCGGCGCACGTACTCGGCGGTGTCGGCCGACGCGCGATGGGCGATGCCTGCCAGCCCGGCGAGCTGGACCAGTTGCAGGAAGCCGTGCCGCGGGATCGACTCGTCCGGTCCGAGGGTGTGGCGGATGTCGGCGGGGTCGACCTCGACCTCGGTGAAGCGGGTCGTGCCGCTGGCGGTCAGCCGCTGCCCGAACCCCCGCCAGTCGTCCTCCCGCACGACCCCGGGTGCGCCCGCGTCGACCACCAGCCGGACGATGTCGCCGTTGCCGTCGGTGGAGAAAGTGACGATGTAGTCGGCGAAAAGCGCACCGGTGCTGTAGAACTTGGTGCCGTTCAACAGCAATTTGCCGTCTGCCGAGCGCAGGGTCGTGGCGAAGGTGCCGCGCGGGTTGCCGCGTTCGGAGTGGGCGTTGCCGACTAGCGCTCCGGAGCCGATCCGGCTCAGCCATTGGCGCCTCCGTGAGGAGTCGGGTTCGGACAACAGCTCCTCGGCGAAGCTGAAGTGCACGCGCAGGGCCTGCGGCAGGTTGGACTCCGCGGCGGCGAGTTCGATCAGCAGCAGGAACAGCTGCGGGATGCTCGCGCCGAGCCCGCCGTGCTCCGGCGGCAGCCGGATCGCGCCGAATCCCGCGTCCCGCAAGGCGCGCACCTCTTCGTAAGGCAGCCGCCGGTTCCGCTCGCGCTCGGCGGCGTGCTCGCCGATGCGCTCGAACACGGGCCGGAACCGCGCCAGGAGCTCGTCGTCGGTCGGCCGGGGCGCGGAGATCGTGGCGGCGCTCATCGCGGACTCCGGATCGAGAAGACAGAAGCGGGCACGGTCGTTCCTTTCCGTTGATGCCGCGGATGTGCCGCGGTGAAGGGAAAACTCGTTCAAAGAGACGGCGCGGTGGCTGAGAACCGCGCTGTGCCGCAAGATCCGGGGCTCACGGTCTGGCGGGACGACACGCCTGGCTGGTCCGGCGGTGCAGATCCACGTGCCTGCGACGGGTGAACGAGGCGAGAACGAACACGTTGGGAATACTTGGCCGCCACCGCGGGGATTGTCAACCGGCTCCGGAACCGTCCCACTCCTCGGGCGCTTCCCGCGCGCGGGCTCAAAATACCTTGTGCGCCAAGGGTGATCCGCTCGCGTCCCATTGGCTGCGACGGGCGCGGGGCCGTCTTGACGGCCGGTTCGGGCCGTCGTGAAACTCGGCCCTGCCGGACGAATCCGCCGCCGCAGCCGTCGCGCCCGAGTCAGCCGCGCCCGAGCCTGGAATCCCCGGCCACACCGACAGGAGGTCCACCGATGCCCCGGCCGTTGCGGTTCGCCGCGTTCGTCATGAACACCACCTCGCACATCACCCACGGCGCGTGGCGCCTGCCGGAGGCCCGGCAGACCGACTTCAACTCGCTGGAGCACTGGGTCTCGCTGGCGGTGGAACTGGACCGCGGCGGGTTCGACTTCGTCTTCTTCGCCGACGTGGTGGGCCTGTACGCCGACCACCGCGGATCGTGGGAGAAGTTCGTCGAATCGGGTTTGCAGATCCCGAGCAATGACCCGTCGGTCATCGTCTCGGCGCTCGCGCACGCCACCGAGAACCTGGGGATCGCCATCACCAGCTCGATCCTCCAGGAGCACCCGTTCAACTTCGCCCGCAAGATCTCGACGCTGGACCACGCCACCCGCGGGCGGATCGCGTGGAACATCGTCACCAGCCTGTCGGCCAACGCGTGGCGAAACTTCGGTTACGACGACATCACCCCGCACGACGAGCGCTACGCCTGGGCCGAGGAGTACGTGGACGTCGTCTACAAGCTCTGGGAAGGCTCTTGGGAGGACGACGCGCTGCCGCAGGACAAGGTGCGGGGCGTGCATGGCGAGTTCGACAGGGTGCACAAGATCCACCACGTCGGCAAGCGCTACCGGGTGGAGGGCCCGCACCTGGTCGCGCCCTCGCCGCAGCGCACGCCGCTGCTGTTCCAGGCGGGCTCGTCGCCCGCCGGGCGGCGCTTCGCGGCGCGCAACGCCGAGGCGCAGTTCATCAGCTCGCCGAGCCCGGACGCGGCCCGCGACCTCATCGCCGACACCCGCGGGCTGGTGGCCGAGGCGGGCAGGCACCCGGACGACCTGACGTTCTTCCAGGGGCTGTCGTTCGTCATCGGCTCGACCGAGCAGGAGGCCCGGCGCAGGTCCGCCGAGCTCGACGAGTACATCGACGACGACACCATGGTCGCGCACGCTGCGGGGAGCATCGGCGTCGACCTGGGCCACTACGACCTGGACACGCCCGTCGGCGAGGTGGAATCCGAGGGCTCCCGCAGCAGCCTCCGCTGGCTGCGGGAAGCGGTCCCCGACCGCGAGCCGACGGTGCGCGACCTGGCACGGCTGCGGTCCCGCAACAGCCGCGTGGTCGGCACCCCGGAGCAGATCGCCGACGTGCTCGGCCGCTGGCGCGACGCCGGGGTGGGCGGGATCAACGTCATCAACTACACGATCCCGGGCAGCTACCGGGAGTTCATCGAGCACGTGCTGCCGCAGTTGCGGCAACGCGGCCTGGCCGCGCCGGAGCCGGAACCGGGCACGGCGCGCCGCAAGCTCACCGGCCGCGACCGGCTCGACGACCGGCACCCGGCCGCGGCCTACCGGGGTGCCTTCGGCCGATGACCTCACCATCCACAAGGGACAGCCGGGTGGCGGACCGCCGCCGATCCGAACGGGGAACGCAGTCATGAGCCTCGAATTCCTCTGGTACATCCCGAACCAGGTCCGGCCCGGCCATCGCGGGGACGACGTCGTCGAGGACCACAACAGCCTGGCGACGCTGACCAGCCACGCCGTGGCGCTCGAAGAGCACGGCTGGGGCGGTGCGCTGCTCGGCGCCGGGTGGGGCAGGCCGGACACCTTCACCGTCGCGACCGCGCTGGCCGCGCGGACCACGGCGTTCCAGCCGCTGATCGCGATCCGGCCCGGCTACTGGCATCCGGCCCACTTCGCCTCCGCCGCCGCGACGCTGGACCAGCTCACCGGCGGCCGGGTGCTGGTCAACATCGTGTCCGGCCGGGACGACCTCGCCGCCTACGGCGACAGCGAAGGCGACCAGGCCCAGCGCTACGACCGCACCCGGGAGTTCCTCCGGATCGTGCGCGGGCTGTGGACCGAGGAGAACGTCACCTACCACGGCGAGCACTTCGCCGTCACCGGCTCGACGCTGGAGCCCCGGCCGGTCGTGCGGGACGGGCGCAGGCATCCCCGGCTCTACTTCGGCGGAGCGTCCCCGGCCGCCGAGCGGGTGGCCGCCGCGGAGGCGGACGTCCAGCTGTTCTGGGGAGAACCGCTGGACGGGATCCGCGAGCGGATCGACCGGCTCAAGCGGCTCAGCGCGGAACTGGGCCGGGAACACGCGCCGCTGGAGTTCGGGCTGCGGGTGACCACGCTGGTGCGGGACACCACCGAGCAGGCGTGGGCCGACGCCGAGGCCAAGGTCGCGGCGATGGCCGGCGGCAAGGGCTTCGACAACCGCGGCCCGGACCGGCGGACCGCCACCGGCCAGCAGCGGCTGCTCGACCTGGCCGAGCGGGGCGAGGTGCTCGACGACAACCTCTACACCGCACCCGGCAGGGTCGGCGGCGCCGGTGCGGGCACCACCTGGCTGGTCGGCTCGGCCGAGGACGTGGCGCGCTCGCTGCGGAAGTACCAGGGCCTCGGCATCACCCACTTCGTCCTGTCGGACACGCCGTACCTGACCGAGATCCGGCGCCAGGGCGAGCAACTGCTGCCGCTGCTGCGCGGAGAGGGGACGCGATGAGCGCTGAGCCGTCGAAGACGCTCAGGACCGTGACCGGAGTCAGCGGGGATCCCGGGATCTACCGGCTGGCGACCGATCCGGCGAGGTCCACACTGGACGACGCGGTCGAGGTGGCCCGGCGCGCGGAAGCGGCGCGGATCGATGCCCTGTTCGCCGCCGACCTGCTCAGCTTCGGGGCGCAGGGGGCGATCGGTGCCCAGGAGCCCCTGGTGTTCGTGTCCGCGCTGAGCCAGGTCACGCGGCACGTGGGCCTGATCGCGACGGTCTCCACCACGTTCCACCACCCGTACAACCTGGCGCGGCTGTTCGGGACGCTGGACCACGTCAGCAACGGCCGCGCGGCCTGGAACCTGGTGACCTCCGCGGTCGGCGAGGAGAACTTCGGGCCCGGCGAGCTGCCCAGCCCGGAGGAGCGGTACGCCCGCGCCGCCGAGGCGCTGGAAGTGGTCAACGCGCTGTGGGACAGCTGGAAGGACGGCGCGTTGCGGAAGGGGCCGGACGGCGATGTGGTCCTGGACCGCGGCAAGGTGCTGCCGATCGACCACGCCGGCCGGCACTTCGCGGTCCGCGGCCCGCTGAACATCCCGCCGCTGCCGCAGGGGCGGCCGGTGCAGATCCAGGCGGGGCAGTCCGAGGCGGGGATCGCGCTGGGCGCCCGCTTCGCCGAGGTCGTGTTCACCTCGTTGCCGACCTTGCGGGTGGCGCGGGACTACACCGCGAAAGTCCGCAAGCAGGCAGTGGCGCACGGGCGGCCTGCCGGGTTACCGCTGATCTTCAGCTCGTTCCACGCGACCTACGGCGCCACCGAGGAGGAAGCCAGGCGTCTGGTGCGGGAGAAGCGGGAGGCGATCGACTTCGAGCACGGCCGGACCCAGGTCGCCGACATGCTCGGCGGCGGCGTGGACCTCTCCGAGGTCAAGCTGGACGAGAAGCTGCCGGAAAGCCTGCTGCCGCGGCTCGAATCGGTCCACCGCCGCCGGGGCCGGGTGGAGATCTTCAGCGAGTACGCCCGCCGGGGCTACACGCTGCGGGAGCTGATCATCGCCGCGCAGGACACCGGGCACTGGGCAGCGGCGGGCACTCCCGAGCAGCTGGCCGACCAGGTCGAGGAGCGGTTCCGGGCCGGGGTGCTCGACGTGCTCGCGCTGGGCGGGCTGGGCGACGACCGCCAGCACGACTTCGCCGTCAACGGTCTGCTGCACGAGCTGCGCAGGCGGGGGATCGCCAAGGCCGATTACACCGGTTCCACGCTGCGGGAGAACTTCGGGCTGGATGAGAACTTCGGGCTGCGTGGGAACCTCGGGCTGGGCGAGAACTTCGGGGTGGGCAGCCCGTGACCGCTGCCGACCGGTGCTGAGCTTCCCCTTGCGGGGTGCGCGGAGCTCAGCCCGGTCGGCCCCCTCAGTTCGATCGGTCCTCGGTGCGGCCGGCCGTCAGCCCGGTCGGCGCAGTCCTGGGGAGTGCCGGTCCCGGCCGCCACGCGCCAGCAGGGACGTGGTCCGGCTGATCGCGCGGTGGTGGTTCTTGTCCTGGTACATCGCCGCGTCGGCGACGTCCAGCGCCCGGGCCAGGGTGCAGGTCGCCCGCCGGTTGCAGGTCGCGACGCCGAAGCTGACGCCCGCGGGCAGAGCGGGCAGCCCGGCCCGGTCCACCGGTTCCCGCAGCCGCCCGGCCAGCGCGCGCAGGTCGTGCGGATCGGGGGCGACGTAGACCATCGCGAACTCGTCGCCGCCGAGCCTGCCGACCAGCGGCAGGTGACCCGACAGCGGTTCGGCGAGCCGCCGCGCGGTGGCGGCCAGCACCAGATCACCGGCCGCGTGGCCGAACTCGTCGTTGATGGGCTTGAGGTTGTCGACGTCGGCCACCGCGATCGCGAGGTTGTCGGTGCGGCGCAGCTTCTCCTCGGCGGCGGCGATGAACGGGCCGCGGCGCAGCGCGCCGGTCAGCGGGTCGATGCGGGCCTGGGCGGCGAGCCGCCGGGCGTGCCGGGCGGTCAGCGCCCAGCCGGTGAGCGCGGTCGCGGCGAGCGCGAGGCTGGCCGCGTGCAGGTTGCGGATCATGACCGGAGTCCGGTGGCAGCGCTGGTGCCGCGGCCGGATGCCGGGGCCGGTGGCCGCGGCGGGAGCGGCGAGGTGACGGCGCCGGTGGTGGGCAGGCCGGTTGCGGTCATGGGCAGGAGGATGCCCCGGAAAAGGTGATCTACGGCAGTGTTGGGGGTGTGGGGGTTTTCCCAACACCCCCTGATTCGTCCAACTGGGGGGTCGCTGGCGCAAATGCCGGACACGCGGGGTGACGAGAGGGTAAGGGAGGGCGCGTGGATCACGCTGAGCTGGGCAGGTTGATTCGGCAGCTGCGCGAGGACCGGGGCTGGAGCGTCCGGGCGCTGGCGGCGCGGTCGGGCGTCAATCCGGGCACGGTGTCGCACGCCGAGCGCGGCAGCACCGACCGGGGGCTGTCCCGGGATTCGGCGGACGCGCTGGACAGGGCGTTGGGGGCGGACGGCCGGATCCTGGACGGCTGGCACGCCCTGCCCCGCGCCCGGCACGCCGCGACCGCCGAACCCGACCTGCTGCCGCCCGCGCCGTGGCCCGTGGTCGGCAGGCGCGAGGTCCTGGCCGCGGCCGAGGCGGCGCTGGCCGAGCCCGCGCCGGTGCGGTCGGCGACGGTGGTGATCACCGGTCCCGGCGGGATCGGCAAGACCACCGCGGCGGCGCACGCCGCGCACCGGGTGCGGCGGCAGGTGCAGGGCGCGCTGTGGGCGGACCTGCGCGGCTGGGACGACTCGTCCGGTCCGCGCCCGCTGGATTCGGTCCTGCGGTCGTGGTGCCGGGCGCTGGGCGCACCGGAGTCCGCGCTGGCCGGGGACCTGGACGAGCTGATCGAGACCTGGCGCAGGCTGGGGGCGGGACGCCGGCTGGTGGTGGTCGCCGATAACGCACGGCCGGAACAAATCCAACCCTTGATCCCGTCGCGTCCGGATAGTTTGCTGCTCGTCACGAGCCGTGACCGAACCACTGCCGACGGGGCGCTGCACATCGACCTGCCTCCGCTGGCCGAGGGTGAGGCCACCGAACTGCTGGCCGTCCGCACCGGCTGGCCGCCCCTCGTGGTGGGCCCGCTGGTGCGGCCGTGCGGGGGGATGCCGCTGGCGCTGGTAACCGCCGCCCGCGACGCCACCGCCCACTGGACACAGGAGACCGTGATCACCATGGCCCACGATCTGGACGCCGCCGACGAACTCACCCCGGTCGACCGCGCGACGCGGCAGTCCTACGCCCAGCTTTCCGCCGAGCAGCAACGGGTTTGGCGGCACTGCGCGCTCATCGGCGGCGTGCTGTCGGAAGGGCAGGCCGCCGCGCTGGCCGGAACCGACCGCCGCACCGTGCGCCGGAACCTGGCGGCGCTGGTGGACGCCTGCCTGCTGGACCGGGTTCCGGGCGGGGTGGACTACCTGGATCCGCACCGGGAGTTCGCCCGGCGCGAAGGCCAGCGCGTGGACTCGCAGCAGGAGCGCGACGCGGTGCTGGAACGCGGGCTGACCTGGCTGCTGCACGGGCTGACCGCCGCGGCGCCGCACATCGCGGGACGCGACGACACGCCGCAGGACCTGACCCCGCTGCCGGATGGCGTCGAGCCGCCCGCGGTGCACAACTACGAGCAGGCGCTCGCCTGGAGCCAGGCGCACTGGACCTATCCCGCGCCGGTCCACGCGGCGCTGGAACGCGGCTGGACCAGGCTGGCCTGGCAGCTGGTCGCCGCCGGGACGTCCGGCAGCTACGTGATCAAGCCGCTGGTGTCGTGGGACCGGGCCGCGGCCGAGGTGCTGGCCTCCGTCGCCGACCTCGATACCGAGGGTGCCGCCTGGTGCCACCACGCCCGCGGCCTGGCGGCCGGGGACGCCGGTGACGTCGACCGCGCGGTGCGGCACCTGCTGCTGGGGCTGGAACTCCGCCGCGAGCTGGGCGAACGGCACCGCCGAGACGTGGGCTGGTCGGCGTTCAACGCCGCCCGCTGGCAGCTGGTCCTCGGCGCCGACGACGACGCGATCGACCCGCTGATCACCGAGGGCCTGGCCGCGCACGAGGCGGTCGGCTGGACCGCGGGCATCATGCTCGGGACCTCGCTGCGCGGCGCGCTGGCGGCCAGGCGCGGGGACTGGGAAACCGCGGCCGAGATCTACAACGAGGCGCAGCAGCACGCGCCGGACGTGCCCGACCCGGCGATCACGGTGTGGACGGCGACCGCCCTGGCGGAGTCCTGGTTGCACATCGACCCGCCGCGACCGGACGACGCGTTCCAGCTCGCCCGCGAGGCCGACGCCCACGCCAGGGACACCGACCTGGTGTGGGGCCGGATCTCGGCCCTGGTCGTGATGGCGCGGGCGGTTCCCGAGCAGGCCGCCGACCACCTCCGGCTGGCCGCCGAGCTGGCAGGCACGATCGGGGATCCCCGGGAGGCGGACCTGCGGGACGAGCTGGAGCGCGTCAGCCGTTCCTGAGGCCGAGGGTTTTCCTTTGGCCTGACGGGAAAATCGTCAGGCCGGCACCACGCGGCTGACGGCGCCGTCGAGGAGTTGGCACATCGCGGGGGTGTGCTGGTAGAGCACCTCGTTCCACTTCCTGCGGACGGCGGCGGTGTCGAGCCGGATGAAGCTCCCGGTCAGCACCGCGTCCGGTGTGCGCTGGACGACGAGTTCGCCGTGCAAGCCGTCGTCCGAGCTCGTGCTGAGCACGACTTCGTCCGGAGTGCTGTGGCGGATCGGCCAGCCCAGGACGTGCCGGTCGGAGTCCAGCGGCCCGAGCCGCAGGCCGAGCACCGACGACCAGCCCGACACCAGCGCCTCGCGCAGCTCGGCGGGTGCTCCCTCCAGGATCGCCCGGAACCACTGCTGCGCGGTGCGGTCACCGGCGCCGTCGAACTCGACGCGGATGGCGTTCTCGTAGTCGATGCGGGACAACGCGCTCAGCGTCCGCATGTCCTGTGGGACGGCGATTTCGCGCGCGGTGCCGTGGGGCCGGGAAGTGGGATCAGGCATGGGAACTCCTCGCCGGTTCACATCCATACAGGACTGTATGGATGTGAGGCTAGGGGTGATCAGCGGGTGGAGTCAACTCCGGGCGCACCGGGGCATCACGAGTACTGGGCGCGGTACTGGTCCTCGAATTCCTCAAGGGTCCTGCCCCGGGTTTCGGGGACCAGCGTCGCGACGAAGACGATGCCCAGCAAGCCGATTCCGGCGAAGACGAAGAACGTCGGCGCGATGCCCAGCGCGGCGACCGCGGGCGGGAAGCCGAAGGTGACGCCCGCGTTGGTCAGCCACAGCACGAAAACGCACCCGCCCATGGCGAAACTCCGGATCCGGAGCGGGAAGATCTCGGAGAGCATGAGCCACACCAGCGGGCCGAGCGTGCCCTGCATCGAGAACACGAACGCCACGACGAAGACCAGGACGACGTAGGGCTTGGCCGCGGTGTCGGGCAGCAGCGTCGCCGACGCTCCGATGAGGACGTGGAACGTGGTGATCAGTGCGAAGCCGCCGATCAGCATGGCGCGCCGGTCGATCCGGTTGATCAGCAGGATGCCGACGCTGACGCCGAGGACGCTGAACAGGCCGTTGGCGGTGTTGGCGATGATCGCGCCGTTGCTGGAGAACCCCGCCATCTGGAGCAGCTGCGTGCCGTAGTACATGATCGAGTTGATCCCGGTCAGCTGCTGGAAGATCCCCAGCGCGGCACCGATGAGCACCAGCCGCCGGATCCAGCGGGAGCCGAGGTCGAACCAGTTCCCGGTCCGGGACTGCCGTTCTTCCTCGGCAAGCGCGTGGACCTCGGCCATCTCGGCCTCCGCCCGCCGCGGCGGGCGCAGTTGCTTGAGCACCGCCAGCGCGTCGTCGTCGCGGCCACGGGACGCGAGCCAGCGCGGGCTTTCCGGGAGCCGGATCATGCCGACGAGCAGGGCGATCGCGGGCAGCACCGCCACCACCAGCATGTAGCGCCACACCGAGGTGTGCTCGCCCCAGACGTTGATGATCAGCGCGTTGACGACGAAGGCCGCGAACTGGCCGGACACGATCATGACCTCGTTGCGGGACACCAGGCTTCCGCGGCGCTCCACCGGTGCGACCTCGGCGAGGTAGACCGGCACGGTGGTGGAGGCGCCGCCGACGGCGAAGCCGAGCACGAAGCGGAACAGCGCGAGCAGCTGCCAGGTCGGAGCCAGGGCGCAGCCGAGGGTGCCGACGATGAAGATCCCGGACAGCAGCAGGATGTTGTGCCGCCTGCCGTGCCGGTCGGCGAGCCTCCCGCCGACCGCCGCACCGAGCGCGGCGCCGAAGATCAGGATGCTCACCACGAAGCCCTCGGTCACCGGCGTGAGGCCGAGATCGGCCTTCATCGGGTCGAGCGCGCCGTTGATGACGCCCGTGTCGTAGCCGAAGAGCAGCCCGCCGAACGTGGCCACGACGGCGACCATGCCCAGCCGCGCGGTGTGCGGCCCGGAGCCTTCGGCGGGTGGTAACGGATGTCTGTCGTGCGTTCCGGTTCTGCTCATCGGTTCGACCCTCCGTCGTGGGTTGCCGGCTCGTGCAGTTCGATGGCGTTGCCCGAAGGGTCGCGGAGGAACGCCTGCCTCGCGCGTCCGACCCTGGTTGGTTCACCGACCGCGATTCCGCGATCTCGCAGCAGGTTCCGCGCCGCGTCCAAATCGGACACCCGCAGTGCGAAGTGCTGCCCGGCCGCCGGTGGCGGATCGCCCTCGATGAGGTGCAGCTGGCGGTCGCCGAGGTCGAGCCAGGCGCCGCGCACACCGGAGTCCGGCCGGTCGATGCGCGGGCGCAGGCCCAGCCCGTTGACGTAGAAGTCCAGCGCGTCGTCGAGGTCTGCGACCATCAGCGACACGTGGTGGATCTCCAGCGGGCCCATCACCGCTCCGCCGCGGCGGCGAGGAGGTTCTTGGCGGCGAGGGCGAGCCCTTCGGTCCGGGAGTAGGCGGCGTCCTCGTGCTCGATGTTGACGGCCATGTCGGGGTCGACCTCGGCCAGCGCGTTGAGGAACTCGGCCCAGTAGGCGGTGTCGTGGCCGACGCCGACCGCGACGAACTTCCACGCGGGGTTCTCCGGCCAGGAGTTGCACCAGAAGCCGATCCCGGTCGGCACCTTGCCGGGGGCGTCGGCGGGAACCCGCTCGAACGAGCTGTCGAGCACGCCGCGCACGTCGACCCCGGGGCAGATCATCGCGTCCTTGGCCGCGGCGTGGAACACCAGCGGCCCGAGGTAGCGGATGCAGGCGGCCACGTCCATGCCCTGCCACATCAGGTGCGAGGGGTCCATCTCGGCGCCCACGTTGGTCGCGCCGGTCAGCTCCACCAGCTTCTTCAGCGTCACGGGGGAGAACACCAGGTTGTGCGGGTGCATCTCGACGGCCACCCGGACGTCGTTGGCGCGGGCCAGGGCGTCGATCTCCTTCCAGAACTCCACCGCGACGCCCCACTGGTAGTCCAGGACGTCCAGGTAGACGCCGTCCCACGGGTTCACCACCCAGGACGGGTACTTCGCGCCCGGGTCCGAGCCGGGGGTGCCGGACATGGTCACGACGTTGCCGATGCCGAGCAGGCCCGCCAGCCGGATGGTCCGGCGCAGGTCGTCGGCGTGTTTGGGGCCGACGCCGGGCAGCGGGTTGAGCGGGTTTCCGTTGCAGTTCAGCCCGGTCAGCTCCATGCCCCGCGACGCGAAGGTCTCCAGGTAGTCCCGGCGGGCGCGCTCGGAGGACAGCAGGAGGTCGACCGGGCAGTGCGGAGCGGGGATGAAGCCGCCGGTGTTGACCTCCACCGACGTCAGTCCGTTCGCGGCCAGCAGGTCGAGGGCTTCCTCCAGCGTCCGGTCGTGCAGGCAGGCGGTGTAGGCGCCGAGCTTGAGCGGCATGGTCGTGTCCTTTCGTCTTTGCGGCGTAGGGGAATCAGTCGATCTCGACGGCCGAGCCACGGCTTCCGGCGGACCGGACGACGGCCTGGGTGATCCGCATGGTGCGCAGCGCGTCGGCGAACGAGGCGCACGCCGGAAGGGGGTCCGGCGTCCCGCTGACCTGGTCGAGGAAGGCACGGCACTGGTAGACGAACATCTCGGCGTTGCCGCCGCCGACACCCGGCGCCTCCATCGGGTACCCGCCCGCGAAGTAGGGCAGCTGCGGACCGGCGATGACCTGCCGGGCGCCTCGGGTCCGGGCCTCGGGCTGGGCGTCGTCGAAGACGTACTCGGCGGGCCGGTGCCAGTCGAACGAGGCCCGGCCGGACAGCCCGCAGGCGTCGAAGGCGAGCCCGTTGGGCAGGCCGAAAGCGGTGCGCGACACCGAGAACGAGCCGGTGAGCCCGGAGCTGAACCGGGCGGAGAACACCGCGGAGTCCTCGTTGTCGACCTCGCCCACCTCGTCGCTGACCGGTGCGGCGTTGTGCCCGACGACCGCTCCCAGCGGCAACGGCCGCTTCGGGATCTGCGTCGACAGCGCACCGCCGGAGACCGACGTGATCGGCCCGCAGACGTACTCGGCCACGTCGATGACGTGCGCGCCGATGTCGCCGAGCGCGCCGCTGCCGGGGCCGCCCTTGAACCGCCAGCTCAGCGGGCTGCGCGGATCGGTGGCGTAGTCGCACCAGTAGCGGCCGTTGAACAGGGTCAGCTCGCCCAGCTCGCCGCGCCGCACGTGGTCCCGGATCGCGGTGATCGCCGGGGACCGGCGGAAGGTGTAGCCGACCGCGGTCACCACCTCGGCGGTCCGCTCGGCGGCGACCATCGCCTCGGCGTCGGCCATCGACCCGGCCAGCGGCTTCTCGCAGAGCACGTGCTTGCCCGCGCGGATCAGCGCTTCGGCGATCGGGCGGTGCAGCGCGTTGCCGACGACGATGCTCACCGCGTCGATCGACGGGTCGTCGGCGATCTCCTCCCAGCTCGCCACGGCCTTCTCGTAGCCGTAGCGGCGCGCGGCGTCGGCCGCGAGCTCGGTGTTGGCGTCGGCGACGGCCGCCAGCCGGATTGGCGGCAGACCGGCGCCGAAGACGGTGTTGACCTGGCGGTAACCGGCGGCGTGGCTGCGCCCGGCCATGCCGGCGCCGATGACCGCTACGGACAGTGGCTGCTTCGACATCGTTGCGGCTTCTTTCTGCGTCCGCGACCGCGCTCGGCCGCTGCGGGAATGCCTGTTCAGAAGGGAGCCCTCGGCGCGATCGCCGGGTGTGGGACCGGTGGCTCCGGTCCGCTACCAGAACGTTCAGGTAGCCTGTGACGGCAAACACTAGGCAGCCATGGTGCGTATGTCAAGACAAAGTTCCGGGCTTGTTTCCGGTGCGAGGAGAGGTGTCTCGGGTGGCGAGCAAGAACGGGCGGACGGGCAAGAGCGGGCGGACGACGATCGTCGACGTGGCGCGGGCGGCGGAGACCTCGGTGGCTTCGGCGTCGGTGGCGCTGCGCGGCGAGCCGGGTGTCTCCGAGCGGACCCGCGCCCGGATCCTGGAGGTCGCCGAACGCCTCGGCTACCAGCCCGACCAGCGCGCCCGGCTGCTCCGCGAGCAGAAGTCGCGCTTGCTCGGGGTGACGTTCTCGGTCCACCAGACCTTCCACGCGCAAGTGGTCGAACACCTCTACCGAGCCGCGGACGCCCGCGGGTACGGGCTCGTGCTCAGCGCCACGACCCCGGGCCGGGCGGAGCCGGAGGCGGTCGGCAACCTGCTGCGCGACCGGTGCGAGACGCTGATCCTGGTCAGCCCGGAGATCAGCGAGCAGCGGCTGGCGGAGCTGACCACGCGCGCGTCGGTGGTGACGATCGGCTCGGATCTGCGGGTGGACGGGGTGGACTCGCTGCGCTCCGACGACCGCCAGGGCATCACCGACGCGGTGGCGCACCTCGTCGGTCTCGGGCACCGGGCGATCACCTACGTCGACGGCGGAGCCGTGGTGATGGGCCGGACCAGGCGGGACGCCTACCTCGACGCGATGCGCGCGCACGGCCTCGAACCCCGCGCGATCAGCGGGAGCCCCACCGAAGAGTCCGGAGTGGACATCGCGACCCGGATGCTCGGCGGGGCAGGACCGCTGCCGACCGCGATCCTCGCGCACAACGACATGATCGCGATCGGCGTCCTGCTCACCCTCCGCGCCGGGGGAGTGGCCGTCCCGGACGACGTCTCGGTGGTCGGCTACGACGACACCAGGATGGCGGCGCTGGCCTCGATCCGGCTCACCTCGGTCAGCCAGGACGCCGCCCGCCTGGCCGAAACCGCGGTGGAACGCGCCGTGCTGCGCGTCGAGAATCCGGCTGAGGCAACGGAAATCGTTACTCCCGCCAAGCTCGTCGTCCGGGAGACCTCCGCGCCGCCTCAGCCCAGCCGGGAGAAGACCCCGTCCAGGTAGGCCAGGCTGCGCGCGGTGTCCCGGCGGGGAACGTCGACCGGGGAGCGCTCGTCCAGCGCGGTGTCCTGTTCGAGCACGTACCAGCCCCGGTAACCGGCGTCGTGCACCGAGCGGACCATCGACTCGGTGTCGACGTCGCCGTCCCCGAGCGGGACGAACAGGCCCTCCGCGACCGCGGCGGCGAACGGGACCGCCCCGGCGCGGACCCGCTCGGCGAGGTCGGACCGCACGTCCTTGAGGTGGATGTGGCCGATGCGCGCGGGGTGCCGCCGGGCGAGCGCGACCGGATCGGTCCCGCCGATGAGCAGGTGCCCGGTGTCCAGGCACAGCGGCATCGGCGAGTCCGCGATGAACCGCTCCACCTCGGCCTCGGTCTCCACGTGGGTGCCGACGTGCGGGTGCAGCACAGTACGCAGCCCGTGCGCCGCGACCGCCTCGGCGATGCGGTCGGCGGTCTCGACGAGCGTGCGCCACTGCTGGTCGTCGAGCTCGGGCCGCTGGTCGTAGCCTGCCAGGCCGGTGGCCGCGGCGAGCACCACGACCTCCCCGCCGCAGCGGGCCATCCGGTCGGCCGACTCGTCCGCCGCGTCCACGGCCGCTTGCGCGTTTTCCTTGTCGTGCAAGGCAACCGCGAGGAACCCGCCGACCAGGTCCAGGCCGTGGCGGCCCAGCGCCGTGCGCGGATCGGACAGGTAGCCGGGCGGTCCGAGCTCGGTGGCCCGCAGGCCCAGCGCGGCCATCTCGGCGAGCACGTGGTCGGCCTCCAGCACCCGGCCCCAGCCGGGAACCTCGCAGACGCCCCAGGAGATCGGGGCCGCGGCGACCTTGAACCCGGCGCTCACGCGACCACCTCCGTCTCGACCCGCACCGGTGCTCCGGTCCGCGTCGACTCCTCGCACGCCTCCGCCAGGCGCAGGCTCACCAGGCTCTCCCGGGGCGGCGACGGGTTGGCCGCGCGGCCCGCGATCACGTCCAGGAACACCTTCATCTCGTTCACGTACGCGTCGTGGAAGCGATCGGTGAACGACTTCCAGGGATCGCTCGGCCGCGGGCCTTCGACGGCGTTCAGCGGGGTGCGCTCGTCCAGCCCCGCGGACAGGGTGTCCCCGCCCGCGAAGACCTCCAGCCGGCAGTCGTAGCCGACCGGATCGTGCCGGGACGCCGACAGCAGCGCGTGCGCACCACCGGCGAAGCGCAGCGAGACGACGGCGTTGTCCACGTCGCCGACGTCCTCGAACGCGGAGTCCACCAGCACCGAGCCGGAAGCGTAGACCTCGGTCACCGGCTCGCCGACCAGCCACGGCACCGCGTCCAGGTCGTGGATCAGGCAGTCCCGGAACAACCCGCCGGAGGTCGCGATGAACTCGGCCGGCGGCGGCAGGTGGTCGTTGCACACCGCGCGGACGAGGTAGACCTTCCCGGCCTCGCCGGAGCGCAACCGCCGGTGCAGCTCGGCGGTCGCCGGGTCGAAGCGGCGCTGGAACCCGACCAGCACCGGTACGCCGGACGCCTCGATCTCGTCGACCAGCGTCCCGGTGGCGGCGAGGTCGGGTGCGAGCGGCTTCTCGCACAGCACCGGGGTTCCGGCGGCGATGGCCCGGCGCACCATGCCGGGATGGGTGTCGGTGGGCGTCGCGACGAGCACGCCGTCGGCCGCGACCAGATCGTCCACTGCGTCCACCGCGACCGCCCGGCCGCCGAGCGACTCCGCCGCCGCGGCGGCCCGGCCGGGTGCCGGGTCGAAGAGCACGAGGCGATCGACCTCGTCCAGGGCGGCGAGGTTCGCCGCGTGCATGGAGCCGATCCGGCCGACCCCGGCTACTCCGATCTTCATCCGCCACTGACCTCGATTCTTCTGGGAGGAAAGGATTAGAGCGCTCTAACGCTTGGTGCGGTCCCATGCTGTAAGCTGGTTCACGCCGGTGTCAACCCCGGGTTTGGGTGTCAGACCCGGGTGGCGGGAGGAGTTCGGCGTGGCGCGGCCGACGATGGAGGACGTGGCGGCCCGCGCCGGGGTTTCCCGGGCGCTGGTCTCACTGGTCATGCGGGATTCGCCGAAGGTCAGCCCCGAGCGCAGGGACGCCGTGCTGGCGGCTGCCGAGGAGCTCGGCTACTCCCCGCACGCCATGGCGCGCTCGCTGGCCTCGCGCACCTCGACGGTGCTCGGCGTGATGATCTCGGACCTGCACAACCCGTTCTTCGCCGAGATCGTCGACGGCCTGGACGCGGTCGTGCGCGGCGAGGGCTTCGAGCTGATCATCAACACCGGCGGGCGCAGCGCCGCGCGGGAGCGCAAGGCCGTCGCGGGGCTGCTGTCGTTCCGGCCCGCCGGGCTCGTGCTGCTCGGGCCCGCGGTTCCCGCGTCGGGGATCGCCGCCGCGGCGGACAAAGCTCCCGTGGTGCTCGTCGCGCGCGACTCACGTCTGTCGACTGTGGACACCATCAACGATGACGGCAGGGCGGGTTCCGAGCTGGCCGTCGACCACCTGGTGGCGCTCGGCCACACCCGGATCGTGCACCTCGACGGTGGCCACGGATCCCAGGCCGCGGTCCGCAAGCGCGGTTACGTCGCGGCCATGCGCAGGCACGGCCTGGAACCCGTGGTGCTCGCCAGCGAGTACACCGACAGCGCGGGAGCGAAAGCCGCGGGACAGGTCCTGGAGCGGTTCGACCCGCTGCCCACCGCGATCGTCGCCGCGAACGACTTCAACGCGGTGGGCGCGATCTCCGCGCTCGACGAGGCGGGACTGCGGGTGCCGCGGGACATCTCGGTGGTCGGCTACGACAACACGTCGCTGTCCGCGCTCGCCCACATCGGGCTCACCACGGTCGACCAGCCGCGCCGGGAGATGGGCAGGCTCGCGGCCGAGGCGCTGCTGCAACGGATCCGGGGAGCCCGCGCGGAACCCGTCCGCCACCTCCTGCAACCGAGGCTTGTCCTGCGCGGCACCACCGCGGCGCCGAGGGACTGACCGTCAGCGGCTTTCCGGAACCTTGACGGCGAGCACCGGCACATCGGCGTTGAGCAGGAGTTGCTGGGCGAGGCTGCCGAGCACCAGCTTGCCGACCGGAGAACGCCTTTTCATGCCGATGACGAGCAGCTGCACGTCTTCGTGGTGCTCGTCCAGCAGGTTCAGCACGTGCTCGGCGACGTCGACGCCGGGCTTGCGTTCCAGCACCCGGGCGTCGACGCCTGCGGGCAGGCCGTCGACCGGGCGGAGGCGGAGGTTGGCCACCAGCAGGCCGGTGCCGCGCAGGGCGGCCTCGGCTGCTGCGGTGCGCAGGGCGACGTCGCCCTCTTCGGAATCGGTGACCGCGACCAGAACGGACATCGTCAGCTCCCCTGGACGACGGGACGGGTGTACTTGGTGCGCAGCTCCTCTTCGAGCCCTTCGAGGGAACGGCCGCGCGTCTCGGGAACCCACCTGGCCACGAACGTGATGGCCACGATCCCGAGCCCGACGAAGATGAAGAACGTGTTCGAGATGTTGAGCGCGTCGACGAGCACCGGGAAGGTCATGCCCACCAGGAAGTTCGTCAGCCACAGCGTCAGGCCGGCGACGCCGAAGCCGAAACCGCGCAGCTTGAGCGGGAAGATCTCGGACAGCATCAGCCAGGTGACCGGCGAGATGGCGCCCTGCTGGAAGGCCAGGAACGTCACGGTCAGGCCGAGGACGATGAACGCGCGGCCGGTGCCTTCGGGCAGCGCCAGCGAGACCACGCCGACCAGCAGCAGCGCGCAGGTCGTGCCGATCTGGCCCGCGAGCAGCATCGGGCGCCGGTTCACCTTGCCCAGCAAGTAGATCCCGGCGAAGGTGGCCAGCACCGAGATCACGCCGTTGGCGATGTTGGCCAGCAGCGCGCCGTTGGCGGAGAAGCCGGAGGTCTGCAGGATCTGCGTGCCGTAGTACATGATCGTGTTGACGCCGGTGATCTGCTGCACGACCGCGATGCCGAGCCCGACGAGCACCAGCTTGCGGATCCACGGCGTGGCCAGGTCCCGCCAGCCGCCGGTCTGCGACTGCCTGTCCTCGACGGCCAGTCGCCGGACCTCGGCGAGCTCGGATTCCGCCCGCTGCGCCGGGCGGACCTGGCGCAGCACGTCGAGCGCTTCGTCGAAGCGGTCCTTGGAAGCCAGCCAGCGCGGGCTTTCCGGCATCACCAGCATCCCGAACCACAGCACCACCGCTGGCAGCGTCGCCACCACCAGCATCCACCGCCACACGTGCGCGCTGTCGCCGAGCGCGGCGGCGATCCCGGCGTTGAAGGTGAAGGCGAGCAGCTGCCCGGAGACGATCATCAGCTCGTTCTGCGTGACCAGCCGCCCGCGCCGTTCCGCGGGGGAGATCTCGGCCAGGTAGGTCGGCACCGTGACCGAAGCACCGCCGACCGCGATGCCGAGGACGAACCGGGAGACGACCATGACCGCGGTGGTCGGGGCGAAGGTGCAGCCCAGCGTGCCGACCAGGAAGATCCCGGCCAACAGCAGGATGTTGCGGCGCCTGCCGCGCCGGTCGGAGAGCCTGCCGCCGACGACGGCGCCCAGCGCCGCGCCGAGCAGCAGCGAGCTGGTGACCAGCCCCTCGGTCACCGGGGTCAGGCCGAGGTCGGTGGTCATGAAGGGCAGGGCGCCGTTGATGACTCCGGTGTCGTACCCGAACAGCAGGCCGCCGAAGGTCGCTATCAGGGTGACCACGCGCAGCCTGCGCGTGTGCGGGCCCTTGGTTTCAGGTGGGACGGACGGCGTTGTCGTCTCGCTCTGGGGGGAAGGCATCGTGCGGAAGTCCTTCGGGTGTGGCCGGCTGCGCTGCCGGTCTCGTGCGCGGCGGGCGTCGGCGGATCGCGGGGACGCCGTGGGCGGAGGTGGCCGCATCGGTCGGATGGTCGGCCTTCGGCCGCCTCGGCCTGTTGCGCGCTACTGTTGCGCAACAGTGCCCGCAACTATGGTGCCGATCACACGAGTTTGTCAAGACATCTCGACATTGATGGAAACGAGGGGCGCCTTGACCGATCGAGAACCGCGGACCCGCCGCCCGACCATGGCCGACGTCGCCGCCCGGGCCGGGGTGTCGCGCACCCTGGTGTCGTTGATCTTCCGGAACGAGCCCGGGGCGGGCGAGCGGACCCGCGAGCGCGTGCTGCGCGCGGCCGACGAGCTCGGCTACCGCCCGGACAGCGCGGCCCGGCTGCTGGCGCGGGGGCGGAGCCGGACCATCGGCGTGGTGGTGCGGATGGACCAGCCGTTCCAGGCCGAACTCGTCAACGGGATGTACCCGGAGGCCGAACGGCTCGGCTACGACGTCCTGCTGTCGGCCAGCGGCCCCGGGCGCGACGAGCGCACGGCCGCCGACGCGTTGCTCGGCCACCGCTGCGAGGCGCTGATCCTGCTCGGGCCGAAGGCCGACGCGCGGTTCCTCCCGGAACTGGCGGAGAACGCGGTCGTGGTCACCGTCGGCTGCCGCGTCCCGGGCGCGCGGGCCGACAGCGTCCACACCGCCGACGCCAGGGGGATGGGCCAGGCCGTCGACCACCTGGTGGAGCTGGGGCACCGGCGGATCGCCCACGTCGACGGCGGCCGGGACCCCGGTTCGGCGGACCGGCGCCGCGGCTACCGCAGCGCCATGCGGCGCCGCGGACTCGGGGACGAGATCCGGGTGGTCAAAGGCGCGCACAACGAGGACGCCGGCATGGCGGCCGGGCGCGCGCTGCTCGACGACGGCCCGCTGCCCACCGCGCTGATCGCCGGGAACGACCGCTGCGCGATGGGCCTCATGCACGTTCTGCGGCGGGCCGGTGTGGAGACGCCGGGGGACCTGTCGGTCGTCGGCTACGACGACAGCCGCCTCGCGCACCTGTCCCACATCGACCTCACAACGGTGCACCAGGACGCCGACCGGATGGCGGTGCACGCCGTGCGCGCAGCCGTGCACCGGCTGGAGAACCCGGGCGACGATCCGCGGGAGATCGTCGTGGAGCCCAGGCTCGTCGTGCGCGGCACCACCGGTCCCTGCGGCGTCACCAGCTCTTGACGTACTCGCCGATCTTCTCGCGCATGAACAGCGACGACTCGCGGGCGCGGTCCTCCCAGGCGAACACGCAGGCGACCATGATCCCGTCGAAGCCGTTGTCCTTGAGGGAACCGAAGAACTCGTCCCAGTCGACCTCGCCCTGCCCGATGTCGAGGTGCTGGTGGATGCGCGCCGGGGAGCCCGGCGGGTTGACGATGTAGCGCAGCCCGGAAGACGCGGTGTGGTCGAAGGTGTCGGCCACGTGCACGTGGGTGAGCAGGTCCCCGGCGCGCTTCATGATCCCCGGTGCGTCGTTGCCCATGTGGAAGGTGTGCGGAGCGCAGTAGAGGAACTGCACGTTGGGCGAGTTGATGCCGCGCACCATGTCGACGGCGACGTGGCCGTCCTCGACGAAGTCGTCCGGGTGCGGTTCGAGCTTGAGGGTGATGCCCTCGCGCTCGAAGACCGGCAGCAGCTCCTCCATCGAGCGCCAGAACTGGCCCTCGCTGCGGTCCGGTGACTCCGGGCGGCCGTTGAACTCCGAGACCATGACGTCGACGCCGAGATCGCTGGTGATCTGGATGGCGCGCTTCCAGTAGCGCACAGCGGCCTCCCGCTGCTCGTCCTCCGGCCCGGACCACCGGTACAGCGGCAGCACCGACGCGACGCCGACGCCCGCGGCGTCGAGCTCCTTGCGGAACTGGCGGACGGTCGCGTCGTCGACGCGGGGATGTTTGAAGAACGGCAGGAAGTCCTCGCGCGGGGACAGTTCGATCCACTCGTAGCCGAGCTCGGCCACCAGGCGGGGGAGTTCGAGCAGCGGGGTGAACCGGAACATGTGCGGGTCGAGTGCGATTTTCACGGTGACTCCTAGGAAAGCGGGTCAGGCGTAGAAGCCGGGGCGGTCGGCGAGCTCGACCTCGGTGCGGGCGCCGGTGGTCTGCGCGAGCACCCCGGCCTCGCACGCCGCCGCGGCGGCGTAGCCGTCCCAGGCGCCGGCGGCGGCGGGGTCGACCCCGCCCTGGCGCGCGGCCCCGGCCCAGCGCTGGAACTCCTGGTCGAAGGCGGTGCCGAAGCGGTCCCGGAAGTCGGCGGTGACGTTGCCGCCCCAGCGCCCGCCGTGGTGCACGACCGGGCCGCTGTCGGCGCCGACCAGCGCGGTGCCGTGCTCGCCGACCGCCTCGCAGCGCACTTGGTAGCCGAACCCGCAGTTGACGAAGATCTCGACGTCGACCAGCACGCCACCGGTGGTTTCGACGGTGACCACCTGCGGGTCGATCAACCCCTCCGGGGCGGCGGCCGACGACCGCGGCCAGCGCACCGACACGGCGGCGATCTCCTGGTCGAGCAGCCAGCGCGCGGTGTCGAACTCGTGCACCACCGAGTCGAAGATCATCATCTGGCTGGTGAACCCGGGCGGGGTCGACGCGTTCCGGTGCACGCAGTGCAGCAGCAGCGCGCGGCCGAGATCACCGGCGTCGAGCATCCGCTTCAGCTCGACGTACTCCGGGTCGAAGCGGCGCATGAACCCGACCTGCACCAGGTGCTTGCCGCGCGCCTCCTCGGCTTCGACGACCCGCAGCGAGGACTTCGAGTCGGGGGTGAGCGGTTTCTCGCACAGCACCGGGACACCGCGCTCGATGGCCGCGAGCAGCAGCGGCTCGTGCACGACCCCGGGCGAGGCGATCACCAGCGCGTCCACATCGGACGCGTCGATCACGGCGAACGGGTCGTGCTCGGCCCGGGCCGCGGCGCCGTCGGCGACCTGCCGCGCGCGGTCGACGTCCGGGTCGCCGACGGCGACCAGCCGGGCGCCGCTGATGCGCTCGTGGATGCGGACGGCGTGGTCGGCGCCCATCTTCCCCGCGCCGATGAGACCGATCCGCAGATCCTGGTCGCTCATGGAATCCTCCTGAGAACTTGTCGTCGCACTCGTCTTGTTTGGCGGTGCGGGTGGCGGAACCTCGGCGGGTGCCGGTTGCGTGCTGCTGCGCCGCTTCAGCGGCCGGCGCCGCAGCGGGTGAGGTAGTCGCGGGTCCGCTTGGCGATGGGCAGCGGGACGTCGGGGGCGACCGGGTAGAGGTCCTGCTCGACGATCGCGAACAGGTCGGCGTCGAGGTTCTCGGTGGCCTTGATGATCGGCTCCAGCGCGGGCACGCCCGCGGGCGGCTCGCACATCACGCCGCGCTGCACGGCGGGACCGAACGGCAGGTCCTCGGCCCGCACGTCGGCCAGGACCGCCGGGTCGACCTGCTTGAGGTGCAGGTAGCCGATGCGGTCGGGGTGCTTGTTGATCAGTTCGAGGTTGTCCCCGCCGCAGTAGGCGATGTGGCCGGTGTCCAGGCAGAGCGTGACCAGGTCCGGGTCGGTGCTGTCCAGGAACCGCTCGACGTGCTCCTGGGTGTCGACGTGGCTGTCGGCGTGCGGGTGGAACTGCAGCTGCACGCCGTACTCCTCGTGCAGCGCCCGCGCCAGCCGGTCGGTGCCCCGGCCCAGCGCCGTCCACGACTCGTTGCTCAGGGTGCGGTCCTCCAGCTGCTCGCCGGTGGCCGGGTCGCGCCACATGTCGGGGATGACGACGATGTGCTTCGCGCCCAGCGCGCTGGTCAGCTCCGCGACCTGCTTGACGTGCTCCCAGGTCTCGGTCCACACGTCACCGCGGTGGAAACCGGTGAAGCAGGTCCCGGCCGACAGCGTCAGGCCGCGGATGCCGAGTTCGTCGCGCAGCTGCTCCGGGTCGGTTGGCAGGTATCCGTAGGGGCCGAGTTCGATCCACTCGTAGCCGGCCTCGGAGACCTCGTCGAGGAAGCGGTGCCACGGGGTCTGCCGGTCGTCCTCCGGGAACCAGACGCCCCAGGAGTCCGGTGCCGAACCCACTCGCAGGCGGTTGCCGTTGCTCATCGATGCCCTTCCCCCGAAGGGACGGCGACGCCGGACCCGTCGGGTGTTCAGGTGGGGGAGATGGTGTTGTCCGGGCGGGATCTGCTCGCGTGCTCGGCTCGGTGACCGGCCGGTGGACGTGGCGGAGAGCCCTTCGCCGTTCGGTAGCCGGTAGTTTTCACCGCCGAAACAACCCCTGTCAAGAAATAGTCCTGACATATTTACGTTCTGAGCAACCGGCGCGCGTGCGGGCCGCGGCGACCGCGGGCGGCGCGGGCTTGGGGTCGGTGGAAGGCGCGGGCCGGGTGGGTCGGGCAGGGGGCAAGCGTTCGGGCGGCGCAGGCCGGGGCGACCGGCGCGAGCGACCTGTTGATCTTGCAGGCGTCGCGAATCGGCGCACCGGAGCCACCGCTCAGCCCGGCGTGCTCAGAAGCCGCCGCGCCCCACCGTGCTCAGGAGTCGCCGCGCAGCGAGAGGTCGAAGGAGTACCGCGACGCGCGGTACACGTGCGAGCCGTACTCGACGACCTTGCCCGCCTGGTCGTAGGTGGTGCGCTCCATCGTCAGCAGCGGCGCGCCCACGGGCTCGTCGAGCAGTTCGGCGTCGGCTTCGGTGGCCACGCGCGCGCCGATCGTCTGGTGCGCGGCGTGCAGCGTCACTCCGGCGCCGCGCAGCAGCTGGTAGAGGCCGCGCTCCTGGAGCAGGTCGTCGTCGGGCTCGATCAGGCCCGCGGGCAGGTGGTTGCGCATCCGGGCGATCGGCTCGCCGCGCGCGTAGCGGACCCGCTCCAGGTGCAGCGCGCTGTCCTGCTCGGAGATCCCGAGGATGTGCGCGATCTCGGGGGAGGGCGTGATGATCTCGTTGGTGAGGATCCGGGTGGTGGGCTGCTGGTCGATCCGGGCTAGGTCGTCGAACAGGCTGCTCAGCTCCAGCGAGCGCTTGACCCGGTTGAACACCACCTGCGTGCCCGCCCCGCGCTTGCGCACCACGAGCCCCTTGTCGACCAGGGAACCGATCGCCTGCCGGATCGTCGGGCGGGACAGCCCGAGCTGGGCCGCCAGCTCGACCTCGTTGTCCAGCCGCGCGCCGACGGGCAGCGCGCCGGAGTCGATGGCCTCCTCGATCTGGGTGGCCACCTGGTAGTACAGCGGCACCGGGCTGCGGTGGTCCACGGAGATCTGGGTGGCGGGATCCCACGAGGACTCCGGGGATCGGCGGCGGGTCGAGGTCACCTCCCCACGATATCAAGCTCCCCACGATATTAGGACCAACGGACGTGATTAGGTAAGTATGTACTGACAAAGTCTTGACAGTCGTTCCGGCCGCCGAGTAGACAGGAACCACCACGCGTTCCGGCCGCCCGGCGGCCCGCGATCTCCCGGAGGTCTCTGGCATGAGCAGCCCGTTCGACGTCATCACGATGGGCCGCATCGGGGTGGACGTCTACCCGCTGCAGACCGGTGTTCCGCTGCCGCAGGTCGAGTCCTTCGGCAAGTACCTGGGCGGCACCGCGACCAACGTCGCGGTGGCGGTCGCCCGGCTCGGCCACCGCAGCGCGGTCATCAGCCGCACCGGGGCCGACCCGTTCGGCGAGTACGTCCACCAGGCGCTCCGGGACTTCGGCGTCGACGACCGCTGGGTGAGCCCGGTCGAGCAGTACCCGACGCCGGTGACGTTCTGCGAGCTGTTCCCCCCGGACGACTTCCCGCTGTACTTCTACCGCCAGCCCAAGGCGCCGGACCTGGAGATCCACCCCGGCGAGCTGGACTACGACGCGGTCGCCGCCGCGCGCATCTTCTGGATGACCGGCACCGGCCTGGCCGAGGAGCCCAGCCGGGCCGCGACGCTGGCCGCGCTGCGGCACCGGGCGAAGCGCGGCACCACCGTGTTCGACCTGGACTGGCGGCCGATGTTCTGGGCCGACCACGACGAGGCCCGGCACTGGTACCGGGAGGCGCTGCCGCACGTCACGGTCGCGGTCGGCAACCTCGACGAGGTCGAGCGCGCCGTCGGCAGCCGCGATCCGGAGAAGGCCGCGGAGCTGCTGCTGGAGGCCGGGGTGGAACTCGCGGTCGTCAAGCAGGGGCCGAAGGGCGTGCTCGCCCGCACCCGCGACGCGGAGGTCGTCGCGCCCCCGGTGCCGGTCGAGGTGGTCAACGGCCTCGGCGCGGGCGACGCCTTCGGCGGGGCGCTGTGCCACGGCCTGCTGCTGGGCTGGCCCCTGGACCGGACGATGCGGTTCGCCAACGCCGCCGGAGCGCTGGTCGCCTCCCGCCTGGCCTGCTCGTCGGCGATGCCGCACGAGAACGAGGTCGAGGCCCTGCTGTCCCCGAATTCCGATCGCTCCAGCGGCGAGGAAAGCGAGCACCGTGTCTGATCTGAGCATCACCGACCTCACCTGGGTGCGGGCCACCCGGCCCGAGGCGATCGCGGAAGCGGCGGCGGCCCGGACCCGGCGGCCCCTGGTCGGCGAGAACGGCCGCCTGATGATCGTGGCCGCCGACCACCCCGCGCGCGGCGCGCTGGGCGCGGGCGCCAACCCGCTGGCGATGGCCAACCGCGCCGATCTGCTGGAGCGGCTGTGCGTCGCGCTGGACCGGCCGGGCGTCGACGGCGTGCTCGGCACCGCCGACATCCTCGAAGACCTCCTGCTGCTGGGCGCGCTGGAGAACAAGGTCGTCATCGGGTCGATGAACCGCGGCGGCCTGGCCGGTGCGTCCTTCGAACTGGACGACCGGTTCACCGGGCACCGCGCGGCCGACATCGAGCGGCTGCGGTTCGACGCCGGGAAGCTGTTGCTGCGCCTGGACGTCACCGACCCCGGATCGCTGAACACCATGCACGGCGCGGCGAACGCGGTCAACGAGCTGGCCGAGCGCGGCCTGATGGCCATGGTCGAGCCGTTCATCTCGCACCGCGTCGACGGCAGGGTGCGCAACGACCTGTCGGTGGAGGCGGTCGCGCGCTCCATCGCGATCGGCTCCGGGCTCGGCGGCACCTCGGCGCACACCTGGCTGAAGGTGCCGGTGGTCGACGACATCGACCAGATCGGCCGCGCCCTGGAGACCACGACGCTGCCCACGGTCCTGCTCGGCGGGGAGGTGTCGGCCGACCCCGACGCGACCCGCGAGCGCTGGCACAAGGCGCTGCAGCTGCCCAACGTGCGCGGCCTCGTCGTCGGCCGCACGCTGCTGTACCCGCACGACGACGACGTCGCGGGCGCCGTCGACGCCGCGGTGGGTCTGTTGTGACGGCCCCGGTGACGGCGGGGACCCCCGCACCCCGAGAGCTTGGAGGATCAGCGTTGACTGACAAGCGTTTCCACCATCCCGCCGGCACGGCGGCGCGCGGTGACTACTCCACGTACGTGGACCCGGAGTCGGCGGGCTGGGGCTACTCGTCGCTGCGGGTGCTCGAACTCGGAGCGGGCGGGCGGCACGAGCTGGCCACCGGCGAGAGCGAGTGGATCGTGCTGCCGCTGGCGGGCAGCTGCACGGTGGTCTGCGACGGCGAGGCGTTCGAACTCGCCGGGCGCAAGAGCGTGTTCGACGGCGTGAGCGATTTCGCCTACGTGCCAAGGGATGCGCAGGTGCGGATCAGCAGCGAGGCCGGCGGCCGGTTCGCGCTGACCGGAGCCCGGTGCGAGAACCGGCTGCCCGCGCGCTACGGCCCGGCCTCGGGCGTGCCGGTCGAGCTGCGCGGCGCCGGGCAGGCCAGCCGCCAGGTCAACAACTTCGGCGCGGCGGGGGTGTTCGAGGCCGACCGGCTGATCGCTGTGGAGGTGCTGACCCCGGCCGGGAACTGGTCGTCCTTCCCGCCGCACAAGCACGACGAGGAGCGCGAGGGCGAGTCGCGCCTGGAGGAGATCTACTACTTCGAGCTCTCCGCCGCGCACGGCACACCCGGCGTCGGCTACCAGCGGGTGTACCCGTCCGGCCCGGACCGCGAGACCGACGTGCTCGCCGAGGTCCGCAGCGGGGACGTGGTGCTGATCCCGGACGGCTGGCACGGCCCGTCGATGGCGGTGCCCGGTTACGACATGTACTACCTGAACGTGATGGCCGGTCCCTCGCCGGAGCGGGCTTGGCTGATCTGCGACGACCCCGCGCACGCGTGGGTCAGGGACACCTGGGCCGACCAGCCCGTCGACCCGCGGCTGCCGCTTTACACGGCGCCGGCAGACCCGGGTGCGGGTGTCCCGCAAGACACAGTGGAGGGCCGATGACCACCCGCAGGCTGACCGTCGCCCAGGCCCTGGTCCTGTTCCTGGCCAACCAGCACACCGAACGCGACGGCGACCGGCAGCGGCTGATCGCGGGCTGCTGGGGCATCTTCGGGCACGGCAACGTCGCCGGCATCGGGCAGGCGTTGCTGGAGCACGAGGACCGCATGCCCTACCTGCAGGGCCGCAACGAGCAGGCGATGGTGCACGCGGCGGTGGGTTTCGCCCGCCAGCGCAACCGGATGTCGACCTACGCCTGCACGACCTCCATCGGGCCCGGCGCCACGAACCTGGTCACCGGCGCGGCGCTCGCCACCGTGAACCACCTGCCGGTCCTGCTGCTGCCCGGCGACGTGTTCGCCACCCGGCCCGCGGACCCGGTGCTCCAGCAGCTGGAGGTGCCGCACGCGCGGGACGTCTCGGTCAACGACTGCCTGCGGCCGGTCTCGCGCTACTTCGACCGGATCTGGCGGCCGGAGATGCTGATCCCCTCGGCGCTGGACGCGATGCGGGTGCTCACCGACCCGGTCGAGACCGGCGCGGTGACGCTCGCGCTGCCGCAGGACGTGCAGGCCGAGGCCCACGACTGGCCGGAGGAGTTCTTCGCCGAGCGCGTCTGGCGGGTGCACCGGCCGGTGCCGGACCCGCGGTCGGTCGCCGACGCGGCGGCGGCGATCCGGGCGGCGGAGCGGCCGCTGATCATCGCGGGCGGCGGGGTCCACCACAGCGGCGCGGAGGACGCGCTGCGGGCGCTGGCCGACAGCACCGGGATCCCGGTGTCGGAAACGCAGGCCGGGCGCGGCTCGCTGCGCTTCGACCACCCCTGCGAGCTGGGTTCCATCGGGCACACCGGCACCTCGGCCTCCGACGACGTGGCTCGGCAGGCGGACCTGATCATCGGCATCGGCACCCGCTACTCCGACTTCACCACGGCGTCGCGGACCCTGTTCGCCAACCCGGACGTGCGGTTCGTCAACATCAACATCACCTCGCTGGACGCCCACAAGCAGGCGGCGGCCCCGGTGATCGGCGATGCGCGGATCGCCCTGGAACAGCTGGCCGAAGCGCTCGGCGGGCATCGGGTGGCCGAGGAGTACGTGGCGGAATACCGCGCGGGCGCCCGGAAGTGGGCCGATGTCGTCGACCGGACCACGCGCGCCGCGACCGGCGGCGAACGGCCCGGGCAGGCCGAGGTCCTCGGCGTCCTCGACGAGGTCCTTGAGGACCGCGACGTGGTGGTCAACGCGGCGGGCTCGATGCCGGAGGACCTGAACAAGCTGTGGCGGGCCAAGGAACCCCGGCAGTACCACGTCGAGTACGGGTTCTCCTGCATGGGCTACGAGATCCCGGCCGCGATCGGCGCCCGGCTGGCCGATCCGTCCCGCGAGGTGTTCGCGCTCGTCGGCGACGGGACGTACCTGATGATGCCGACCGAGCTGGTCACCGCCGTGCAGGAAGGCATCAAGATCAACCTGGTGCTGGTGCAGAACCACGGCTACGCCTCGATCGGCGGGCTGTCCGAGAAGGTGGGCGGCGAGCGTTTCGGCACCGCCTACCGCTACCGCGACACCGACGGCACCTTCACCGGCGAACCGCTGCCGGTGGACCTGGCGGCGAACGCGGAAAGCCTCGGCATGCGGGTCCTACGCGCATCCACTGTGGACGAATTGCGCGCTGCGCTGCGCACCGCCCGCGAAGCCGAGCACCCGACCGCGGTCTACGTCGAAACCGACCCGGCCAAGGCGCAGCTGCCACCGGAGGCGTGGTGGGACGTGCCGGTGGCCGAGATCTCCACCCGTGAAAGCACCCGGCTCGCGCGCAAGCGCTACGAGGACCAGGCGCGCGGACAGCGCCACCACCTGTGACGAATCGTGAGGGAACTACCTTGAAGACCATCCAGCACTGGATCGACGGCAAGTCCGTGGAGGGCACCTCGGGGCGCCACGGGGACGTGACGAATCCGGCGACCGGGGAGCGGACCGGGCGGGTCGCCTTCGCCGACGTGTCCGAAGTGGACGCCGCGGTGGAGTCGGCGGCGAAGGCGTTCGCCTCGTGGGGCTCGGTTTCGCTGGCCAAGCGCGCGCAGGTCCTGTTCAACTACCGGGAGCTGCTGAACTCCCACCGGGACGAGATCGCGTCGCTGATCACCGCTGAGCACGGCAAGGTGCACTCCGACGCGTTGGGAGAGGTGGCGCGCGGGCTGGAGATCGTCGAGCTGGCGTGCGGGATCCCGCAGCTGCTCAAGGGAGAGATCTCCACCCAGGTCTCGACCCGGGTCGATGTGGAGTCGATCCGCCAGCCGCTCGGGGTGGTCGCCGGGATCACGCCGTTCAACTTCCCGGCGATGGTGCCGCTGTGGATGTTCCCGCTGGCCATCGCCTGCGGCAACACCGTGGTGCTCAAGCCGAGCGAGAAGGACCCCTCGGCCACGCTGCGGCTGGTCGAGCTCGCTTCGGAGGCCGGCGTTCCGGACGGTGTGCTGAACCTGGTGCACGGCGACAAGACCGCGGTGGACCGGCTGCTGGAACACCCCGACGTCGCGGCGGTGTCGTTCGTGGGATCGACGCCGATCGCCAAGCACGTCCACGACACCGCGAGCGCGAACGGCAAGCGCGTGCAGGCGCTGGGCGGGGCGAAGAACCACATGCTGGTGCTGCCCGACGCCGATCTCGACCAGGCAGCCGACGCCGCGGTCTCGGCCGCCTACGGCTCGGCCGGTGAGCGGTGCATGGCCGTGTCGGTGGTCGTGGCCGTGGACCCGGTCGGTGACGAGCTGGTTTCCAGGATCGCCGACCGCGCCCGGGCCCTGACGATCGGACCGGGCACCGATCCGGTCTCGGAGATGGGGCCGCTGATCACCGCGGCGCACCGGGACAAGGTCGCCTCCTACGTGCCGAAGGCCCGCGAGCAGGGCGCGGAGGTCGTCGTGGACGGCACCGATCTGATGGTCGAGGGCCACGAGAACGGGTTCTTCGTCGGCGTGAGCCTGCTGGACAAGGTCACCCCCGACATGGACGCCTACCGGGACGAGATCTTCGGCCCGGTGCTGGCGGTGGTCCGCGCCGCCAGCTACGAGGAGGCGATCGGGCTGATCAACTCCTCGCGGTGGGGCAACGGAACCGCGATCTTCACCCGCGACGGCGGTGCGGCCCGCCGCTTCCGGTTGGAGGTCGAGGCCGGCATGGTCGGCGTCAACGTCCCGATCCCGGTCCCGGTCGGCTACCACTCCTTCGGCGGCTGGAAGGACTCCCTGTTCGGCGACCACCACATCTACGGCACCGACGGCGTGCACTTCTACACCCGAGGCAAGGTCATCACCACTCGCTGGCCCGACCCCAGCGACGGCGGCATCGACCTCGGATTCCCCAGCAACAGCTGACCGGAACCCGGCCAGGTCCTGATCTGCGAACAACGCGTGCCCCCGCCCGATCCGGCGGGGGCACGCGGCGTTTCACCGCGCGACGACGAGTCGGATTTGACAGCCCGGATTTGACAGGAGGTGGAGAATGAAAAATCGGCGTGTTCCCCAGCAATAGCAGGAGAATCCGCCGAATCTGGGATCAGAATAGCCGCTGTGAGGGGCATGTGTCAAGCCAGGGGTACGAAGAGGAACTGCGGTCCGAGCGGGACCACGTGGCCGGGCTCTACGCGCGGCTCGACGCCGAACGCGCGCGGGCGAAGGGGGAATACCGCGCGGCGCTGCGGGGAGACGGCGCGACCCCCATGGAGCGCGACGTCGAGGTGCGCGCCCGGGCCAAGGAGGTGAAGCGGCTCGACGTGGCGGACAACGGGCTGTGCTTCGGCCGGTTGGACGCGATCACGGGCGAGCGTTCCTACATCGGCCGGATCGGGCTTTTCGACGAGGAGAACGAGTACGAGCCGGTGCTGCTCGACTGGCGGGCGCCCGCGGCGCGCGCGTTCTACGTCGCCACCGCCGCGTCCCCGGAGAACATGCGGCGGCGCCGCCAGTTCCACACCAGCGGGCGCCGCGTGGTCGACTTCACCGACGAGGAGTTCGGCCGTCCCGGTGAGGACGCGCGCGGTGACGCCGCCCTGCTCGCGGCGGTCAACGCGCCGCGCGGCGAGGGGATGCGCGACATCGTGGCCACGATCCAGGCCGAGCAGGACGAGATCATCCGGCACGCGCACCCGGGCGTCCTGGTGATCGAGGGCGGCCCGGGCACCGGCAAGACCGTCGTGGCGCTGCACCGCGTCGCGTACCTGCTCTACACCCAGCGGGAGCGGATGGAACGCCACGGCGTGCTCGTCGTCGGGCCGAATCCGGCTTTCCTGAACCACATCGGCCGCGTCCTGCCGTCGCTGGGCGAGTCCGATGTCGTGTTCATGACCACTGGCGACCTGGTGCCGAGGCTGCGCGTCACCGCCGAGGACACCCCGGAAGTCGCGCGGATCAAGGGATCGCTGAAGATCCTCGACGTGCTCGCGGCGGCGGTCGCCGACCGGCAGCGGCTGCCGGAGAACCCGCTGCCGGTCGAGCTTTCCGACGTCACGGTGCGGATCGACGCCGAGACCGCGGAGTGGGCCAGGCAGGAGGCGCGGGACAGCGGGTTGCCGCACAACGAGGCCCGCGCGGTGTTCCGCGAGATCGTCACCTACGTGCTCACCGAGCGGGCCGTGGCGCGGATCGGCCGGGGATGGCTGACGCGCGAGAACCGCGAGGCGTGGGAGGACCTGCGGGTGGACGTGCACGAGGACCTCGCCGAGTCCGACCAGTTCATCGCGGCGCTCGACGAGCTCTGGCCGGTCCTGACGCCGGAAACCCTGTTGGGGCCGCTGTACGAATCCCGCGAGCGGCTGCGGGCCGCCGGTGCCGACGAGGCGCTGCTGCGCACGCAGGGGGACGCCTGGACGGTGTCGGACGTGCCGCTGCTCGACGAGCTGGCCGACCTGCTGGGCCAGGACAAGGCGGCCGACCGCACCGCCGACCGGGAGCGCGCGGAGGAGGCCGAGTACGCCGAGGGAGTGCTGGAAATCCTCCAGATGGAACGCCACGACCTCATGGACGACGAGGACCACCTGCTCGCCCAGGACCTCGTCGACGCCGAGGACCTGGCGGACCGCTTCGTCGAGCACGACACCCGCGAACTCGTCGAACGCGCCGCGGCGGACCGGGACTGGACCTACCGGCACGTCGTGGTCGACGAGGCGCAGGAACTGTCCGAAATGGACTGGCGGGTGCTGATGCGGCGCTGCCCGGCGCGGTCGTTCACCGTGGTCGGCGATCTCGCCCAGCGCCGGTCGGAGGCCGGAGCGAGGTCGTGGGGCGCGATGCTGGAGCCGTACGTGCCCGGCCGCTGGGTGTACCGGTCGCTGTCGGTGAACTACCGCACCCCGTCGGAGATCATGACGGTCGCCGCCGCGCTGCTCGCCGAGTTCGCCCCCGCGGTCCAGCCGCCGGACTCGGTCCGCGCGTGCGGCGTCCAGCCGTGGTCCAGGCAGGTCACCGAGGACGAACTGCCCGCTGCGATCGAGGAATTCAGGCGGGCGGAGGCCGGTCGCGAAGGCACCAGCGTGGTGATCGGACCGCCGGGAGTGCCGGGCGCGGTGGCGGCTTCGGAGACCAAGGGGCTGGAGTTCGACGCCGTCCTGGTCGTGGATCCGGACGAGATCCTCGCCGACGGCCCGCGCGGAGCGGCCGAGCTCTACGTCGCCCTGACCCGCGCCACCCAGCGCCTCGGCGTCCTGCACCGGGGCCCGCTGCCGAAGGCGCTGGCCGGGCTCGTCGAAGCCGGGACGGCGTAGCACCGCGCGGCCGGCCCCGGAACCGGGGTCGGCCGCGGCCGGTTCCGGAACCCGGGGCAGGCCGCCTTCCGGCGTCGGGTTTCTTCGTCGCCGTGGCGGGAACCCTGCTCGGCTGCCTGGCTTTTAGCGCACCTGGACCGGTCACGACAGCGCCAGGACGACCTTGCCGCGAGCCGCCCCGCTCCGGACGCGCTGCGCGGCTTCGTTCGCGCGGTCGAAGGGGAAAACCTGGTCGACCACCGGTCGAAGCTCGCCATCCCGGAGGGCGGGCAGCATCGCTTCGTAGGCTTCGCCGAGCAGGCGGGAGAGCACTTCGGAGCGGCCGTAGGAGACGCCGCGCACGGTGAGGTGGCGGTACGACAGGTCGTCGACGTTGATGGTCGCCGCGGCCCCGCCGAGGCGACCCACCTGCACCACCTGGCCGTCGATGCGGGTGGCGGGCAGGACTTCCGCGAAGGTCTGGCCCGCCACGTGGTCCACCGCGAGGTCCACGCCGATGCCGCCGGTCGCCGCGAGCACGGTCTTGGTGAGCGGTTCGGCGGAGGTCACGATGACCTGGTCGGCGCCGAGCCCGGTCAGCAGGTCCGCCTTGCCGGGCGAACGCGTCGTCGCCAGAACGCGGCTCGCGCCGAGCACCCGCGCCAGCTGGACGCCGACCAGCCCGATGGCGGACGTGGCTCCCGTGACGAGCACGGTCTGCCCGGCGGCGAGACGGCCGGCGCTGAGCGCGCCGTACTCGGTGAGCAGCGCGACGGGGAGCGTGACGCCTTCATGGACCTCCAGACCGTCCGGGATCGGTAGCGCCAGGTCGCTCTGCGCCACCGCGTACTCGGCGAAGGCGCGCGAGGTGGTGGCCATGACGCGCGAACCCACGCGCGCCGCGTCGACCCCGGCGCCCACGGCGGTGATGGTCCCGGCCACCTCGTGGCCCGCGACCAGCGGCTCGGCGGTGTCGCCCGGCCCCTGGTCCAGCGCGCGGACGTCGCCGTTGTTCAGCGCGAACGCGACTGCCCGGATCAGCACCTGCCCGGGCCCCGGGCTCGGCGACTCGACGCGGACCGGCTCCCAGGTGTGCTGCGGCGTGACCGCGAGTGCGGTGATCGTGCTCAAGAGGACTCCTCGGTGCTCGTCGGTGAACTCACCGTGGGGGATCAGCCGGCAAACGAACGGCGGAAGGATTGTCCACCCGACACGGTGCGCTGCATGTCGGCCAAACGCATGAGTTCGTACGGCCAGGTCCTCGTTGCTCCTCAGTGGTCAGATCTTGTTGCGGGCGATGAGTTGCGCGGCGATGACGTTGCGTTGGATCTCGTTGGTGCCCTCGCCGACGATCATCAGTGGGGCGTCGCGGAAGTAGCGTTCGACGTCGTATTCCTTGGAGTAGCCGTAACCGCCGTGCACGCGGATCGCGTCGAGGGCGACCTGCATGGCGGTTTCGGAGGCGAACAGCTTGGCCATTCCGGCTTCCATGTCGGCCCGCTCCCCGGCGTCCAGCTTCTCGGCGGCGTCGAGAGTCAGCAGCCGGGCCGCGCGCATCTTCGTGGCCATGTCGGCGAGCAGGTTGCCGACCGACTGGTGTTTCCAGATCGGTTTGCCGAACGATTCGCGTTCCTGGGCGTAGCGCACGGCGGTGTCGAGTGCGGCCTGGCCGACGCCGAGGGCGCGGGAGGCGACCTGGATCCGGCCGACTTCCAGGCCGCGCATCATGTGCGCCCAGCCCTGGTTCGGCGTTCCGCCGAGCACGGCGTCCTGGGGGACGGGCATCTGGTCGAAGACCAGCTCGCAGGCTTCGACGCCGCGGTAGCCGAGCTTGGGGAGCTTCCTGGAGATGGTCAGCCCGTGGCCGGGTTCGACTAGGAGCACGCTCATGCCGCGGTGGGCGGGTTCGGCGTCGCGGTCGGTGAGGCACAGCAGGCCGATGAGACCGGAGTGGACGGCGTTGGAGATCCACGTCTTGGACCCGGTGATCGACCACCCGTCCCCATGAGGTGTGGCGTGGGTGCGCATGGCTTGCAGGTCGCTGCCGCCGCCGGGTTCGGTCAGCGCCATCGTGGCCCGGATGCTGCCATCGGCCATCTTGGGCAGGTAGCGCTCGCGCTGCTCCGGGGTGCCGAAGGTCTTGATGAGGTAGGTGATCACGGAGTGCCCGCCGATGGCGCCTGCGAGGCTCATCCAGCCGCGCGCGAGTTCCTCGGTGACGCGCGCGAAGCAGGCGGTGCTGACGTCGACCCCGCCGTGTTCGGTCGGCGCGAGCAGCCCGAAGAACCCGAGTTCCTTCATCTCGTCGATGAACTCGGCAGGGTAGAGGTCGTCTTCTTCGAACTCCCGTACCCGCGGGCGTACCCGTTCGTCGACGAATTCCCTGACCAGAGCGACGATCTGCTGCTCGTCTGCGTTGAGCGCCATTGGACGTGTCCTTCTTCCGCTGCGTTGCGGTCACTGCTGCGGCACGAGCGCGTGAATCAGCTGTCTCGCTTCGGCCCGACATACCTCGCTCCACCGGGCGAGCGCGCGTGCGGCGCGCAGTCGGGTGTTTCGGGCGGCCGACTCGTCCAGGGCGATCTCGCGCGCGACCGCGGCGGCCGTGTCCCGGTAGCCGCGATGCAACTGCACCAGGGTTCCCGCGCAGCGCAGCCGAACGACCGGCCCGAGGCTTTCGTCCTTGGCCATCGCGCGGAGCGGCAGAACGGCGTCGGCGGGAGCCAGGAAACCGATTGCTCGGAGGACTCGGTTCCGGTGCAAGGGATTCGGGCTGGTGAGCAGGCTTTCGAGCAGTGCCAGGGCATCGCGTCGACGGCTGGGCGCGATCTCGCCGAGCACCTGCGCGGCGTGGGCTCGTGCGGTGACGGGGAGCGCGTCGTCGCCGGCGATCAAGTGCAGCGCGTCGATGGCAAGCCGGTGGCCCCGCGCCCCGACCTTCGCGAGGTCCCTGGCGACGCGCCAGCGCAAGGCCGGGCGCTGCTCGGGGTCGGTGGCGAGGGCGTTGAGCGTGGACGCGGCTGCTGCGCGATCTTCCACGGCATAGGGGCGGAGCATCATGGCCGCCTTCCACCGCGTCGCGGGACGGGTCCGGTCGTCGTCCCGCAACGCCCTCAACCGGCGGAGCCCGTCCTCGTGCCTGCGGGTGTAGAGGACGTCCGGCTGGTCCGGAGGCTCATCGCTCGCGAGATCCGGAAGTTGTGAGTTTTTCAGGAGGAGAGCCAAAGCCCGACGACGTTCCCGGCGGGGGAGTGTCGTGTCCTGGTACCGGCTTCGCGCCTCGGCCAGGACGCGTTGGCGGTCGTCGCCGGTCAGCTTCGCCAGTTCCCGGCGGGCGGCGAACGGGGCGCAGCCCTCGCGGATGAACCGCTCCAGCAGCTCGCGGGCTTCGGCGAGGTGGCGTGGCGAGAGCACGGCAAGGGCCGCTGCCGCCGCGACGCGTTCGGTCGGAAGGCTTTCTGCGGCGGTGATTTCCTCTCGGATGGCGGTCTCGGATTCCCTCCGCAGGGCAAGCCCAGCTCGGGGTCCGGTGCCGGGGATCCGGCTTTCGATCGGAGCCGTGCGGTCCGCGAGCAGATCACGCTCGGCATCCAGTAGTAGAGAGGGAGGCAGAGCCCTGAGCAGGCTGCGGAACTGATGCGCCCTGAACGCGGGATCGCGCAGAATGCCAAGCGCCAGTTGAACGACGTCGTCCGGATTGCCGACATACAGAAGGCCCAGCCAGTTGACAGCCGTGGCCCGTTCTGCGGGCGTTGCGCGCACGTCGGTGCTGAAGTGCCGGAGCGCGGACAGCGCTTCCCGCGCAAGATCCGGCCTGAGCAGGGCGAGCCGGTATGCGGCCTCGCATCGGTCCCGGATCGTCGCGTTCTCGTCTTCGAGCACGGTGCGGCGCTGTGCTGCCACCTCGTCGCGGCTGCTGGGATCGAGTTCGGCCAGTCGCACCTGCACGTCGGTGCGGGACCAGAAGCTGAGGTGGTCGTCTTCGGCTTGGTCGCGGAGTTCCGCGACTGCGTCGGGTGTCAGGTCCGGACACAGTTCCGGAAGAATCGATGCGACGAGTTCACGTTGGTTTCGGGAAGCGGTCGTGTCCGCGAGGAGTGCACGCAGCGGCGGAATGATCTCGGCTCCGAGGCGCGAGAGCTCGATGACGGTCTCCCACCACATGTACCTCCGAGCGTTCTCGCTGAGCTGGAGAACTTCGGTGACGGCGTCGCCGAGGTACCCGGGATCGAGTCTCGCCAGTGCGACGACCGCCGAGAGGCGCACTTTCACGTCGGCGGCTTCGTCGCCGATGACGGAACGCAGGACGTCCTCCACGTCCGGTCCGGTGGCGAATCCCAGAACGTCCAGCGCCGCAACGGCATACCACCTGCGCGCGGAAGGTTCTCCGGCATCGTGCATCACTGCTTTCAGCACGTCCGCCAACGCGGCGCGGTGACCACGGCCCGCAGCGGCGAATCCTTCGGCCGGGTGGCTGAGATCGAAGTCCACCGGCAGTTCGGAACGAAGCAGCTCCCGGATTCCTTCCACGGCCACGCCATGAAACGAGCGGCCGAGTGAGACGAGGCTCCGCGCCGCCGAGACGCGAATCCGCAGTTCTCGCGTCGTATCGGCCAGCAACGACCGCAGCGCGTCCGCGATCTGCCGCGGGTCCTCCCCAGGCGAGGTGGTGGCGAGTACGGCGGCGTTCATCACGCCGATGTCCGAGTACTTCGACAGGAGCAGGTCGAGCAGCGAGTTCATACTCTCGTCCCGGAACGTCGTCCGGAGCCCGAGCAGCTCTCGCCACGCCCGGGCGCTGACGAGCGGATCCTGGTGGCTGCGGGCGAGCACCACCAGATGCGCCGCAGCTTCGTCGTGGAACTCGGGACCGGATCGGACGAGTTTCGCGGCGGCGTCGCATCTGGCCTGGGCGTCGGCACCGAAGTCGGCCAGTTCGGCACGCAGGTGCCGCAGCGCGGGGCCGCGATGGGGCTCGCCCAACTCGGCGAGCTCGCCGAGCGCGGTGACGCGGTTGCCCGGACTGGCAAGCGGATCGGTCAGCTGCCGGTGGAACTCCTGCGCGGCTTCGGCGTGGAACTCGGGACCGAGCTCGATCAGCGACGAAGCCGCCCACAGGCTGCTGTTCGGGACCACCCGGTGCTTGGCGAGCATTGCACGCAGCTGATCAGCCGCGTGTTCCCGGTACTTGGGGCCGCACTGGACGAGCCGGGCCAGGGTGAACCACTGCCCCACGACTACGAGCTCCGATTCCTGCGACATGCCCAGCAGCAGCTCCCCCGCAGCGACCCGGCTCTGCGGCCCAAGCTCGGCGAGAGTCTCGGCCATGACGGACCGGTCGATCAGGTTGTGCCGCCGGTCGGTGCACAGAGCGGTCAACGCCTCCACCGCATCGGCCACGTGCCGCGGCCCGAGCGAAGCCAGCCCGAGTGCCGCATCCCGCCTGCCGGCGGTGCTCTGCACGGGATCCCGCAGCACGGCACGGAAAACCTCCGCGCTGCGCTCGGAGAACTCCACGCCGATCTCGACCAGGCCGGTCGCCGCGTCGACCGCGTCCTGGGTCGGTGTGCGGTCATCGGCCAGCAGCGCCGACAGCGCGGCGACGGCGTCCTCCCGGGCGCGCGCCCCGAACACGGACAGGACGACCGCCGCCGTGCGGCAGCTCGCCCCGCTCGCGGCGGGATCGCACAGCACCGACCGCAGGCCGCGCTCGGCGGCCTCGCGTTCGTCGTTGCCGCACTGCGCAAGGGTTTCCGCCGCCGCCAGCCGGTGCTCGACACCCGCACCCGGGTCGTCCACCGCCGCCCGCAGGAGCGTGAGCGCGTCGCCGTTGTGGTCGCAGCGCAGCCGGACGGCCAGTGCCGCAGCGGCCTCCGTTCGCGACTGCCAGGGAGCGTTCTCGTCGTGCATCAGGTCGGTGAGCCACCGGACCAGCGCGGGATGGTGGGCCGCGCGGCTGGCCTGGGCCAGGATGTCGCTCGCCGGGTAGCGGGTGGTCATGGCCCAGCCGTGCACCGTCTCCAGGAACGCGTCCACGACGTCGGTGCTCGCGGGGACGTGCTTGGCCAGCAGGCGTGCGGCGAGCAGGTGCTGCTCGGAGTTGCCCGCGTGCAGCCATCGGACCATGCGGTCTGCTTGGGTCGGCCGGAGGCGCGTGTAGTGCAGAAGCACCGCACGGGCGTGGCGGCCGTGTTCCTTCGGACGCGCCGCGTGGAGGAGTTCGGTGAACTCCTCGTCGTCGGGGTCGAACTGCTCGGGCAGCGCGCGGGCCTTGGCGGTCGCGGCGAGGTGTTCGGCGAAGCTGTGGTGCAGGAACCTGAGGTCGTCGCCTCGCACGACCAGCGGGCCGACCGACGTCAGGAACGTCGTCAGATCTTCCTGCCAGGACGGCGGGAGTTCGCTCGCGGGCAGGTGCGCGTGCGCCCAGTCCCGCGCGGCGGTCACCAGCGAGGTGTCGGTTTCCAGCCGGACCCGGCCGAGGTGTTCCAGCAGTTCGGTGTGCCGGCCCTCGAACGGCCCGGACGTGCGGGCATGCAGCAGGAAGGCCAGGTACGCCTCGTAAAGCTCGTACTGGTTGTCCGGCAGCGGGCGGTCCTCGTGCTGCTGGAAGATGATCGCCGCGATCGTCGCGAGCAGCGGCACCTGGACGAGCTCGTCGAGGTGGGCTTCGCGGACCTGCCGGACGAACCGGCGCGCGCTTCCCGCGTCGTCGAACCAGTTCTCGGCGAAGCGGCGCAGCGCCTGCTCGTCGAACGGCTGGAGTTCGTAGCGGCTGCACCCGATCCGCTGGAGCGGGGCGAGCGCGGCACCTTCGATCGGCCTGGTGGTGACGACGACGCGGTGCGACCCCGCCGGGTCGGAAGCCCACGACGCCAGCACGGTCACCAGCCGGTCCCGCTCCGCGCTGTCGGCGACCTCGTCAAGCGCGTCGACCAGCAGCAGCCACCGGCAGCCCGCGACCCGGCCGCCCAGCAGCCGGGCGTCGACCGGCGTGCGCAGCAGCGCGCCGTACTCCGCCCGCACGCTCGCCGCGAGGGCTTCGGGGAACGACAGGTCCAGCCGGGCGGCGAGTTCCCTGGCCGTGAGCCGCAGCGGGACGACCGGTTCGGCCAGCGGCGGGTCGTCGTCCTGCCCGGCCCAGCGCGCCGCGACGTCGGCCGTCAGCCGCAACGACAGCGTCGACTTGCCCTGCCCCGGCCCACCGGTGATCAGCAGGTGCTCCTCGCCGTCCAGCACCTCGCGCACGGTCCGGGAAGGCGGGCGCACCGCCAGCCGGACGACCGGGACGCTGGGAACGTCCACCAGCTGCCCGCGTTCGTCGAGCACCGGCGCGGGCTGCGGCTGGTCGGTGTGCTGCTCTTCGGTCCCGCTGCCCAGCTCCTGGCGCACGTAGACCGTGGTCAGCGACGGTCGGCGCGCGCCGGGCAGCCGGTACGGGAGCTCGTGCGCGGCCTGCACCTGGGCGTGCAGCAGCGAGCGGATCTCGACCGGGAGTTCGGGAAGTTCCGACCACTCCACCGGTCCGGTCTCCGGAACGGAGGCGCCGCTTTCCGGTACGCCCAGGTGGAAGTGCACCCCGCCGTGGATCGTGCCAGCCTGGACCGTCGGACCGGCAGCACCACCGCTGATCGAGTTGGAGGACCCATCTCCCCGTGCCACACGACCTCCTCACTAGCCGTGAGGCGCATGTTCTCATGAATACCGGCGGGCGCGGCCGGGGTCGGCTCAGCGACCCCGGCCGCGCCGTGGGTGTCCACAGTGGTCAGAGGCGTGGGTCGACCGGCTCGGATTCCAGCGCGAGCACCGCGAACACGCACTCGTGGATCCGCCACAGCGGCTCCCCGCGCGCGAGCCGGTCCAGCGCCTCGATGCCCAGCGCGTACTCGCGCGCCGCCAGCGACCGCTTCCGGCCGAGGCCGCGCTGCCGCAGGCGGTCGAGGTGCCGGGGCTCGGTGTAGTCGGGGCCGTAGATGATCCGCAGGTACTCCCGCCCGCGCACCTTGACCCCCGGCTGCACCAGGCCCTTGCCGCCCCGGGTCAGGTTCGCGGCGGGCTTGACGACCATGCCCTCGCCGCCCGCCGAGGTCAGCTGCTCCCACCAGGCCACGCCCGCCGCGATCGAGTCCGGATCGGTGGTGTCGACCAGCTGCCTGCGGGTCGGCGCGAACAGCTCCGGATCAGCTGCCACCAGCCGGTCGGAAACGGCCAGGTGCCATTCGTGCGGGCGCTCGTGGTACGTCGCTGCCTCGCCGGCCAGCAGCTGGAACGGAGCGAGCCGGAGCCCGCTCAGCTCTTCGGTGGGCCAGCAGTACCGCCGGTAGGCGTCGCGGAACCCCTCGGCGTTGACGGCCCGCCCTGCGGTCCGCTCGCGCAGCTCGCTCACGTCGACACCGCGCCCCGCCGCCGCTTCCAGCGCCGCCACCGCGGCGGGCAGCGCCGCACCGGCGGCTGCGCCGACCGAGGCGTACTGCGTCGTGATCAGGCTGCCCGCCTTGGCGCTCCACGGCATCAGCTCCGCGTCGAGCAGCAGCCAGTCGGAGCCGAGCTCGTCCCAGAGCCCCGCGGCGGAAACCGCGTCCCGAACCCGGGCGAGCAGCTTCCCGGTCCGCTCCGGGTCGAAGAACGGACGGCCGGTGCGGGTGTGGACCGATCCGGGGCCCTCGACGCCGAACCGGGCCGGTGCGGTCGAGGAGTCCCGGCAGACCAGCACGACCGCACGGGAGCCCATGTGCTTCTCCTCGCACAGCACGCTCTGCACGCCGTCGGACCGGTACCCGGCGAACGCCTCCTCGGGGTGCTCCAGCACGTCGGCGCGCGAGGACGTCCTGGTGGGTGCCATCGTCGGCGGCAGGTATAGCAGCCAGCGCGGGTCGACCGCGAACCTGCTCATCACCTCCAGCGCCGCCGCGGCGCGCTCCGGGAGCACCGACACGCGGCCGTGGTGCCGGGTCTGCACGACCCGGTGCCCGGAGACGTCGTCGAGGTTGAGCACGTCCGGTTCGAGGCGCGCCGCGCCGTCGGCAGCCGGAGGCAGCTCTTCGGGCGGCAGCAACGGCTTCGCCGGTTCGAAGTGAACCCGGTGCGCGGGAACGGAGACGACCTCCCGCTCCGGATAGCGCAGGGCGGTGAGCTTCCCGCCGAACACGCATCCGGTGTCCAGGCACATCGTGCCGTTGACCCACTCCGCCTCGGGCATCGGCGTGTGGCCGTAGAGCACCATCGCCTTGCCCCGGTACTCGTTGGCCCACGGGTAGCGAACCGGAAGCCCGTACTCGTCGGTCTCCCCGGTGGTCTGCCCGTACAGCGCGAAATCCCGCACCTTCGGGGACGCCCGCCGGTGGTACTTCTCGGGCAGACCCGCGTGCGCGACCACGAGCCGCCCGCCGTCGAGCACGTAGTGCGCGACCAGCCCGTCGCAGAACTCCTCGGCCTGCTTGCGGAACTCCTCGGGCTGTTCGGCGAGCTGGTCCAGCGACTCGGCCAGGCCGTGGGAGATCGTGACGTTTCGCCCGCGCAGCGCGCGCACGAGCTTCTGCTCGTGGTTGCCGCACACCGCCATCGCCGTCCCGGCGGCCACCATGCCCATCGCCAGCCGGAGCACGCCCGGCGTGTCGGGGCCCCGGTCGACCAGGTCGCCGACGAACACCGCCCGGCGGCCCTCGGGGTGGGCGGCACCGATCGCCCGGCCCTCGGCGTCGCGTTCGATCCGGTAGCCCAGCGCGCCGAGCAGTTCCTCCAGCTCCGCGCGGCAACCGTGCACGTCGCCGATGACGTCGAACGGCCCGGTCTCGTCCCGCCGGTCGTTGAACAGCGGCTCCACCTCGATGGTGGCCGCGTCGATCTCCGCCACCCCGCGCAGCACGTGCACCCGGCGGAAACCCTCGCGCTGCAACGACTTCAGCGACCGCCGCAGCTCCGAGCGGTGCCTGCGGACCACCTGCGGGCCGAAGTCGCGGTCGGAGCGCTCCGCGTTGCGCGCCACGCAGACCGACTCCGGCACGTCGAGCACGATCGCCACCGGCAGCACGTTGTGCTCCCGGGCCAGCGACACCAGCGCCGCGCGGGAGTTGCGCTGGACGTTGGTCGCGTCCACGACCGTGATCCGGCCCGCCGCCAGGCGTTTGGCCGCGACGTGGTGCAGCGCGTCGAAGGCGTCGGCCGACGCGGACTGGTCGTTCTCGTCGTCGGCGACCAGGCCCCGGAAGAAGTCGCTGGAGAGCACCTGGGTCGGCCGGAAGTGCCGGGCGGCGAACGTCGACTTGCCCGAGCCGGACGCGCCGATCAGGACCACCAATGCCATGTCGGGTACGGCGAGCCGCATCAGCGCACCTCCTCGGCGGTGAACACGGCGAGCTGGGTCGGCGCCCCGGCGCCGGGGTCCTCCGGCCCGACGGGCAGCAGCCGCACTCGGTAGCCGTTGCGGGCGGCCACTCCCTCCGCCCATTCGCGGAACTGCTGCCTGGTCCACTCGAAGCGGTGGTCGGGGTGCCGGAACGCGCCGGCGGGCAACTTCTCGAAAAGCACGTTGTACTCCACGTTCGGTGTGGTCACGACGACGGAACCGGGATGCGCGGAGCCGAACACCGCGCGTTCCAGCGCGGGAAGCCGGTCCGGTTCCACGTGCTCGATCACCTCCATGAGCACGGCCGCGTCGTAACCGGCGAGAGCGGGATCGTGGTAGGTCAGCGCCGACTGGCGCAGGGTGACCCGTTCCCGCTTGGCTGCCGGGAGCCGGTCCAGGTTGCGGGCCGCGACCTCCAGGGCACGCGCGGAGACGTCGGCACCGACGATCTCGGTGAAGGACGGTTCCCGCGCCAGGTCGCCGAGCAGCGCACCCGAGCCGCAGCCCAGGTCGAGCACCCGCCGCGCGCCCGCGGCCCGCAGCGCTGCCAGGACGCTTCCCCGGCGCTGCACAGCCAGCGGCTCGGGGTTGTCGGCCACCGCCGGGGCGAGGGCGTTGTCGAGCTCGTCGGCGTCGGTGTCGTCGGACTCGGCGAGCTGGGTCAGCGCCGAGCGCACGTAGGACTTGCGGTGCGCGAGGTAGCGGTTGCTGATCAGCTCCCGCTCCGGGTGCGCGGCCAGCCAGCCGTCGCCCGCGCGCAGCAGCTTGTCGATCTCCTCCTCGGTGACCCAGTAGTGCTTGGCGTTGTCCAGCACCGGAAGCAGCACGTAGAGGTGGCTGAGCGCCTCGGACACGCGCAGCTGCCCGGACAGCCGCAGGTCGACGTACCGGGAGTCGCCCCACTCCGGGATCCGCGGGTCCAGCGGGACCGGGTCGGCCTCGACCTGCCAGCCGAGCGGCTCGAACAGCCTGGTGACCAGCTCGCGACCGCCCCGGCAGGGCAGCGCGGGAACCCGGACCCGCAGCGGGATCGCGGTCGCGGCCAGCTCCGGCCGCGCGTCGCAGCGGCCGTTGAGCGCGGTGCGGAACACCGTCCCCAGCGCCACGGCCAGCAGCGAGTTCGCGGTGTAGGGGCGGTCGTTGACGTACTGGCCGAGGGAGAAGCTGTCGTCGCGCCGACCTCGCACGAGCCCGACCGGGTCCACGTCCAGCAGCAGCGCGGCTGTGCATTCGCTTGGCTCTGCCACCGGGTAGAAGACGTGCGCGGTCCCGGCGGCGACGTCGAAGGACTGCGCCCGGTCGGGATGCTTGTGCAGCAGGAATCCCAGGTCGGTCGCGGGCTCGTGGGTCGTGGTCAGCGTGACGAACACCCGTCCAGTCTGGACCAGACGACCGGTGCGGCGAAGCGGATTTCGCGAAGACCGCGTTGGGCATCCACAGTGGACTCGGGTGTCAGATGTGCGGCGGTGGTGCTTCGGTGGCGGTCAGGCTGATGGCCATCGCGGTGAGCCGCCGGGCCAGCGGGTCGGGTTCGGACCTGGTCATCGCGGTCAGCTCGATGGTCCCCGCGCCGCGGCCGAGCGACCGGAACCGGACCGCGGGCCGCGCCGCCGCGGCCGCCGCGGGTACGACGGTGACGCCGAGACCGCACTCGATCATGGCGATCTGCGAGGTCACCGACCGCGCCCAGTGCGCGGGGATCGGGCTGAACCCGGCCTTGCGGCACATCGCGGCCATCGCGTCGTGGTAGTCGGGCGAGATGTGCCGGTGCAGCCACACCCACACCTCGCCGGACAGGTCGGCCAGGTCCAGCGGTTCGGTGGTGCCCCCGGCGGGGTGGCCCGCGGGCAGCGCCGCGACGAACCGGTCGACGAACAGCGAGGTCGCCGCGGTTCCGCGCACCGGTGCGGTCTGGCGCACGATCGCCCAGTCCAGGGTGCGGTCCAGCAGGCCGGTCGCGGCCTCGTGCGTGTCGATCTCCTGGATCCGGACCTCGACGTCGGGCACGGCGTCGTGGAACCGCTTGAGCAGCAGCGGGAGCGGCCACGAGAACGCCGAGGGCACCGCGCCCAGCGACAGCCGCCCGCCGCGGCCGGTGGCCGCGTGCCGGACGGCGCTCTCGGCTTCCTCCGCCTGGCGCAGCAGCGACCGGCACTGCTGCAGGAACACCCGGCCCGCCGGGCTGAGCGCGACCGAGCGCTGGGTGCGGTGCAGCAGCTCGCACCCCAGCTCCCGCTCCAGCTGCTTGATCGCCTGGGACAGCGGTGGCTGGGACATCCGCAGCCGTTCCGCGGCCCGGCCGAAGTGCAGCTCCTCGGCGACCGCGACGAAGTACCGGGCCTGCCGCGTCTCGATCACGATATGCCACTCACGATATGTAGGACCTCTTACTGAGATAGCGAATCAGACATTCACAATATATCCGCCCCCTGCTGAAGTGGGGCTATGAGCAGTTCGTCCCTCCTGGACCGCTACGCGGCGGTCGACTCCGCCGCGGTGAGCGACGCGCTCGACCAGCTCGGGCTCCCGGCGGGCGTCGGGGGCATCCGGCCGATCTGGGGAACGGCGTCGGTGGTGGGGTTCGCCGTCACCGTCGGGCTCGAACCGCGCGGCTCCGGTCCCGCCGGCGCCCACATCGCCACCACGGCGGTCGAGACCTCCGACAGCGAGAGCGTGATCGTGGTCGACAACCAGGGCCGCACCGACGTGTCGTGCTGGGGCGGCATCCTCAGCCTCGGCGCGGTGCAGCGCGGCGCGCGCGGCGTCGTCGCCGACGGGGTGTGCCGCGACATCGCAGAGGCGCGCGACCTGGGGTTCCCGATCTTCGCCCGGGGCGCGATCCCGGCCACGGCGCGGGGGAGGTTGCAGCAGCGCAGCTGCGGTGAGCCGGTCGCCATCGCCGGTCTCACGGTCCACCAGGGCGATGTCGTGATCGCGGACGAGACCGGGCTGGCCGTGGTCCCGAGAGCGCGCGCCGAGGAGGTGGTCGGGATCGCCGCCGCGATCACGGCGCGGGAACGCGCCATCGCGCTGGAGGTCCGCGGGAGCGCCCGCCTCTCCACCGCCATGCACGACGCCCGCCTCGCCGGAGCGCAGGAGCTGACGCGATGAGGACGGACCTGTCGACCGCGTCGATCTCCGACGCCCTCGACTCGCTGGGGATTCCCGGACAGCTCCACGGAATCGGAGCACTCGGCCGGGGACAGCGGGCCGTGGGGCCGGTGTTCACCGTGACCTACGAGCCGGTCGGCGAGACCGGCGGCACGGTGGGCGACTTCCTCGACGACGTTCCCGCGGGCATGGTGATGCTGATCGACAACGCCGGGCGCACGGACTGCACGGTGTGGGGCGGCATCATGAGCGAAACCGCCCACGCGCGCGGCATCGCGGGGACCGTCATCAACGGGACCTGCCGCGACGTGGCCGTGGCGACCGCTGTCGGCTACCCGATCTGGTCGGCCTCGCGGTTCATGCGGACCGGCAAGGACCGGGTCCGGGTGTCCGCGGTCCAGGCACCGGTCACCATCGGCCGGGCCGTCATCGACCCCGGCGACGTCCTGGTGGCCGACGACGACGGCGCCGTGGTCGTACCGGCCGCCCGCTGGGACGAGGTCGTCGACATCGCGCAGCACGTCGACCGCACCGAACAGGCCATCGTCGAGGCCGTCCGCGGTGGCGCCACGCTCGCCGAGGCGCGCGCCGCGCACGGCTACCACTCGCTGCAATCCCAGAAGGAGCGTTCATGAACGACCGCGCGCGCGGGCACTCCAGCGCAACGCTGTCCGAGGCGTCCGGGCTCGACATCGTCCTTTCCCCGCGGCTGCGGCCGGTCTGGAGTGGAGCCAGGCTGTGCGGGCCCGCCTTCACGGTGCAGGGCGCCGGAGGCGACAACCTCGCGCTGCACCACGCGGTGCCCCACGCCCCGCGCGGGGCCGTCCTGGTCGCCGACTTCGAGGGGGCCGCTTTCGGGCACTGGGGCGAAGTTCTCGCGGTCGCCGCCCAGCAGCGCGGGATCGCGGGGCTGCTCATCGACGGCGGTGTCCGCGACACCGCGGAGCTGGAGGCGCTCGGTTTCCCGGTCTTCTCGCGGAACAACTCGATCCTGGGCACCCGCAAGGACTTTCCCGGTGTGTTCGGAAAGCCCGTCGTGGTCGGCGGTGTCGTGGTGCGCCCGGGCGACCTCGTCGTCGCTGACGTCGACGGCGTCGTCGCGTTGCCCTCGGCGGACATCGATCAGATCCTCGACCGCGCAGACGCCCGTGTGGCCAAGGAGAACGAATTCATGGAGCAACTGCGCATGGGGCGCACCACGCTCGACCTGTACGACTTCGAAACCACCGGGCGGTGACGGCGTGTCGACCATCGTCGTTTCCGGTGGGCACCCGCTGCGCGGCCGCTGCACCCTCCAGGGCTCGAAGAACATCGCACTGCACCTCTACGCCGCAGGGCTGCTGATGCCCGGACGCCTCACCATCCACAATGCACCAGCCATTGTGGACACCGGGGTGTGCGCCGAGATCGTCAGCGAGCTGGGCAGGCCGGTGACCCTCGGTGCGGGAACGTTCGAGGTGGCCGCCGACACCAGGACGGGCCGGGAGATCCGTCCCGAACTGGGGCGCCGGATCCGGCCGACCGCCTGCTTCGCCGCCGCGGTGCTGGCGCGCCGCAGCCGGGTGCGGTTCCCGCTGCCCGGCGGTGACCAGTTCTGCGACCGGCCGGTCGACCTGCACCTGCGCGCGATGGAACGCTCGGGGGCACAGCTGGAGCTGCTCCCTGGCGGGGTGGTCGACGCGGTGCTGCCCGGCGGCAGGCCGCGCGCGTTCGCGATGTCGATGGACACCCCGCACGGGCCCAGCCTGGGCGCGACGGTGACGGCGATCTTCCTAGCGGTCATCGCGAGCGGGACGACCGTGCTGACCGACATCAGCATCGAGCCCGAAGTGATCCACATCGTGGACTGCCTCAACCGGGCAGGCGCCGACATCGTCCTGATGTCCGAGCGCCGCTGCGTCATCCGCGGCGTCGCCGAACTGCGCACGGTGGACACCGTCGTCGCCCCGGACCGGCTGGAGGCCGGGACGCTGGCGCTGGCCGCGCTGATCACCGGGGGAGAGGTGGTGCTGGCCAGGACCGGGGAGGCGGTGCTGACGCCGGGGTTCGCCGACGCCCTGACCCGGATGGGCGCGGAGCTGATCAGCGGGCCGGACGGGCTGCTGGTGCGCGGCGGGCGGCTCTCGCCGGTGGACGTGGTCACCGGCCCGCACCCGCAGTTCCCGACCGGCCTCCAGCCGCCGACCACCGGCCTGCTGTCGCTGGTCCACGGCCGCTCGCGGATCGTCGAGCGGGTCTACCAGCGCCGGGCCACCCACCTCGACGGCCTGCGCGCCTTCGGTGCCGACGTCGAGGAGCTCGGCACCGCGACGGTGATCACCGGCGTGAGCGAGCTGCGTCCCGCAGCGGTCGCGGCCACCGACATCAGGTGCTGCACCGCACTGCTGCTGGCCGCCCTGGCGGCGAAGGGGGAGTCCCGCGTTTCCGGGCTCCGGCACCTGTACCGGGGGCACGGGGGGCTCATCGACGCGCTCAACGGCATGGGGGCTTCGATCATGCGGGTGAACTCGGCCGAGGAGCTCGTGCGGACTTGACCGGGCGGCGGGGTGGGAGCCGGCGCCGACGCCGCGCTCGGGAGCGGTTGCGGTGTCGGTACCGCCGAGCGGGCTGAGGTGGTCTTTCGCGGCTTGGTCGACCCGCCTCAGAGCGCCGGAGCCCCGTCCTCCAGGTACAGCGCGGTCCCGGAGTCGCGCCCGGCGAGCGCGCTGGAGATCCGGCGCGCCAGCCGTGGCGAGGCCCGCTCGGCGACCTCGCCCACCGGCACGAAGGCGAGCGTCTCCAACTCCTCGTCACGCGGGCGCAGCGACGCGCGCTGGTCGTCGGGAACCACTCCGCCGTCGAACACGAACGCCAGCATCGGGCGCATCCCGCGCTCCGGCGGAACCCAGTCGGCGCACAGCAGCCTGCCCGGGCGCCGGTCCAGCCCCAGTTCCTCCCGAACCTCGCGGCGGCACGCTTCGGCCGGTGACTCGCCTGCCTCCACGACCCCGCCCGGAATCTCCCACCACGGCTTGTACGTCGGTTTCACCATCAGCAGCGCGCCGTTCGCGCCGAGCATCAGCACCCCGGCGGACGCGGGAAAGCCGGGCAGCTTCGCGTGCCACGACGGCGACGGATAGGTTGGCATCGGCGAATCGCCCATCACTTTCCCCGAAAACGACGTGTCCGGCTGCTGCCCAACGTACCCGGCCCCGCCGGGTCTTCCAAGAACATCCTCTGTGGACAATGTTTCGCGCGATCGGCCATCTGGTGGTGCGGATGGTCCGATCGTGTTTTCCACTCACCCCAAAGGGTTCCTGATCACGAGGACACGTGATCAGGAACCCACCCCTGGCGCGCGGGGCGGCAACTCCGCGCAGAGTCACGTGAAATCGTGATGTCTTCGGCGGGCGGACGCGGGAATCTGTAAGGCGACCACTGCCGGGCGCTGACCCGGCCGGTACCAGCCGTGCAGCTCGGAGCGAGGACGACTGTGAACCTGAAAACCATGGAACTCGAACGGCCGCAACACCGTGACCGGAACCTGGTTTTGGTGGGCCGGACAGGAGCGACCAGCGTCTGCGTGATCGGCGCCGGTCCACGCGGCCTCTCGGTGGCCGAGCGGCTCTGCGCGAACGTCTCGGCGGTCGAGGAGCCGCCCAAGCGCCTGCACGTGCACATCGTGGATCCGCAGGCGGGCCGGGGTGGCAGGGTCTGGGCGACGTCGCAGTCCGGGCGGCTGCTGATGAACACGATCGCCTCCCAGATCACCATGTTCACCGACGAGACCGTCGACTGCGTCGGGCCGGTCGACCCCGGGCCGAGCCTGCACGAATGGGCTTCGGCGGTGGCGATGGACCCCACCTACGACTTCGACGAGCAGGTGCGCAGGGAAGCCGCGCAGCTCGGGCCGAACTCCTACCCGTCGCGGGCGCTCTACGGGCACTACCTGAACTGGGTGCTGCGGCGGCTGACCGACCACTCGCCGGAGCACGTCACCGTGCACGTCCACCCCAAGACCGCCATCAGCCTGGAAGACGGCGAGTGCGGGTTGCAGCTGGTCCGGTTCGACGACGGAACCGCGCTCACCGACCTGGACGCGGTGGTGCTCGCGCAGGGGCACGTCCCGATGCCGCTGACCGAGCGCCAGCAGCGGCTCAGCGACTTCGCGACCCGCAACGACCTGGTCTACGTCGGCCCGCAGAACCCGGCCGAGGTCGACCTCTCCGCGATCCGGCCGGGCGAAGGGGTGGCGCTGCGCGGACTCGGACTTAACTTCTTCGACTACATGATCCTGCTGACCGAGGAACGCGGCGGCAGGTTCACGCGGGAGGACGGCAGGCTGATCTACCGCCCGTCCGGGCGCGAGCCGGTGCTCTACGCCGGATCCCGGCGCGGCGTGCCGTACCACGCGCGCGGGGAGAACGAGAAGGGCGCGTTCGGGCGGCACGTGCCGCGTTTCCTCACCGACGAGGTGATCGAGCACTTCCAGCGCTGCCGCCAGGCCGGTCTGCCGGTGGAGTTCCGCGCCGACGTGTGGCCGCTGATCGACCTCGAAGTGCGGCTGGTGTACTACTCGGCACTGCTGGCCGAGCACCGCTCCGCCGCCGACGTGGCCGACTTCGAGCAGCACTACGTGATCGCCGCAGGCGCTGGCCAGACCGCCGAGAACGCCGTGCTGGACCTGTTCGGCATCGCCGACGAGCGCCGCTGGCAGTGGGATCGGATCGCCCGCCCCTACGGGGACCGGGTGTTCGGCGGTCTCGCCGAGTTCGAGCGGTGGCTGGTGGGCTACCTGCGCGGCGACCACGCCGAGGCGCGGCGGGGCAACGTCAGCAGCCCGCTGAAGGCGGCCCTGGACGTGCTGCGCGACCTGCGCAACGAGATCCGGCTCGTGGTGGACCACGGCGGCATCACCGGGCGGTCGTACCAGGAGGAAGTCCAGCAGTGGTACACGCCGTTCAACGCCTACCTGTCGGTGGGGCCGCCCGCGCGGCGCATCGAGGAGATGATCGCGCTGATGGAGTCCGGCGTGCTGCACGTGGTCGGGCCCGAGATGCGGGTCGACCCGGCGCCGGACGGGGCCGGGTTCCTGGTGGACTCCGACGTGATGGGCGGCGAACCGGTCCGGGTGCGCTCGGTGATCGAGGCCCGGCTGCCCGAGGTGGACATGCGGGCCAGCACCGATCCGCTGCTGGGCAAGCTGTTCCGGGAAGGCCGCGCCCGGCCGTACCGGATCCCGGACGGGTCGACGCAGGTCTACGAGACGGGCGGGATCGCGGTGACCGGGCGCCCCTACCACCTGGTGGACGCCAACGGATCGCCGAACCCGCGCCGGTTCGCCTACGGCGTGCCGACCGAGGCCGTGCACTGGGTCACCGCCGCGGGGATCCGGCCGGGGGTGAACTCGGTGATCCTCTCCGACGCGGACGCGATCGCCCGGCGCGCGCTGGCGATCGCGCACTGGGGCTCGACCGACACCCGGATCGCGGTGGGCAGGAGGAAGAAGTGATGCCGACGCCCGGAACCGACGCCGGACTGCTCGCGCCGACGTGGGCGGGTGTCCCCGCCGCCGCGGCGCTGAGCGACGAGGCCTGGCTGCAGGCCATGCTCGACGTCGAGGTCGCGCTGGCCCGCGCGCAGGCCGGGCTCGGGGTCATCCCGCAGGACGCGGTGCCGCCGATCACCGCGGCGGCCCGCGCGGGACGGCTGGACCTGGCCGGGCTGGCCGTGCGGGCCCGGCAGGCGGCCAACCCCGTGGTCGGTCTGGTGGGCGCGCTCGTCGCCGAGGTGGCGACGGAGTCGAAGGTCGCCGCCGAGTACGTGCACCGCGGCGGAACGAGCCAGGACGTCCTGGACACGGCGATGATGCTGCTGGCCCGCGACGCGCTGGACGGCATCGTCGGCGACCTGCGCACCACGGCCTCGGCGTTCGCCGAGCTGGCCCGGCGGCACCGCGGCGACCCGGTCGCCGGGCGCACGCTGACCCAGCACGCGGTTCCCACGACCTTCGGGCTCAAGGCCGCGGGCTGGCTGAACCTGGTGCTGGACGCGGTCGAACGGCTGAGCCGGGTGCGCCGGGAACTGCCCGCGCAACTCGGCGGTGCCGCGGGAACTCTGGCCTCCTACGCCGAGTACACGGCCCTGCCGCCGAGCGCCCGTGCCGGGGAGGATCCCGCCCGGCTCGCCGTCGCCCTGGTGTCGGAGTTCGCCGCCGAGGTCGGACTGGCCGAGCCCGTGGTGCCGTGGCACGCGTTGCGCACCCCGGTCGCCGACCTGGGCGCGGCATTGGCGTTCACCACCGGCGCACTGGGCAAGTTCGCCATCGACGTGCAGGGCGCGGCCCGCACCGAGGTCGCGGAACTGGCCGAGCCCGCTGAGGAGGGCCGCGGAGCGTCCTCGGCCATGCCGCAGAAGCGCAACCCGGTGCTGGCCACGCTCGTGATCTCGGCAGCGCGCCAGGTCCCGGCGCTCACCTCGGTGCTGGCCGCGTCGATGGTCGCCGAGGACGAGCGCGCACCGGGCGCCTGGCACGCGGAGTGGCAGCCGCTGCGGGAGTCCCTGCGGCTGACCGCGGGCGCCGCCGCCACGGCGGCCGAACTGGCGGCGGGCCTCCAGGTCGACACCGCGAGGATGCGGCAGAACCTGGACCTGACCGGCGGCACGATCGTTGCCGAACGCCTCGGCGCCCGGCTCGCCCCGCTGATCGGCAAGAGCGAGGCGAAGCGGCTGCTGACCCGGATCGCCCACGCCGCGGCCGAAGGGCAGGGGACGTTCGACGAGCTGCTGGCGAAGGCGCCCGAGCTGGAGGCGGTGTCCTTCGACGACCTGTCGCCGGCGGAGTTGCTGCGCCCGGAGGGCTACCTCGGTGCGGCGGAGCGGCTCGTGGACCGGGCGTTGCAGCGGTACGAGAAGACGACCGCCTGAGCGGCGGTTGAACCGGTGCCGGTCGCTTGTCCCACCCAAGCGACCGGCACCCCGGGTCACGTGCCGAGCAACGCCCGAAGAAGCGAGTGCGCCCAACCAGCCAGAGAAGTCGGTGTCGTGGTGACGAAGCTCCGCGGGTCCTCGGGAACGAAGTCCTCCCGAAGGCCAACGCTCATCCCGACGATCCCCTCGACCTGTCCCTCGCTCAGACCGGCTGCCCGCAGCGAAGTGCGGAACTCGTCATCGGAAATGCGTTCCGCCCGCACCGGTCGCCCGAGAGCCAGGCTCAGGATCTCCGCCACTCGCGGGAAAGTCAGGTCCTCCGGTCCGTGCACGGCCTGCACGCGGCTGCCCGTCCACCCGTCGGCCAGCAGGCTCGCGGCCGCGACATCGCCGATGTCGCGGGGATCGACCCACGGCATCGGGTAGTCCAGCGGCCAGGTGGTCCGGAGCACGCCCTCGCGCAGCGACTCGGCATCCATCAGCAAATTGGTGAAGAAATAGCCGCACCGCAAGTGAAGCACGCTCGCTCCGGTGGCGTTGAGCAGTTCCTCGGTCCGGGCCAGCCCGTCGATCTCACCTGCGCCGTGGCGCTTTTCCGCACCGGTGCTGCTGAGGAACACGGTCCGCGCGATGCCGTTCTCCCGGACCGCCCGCGCAGCGTTGGCGCCCATCCGGGCGTAACCGGCGACCGGGTCGTCATCCGGTGTGGGCGGGTCGACCCAGAAGAGCCGATCGGCGCCCCGCGTCGCGCGGACGACGAAATCGGCGTCGCCCTGGTCGCCTTGCACGACGTCGGCCCGGTCCCGGATCGCGGCGTCGAGCTTCCCCGGATCGCGCAGCAGCAGCGTCGGGCGCACGCCCGCTTGCAGGAGCAGTTGCACGACCCGGGACCCGACGTGCCCGGTGGGCGTCGTAACGACGATCTTCGCGTGTGTCATACCGAGGACGCTACGGAGGATTGTGGTCAGATCCCGGCCACAATCCCGGTTGGTGCTCCAGCCGCTCTTGTGCGGCACTGACACGCCGCTCGGCGCGAGTTTGTCACCGTCGTTCAGAGATCGACAGCACGCGGACCAATCGCTTGCCACCGCTTATGGAGAACCACAACGATTTTGAAGAACGATCATGTTCTTCATGATTCTCCGAGCAGCGGAATGGACTGATCATGCGCAGAATCATCGGTGCGCTCGCCGCCGTTGGTGCGATCACGGCTGGTGTGGTCGCCACCAACTCGATCGCCTCGGCCGGCGACCAGTACGCCTCCTACGTGGCCCTGGGGGACTCGTTCTCCTCGGCGTCCGGTGTTCCCAACCAGGTGAGCCTGAACTGCACGCGATCCGACAACAACTACCCGTCGCTGGTGGCCAAGGAGCTGAAGCCGTCCTCGCTCACCGACGTGACCTGCGGCGGCGCGACCACAGTGGACATGACCGGACTCCAGCTGCCGACCATGAACCCCCCGCAGTTCGGGGCGCTCAAACCTGACACCGAGCTGGTCACCGTAGGTATCGGCGGCAATGACGTGCCGTTCGCCGGAGTCGTGATGACCTGCGGCTCCATGGGCGCGTTCCAGCCCGTCGGGTCGCCGTGCAAGGACCACTACACCCGGGGCGGCACCGACCGGCTGGCCGCCGACATCCACAAGGTCGGTCCCAAGGTCGGCGCGGTGCTCGACGGCATCCACCAGCGCTCGCCGCGCGCGAAGGTGCTGCTGGTCGGTTACCCGGCGCTGATGCCCGAGTCGGGGTCCGGCTGCTGGCCGGCGATCCCGATCTCCGCGGGCGATGCCCCGTACCTGCGCGACGCCACCAAGCTGCTCAACACGGTGCTCGCTCAGCAGGCCGCGGCGCACGGCGCCACGTACGTGGACGTCTACACCAGCAGCATCGGGCACGACCTGTGTGCGCTGCCCGGTGTGAAGTGGGTCGAGGGACTGCTGCCCACCTCTCCGTCCGCCCCCATTCACCCCAACCTCCAAGGCACCCAGAACCAGGCCCGCCAAGTCCTGGCGGCGCTGCACCGGTAGATGACCCAGCGATCCGTTCCCTCGGCGCTCCAGGCGTTCGCGAAGGCCGGGCAGCGGTTGCCCAGCAGGCACGGACTCAGCAGGGAAGAGGTGGAATCATCCCAGCGCGCCCGCATCCTGGTCGCGTTCCTGGAGACCACGGCGGAGAAGGGGTATGCGTCGGTCACGATCGGTGACATCGTGGAGCGCGCCAGTACGTCCCGGGAGGCGTTCTACCGCCAGTTCGCCACCAAGCAGGCTTGTTTTCTCGCGGCGTTCCGGGAGGGCGCCGAGGTGCCGCTCAGCCAGGTGACCGGTCCGCTCCGGGAAGTCCCCTACACCGACTGGCGGACTGGTCTCCGCGTCACGATCCGCGCCTACCTGAAGCTGCTGGCGTCGCAGCCCAAGGCCACCTGGACCTTTCTGATCGAGGCCCTGGCCGCAGGCCCCGAGGTAGCCGCGCTGAACAGCAGGTACGCCGCGCGCATCGCCGAGCTGTACCGGCTGACGTACAACGGCGTCGTACGCCGTGAAGATCCGAGCCGGCCGGAGCTGGAGGACGAAGCCTTCGACCTCCTCGTCGGCGGCATGGCGGACCGGATCCGCAACTGCCTCTACGCCAAGGGCGCCGAGGCGATCCCCGAGCTGGAACCGCTCTTCATCACCACGGTCCTCGTTCTCTTCGGCGAGAAAGCCGACTGACGCTGAAGATCGCGAACCACCGCTGGAGTACTAGCCTGAGTCCGATGACCGATCCGAGCACACGGCTGCTGGAACTGCTGTCGCTGCTGCAAAGCGGCCGGAGCAGACCCGCCGCGGAGCTGGCCGAGCGGCTGGGCGTGTCCCCGCGAACGCTGCGGCGCGACCTCGACCGCCTGCGCGACCTCGGCTATCCGGTGTCTTCGACGCGCGGGCCGGGTGGTCACTACCAGCTCGTCGCGGGGCGTGCCATGCCGCCGCTGCTGCTGACCGACGAGGAGGCGGTCGCGACCGTCGTCGGGCTGCGGGCCGCCGCGCTGAGCCAGGTGGGCGATGCGGCCGAAGGAGCTCTGAGCAAGCTCGAACGCGTCGTGCCGACGCGGCTGCGGCCCCGGATCCAGGCGCTGACCGCCGCGACCGAGACCAGCTCCCGTGCCACTCACGCGGTGGATCTGCGCACTGTGCAACTGCTCGCCACGGCGGCGCACACGCACCAGGACGTCCGATTCGACTACACCAGCCGCGACGGGCAGCGCACCGAACGCCGGGTCGATCCGTACCGGCAGGTGCTGTTCGCACGCCGCTGGTACCTGCTCGGCTGGGACCGCGACCGCGCCGACTGGCGCACCTACCGCATCGACCGGATCGCCGCGCTCACCGCGCCGGGCACCACCTTCGCCCCGCGCGAGCTGCCCGCCGACGACCCGGTGAGCTTCGTCCAGGACAGCGCGCGGTTCCTGCGCACCGCCCGGCGCGGCGTGGTGCGCTTCGCGGCGCCGGTCGAGGTGGTCTCCGACCGGCTGATCGCCGAGGCCGGGTCGCTGGAGGCCATCGACGGCACCAGCTGCCGCTACCTCACCGGCGCCGAATCCTGGGAGTGGCTGGCGGCCACCCTCGCCGCGGTCGGCGTGCCCTACACCATCGAGGCGCCGGCGGAGCTGATCGCGGCCTCGCGCGAGCTCGCCGGTCGCATCGCCGAGGCAGCGGGCGGATTTTCCCGCGGCGAAGGGGAACGGGGACTCGGCGGGACCCCGTAACGCCGGCCGGACGAGCCGGACTACCCGGTCCAGCTCCCGGCGGCCTGAGAGCGAATTCCGAATCGGATCGGAATTTGTCATGTTCCGATTTTTCCGGCTACGGTGGAATTTGCCTGCGTTTGCGGTATTGGTCAATTTGCCGACCGCGGATGCACCCCGAATGCGGCAAAAATGCATGATCGATGCTGTTGTCGGGAGTGGTGGTGTCGGGAACCCTTGATGCGGGCAATGTCGCATGGTGCGCGGACCTGCCCCGTCTCCGTCGTTCCGCCGCGTGGAGCGGGCGTTGTCCCAGGTGGAGGGGCTGATCGCTGGTCACCGGGGCGTGCGGCGCCCCGGTGGGTGGCGGCGGCACCGGCCACCGTGCAAGCCATTCCGATGAAGAGGTTGAGATGCCGACGCTTGATTCCGTCGAAGAATCTTCAAGAACTAGTTCCGGCGGGGGAGTTTTCCCGCGCGGAATCCGTGAGTGGCACCGCCCCCTGGTGCTCTGTACGTGGGTGATGGCCGTTTCGCTGGTCATCAGCGTCGTCGGCCTGTTCGCCGACCAGCGGCTCGTCACCGGGGAACTGGCCTGGCACAAGCCGCTGAAGTTCGCGATCTCCAACGGCCTGTACGGCATCACGCTCGCCTGGATGCTCAGCCTCTTCCCGCGCTGGAAGCGCACCCTGTGGTGGATGGGCACGTTCATCGCGGGCGCGCTGCTGCTGGAGACCGTGCTGATCACCTACCAGGCGGCGCGCGGGACCAAGAGCCACTTCAACCTCTCCTCGCCGCTGGACGCCAACATCCTGCTGGCGATGGGGGTCGGCTCGGTCGTCCTGTGGGGCGTGACGCTGGTCATCGGGTTCCTGCTGATGCGCCAGCGGCTGATCGACCGTCCGCTGGCCTGGACGATCCGCATCGGCGTGCTGCTCGCGGTGGCCGGGATGACCTACGGGTTCGTGATGGTCACGCCCACCCCGGACCAGGCCGCGGTGATGGAGGCGACCGGCCACTCGCCCTACATCGGCGCGCACAGCGTCGGGGTGCCGGACGGGCAGTCCGCGCTGCCGGTCACCGGGTGGAACGAGGTCGGCGGCGACCTGCGGGTCCCGCACTTCGTCGGCATCCACGCCCTCCAGGTGCTCCCGCTGCTGGCCATCGCGTTGCAGGCGATGGCCGCGCGGTACGCGCTGCTGCGGGAGCAGAGCACGCGGACCCGCCTGGTCGTCGCCGTCTCGCTCGGCTACGCCGGTGTGCTGGCCGTGGTCTCCTGGCAGGCGTTCCGGGGGCAGGCGCTGTTCGCCCTCGACGGCTCGACGGTGTCGGCCGTCGGCGTGGTCGTGGTGGCGACCCTCATCGCGGTCCTGGCGATCCTGGGCAAGGCCAAGGGCGGAGCCGAGCAGGACCGGTCCGACGACGAGGACAAGGCTCCCAGCGTCACGGCCTGACGCGAGCGGGAGGGCTTCCGATCCGTTGCGCGGCAACGGCCCGGAAGCCCTCCGTCCACACTGGTCAGTCGTCCTGGGCCGGTGCGGAAGCGAGGTGCGCGATGAGCTCGCGGAGCTCGTTGACGTCCGGCAGCGAGCGTTCCCTGGCTTCGATCGCGGTCGCGACGTCGGCGGCGCGGATCAGCGCCAGCGGAAGGCGGTCACCGTCGCCCTCGGCGTCGGTGAGCAGCGCGCTGGCGTGCGCGGCGGCCGAGCCCAGCTCGCCTGCCTGGGCCATGCAGACGGCCTGGTCGAACCGCAGCAGCATCGGGTCGATGCCGAAGGTGTCGGGTTCGGCCGCGTAGAGCCGCAGACCCTTGTCCTGGACGGCGGGCGCGTACCGGACGCAGCCCAGGTTGGACAGCGCGCCCGACAGGTAGAGGAACAGACGCTTGGCCGGGAAGGCGAAGACGTCGTCGCCCGGCTGCTCGTCGAGCTGCTCGTAGCGCCGCCGCGCGTCGACGATCATTTCCTTCGCGGCCTCGCAGTTGCCCATCCTGGCCAGCGCCCGGGCCTGCGCCGCGGAGGCCAGCGCGGCCGCGGGGGACGGGCGGTCGCCGATGATCGCCTGGGCTTGGGCCGTCAGGCCGATCGTGGCGTTGAGATCTCCCGTGTAGTAGGTGAGGATCGCCTGCTGCGCCCGCACCTGCGCGCGCATCTGCGGGTCGCCGCTCCCGTCGGCGGCGGTGCGGGCCACCCGGTGCCAGCCGCGCGCCTCGTCCGCCTTGCCCAGCCGGAACAACGCGTCGGCGAGCATCGTCGCCGACATGGCCGTGGCGTGCTGGAAGCGCCGCACGACCCGGCTGCTGTGGTGGTCGCGGACCCGGGCGCGCAGCTCGGAAAGCACCGGTACCAGGGCGAAGACGGTCTCCATCGCGCGCGAGCGCACGTGCGCGCGGCGGAGCTTGTCGACCGTGTCCTCCAGCCCGCTGAGCCGGTCCTCCGCACCGGTGGCCATCAGCGCCGCCATCTCCTCCCGGAGAACCCTGGCGGTGGCGAGCACCGATCCGACGGCGTTGGGTTCCTCCACGACGTCAGTGCCCGACTCGGTGCGAGATCCGGCCGCGTTCTCGGCGACACCGAGCAATGTGGACAGTTCGGCGGTCGTGATCTGGAGCGCCCGCGCCAGTCGCCGCTGTTGCGGCAGCGCCGGGACGACCAGACCCCTTTCCCAGCGCATCACGGTGGAACGGGCCACGCCGATCTCGTGCGCGAGACTGTCCTGTGTGAACCCGGCGCCGCGCCGGCGCATCGCGAGCGCGGTGCGCTCGGCTCCGCGCGACCACAGTGGAGCGGAACCGGCGGCAGGCGGCTCGGCGATGCTGGCGACCATCTCGCCGCGCAGCGGGCCGATCACGTCCATACCGCCGCTGGATAACAGGATGTCCAGCTCGTAGGGCGTGATTCCCAGTGTCGAAGCCAGTTTCGGCCGCAGGGTCGGCCCCGGCGAGGCTTCTCCGCTCTCCCAGCGCGCCACGGTGGAGCGGTCGACGCCGAGCCGTGCGGCCAGACCTCCCTGCGTGTGCCCGGCGAGCCGTCTGCTGCGGGCCAGCCCCGCCCGCTTGGTCGCCTTCGTCGTGTTCTGCACGCGGTCGGTCACCTCGTCGTCTCCTCAATGCCGGTTCGGGTTCCGGGCGCGGAGTCGACGCCGCTGTCTCCCCAGTGCACCACAAACCCCCAAATGAAGTAGTGCTTCAAGAATGCGGCGCAGAGTATAAGTAAGAACCGGTTCCGGGTGCGAGGTTCTCGCGCGCCGGAACGAAAATAGGGAGGTTGGCCCAACTCCTGCGGACGAATGACGTATTCGTCATACCAATAACCTACCGATAGGTAGCAAGCGCCGCGTGCGCCCAGAACGCGACAGAGACGCATCATCGATGCTGTTGCCGTCGATGCCCCGATTGGGAAATATGCACAGCAGGCGGGATACCCGCCGGGTCTGCTCGTCTCATGGGGGAATGAAGTGCGGAACGCGAATGTTTCATGTCGGCTGAGCGGTGCGATTTCCCCGCGGAGAGCGCGCTAGTCGCTGTTCGTTCGCCGTTTCACCGCGCGTCGTCTTCGCCGGCGGGCGGGAACCTGTCCTCCGCAAGGGAAAATCCGAATGAAACTCGCTTCTGCCTCGCTCATCCTGGATTCCACGGCGACCTGGCTGCCCTCGGGCACCGAAACCGTCGCCGACGCCGTGGCGGCGGGCCGGCTGCCCGCCGACGAAGCGCCCAAGCTGGGCCTGTCCCGCGTGCCGGTCTCCGACGTCCCGGCTCCGGACATGGCGGTGCGGGCGGCCCGCGCCGCCCTGGCCGACGCGGGCGCCGACCCGGCCGAGATCGGGTTCCTGGCCCACGGGTGGATCTACCACCAGGGCCACGACTTCTGGTCCCCCGCGCACTACATCGCCAACGAAACCGGTGCGCACAGCGCCTTTCCGGTCGGTGTGCAGCAGCTGTCGAACGCGGGCGCGGCGGCGCTCGGGCTGGCCGTGGACCGCCTGGTCGCCGACCCGGGCACCGGCTCGGCGCTGGTGACCACCGCCGACCGGTTCGCGCTGCCGGGCTTCGACCGCTGGTCGGCCGACTACGGCGTGGTCTACGGCGACGCGGGCACGGCCGCCGTGCTGCGCAGGCATGGCGGGCGGCCGGGCGGGCTGCGGCTGCTGTCGCTGGCCTTCCGCACCGCGGCCGAGTTCGAGGTGATGTACCGGTGCGGGGACGAGTTCGCGGTCGCTCCGCTGGAGCACGGCGGCCGGATCGACGTCCGGCGGCCGAAGAAGGCGTACCTGGAGAACTTCGGCGGGAACCGGAATTTCCAGGAAACCGCCTGCGAGCGCGTTCGCGAGGTTCTGCTGGGAGCGTTGCACGACGCCGAGGTGGAACCCGACGACTCGCGGATCGCGTGCATCGCGCTCCCGAGGCTGTGCGACAGCGTGCTCGAGATGATGTACCTGCCCGTTATCGAGGGCCAGGTGAAAGGCGAGGTGCTGCGGCTGCGCGAGGGCAGCGGGCACCTCGGTGCCGGTGATCTGCTGGCCAACCTCACCCACATCCGCGACGCGGCCCGGCTGGATTCCGGAGAAGTCGCGGTGCTGATCGGCGGTGGTGGTGGTTTCACCTGGTCCTGCGCCGTCGTGCAGGCGATCTGATTGTCGCGCGGCCGGGAAAAGACCGATCGAACCACAATTCGCGATTCGTCCGGACACCGCCGATTCGACGGCTGAATCGTGCTCGGCAAGAACCGAAAGGGTCCAATCATGAACGACACCTATGATGTCGTCATCAACGGCGCGAGCGTCGCGGGGTGCACCGCCGCGGTCCTGTTCGCCCGCAGAGGTGCGAAGGTCGCGCTCCTGGAGCGCCGTTCCGACGTCAACGCCTACAAGGTCCTGTGCACGCACTACATCCAGCCCGCGGGCCACCCGGTGCTCGCCGAGCTGGGCCTGGTCGCCGAGCTGGAAGCGGTCGGCGCGGTCCGCAACTCGGCCAAGTACTGGACCCGCTGGGGCTGGATCAAGCCGGAGGACCGGGTCGGCCCGGACGTGCTGCCGCACGGCTACAACGTCCGCCGGGAGACCCTCGACCCGATGCTGCGCAGGCTGGCGGCCGAGACCAAGGGCGTCGACCTGCTGCTCGGCCACACCGTCAACGAGCTGATCACCGACGACGGCCGGGTGGTCGGCGTCGCGGGCAGCGCGGGCGGTGAGCGCTTCGAGGTGCGCGCCAAGCTCGTCGTGGGCGCCGACGGCAAGGACTCCACGATCGCCAAGCTCGCCGACACCCCGTCGGAGACCACGCCGAACAACCGGTTCAGCTACTTCGCGCACTTCCGCGGTCTGCCCCGTCCGGACGGCCACATCGCCAAGGCGTACTACCTGGAGCCGGACAACGCCTACGTGATGCCCAACGACGACGACGTGACGATCATCTCCGTGCTGCCGTCGATGGAACGCCTCGGCGAGTTCAAGGCGGACCTGGAGGGCGCCTACCGGCGCTTCGTCAAGGCGCTGCCGGAGGCTCCCGACATCGACAACGCCGAGCGCGTCGGCAAGATCGTCGGGACCATCAACTACCCGCTGATCACCCGCCAGTCCACCGGCCCCGGCTACGCCCTGGTCGGCGACGCCGCGCTGACCAGCGACCCGCTGGCGGCCGTCGGCTGCGCCTGGGCGATGCAGTCCGCGCACTGGCTGGCCGAGTCGGCCTCGTCGGCGGTGCTCGGCTACGGCGACCTCGGGACCGCGCTGGGCGCCTACCGCAAGAAGCGCGCCGAGAAGCTCAAGGCGCACGCCCACCTGATCGCCGACTACGCGACGGCGCGGCCGTTCAACCGCATCGAGCGGTTCACCTTCTCCGCCGCTGCGCGGGACGCCAGGATGGCCGAGCACTTCCACGTGTTCGGTTCCCGGCTGATGAGCGTGCCGGACTTCCTGTCGCCGTGGGCGGTCGCGCGCTGCTCGATGGTCAACGGCAAGGCCCTGTTCAGGTCGCAGCCGCAGCCGTCGGCCGCTCCCGAGCGGGTCCTGGCCGGACGGGGGGCGTGATGACCGAGCGTTCGCACCGGGAACTCTGGGACTGCTGGTCGCGGATCTGGAACGGCGAGTTCGAGCTCGCCGAGGAGGTCGTCAGCGCCGACCTGCGGGTCAACATCCCCGACCACGGGATGCCCGACCCCGCCACCATCCACGACCCGAAGACGCTGACCGCGTGGATCGGGGCGTTCCGCTCGTCGTTCGACGACGACGCCCGCATCTCCGGTGAGCTGGGGCCGTTCATCGTCGGCGACTACGCGATGGGCCGCTGGGTGTTCAACGGCGTCTGGCAGGGCGGGCGGCCCGCGACGGCGACCGCCGAGCCGGGCACCCCGGTGACCTTCCGCGGCGTGGACATCCTGCGCATCGAGGACGGCCGGATCGCCGAGTACTGGCTCACCGACGACCAGCTCGACCTCTACGCGCAGCTGGAGGCGGTGCCGCGGGCGAAGTCGCCGGAATCCGTGCAGCTGCGGGAGGAACTGGCCGCGCTGCCCGGCGAGGCCGGCCGCAACCGGGTGCTGGAGCTGGTCCTGGACAACGCGGCCGAGGTGCTGGAGCGCGACGAGGTCCGGGCCTCGGCGGGCACCGAGAGCTTCCTGTCGCTGGGCACCGACTCGGTCTCGGCGGTCGCGCTGCGCACCCTGCTCTCCGACGCCTGCGGGCTCAAGCTCGCGCCGACGCTGGTCTTCGACCACCCGACGCCGCGGGCGCTGGCCGACCACCTGTGGTCGGAGCTGGGCACCGAGATCGGCGCGCCGGAGGCGACCGCGCTGGCCGCGCTGGCCCGCCTGGAGGAGGCGGTGTCCGGGCTGCCGGGCGACGCCGACGTGCGCGCCCAGGTCGCGCGCAGGCTCTCGGCGTTGCAGCGGGCGGTCGGCACCGACAGCGCGGAGCCCGCGACCGGTGCGCACGACGAGGCGACACCGGAGGAGATCTTCGCCTACCTCGACAGCAGGCTCGGCCCGGCGAGCGCCGGCTGACCAGGCGCCGACCCGCCACCTGCCACCGGATCGCACACGGGAGAAAAGCTGGGCATGTCCAACGAAGAGAAACTGCTGCACTACCTCAAACGCACGACCAGCGAACTGGACCGGGCCAGGGAGGAGCTCCGCCGGACCCGCGAGCGGGAGACCGAACCGCTGGCGATCGTGGGCATGAGCTGCCGCTTCCCCGGCGGCGTGACCTCGCCGGAAGAGCTGTGGCAGCTGGTCGACGAGGGTCGTGACGCGATCACCGAGTTCCCCACCGACCGGGGCTGGGACCTGGAGGGGATCTACGACCCGGACCCCACGGCGCTGGGCAAGAGCTACGTGCGCCACGGCGGTTTCCTGCACGACGCCGCGGACTTCGATCCCGCGTTCTTCGGGATCTCGCCGCGCGAGGCGATGACCGTCGACCCGCAGCAGCGCCTGCTGCTGGAGACGACCTGGGAGGCGTTCGAGGACGCCGGCATCCTGCCGGACACGCTGCGCGGCAGCGACACCGGCGTGTTCGTCGGGATCATGTTCGACGAGTACGGCCTGCGGTTCCTCAAGACCCCGGTCGAGGGCTTCGACGGCTACCTCGGCGTCGGCAGCGCGGGCAGCGTCGCCTCGGGCCGGATCTCCTACTCGTTCGGCTTCGACGGCCCGGCGGTCACGGTCAACACCGCGTGCTCGTCCTCGCTGGTCGCGCTGCACCTCGCCGGGCAGTCGCTGCGCCGCGAGGAGTGCTCGATCGCGGTCGTCGGCGGCGTGATGCTGATGGCCACCTCGTTCTCGTTCACCGAGTTCAGCAGGCAGCGCGGGCTGTCGGTGGACGGCCGGGCCAAGTCGTACGCGGCGGGGGCCGACGGCACGTCGTGGGCCGAGGGCGCCGGAACCCTGATCGTGGAGCGGCTTTCCGACGCGCGGCGCAACGGGCACCCGGTGCTGGCGGTCATCCGCGGCACCTCGGTGAACCAGGACGGCGCGAGCAACGGCCTGACCGCGCCGCACGGCCCGTCGCAGCAGAAGCTGATCCGCGACGCGCTGGCCAACGCCGGGCTCACCAGTGCCGACGTCGACGCCGTCGAGGGCCACGGCACCGGGACCAAGCTCGGTGACCCGATCGAGGCGCAGGCGCTGATCGCCACCTACGGGCAGGGCCGGGGCGGCAGGCCGCTGTGGCTGGGCTCGCTGAAGTCCAACGTCGGCCACACCCAGTCGGCCGCGGGCGTCGGCGGGATCATCAAGATGGTCGAGGCGATGCACCACGGCGTGCTCCCCAAGACGCTGCACGTCGACGAGCCGAGCCCGCACGTGGACTGGAGCAGCGGCGACGTGCGGCTGCTGACCGAACCGGTGCCGTGGCCGAAGTCGGACGACAAGGTCCGGCGGGCCGGCGTGTCCAGCTTCGGCATCAGCGGGACCAACGCGCACGCGATCATCGAGGAACCGCCCGCGGAGGAGCCGCGCACGAGCCCGGCCGCCGACGGCGCCGTGGTGCCGTGGGTGCTGTCCGGCAGGACCGCGGACGCGCTCAGCGCGCAGGCGCGGCGGCTGCGCGAGCACGCCGCCGTGGACCAGCACCCGGTGGACGTCGCGTTCTCGCTCGCCACGACCCGCACCGCGATGGAGCACCGCGCGGTGGTCGTCGGCAGCGACCGGGACGAACTGCTCGCCGGTCTGGAGGCGGTCGAATCCGGTGCGCGCGCGGCGAACGTGGTGCGCGGGACGACCGGACCCGGCGGCAAGCTCGCGTTCCTGTTCACCGGTCAGGGCAGCCAGCGCCTGGGCATGGGCAAGCAGCTGCACGCGGAGTCGCCGGTGTTCGCCCGCGCCTTCGACGAGGTCGTCGACGCGCTCGACGCGCACCTCGACGAGCCGCTGCGCGCAGTGGTGTTCGCCGACGAGGACCCCGAAGGACGGCTCAACCGCACCGAGTTCACCCAGCCCGCGCTGTTCGCGGTGGAGGTGGCGCTGTACCGGTTGCTGGAGCACTGGGGGATCCGGCCCGACTTCGTCACCGGGCACTCGATCGGCGAGCTGGCCGCCGCGCACGTCGCGGGCGTGCTTTCGCTGCCGGACGCGGCGAAGCTCGTCGTAGCGCGCGGCAGGCTGATGCAGCGGCTGCCCGCGGGCGGCGCGATGATCGCCGTGCAGGCCACCGAGCAGGAAGCGCTCGCCGCGCTCGGCGACCGGCTCGACCGGGCCTCGATCGCCGCGATCAACGGGCCGAACTCGGTGGTGCTCTCCGGCGACGAGGACGTGGTGTCCGAGGCCGCCGCCGCGCTGGAGGCCCAGGGCCGCAAGGCCAAGCGCCTCCAGGTCAGCCACGCGTTCCACTCGCCGCACATGGACGGCATGCTGGCGGAGTTCGCGGCCGTCGTCGGCTCGCTGTCGTTCGCCCCGCCCGCGATCCCGGTCGTCTCCGACGTGACCGGCAAGGCGGCCACTGCCGACCAGCTCTGCTCGCCGGACTACTGGGTGCGGCACGTGCGCGAGGCGGTCCGCTTCAGCGACGTGATCACCACCCTGCGCGGCGAGGGCGTCGGCGCCTTCGTGGAGCTCGGCCCGGACGGCACGCTGTCGGCGATGACCCGGTCCTGCCTGGGCGACGACGAGGACGCGCTGGTCGTGCCGCTGCTGCGCAAGGAGCGGCCGGAGCCCGCGTCGGCGATGGCCGCGCTCGGCGAGCTGCACGTGCGCGGGACCTCGCCGGACTGGAACGCGGTCTTCGACGGCCTGCACCCGCGCCGCGTGGAGCTGCCGACCTACCAGTTCCAGCGCCAGCGGTACTGGCTGGACGAGCCCGCCGCCACCGGTGACGTCGACTCCGTCGGCCTCAGCTCGGCGGAGCACCCGCTGCTGGGCGCGGTCACCTCGCTGGCCGACCGGGACGGCGTGATCTTCACCGGCCGCCTGTCGCGGCAGTCGCACCCGTGGCTGGCCGACCACGTCGTGCACGACGCGACGCTGGTGCCCGGCACCGCGCTGCTGGAGCTGGCGACCCGGGCCTGCGCGCAGGTCGACTGCGACGTGGTGGAGGAGCTGACCCTCCAGGCCCCGATGGTGCTGCCGGACGAGGGCGCCCTGCTGATCCAGGTAGCGGTCGGCGCACCGGAGGACGACGGCAGGCGCTCGGTGGCGCTGCACTCGCGCGGCACCGAAGAGGACGCCGCGTGGACCCAGCACGCCAACGGTCACCTGGCACCCTCCGCCGACCTCGGCGCGGACGCGCTGAAGGAGTGGCCGCCCGCGGACGCGTCCGAAGTGGACCTGGACGGCCTCTACGAGCGGCTGGCCGACACCGGATTCGCCTACGGGCCCGCGTTCCAGGCGCTGAACGCGGTGTGGCGGCGCGGCGACGAGCTGTTCGCCGAGGTCGACCTGCCCGCCGAGCAGCAGGGCGACGCCGCGGCCTTCGGCCTGCACCCCGCGCTGCTCGACGCGTGCCTGCACGCCCTGGCGTGGGAGGACGTGCGGGAGGGCACGCCGTCCGGCCGGTTGCCGTTCTCCTGGAACGGGGTCCGCCTGCACGCCGTCGGCGCCTCCTCGCTGCGGGTGCGCTTCACCGGCGTCGGCACCGACTCGATCGCGGTGGCCGCCGCCGACCAGGACGGCGAGCCGGTCCTGTCGGTGGAGTCGTTCGTGTCGCGCGCGATGTCGACCGAGCAGCTGGGCGCTTCCCGGCGCAACCTCGGCGACTCGCTGTTCCAGGTGGACTGGACTCCGGTCACCGCCGACGGCGAGCCGGGCAGCGTGCAGCGCTTCGACAACCCCGCCGCCCTGCGGCAGGCGCTCGCGGCCGGGCAGGTCGACGCGGACCAGGTCGTGGTCACCTGCGTCTCGCCCGCCGGTGCCGAGGTAGCCTCCGAAACCCACCGCCTGACCGCAGAAGTCCTTGAACTGCTTCAGGAATGGCTGACCGACGGCCCCTCGCGGCTGGTGGTCGCGACCCGCGGTGCGGTCGCCGTCGACTCCGGCGAGGACGTCGCAGACCTGCCCGCCGCTGCGGTCTGGGGCCTGGTGCGCTCCGCGCAGTCGGAGGCGCCGGACCGCTTCGGCCTGGTCGATACCGAGGACGACGTGGTGCCGCCCGCGGCGCTGGCCTCCGGTGAACCGCAGATCGCCTTGCGGGACGGGAAGATTCGCGTGCCGAGGCTCGCGCGGGCGACCTCCGCGTCCGACGCCGTGGCCCCGGACGCCTGGAGCGGCACGGTCCTGATCACCGGCGGAACCGGTGAGCTGGGCGCGTTGTTTGCAAAGCACCTGGTGACCGAGCACGGAGTCAGTCGTCTGGTGCTGACCAGCCGCCGCGGTCTCGAAGCGGCTGGTGCGCGCGAACTGGTGGCGGAGCTGGAAGAACTCGGTGCGACCGCGACGGTCGCGGCGTGCGACGTCACCGACCGCGAGTCGCTGCGGTCGTTGCTGGCGTCGGTGCCCGCAGAGCACCCGCTCAGCGCGGTCGTGCACACCGCGGGCGTGCTCGACGACGGCGTCATCACCTCGCTGACGCCGGAACGGGTCGCCAAGGTGCTGCGCCCGAAGGTCGACGCGGTGGTGAACCTGCACGAGCTGACCGCCGACGCCGGTCTGGGCGCGTTCGTCGTGTTCTCGTCGGTCGCGGGCACGCTGGGCAGCCCCGGGCAGGGCAACTACGCGGCGGGCAACGCCTTCCTGGACGCCTTCGTCCAGCACCGGCGCACCCGCGGCCTGGCCGCGACCGCGCTGGCGTGGGGCATGTGGCAGCCCAGCGGCGGGATGGCGAGCACGCTCGGACAGGCCGACCTGAACCGGATGGCCCGCTACGGCGTGCTGCCGATCACCGAGGAGCAGGGCGTGGCGATGTTCGACGCCGCGCTCACCGCCGACCGCCCGGCGCTGGTCCCGGTCCGCCTGGACCGCAAGGCGCTGCGCAGCGGAGCCGCGCCGCTGCCGCCGCTGCTGAAGGGACTGGTGCGCGGCACGGCCCGCCGCGCGGCCTCCGGCGGTGGTTCGGCACCCGCGGAGACCTCGTCCCTGCGGGACAAGCTCGCCGGGCTCTCCGAGGCCGAGCAGCTGGCGGCGGTGACCGAGCTGGTGACCTCCACGGTGGCCGGCATCCTCGGGCACAGCAGCTCCGCGGAGGTCGGCGTGACGACCCAGTTCCGCGACCTCGGGTTCGACTCGCTGCTGTCGGTCGAGCTGCGCAACGCGGTGGGCGAGGCGGCCGGGCTGCGGCTGCCGCCGACGGTGGTCTTCGACCACCCGACGCCGCAGGAGCTCGCCGCGCAGGTGCACACCCTGCTGCTGCCGAGCCTGTCCGGGCAGCAGGGCGCAGAGGCCGCAGCGGACACGCTGGTCGGGCTGTTCCGCACCGCCTACGAGTCCGGCAAGCTGGGCCCGGCGGTCAACGTGCTGGTCAACGCGGCCGAGCTGCGCCCGCAGTTCGGCCGGGACGCGGAACCGCCGGTGCACCCGGAACCGTCGGCGAATCCCGAGGCCACCGGTGAAGGGCCGGTCGTCGTGTGCTTCTCGTCGATGATGGCGATCTCGGGGCCGCACGAGTACGCGCGGCTTGCCTCGCTCCTGCCCGGACACGCGGTCGTCGCGCCGCCGCTGCCCGGTTTCGCCGCGGGAGAGGCGCTTCCGGAGTCGCTGGAGGCGCTGGTGCACACCCAGGCGGCGGCGACGGCGAAGCTCGCCGAGGGCCGCGGCGTGGTGCTGCTCGGCCGTTCCACCGGCGGCTGGATCGCGCACTCGGTGGGGCACCGGCTGCGCGAGCTCGGGGTCGAGCCGCGGGGCGTGGTCCTGCTCGACACCCTGGCCAGCCCGGTCGACCTGGACGACCTCGCGATGGTCTCGGCCAAGATGCTGGAACCGGCCAGCAGCGCGTTCCTCGACGACCAGCGGCTGATCGCGATGGGCGGCTACCTGCGGATCTTCGACGGCTGGGAGCCCGCGAAGCTCGACGTGCCGTCGGTGATGCTGCGGGCGCAGGAGCGCGAGGGCGCGCACGCACGTCCTCGGTGGACGCTGGCGGACTCCACTTCGGACGTCGCGGGTGACCACTTCACGATGCTCGAGGACCACGTGGAGACCACCGCCAAGGCCGTCGACGAGTGGTTGCGGGCGCTGCGCGAGGGGAGCGGCGCGTGACCCGCGCGACCCTGGAGCGGATCGAGTCCCACCTCCCCGGCCGCACCGTCGGGGTCGGGGAGGTGGCGGCCGGACTCGGCCTGAGCAAGGCGAAGCTGTCGGTGTTCCAGAAGGTGCACGGGCTGCGCAGCCTGCGGATGGACCCGGACCTGCCGCTGCTCGATCTGGTGCTGCCTGCCGCGCAGCGGGTGGTCCAGTCGGTCGCGGAGCCGTCCCGGATCCGGTACGTCGTCCACGCCCACGCGACGCACGAGGTCACCCCGCCGCTGGCCGAGCTGCCCGCGGAGATCCGGGACGCCCTCGGGCTGACCGGTGCCGAGGCGTTCGGGCTGACCCAGCAGAACTGCGCGGTCGGGCTCGGCGCGATCGACGTCGCCGAGGCTCTGCTGCACGCCGAGCCCGACCCGGACGCCCGCGTTCTGGTGGTGACGGGGGAGAAACCGTTCTCCCGCCTGATCCAGCTGCTGCCCAACACCGCGATCATGGGCGAGGCCGCCGCCGCCTACCTGGTGGCGCTGGACGGCGAGGGCTCGCCGGTGCTGTCCCAGGTCAACCGGACGCTGGGGGAGTACGCGGAGCTGATCTCCCTGCCGCCGGAGGAACTGGCGCGGTTCGGCAAGCAGTACGCGCCGGTCCTCGCCGAGGTCATCCGGGAGGCGATCGCGGCGGCGGGGCTGGAGTTCTCCGACATCGAGCTGGTGATCCCGCACAACGTCAACATGCTGGCCTGGCGCCAGACCATCGACGAGCTGCGGATCCCGCCGGGGCGGGTGTTCCTGGACAACATCGGCCGCTACAGCCACTGCTTCGCCTCCGACGTCTTCGTCAACTGCGCGACGCTGCGGGATGCCGGACGCCTGACCGAGGGCGCGCACTACGTGCTGGCCTCGGTGGGCGCGGGCGCCTCCTTCAACGCGGCGGTGCTGACCTGGCGAGGGCGGTCGTGATCTGCCCAGGGGTGATCTGCGCAGTGGTGACCTTCCCAGTGGTGATCTGCCCAGCCCCCATCCACCCACGAGCCGAGGAGTTTGTGCGATGAGTTCGTCCGTGACGACGCTGGAGAGGATCGAGTCCTTCGCGCCGGACCGGCGGGTGCCCATCGAGGACCTGGCCGACCGGCTCGGGCTGAACCGGTCGAAGGTCCGGCTGTTCCAACGGGTGCACGGCCTCAAGGAGATCCGGTTCGACCCGGAGCTGAGCCTGTTCGACGTCGTGCTGCCCGCCGCCCGCCGGATCGTCGAGGCGGAGCCCGACGTGTCGCGGATCGCCTACGTCATCTTCGCGCACACGACGCAGGCGCTGACCCCGCCGCACATCGATCCCGCGCTGGAGATCCGCGACCGGCTCGGCCTGCGGCACGCCGAGGCGTTCGCGGTCAGCCAGCAGAACTGCGCCAGCGGGATGGCCGCGGTCGACATCGCCGCGGAGCTGCTGCGCGCGGAGGGCGCCCCGGGCGCCCGCGCGCTGGTGGTCACCGGTGAGCAGGCGTTCTCGCCGAAGGTCCAGCTGATCGCCGACACCGCGATCATGGGCGACGCGGCGGCGGCCTGCCTGGTCGCGGTGGACGGCGGCGGCGACACCGTCCGCTCCTACGTGACCAGGACGATGGGCGACTTCTCCGCGTCGATGCTGCTCGACGAGGAGCGCAACCTCCAGTTCGGCAAGGCCTACGCGCCGGTGCTGGCGGAGGTGGTGCGGGAGGCGCTGGAAGCGGCCGGGATGGACTTCGACGACATCGACCTGGTCATCCCGCACAACGTCAACATGCAGTCCTGGCGGCAGACCATCGGCGAGCTGGGCATCGACCGGGAAAAGGTGTTCCTGGACAACATCGCCCGCTTCAGCCACTGCTTCGCCTCGGACGTGTTCCACAACTACGCCACGCTGCGCGCGCAGGACCGCCTGGTCCCCGGCAGGAACTACCTGTTCGCCACGGTCGGGCTGGGCGCGACGTTCGCGGCGATGGTCATCACTCATCAGGGGGTTGGTGAAAGCGATGCATGACGCTTCCTACACGCGCAGGCTGAAGGAAGCCCTGGTCGGCGACCCGGACGCGCGGTTCGTGTGGCTGTGCAACTTCGAGGTCGAGAACGAGTGGGCGCGCAACTACGTCGGCCTGCCAGCCGCACCGCTGTCGGTGACGACCGCGACCGTGCAGCGCATGGAGGAACTAGGCGCGATGCTGGCCGAGCCGGGTGATCACCTGGTGCTGAGCCAGGGCCTGGACGCCGGTTACCGCGACTACGCCGGGAGCATCGGTTTTCCGCTGCCCACCGAGCTGGTCGCCGAAGCCGAGGGCTCGACCAGCGAAGCCGTCCTGGACTCGCCGGAGGTGATCGCCCGGCTGACCGAGCTCGCGGGCACCGGGGCGTACCTGATGCCGATGGGCAACTCGATGGTCGAGCAGCGGATCTCCGAGCGCACCGGGCTGCCGCTGGCGGTGCCCGACACCGAGGTCTACGAGCGGGTCAACAGCAAGATCTACAGCCGCAGGCTGGTCGAGGAGCTGGGCCTGCGCGCGATCCCCGGGTTCTGCTGCGAGAGCACCGTGGAGCTGCACACCGCCCTGGAGTCGGTGTCCGAAGCGGACCCGGTGATCGTCAAGGACGCCTACGGGGTCTCCGGCAAGGGCCTGGTCGTGGTCGACAGCAGGCGCAAGGCCGACCGGCTGCTGCGCATGGTCGACCAGCGCGCCCGGCGCAAGGACGACCAGACCCTGCACGTGGTCGCCGAGCGCTTCCTGGCCAAGCGCTTCGACCTGAACTACCAGATCACGATCTCGCGCGAGGGCGCGGTCACGCTCGACTTCGTCAAGGAGGCGATGGTCTCCGGCGGTGTCCACATGGGACACATCATGCCGCCGGACCTGTCAGCCGAGCAGCTCGACGAGATCGCCGAGGCGGCCGAGCGCATCGGCGCGCGGCTGCACGCCGACGGCTTCCACGGCGTGGTCGGCGTGGACGCGCTGGTCTCGGCCGACGACGTGGTCTACCCGGTGCTGGAGCTCAACGCGCGGCTGAACATGTCCACCTACCAGGGGCAGGTGACCGAGCGGTTCCAGGCTCCGGACGGGGTCGCGCTGGCCAAGCACTACCCGCTGCGGCTGGCCGAACCCGTGCCGTTCGAGGAGATCCGCGACGGCCTCGGGGCGCTCGCGCAGGCGCCCGCCGACGGGCGCGGCCTGGTGCTGACCTGCTTCGGCACGGTCAACGCGCAGGCCGGTTCCGGGCCGTTCGAGGGACGGCTCTACACGGTGCTGTTCGGGCACGACCGCGACGAGCTGCACGAGCTCGACCGCGCGGTCACCGACGCGCTGGCCAAGATCGAAGCAGAGAGGGGAGCAGCATGACCAGCAGTGAGTTCCGGGTGCCCGGCGAGTCCCGGCTATCTGGCGAGTTCGGGGTCTCCGGCGAGTTCCAGGTCCAGGGTATCGGAGTCTCGGAGATCGCCCGGGAGTTCGGCACGCCGCTCTACCTCTACGACGCCGAGGTGCTGCGGTCGACCTACCAGGAGCTGCGCGACCTGCTGCACCCCGCGGTGGACATCTTCCTGTCGCTGAAGGCGAACCCGAACATCAGCGTGTGCGGCTACCTCGGCTCGCTCGGCGCGGGCGCGGAGGTCTCCTCGCTGGTCGAGCTGCACACCGCGCGGCAGGCGGGGATCAGGCCGGAGGACACCATCTTCCTGGGGCCGGGCAAGAACACCGCCGAGCTGGAGGAGCTGGTCGGCGCCGGCCTGCACGCCATCGTGGTCGAGTCGCTGGAGGAGCTGCGCATCATCGACGAGCTCGCGGTGGAGCGCGGTGTCTCGGACCTGCCGGTGATCCTGCGGATCAACCCCGACTTCCACACCAAGGGCTCGGGGCTGGCGATGGGCGGCAAGCCCCGCCAGTTCGGCATCGACGTGGAGATCCTGCGGCAGAACCAGCGGTTCCTGAAGGGACTGCGCCGGGTGCAGCTCACCGGCCTGCACGCCTACATGGGCACGAGGTTCCTCAAGCACACCGACATCGTCCACAACACCGAGCAGATCCTGGAGACCGCGGACCAGCTCTCCGACGACCTCGGGATTCCACTGGGGACGGTCGACTTCGGCGGCGGGTTCGGGATCGCCTACTTCGACAACGAGACCGACCTGGACGTGCGCGCGCTGGCCGCCGGCATCAACGACGCGGTGGCGAAGTTCCACGACAAGCACCCCGACACCCGGCTCATCAACGAGCTGGGCCGCTACCTCACGGCGATGGCCGGGACGTACGTGACGAAGGTCCTCTACGTCAAGGAATCCATGGGTGAGCAGTTCGTCGTCGCCGACGGCGGGACCAACCACCACATGGCCGCGGTCGGCGTCGGCAGCTTCGTCAAGCGCAACTTCCCGATCCGCTCGCTGACCCGCTACACCGACGAGGCCGAGACGGTGTGCACGCTCACCGGCCCGCTCTGCACGCCCAACGACGTCATCGGCAAGAAGGTGCGGCTCCCGCGGGTGGAGCCGGGCGACCTGATCGGCGTCGAGCGCTCCGGCGCCTACGGGCCCTCGGCATCGCCCGGTCTGTTCCTGAGCCACGGCTTCCCGGCCGAGGTGATGGTGCACGAGGGCAAGGCGCACCTGGTCCGCCGCCGCGACGTGGTGGACGACCTCCTGGGCAAGCAGCACCTCATCGACTTCTGACCTTCTCCGGGCGACAACCGCCCGGAAACCCCGAACACCGACCGGAAAGTGGGAGACTGACATGGAAAAGCACGAGGTCGTGGCGGCTGTCGAGACCGCGCTGACCGAGGTCCTGGAGCGCGAGGTGTCCGGCCTCAGCGCGGAGGACCGGCTCTTCGAGGACCTGCACCTGGACTCCACCTCCGTCCTGGAGCTGCTGATGGCCCTGGAGGACGGGATCGGCGTGGAGATCGACCCGGAAACCCTGGACATGGACGACTTCCAGTCCGTGGGCACGCTGACCGACTACCTGCTCGCCCGCCGCGCCGAGGCGGGCGAAGCGGTCGGCGCGGGCGAGCGCTGATGCAGTCGGTGAGCGCCGCCGCGGCGCTGGTCGCACCGGCGCCGCGCGCCTACCACGACGACCCGTCGGTCCTGGCGTTCTACCACGACCTGGTCGAGCCGTTCGGGTCGGTCGTGGACGAGGAGCTGTTGCGCAACGGCGCCAACGTGTTCCACCGCGACATCGCCGACACGCTGCTGGACGACGAGGAGATCCGCGACCTCGACGCGGATCTGGTGATCGTCACGCACGCGCTGCCCGACGTGCACCCGTTCACCGCGGTGGCGTCGCACATGAACATGCGGCTGGGCGGGAAGGCGACCAGCTTCGCCATCTCCGAGCAGGGCCTGGCCGCACCGTTCACCGCGCTGCGCGTGATGTCGGGTTTCCAGCGCTCCGCCCGCAGCAGGCGCGCGGTGATCGCGGTGCTGGAGCAGACCACGATGCCGACCCACCACCCGCTGGTGCACGACGGCGAACCGCTCGTGGACTCCGGTGCGCTGCTGGTCTTCGGCGGCGACCAGGGGTTGCGCGTCGACGCGGTGGAGTCGGCGGAGTCGGTGGCGTCGGCGACCGAGCGGATCCGGGAGATCGCGGCCGCCGACCCGGGCGGAACCCTGGTGGTCGTCGGTCCCTGGGACACCTGGGCCGATCTCGACGGCACCGCCGAGGTGCGCCGCGTCGAGGCGGGCAGCTACTGCACGAGCGTGTGGCTCGACCTGGCGCGGAACTGGCGGAACTGGCAGGAGAACCACACCACCGTGGTGCTGTGCGACGTCGAGCCGCGCACCGGCCGGGCGCACCTGGCGGCGCTGAAGTTCCGGTGAGCGGGATGCGCCTCGGCGTCGACGTGCTGGGCGCGGGTGAGCTGGACCGGCTGCTCACCCGCCCCTGGTTCCGGCGCTACACCTACGCCGACGCCGAGCTCGCCATCGCCGACACGTTCGGCGCGAGCCGTTCCCGCGAGTTCCTGGCGGGCCGGTTCGCGGCGAAGGAGGCGGTCCTCAAGGCGCTGGGAACAGGAGTGGCAGCGGGGATAAGACCCCGGCAGGTGGGAATCCTGCGCGCGGACAACGCCGCCCCGGTCGTGGAGCTGACCGGGGCGGCGTCGGCGCGCGCGGACGCGATCGGCGCGTCCGACATCGCGGTTTCCATCTCGCACAAGGCGGACTACGTGGTCGCAGTGGCCATCATCACTGCGAACGGGTCGACTACCAGCGGTGGTGCGCACGCGCTCGCGCGCGCCACCGTGGAGCAGATCTCGGCTCGTGGAGCGGGAAACGAGAGAACGAGGAGCAGGGATGGCTGATCTGGTCACCGCCGCGCTCAGGGTCCGGATGGGGCAGCAGGATGCCCACTACGGCGGAAACCTGGTGGACGGTGCGCGAATCCTGAAGTTGTTCGGCGATCTGGTCACCGAGATCACGATCCGCACCGACGGGGACGAGGGGCTGCTGACCGGGTACAGCTCGCTGGAGTTCCTGGCACCGGTCTACGCCGGGGACTTCGTGGAGGCCACCGCGAAACTGGTGCGGCGCGGCCGGTTGCGCCGAACGGTCGAACTGGAGGCCCGCAAGGTGATCCGGGCCCGGTACGACCTCGGGCCCACGACAGCGGAGGAACTCGACGAATCCGTGGTCGTGTGCCGGGGTGTCGGCACTACTGTGGTACCCGTTTCGCTGGCGCGCGGTCGCAGTGGCGGCCTGCCCCTCGCGACGACGACCGGAGCCGAGTGATGCGCGACCAGTTCCTGTTGGAGAGGAATCGATGAGTACCCCAGCACAGCACGCAGCAAGCCCCGGCCGGGTCATGGCGATAGGTGTGTCGAGCGCCTTCCTGATCGGGCTCGACTCGATGGTCGTCGCGCCGCTGATCCCGGCCATCGCCGAGGACGCCGACGCGCCCGCTCGGCTCGGGGGTCTGCTGGTCAGCGTCTACGCGCTGTTCTTCGCGGTGTCGGCGCCGCTTTTCGGCGCGCTGTCGGACCGCCTCGGGCGCCGCCGGATCCTGACCGCCGGCCTGGTCCTGTTCGTCGTCGGAAACGCGCTCACCGGGCTGGGGATGAACTTCCCGTTCCTGCTGGCCTGCCGCGCGCTGTCCGGCCTCGGCGCGGCGATGATCATGCCCAGCGTGTACGCGATGATCTCCGACACCCATCCGTTCGAGCAGCGCGGCAAGGCGATCGGCAAGGTGGTGGCCGGTCTGCTCAGCTCGTCGGTGATCGGTGTGCCGATCGGCTCCTACCTCGCGTTCCTGACCAGCTGGCGGGCCGCGTTCTTCGTCATCGCGGTCGCGACGGCGCTGGTCTTCGTGCTCGTGCTGGTGCTGCTGCCGGAGATGCCGGGTTCGTCGGCGGGCAAGCCGCAGAAGGTCAGCCCGGGCAAGGCGGTTCTCGGCATGGTGCGCAGCGCCGTTTCGACCCCGGCGGTGCTGTTCGTCCTCGTCGGCACGCTGCTGTGGGCCGCGGCGCTGTACGGGATGTTCTCCAACATCGGCACGTTCTACGCCGAGCGGTTCCAGCTCAACGAGGCGCAGGCCGGTCTGACCATCATGGGCTCCGGGGCGGGCAGCATGGCGGGCGCGCTGGTCGGCGGCAGGCTCGCGGACAAGTTCGGCAAGCGGACCGTGATGGTGGTGGCCGCGATCGTCGCCGCCGCCGGGGTGATCACCACGCCCGCGATCGGGAGCAACCTGGTGCTGGTGCTGATCGCGTTCATCGCGTGGGGCACCGCGGTCGGCGTCGGCCAGCCGTGCCTGACCGCGCTGGTGAGCGAGCTGCGCCCGGAGATCCGCGGCACCGCGCTGGCGCTGAACAGCTCCGCGCAGTACCTGGGCATGACGCTGGCGACGAGCCTGGCGGCGCTGCTGCTGGACCGCGGCGTTTCCTGGGTCGTCATCGGCGTGATCTGCGGTGCGTGCGCGCTGCTGGTGCTGCCGCTGCTGGCGGGCATCAAGGGCGTGGCGGGTTCCGTTGCCGCGCAGGAGAAGCAGCAGGCGGCGGAGGGCGCCCGATGACGGTCGGCGGCGCGGCCGGGACGCTTCCCGGCAAGGTCGCGTTCGAGAAGTTCGTGGACCTGTGGAACGGAGAACTGGATCCCGCCGAGACGGAGGCGTTCGTCGCCGACGACATCACGGTGCACTTCCCGCCGCTGGCGAAGTACCTGGGATTCTCGGACTCCGGGCAGGTGACGACCCGGCAGGGCCTGCTGGACTGGGTCGTGTCGATCCGGTCGCTGCTGCACGACCTGCGCTTCCGGACCACGCCGGGCCCGATCCAGGAGGGCGACCTGGTGGCGGGCGGGTACGTCGTGACCGGCACCTACGCAGGCGGCGCCCCGAAGGCCGCGGCCGAGCCGGGAACCCGCGTCGAGTACACGGGGATGTCGTTCACCCGGTTCCGGAACGGAAAGTGCGTCGAGTACTGGGTCCTCTCCGACGCCCTCGGACTGCTGTCGGACCTGAAAGCCATCTGAGCACTCGCACTGGTGGGCGGTGGCGGTCTTCGGACCGCTACCGCCCGCTTGCTTTTCCGGAGATGCGCACTGGCGTTCGCACCTCTCCTGCGATGTTGCCGGAGTTGGCTGACGCTGGTGGCATGTCACATCACCTCAGCGGCCCGAACCTGCGGCCTCCCATGGACGATCCACGCCTGGACCTGACCGACCTGTTCGCCTTCGGCGCGCCGGGCGAGCGCACCGTGCTGATCATGGACGTGCACCCGTTCGCCACCGGGGACGACGCCCTGCACCCGGACGCGGTGTACCGGATCAACGTCGACACCGACGGCGACCATCGCGCCGATGTGGCGTTCAGCTTCACGTTCTCCTGGCCGGAGGACGGGCAGACCGTGACCGTCCACCGCGCGACCGGTCCCGAAGCACGCCGGCACGATGTCGCGGGGGAGCGGATCATCGCCGACGCCCCCGTGCACTTCGGCCCGCGGGCCGAAGCGGTCGAAACGGGCCCGTACCGGTTCTTCGCCGGACTGCGCAGCGATCCGTTCTTCGCCGACCTGGAAGGCATCGGCAACGACTTCCGCTGGACCGGCAACGACACCATGGCGGACAAGAACGTCTTCGGCCTGGTGCTGGAGATGCCCGACGCGGAGTTGGGCCAGGACGCCGAAATCGGGGTGTGGATGCGGGCGAGCCTGCGGCGCGACGGGCAGCTCACGTCCGTCGACCGCGGCGCGCATCCGTCCCTGACCGCGTACTTCAACGAGGAGAACGCCAAGGACGCCTACAACGCGGGAGAACCAGCCGACGACTGGGACACCTACCTGCGCCCGTGGACCGCGGTTCTCCAGCACACCGGCGGCTACGATCCGCAGACCGCCGAGCAGACCCTGCGCACCGTGCTGCCCGACATCCTGCGGTTCGACCGCGGCAAGCCCGCCGCCTATCCCAACGGCCGCAAGCTCACCGACGACGTCACCTCCGCACGGCTGGCGATGGTGTCCGGCGGGAAGATCACCACCGACCACATCGGACCGCACTCGGACCTGCTCGCCGAGTTCCCCTACCTCGGCGCGCCGCACGCCGTGCCGGTGGGCTGACCGCGTTCTCCATTGACGCAACCGATCGGTTGCCATAGAGTGGCAACCAATCGGTTGCTACATGGAGGACGTCATGGGTTTTCCCGATCGCATCGAGCGGATCGTGGAGCTCGCGCATCCGCCGGAGAAGGTGTGGGCGGCGCTGACCACGGCCGAGGGACTGGGGTCCTGGTTCGGCAGCGAAGCCGAGATCGACCTGAGACCGGGCGGGACGGCCCGGGTCCGCTGGCCAGGAGAGCACGCGGTGGAGCTGCGGGTGGAAAAGGTGGAGGCGCCTGCGGTGTTCGGCTTCACCTGGCCGGTCTGCGGGATGCCGCCGGACGACCCGCGCCGCACCTACGTCGAGTTCTCGCTCGAACCGGCAGGGCCGGGCACCCGGCTGCGGATGGTCGAGTCGGGCTTCGCGCAGCTGCCCGGCGAACAGGGCCGCGATTCCCGCTCCGAGGGCTGGGACCGCGAGCTGGGCGAACTGGCCGACTTCCTCGATGCCGCGTGACACCGAGGCGGTCGCCGAACAGGTCTTCGCCGCCCTGGCCGACCCCACCAGGCGCGCCATCCTCGCCGAGCTGGCCTCGGCGGGGCCGGCCACGGCCACGGAGCTGGCCGACCGGCTGCCGATCACGCGCCAGGCGATCGCCAAGCATTTGGCCCTGCTGACCGACGCCGGTCTGGTCACCGCCGAGCCCGGGGAGCGGCGCCGCGTCCGGTACCAGGTGCACTCCGCCCCGATGCGGGTGGCGCAGCAGTTCCTGGCCGTGCTGGCGCGCGACTGGGACACCTCGCTCGACGCACTGTCGGGCCACCTCGACGAGAAGGAGCAGCAATGACCGACGACACGACGAACCCCGCCGCGCCCGCGGTGACCGACCGCGCCACCTGGCAGGCCGAGGTGGACGCGCTCCGGATCCGGGAGAAGGCGCACACCCGCGAAGCGGACGCGATCGCCGCCGCCCGCAGGCGGCTGCCGATGGTCGAGGTGGATCCGGCGACCGAGCTGACCGGGCCGGGCGGACCGGTCGCGCTGCTCGACGTGTTCGAAGGGCGGCAGCAGCTGATCGCCTACTTCCACATGTGGCACGACGACCAGCCGGCCGAAGGGCAGTGCGAGGGCTGCACGTACTACAACGGGCAGGTCCGCGAACTGTCCTACCTGCACGCGCGCGGCATCACCTACGCCACGTTCTGCCAGGGCCCGTACGAGGAAAGCGTCCGCTACCGCGACCTGATGGGCTGGGACGTGCCCTGGTACTCGGTCCGCGGGTCCGAGGAAGCGCTGATGGCGGGCCGGGGTCCGTTCCTGCTTGCGTGCTACCTGCGGCGGGGCGACCGGATCTTCGAGACGTACTGGACGACGGGCCGCGGCGTCGAGGTGATGGCGCCGACCTACGGGCTGCTGGACATGACCGCCTACGGGCGGCAGGAGTCGTGGGAGGACTCGCCCGCCGGATGGCCGCAGCGGAACCTCGACCGCGACCTGCTGCGCACCGGCGGACGCCCGACCGCGCAGTGGTCCCGGCTCGGCGGCTGCGGCTGCTGATCCTCCGGGGCAACCTGATCGACTTCGCCCGCGTCTCCAGGGGGTAGGGATTCGCCGCCTGAGAGGAAGCGATGTCAAGAAGAACCGGAGCGACCCTGGCCGTGGCCCTGGTGGCGGTCGTGGGCACGGCGGGATCCGCGACCGCGCAGGGCACCTGGACCGGCGAGGAGTTCCCGACCCGGCCCGACATGTCGTCCTACATCAGCACGGTGGCCGGCGGCGGCGGTGCGACCTGGGCATTCGGCAGCTACGGCCCGCCGGGCACGCCGACCTCGCTCACCGCGCAGGGCTTCCGCCGCGACGACACCGGGCGCTGGGCCGAGGAGCCGGTGCCCGACATCGGCCAGATCGTCGCGTCCGCGGTGACCGGCCCGGACAACGCGTGGGCCGTCAGCGAGTTCACCAAGGTCAGCCGGGGCGCCACCATCCACTGGGACGGCAGGGCGTGGACCGAGGTCCCGCTGGTGGTGCCCGACGCGCCCCGGATCTCGCCGCACGACGTCGAGGCGGTCGGACCCGACGTCTGGGTCGTGGGCAACGCCTACCGCGACGGTGACCAGCCGCTGTCGCGCAGCTTCGCCAGCCGCTGGGAGAACGGCCAGTGGCGCGGGGTTCCGCTGCCGCCGGCCACCGACAACCAGAACTTCTCCAGCATCGGCGGCGCCGCGCCGAACGACCTGTGGATGGCCGGGATCACCTCCGAGCGGCCGCACCAGATCGTCTCGATGCACTGGGACGGCGCGCGGTGGAGCCACGTGGAGGTCCCGCCGCTGGAGACCGGCGAGTCGGACTACGTGACCGTCCACGGGGTCGCGGCTTACAAGCCGGACGACGTCTGGATCTCGGCGACCCAGACGCCGTACGACACCCCCGAAGCCAGCCAGCCGATCCTGATGCACTGGGATGGCTCCAAGTGGACCCGGGAACAGGCGCCCGACCCGAAGGGCAGCGTGGGAGAGCTCGTGCAGGCCGAAGGCGCGCTGTGGAGCCTCGGCACCAAGGGCCTGCTGCGCTACGACGGCACCTCGTGGCAGCCCGTCGACGGCCCGCAGGAAGGCGCCCTGGTCAACGGGACCGAGCTCCCGGACGGCAGGCTGGGCGGCACCGGCCAGATGGGCGACTCGTACGAGTCCCAGCCGTTCGCCGTCGCGCACAACCGCTGACGTGCTCGCGGTCGGCGCTTGGGAGTGCGGAGCGTCGTCCCCTGTTGCGTGTCTCGGCCGGTGACGGGGTGGTGGTTGCGTCGTCCCGGCAGGTTCGCTCGGCCTGGCTCGGGCTGCGCAGTCGTCGCCGCACGAACTGATTGTCCAAATCCGCGTTGCGAAAATGCGCCACGGGCGGGGTGGTTGTCGGCATAATCGGCGCCGAAGAGCTCGACCTCACAGGCGGGATGGTGGACGCGTTGGTCCGTGCGGAGTTGTTGCTCGACCGCGAGGTCGGTGCTGACCTGGAGCAGGAGCTGACCGGGTTGTTCGGCGGGTTCGGGTTCGAGGTCGAGTGCAGGCGGGAGCTGGCGCATCGCAGCGTCGCCGAGTTCAGCTGGATCGTGCTGGCGGCGCTGCCGCTGCACGCGTTCCTCAGCGGGCTCGGGTCGGAGGCCGTCAAGGACATCTACGGCGGCGTGAAGTCGCTGGCCCGCCGCAAGGGCGGCAAGCAGGACGGGGACCGGCGGATTCCGCTCGTGCTGCAGGACTCCGACAGCAAGCTGCGGATCGTCCTGGAGGAGGACCTGCCGATCGAGGCGTACCAGCAGCTCGTCGGGCTCGATCTGTCCGCGTTCCGGTCCGGGCCGCTGCACTACGACCGGCACCGCGGTGCCTGGCGGTCCGAGCTCGACGAAGCCGGCGAATAACCGCGGCCATGGCAGCCCCCGCCGGGATCGCCGACGCGCGGCGGGCGAACTCCGCCGGTGAGCGGGCGCTGCGCGCGGGCGACCTGGCGGAGGCCGAGGACAGCTTCGCCGCCGCGCTGGAGTGGGCGAGCGGAGCAGGGGACCGGTCGGCCCCCTGCGTCGCGGCGGACGCGCAGGTCGGGCTGGGCCGGATCTGCCTGGCCCGCAACGACTTCCGCGCCGCTGACCGCCGCTTCGCGAAGGCGCAGCGGCTGTGCCCGGAGGCTCCGGACGGCTTCTACTGGGCCGGGTGCGCTGCCGCGCACGACGCCGACTACTCGCGCGCCGAGCGGTTCCTCGGCGCCGCGCTGGTGCGGGATTCCGGGCTGGGCAAGGCATATGTGCAGCGGGCCTACGTGCGGGTGCGGCGGGCGCGGGAGGACCTCGCCCTGACCGACCTGTACGCGGCTGCCCGCTGCGGCCCTCTCGACGACCGGGCGCGCTTGCTGGTCGCGACGTTGCTGTTATCGCGCGGACGCTGGGAGCAGGCCGAGTCCTTCGCGGCCGAAGCCGCTGAGGACCCCGTCGCGGCGGCGGTGCTTGGCACGGCGCAGGACCGGCAGGGCAGGGACGAAGACGCGCTCGCCGCCTACGAGCGAGCGATGGCCGGTGGCGTCCGGGACGACGCGATCCTGTTGCGGCACGGGGTCATTTCCTACGGGCTCGGGCGCCTGGAAGCCGGTGCCGAGTCCTGGAGCGAGCTGCATGACCGCTATCCGCAGCACAGCGGTTTCCGCAGGGCTTCGGCTCCCGCGCCGCGCGTCGCCGCGTTCGCCGCGGCGGAACAGGGCGAGTGGGAGCGGGCTGCCTCGCTGCTGCACCGCGGCGACGGGGAACCGGAGCTGATCGACGCGCTGGTCTGCGGGCTGGGCGGTTACCGGTCGGACGGGCTCGAACGTCTCGGCCGCCTGGTCCGCAACGACCCGACCGATCACCGGATCGGCCACGTCCACGCGGCGATGCTGCTGCACGCGCTAAGCGCCGAGGACGCCCCGGAAGGCGCGAGCTGGGAAGCCTGCATCGGCGCGTGGATGTCGTTGCTGCACAACGAGAACTTCACCTCGGGATGGCGGCGCGACGCGGAACGGCGCTACGGCCGCGAGTTGGACGCGGACACCGTGACTTCCCTGCACGCGAACCTGCGTGAGCTCATCGAGAAGCAGCTGGTCGAGCACGGAACCGGGCGGGATGTGCTGTTGCTGAGCCGGGAGGACGAGGCGGCGCGCGTCCTGGGCGAGCTCGGGGGACTGCCGTTGCCCGGCGCGGGCGGGGCGCGGCTGGTGTGCGGGCCGCTGCGGATCGCCGAACTCGGGCTGGAGCGGCATTTCGGCGAATTCGTCGCGCGGCTGGGCGATTCCGACGAGCGGCTGGCGGATCTGCTCCGCCACTTCTCGCTCCTGGGCATCGCCGGTGCCCAGCTGGCCGCCGGAAGACCGGCGGAAGCTGCGGAGCTGGCGATGGACCTGCGCTGCCCGTCCTGCCGCAAACGCACGCCGCCTGGCGCGTGCGAACCGGGCTGCCCGGAATTCGACCGCCACAACCCGGCTTTCGCCGCGCGGGCCGACAAGCACGCCGCGCTGGCCGAAGCCGGTGCGTCGCTGGCAGTCCAGGCGTTGTTCGAAGCCGCGCGGACTGAGATCACCAAGCCCGGGATGAACGCGGCCGAGGCCGCGAGGTGCTGGCGCGAGGCCGACCGCGTCGCGCGGGAGTTCGGCCGCAGCGACGCGGTGCGGCGGCTGGTGGCCGACACCGCGCTGGGCCGGGCGGAAGCCTGCGCGCGCAAGGAGAACTGGACCGACGCGGTCGCCGTGCTCGACGCGGCGCTGGACGTGGTCGGGACCGGCGACGCGGATCTGCGCGACCGGCTGACCACGCGGCTGGCCGCGATGCTGACGACCAGGGGTGTCGAGACGTTCAACAAGGACCAGAACGCCGCCCGCGCCGCCCACGACGACCTCAGGCGGGCTGTCGAGCTGAGCCCGCACCTGCTGCGGTCGCGGCTGAACCTGGGCCTGATCCTGCGCGCGCGGGCCTACGACGAGCTCCGCGAGCGGGACGTGCGGCAGGCCCTGCACCTGCTCAACGAAGCGATCCAGCAGTTCGAGCTAGGCCTCGCGGGCAGGCCCGGCCACGAGCGGTTGCGCGCGGAGCGGGACCGGACCCGCGAGGAGCGGAACGGTCTGGTGAGGAGGCGGAGCCGGTAGCCGTGCTGGAGATCGGAGAACTGCGGATCCGGGTGCGCCGCGTCGGCACCCGGCGGTACCTGGTGCTGGCCAACGGACCGGCCAACGCCGCGGCCGTGCTCGACATCGGCGACGAGCCCGCCGAGCTGCGCCGCGAGCTCACCGAGCTGATCGACATCGAGCTCGGCCACGCGCCGACCGGCGGCACCAACGTCGTGGCCCGGCTGCGGGAGCTGGGCCGGTCGGTGTTCGGCATCCTGCTGCCGGACCAGATCAGCGCCTGCCTCGGCTCGGCGCGCGCCCAGCCGGGCCCGCCCTGCCTGCGGCTGCGCTTCGACCTGCCGTCCGAACTCCAGGACCTGCCGGTGGAAGCGCTGTGCTCACCGGCGGAACGAGCCGAGCAGACGCTCGCGCTGAACGCGACGCTGTCGGTCACCCGCTCCCTGCCCGGCGACCCGTCCGCCCACCGGCTGCCCGTCGCCGCGGACGAGCCGGAGCACATCGAGCTGCTCGTCGCCGTCGCGTCACCGCCGGGGCTGCCGCCGCTGGAGTACGAACGGGAGCTGGCCGAGCTCGAGCGCGCGTTGCCGGAACTGGCGGTGCGCAGGACCGTCCTGCGGCACGCCACCAGGCGGGAGGTCGAGTCCTGGCTCACCGAGCACTCCGACCAGCCCGCGGCCGTCCTGCTCATCGCGCACGGGCGCTTCGACGAGGCCATGGGCGAGGGCGTGGTCCTGCTCGAATCCGAGGACGGCGGCGGCACCGACCACATGAACGGCCAGCTGCTGAGCGGAATCCTCGTGCAGGCGCGGCGGTTGCGGCTGGTCGTGCTGAACCTGTGCTCGGGCGCGCACAGCGCCCGGGTCGAGCCGTTCTCCGGGGTGGCGCAGGCCCTGATCGGGCGCGGGATTCCGGCGGTGGCGGCCATGAGCGGGGTGGTGACCGACCGCGCGGCGGGCACGTTCGGGCCGCGGCTGCTCGAAGGCATCTGCTCGAACCGGACGGTGGACGAGTCGATGACCGCCGCCCGCCAGCACATCGCGAGCCTGCCCGGCCACACCTCCATCGAATGGGCCACCCCGGTGCTGTTCCTGCACCGGGAGCACGGCCACGGCTGGCTGTTCAAGGCGCGGGAGGTGCACGAGGACGGCGACGAGGTGGCCGACCCGCTGCGCGCGGGCGAGGCCGCGCTGGACCGGCTCACCGCGCCCGGCAACGTGAACATGACCAGCGTGCTGTCGGCGGCGACGTTCCTGCGCTCCCGCTACGACTGGGATGGCGTGCTGCGCACGCTGCGGACCGGGAAGCGGACACCGGAGCAGGACCGCCTCATCACCGAGGCGCGGATCGAGCTGGCCTGGCCGCGGATCGAGCAGCTGTGCGCGGTGCTGGCCGAGGAGGACGATCCCGGCCGCGCCCGCGAACTCCTCGACGAGGTCCGCAAGCTGCTGCCGGCGTCGCTGTTCGACCAGCTCCGCGACGAGGTCGACCGCGCGGCCGGGCTCGCCGCCCTGGCCGACGACGCGCGCCGGGCCGACGCGGCGGGGGACTGGGCGTCGGCGCTGCGGAACTACCAGCGGGTCCTGGACGAACGGCCCGCCGGGTTCGGTGATGTCGACGCGCGGTTGACCGCTGCGAAGCAGCACGCGGAGCGGGCGGGCCAGGAGGCGGAGGAAGCGCAGGACTGGGAGAAAGCCGTTGCGTGCTACGGCGTTCTGCCGATCGAGCAGGTAGCGGGGCGCAAGGAATACGCCGAGGGGCGGGTCGCAGAAGCCGCGGAGGACTGGGCACTCGCTGTCGAGCGGTTCGAGGGCTGCGAGCACGCCGACGCCTTGGTCCGGCTCGACTACGCGCGCGGACGGCTGGCCGAGCAGGACGGCGAGTGGGACGCGGCTTGCGGGCACTACGAGCAACTGCCCAGGCAGCTGCTCGACACGGGTTCGCGGATCCAGTACGCGGCGGGCCGGTCGGCCGACGTCCGCGAGGACTGGGCCGAGGTGATCGCGGGCTTCGGTGAACTGCCGGACGGCTTCGCCGACGGCGAGGTCGGGCGCCGCCGACGGTTCGCGCGGGCCAGGATCGCCGCGCTGCACGAGGACTGGCGCTCGGCGCTCGCGCTGCTCGGCGACGCGCCGGACGCGGAGCGGGACGGCCGGGTCGGCGTGGCCCGCCGGGAGGCGCGGGGCAGGCTGGCCGAGGCGGCCGAGGACTGGGCGTCGGCGGTGGCCGCCTACGCACCGGTGGCCGACGCCGACCCGGAACTCGCGCGGGCGCACCGCTACGCCGGAGGCCGGATGTCCGAACAGGACGGTGACTGGTCCGGCGCGCTGGCGCGGTACGGGGACCTGCCCGGCGACTACCGGGATCTGCGGCACCGGACCAGCTACGCCAGGGCCAGGCTGACCGAGCAGGAGTCGGCGGACTGGGCGCGCCTCGTCGCGGCCTACGCGGCCCTGCCCGACGACTTCGAGGACGCGCGGACCAGGTCGGACTACGCACGGCTGCGGTCGGCGATCTCCCGGCAGGAATGGGAGAACTGCCTCGCCATGGCCGAGGCGCTGGGCGATCACCGGGACACCGCGACCCTGATCAGCTACGCGCGCGGACGCCTGGCCGAGCAGCGCGACGACTGGTCCGGCGCGGTCAGCGCCTACGACGCCTGCGCCGAGCACGCGGACTCGGCTGACCGGCGGGCGTACGCGAACGGCCGGGACCTGGAGCGCGGCGGCCACTGGTCGGCGGCGATCGCGGCCTTCGAGCAGCTGGACCGGCCGGTGCTGGACAGCGACCGCAGGCGTGACCGGCTGGAGCGGCTGCTCGCCGCGCTGCCCTGGGCGGACGGCCTGGCGAACGCGGCGCTGGTCGCCGATCCGGTCGCGTGGCGGGAGGAGACCTTCCCGTACCGGGCGCTGCGTTCGGCCGGGGTGACGCCGGCGTCGCCCACCGAGATCGTCAAGGACGCCATCTACACGCTGATGGAGCGCGGCGGGATCAGCTGGCAGGAGCGGGTCGCCTGGGACCAGTTGCACACCCCTGCCAAGCGGCTGCTGCTGGACGCGCGGCTCTACCGGTTCCGGGATCCCGCCGCCGTGGGTCGGGAACTCGACGACCTCCAGCCGGGCGACGCTCCGGCCCTGCTCGCGCGGCTGTGCGCCCGGCTGCCCGAGGACGCCCCGCTGCTCAAGCTGCTGGCGGGCAACCGGGCGGAGGCCCTCGCGGCCTGGTGGGCGCAACTCGCGGAGGCGCCGGGAGAAACAGCCGTCGTGCACCGGATCGCGGTGGCTTCCTTCTGGCAGGCCGAGGAACTGGAGGAAACCGGAGCCTGGGAGCAGGCCGAGCAGGTCTGGCGCACCGCCCTGTCCTGCTGGGCCGTGGTGCTCACCGACGACGAGTACTGGATCGCCTGGCGCCAGGCGCGGGCGGCCTGCTACGGCCACGCGGTCACCCCGGCCGACTCCGCCCGGCTGCGCGCCGAGCTGGGCCGGTACCTCAACGACCTGCTCACCCGCCACGAGGAGCGCCACACCAGCGCGGGGCGGCCGCAGCAGGCCGAGTGCTACCGGAACCTGGTGTCGTTCCTGGAAGCCGAACTCGGCGCCGCGCAGGCGTTGAAGGAAGCGGGCGGGCTGCCGTTGCCCACCGGGACGCTGGCCTGCGGGCCCGCGTACGTGCGGATGCTGGGGCTGGCCGGGGAACTGGGGAAGTTCGCGGCGAACGCCGACCCGGCCCAGGTGGACGGTGCCGAGTCGGAGGGCGTGGTGCTGCGCAGGCTCCGCTGGTCGTTCTCCGAGCTGTCCGCGGCGTTCGCGCTCATCGAGCACCACCGGTTCGAGGCGGCGCTGCGCGCGTTGCCGGAGTTCCACCGGCAGCGGCTGACCGAACTGCCCGCCGACTGCGGCGGGCCGGAATCCCACGCGGAGCCCGCGGACTGCCCGCGTTGCCAGGACTTCCTGGAGCGCAACCCAGCTCACGCGATGCTGCCGAACCGGCGGTTCCGGCTGCTTCAAGACGCGGTCGAACTCGCCGTGTGGGCGCACCTCTCGCTCGCCCGCGACCTGCTGGCGGGCCGCGACCAGGGTGCGGCGGCGATCGCCGAACTCGGCGCGGCGATCGAGGTTTCGGCCAACGCCGCGATGACGGTCCGCACCAGGGAGGCCGTGCTGCGGATGGTCCTGGGCCGGGTGGAGTCGCTGGTCAGCTTCCGGCGGATCGACCGGCTCGACGAGGCCATCGCGCTGGTGCGCGAGGCGCGGGCGGTGGTCGGTCCGCGCGGTCGGCAGACGCTGACCCGGAAGTGGGCGGACATGCTGGTCGACGCCGGGGTGTGGTACGGATCCGCCTGCCGCGAGCAGGGGATCGAGCCCGACATCCGGCGGGCCGTCGAGGTGCTGCGCGAAGCGCTCCAGCTGAACCCGGAATCCCCGCTGGTGCGCGGACATCTCGCGCGGGCGCTGGTCTACGGCCGGACCGGGCTGCCCGGCGGCCGGACCGCCGCAGGCGGGTTCGCGATCCTGCGGGAGGCCTACGTGATCGTCCACGAGGGGCTCGCCCCGGTGCTGCCGAACAGCTGGCTGCTGGAAAGCCTCGGCGACGTGCTGGCCGAGCTGGAATCCTCGCTGCTGGCCAAGCTCGATCTCGACGAACTCGGCGGTCTGGTGCGAACCTACGGCGACGAGGCGGGCGCCGCGCTGGACGCACCGGGCCGGGCGCGGGCACTGGCCGAGGAGGCCGAACGCAGGAGGGCGGGCAACGATCCGGTCGGCAGCGTGCACGCGCTGGTCCGGGCCACCCGGTTCGATCCGGGCAACGCCGCGGTCCGGGCCGCGCTGCTGACCGCGCTCGACGAGGAGCTGGCCCGGCGCAGGCAGGACGGGAGCGACCACCGATGATCATCGATCCCACGACCGCCTGGAGCGGGCCGTTCCCCTACGACGTGCTCGCTCCTGCCGGAATAACCCCGGAATCCGCGCACTCCGAGGTCGAGGACGCATCGTTCACGCTCATGGCACGGGGTCTGATGAACCAGGCCGCGCACAAGGCGTGGAACCAGTTGCGCGACCCCAGGACCCGGCTGCTGGCGGACCTGCTGGTCTACGACGTCGACCCGGGCGCCGAGATCGGACGCGCCCGCGAGCGGATCCGGCGCGAGCTGGCCGGGCTCGCTCTGGAAGCATCGGAGCCCGCGTCGATTCCCCCCGAGATCGGCGCGTTCCCCGCGCGAGCCCTGATCGACAGCCTGGTCGAGTTCGACCGATGACCGTTGGGAGCCAAGGATGAGCAGCCGGGAAGCACAGCGGTCCAGCGCGGATCCCGGGCCCGCGGACGGCGGGGCCCTTGGCGAGGTGTTGGCCGGGAACCGGACGGCGACGCTGGACCTGGTGCGCGCCCTGGACGCGCACCGCGAGCACACCGAGCACGTGCTGCGGGAGCTTGACCGGGTGGAGCGAGACCTCGCCCGGCTGCTGAGCGGGATTACCGGTGCCCTCGACGCCTTCGACCGGTTGCTCGCCCACGACGACGCAGACTTCGAGTCCTACCGAGCCAGCGTGCACCGCACCAGGCAGTTGCTGATCGACGTGCTGTGCAACAACAGCGAACTGGAACTGATCGGCTGGCCGGGCGAGCTCGCCGATCCCGAGACCCACCACGTGGCAGGCGTCGCCGAGGCCGCGGGCCTGCCGCGGGACGCGGTGGTCAAGGTGCTCAAGCACGGCATCCGGTACCGGGGAGAGCTGGTGTACCGGGCATCGGTGATCGTCGCCTCCGGAGAGGAGAAACAGCAATGACCGCCATCGGCATCGATCTCGGGACCACCAACTCCGTGGTGGCCAGGTACGACTCCGGGGGAGCGGGATCCTCCGTCGTCACCGTCGGCGGCGCGCGGTCGACCCCGTCGGTGGTGAGCATGCGCAGCCGCGACGGCAAGGAGGAGCTGCTCGTCGGATCTCCCGCGTTCAACTGGGCGAAGCGGGATCCGGAGAACACCATCCTGTCGGTGAAGCGCCTGATGGGGCGCGACTTCGCCGACGAGGCCGTGGCCGAGGCCCGCGAACGGCGCAGCTACCGGATCGTGCCGGGCTCCGACGAGGACCCCCGCGCGCACGTGGTCATCGGTCGCACGACCTACACCCCGGCCCAGGTGTCCACCCTGATCCTGGAGCGGTTGAAGCAGGGCGCGACCGAGAAGCTCGGCACCGACGTCACGCACGCCGTGATCACGGTGCCCGCCTACTTCAAGGAGGCGCAGCGGGCGGCGACCCGGGAGGCGGGCGAGGCCGCCGGGCTGGTGGTCAAGCGGATCATCGACGAACCGACCGCCGCGGCCGTCGCGTTCGGCCTGGAGCACCACGACGGCGGCAGGCACCGCGTCCTGGTCTACGACCTCGGCGGCGGCACCTTCGACATCTCGATCCTCAACACCGTCACCGACGCCGACGGCCGCCACCACTTCCACGTGCTGGACTTCAACGGGGACAACTGGCTCGGCGGGGACGACTTCGACCAGCTGATCACCGGCCGGATCACCGAGTGGGTGCGGCAGAACGCCGGGGTGGACCCGTCGGGCGACAGCGAGTTCCTGTTCCACGCCAAGAAAGCCGCGGAGGAGGCCAAGCGGGAGCTGAGCACCGCGGAGTCGACCGACATCATCATCCCGGCCGCCTACCGCAGCGCGGGCCGGCCGGTGGACGTGGAGATGACCCTGACCAGGGCCGAGTTCGAGGAGATGATCACGCCTCTGGTGGACCGCACGATCGCCCTCGTGCGCACCGCGCTGGACCGGCAGCACCTCGCCCCCGACGACATCTCGGACGTGCTGCTGGTCGGCGGTTCGACGCTCGTCCCCAAGGTGTGCGAGGTCGTCGAGGACTTCTTCGGCAGCGGCAAGGTCCGCCGCGACATCGACGCGATGGAGTGCGTCGCGATCGGCGCGGGCATCCTCGCGAGCACGCTGCACGGCGTGGAGTGCGCCAAGTGCGGGACCGTCAACGACGAATCCGCCAAGGAGTGCACGGAATGCCGGGGCACCCTGGTGAGCGCGCGGTCGGTCGGCGAGCTGCAGATCTACGACGTGACCGGCATGGCGCTCGGGGTCGCGGCCGTGAAGGGGTCGCAGGCCGACACCTTCGTGCCGATCATCCCGCGCGGCACGCCGTACCCGATGAGCGAGCCGATGCGGCACACCTTCCAGGCCACCGACGGCAGGCTGATCCGGGTTCCGGTCTACGAAGGCGACAGCGGGATCGCCAGCGAGAACCAGGAGCAGGGGGTGATCGAGTACGAGCTGCCCGAGGAGATCGACATCCACAGCCGGGTGGACGTGAGCTTCCTGTTCGACCGCAACCGGGAACTGCACGTCACGATCAACGTGCCCGGAACCAGCCTGGTGTACCGCAAGAAGCTGCGCTTCGACACCGCCCGCAGCCAGGGCCCGTCCAAGGTCGCGGTGGAGGAGGACGAGGCGACCCACCGGGCCGACCTGATGTACGTCGAGGAGGTCACCAGGCACTTCGTGCGGACCTACGGCCAGTACCTGGACCCCTCGCAGGCGATGAAGATCGAGGGCGACCTCAACCGCGCGCAGCAGACGCTGGTGTTCTCCGATCCGGCCGAGTGCCGCCGGATGACCAGCGTGCTGGAGGGCGACATCTTCGGCTCCGGCCTCGCCTCGCAGCTCTACCTCGCCGAGCGGGCGGCCGACCGCGCCACTCCGGACGACGCGCACCGGATCAACCAGGCGATCGTGGCCGTGCAGCAGGCTTTCCAGCAGGGCAGGCGGGAAACGGTGCTGGAGCAGTCCCAGGCGCTGCGGGTCATGGTGGCCAAGGTCGGGCAGGAGTACGAGGTCAGCGCGATCGGCGACTCGCGCAGCTTCGACGGTCTGCTGAAGCTGCTCGACGAGGCGTAGGAGCCGCAGTGGCCGCGATCAACCTCGGCGTGGACCTGGGCAGCACCGCCCTGCGCGCCGCGTACTCGCCGCCCGGCGAGCCGGTCCGGGTCCGCACCCTGGCCGGGCCGGACTGGCCGTGGCTGCGGTGCGAACCGGCGACCGGCGGTCAGCTGCCGGTCGCCTTCCGGAGCCGGAAGAGCAGGCTCGGGGTGGTGGCCCGGCCCGCCGGGGACGGGCCCGAACCCGAGGAACTGGTGACCCGGGCGCTGGGGGAGGTGCGCAGGCGGATCACGGCCGAGACCGGCCTGGGCGTGGGGGAGACCGTGATCAGCGTGCCCGCGCGGTTCTCCAGCGTCCAGCGGACCGCGCTGCTCGACGCGGCGCGGGGAGCGGGGCTCGACCGGGTCAGCCTGCTGACCGATTCGGTCGCCGCGGTCATCGGCCACACCGGCGGCGAGGGCACCGGGACGTACCTGGTGTACGCGATGGGCTACGACGGTTTCGAACTCGGCCTGGTGCGGGCCGCGCGCGGCCGCTACCGCGCGCTCGGCTACGAAGGCGGGAGCGCGCCCGGCGGTTCCACCTTCGACGAGCAGGTGCTGCACGCGTGGCTGAACCTGTTGCGGGAGCGCGGATCCCTGCCGGACGAGGTGCGGCGCGGCGACGCCGGGTGGCGGGGGCTGCGCGACATCGCCGAGGAGGTCAAGGAGCGGTTCGCGGCGGCCGAACCGGTGGTGTTCCCCAGGTTCGTCGCCGGTCCCGGCGGGGAGCAGAGCCTGACCGGCCAGTTCGACCCGCGGTCCTTCGAGCGGCTGGCCAGGTTGCTGGTGGCCGGCACGCTCGACCGCGCCGACGCGCTGTTCGCGGAGTCCGGGATGAGCCGGGCGGACGTGGACACCGTGCTGCTGGCAGGCGGGACCGCCACGATGCCCCAGCTCCGCGAACTGGTGGCGGGACTGGGATCCGAGGTGGTGGTGACCGACTCCCTGAACATCGCGCGCGGCGCGATGCTGCACGCCCAGCACGGGGCGCGCCGGTCGGCGGACCACGACGAGCAGCTCGGCTCGGCCCAGGACGAGCGGGCGGATCCGGTGCCGGACGCGCCGCGGCTGGCCGCGACCCTGCTGACGGCACCGGGAAGCGCCTCGCTGACCGGACCGGGCGAAGTGACCACAGTGGACCGAGCTCGTCGGCTGGTCAGGGAGGGCAGGTTCGCCGAGGCCGAACGGGACCTCCGGGTCCTGATCGACGGCGCGCAGGAGCTGCTCGACGAGATCGCCGCGAGCCGGTCCCGCGAGCCCGCCGCCGAGCAGGGCGACAACGGCCGGGCGGGCAGCGGTGACGACCTGATGGCCGCCGCCCGCGCGCGGTTCGCCCGCGGCCAGTACAAGGAGGCGATCAGCTACGCGCACCTGGCCTGGCGGCGGGAACCGAACCGGCCCGACCTGTTCGAGGCGATGATCGGGATCCACTGCGACGCGGCCATGGCCAACCCCAGCACCGCGACGTTCGCCCAGGACGAGCGCTGGCTGCGTTGCGCGCTCCAGCACGACCAGACCAACGTCGACATCCGCCGCCTGCTCGCCGAGCGGATCTTCCTGCACGGCAGGGAACTCCAGCGCGCGGGCCGGGACGACGAGGCCAGGCGAGCCCTGCAGCACGCCCTCACCTGGGACCCCGAGCACGAGGGCGCCGAGCAGTTGCTGCACCGGCTCGGCGGGCACCGCTAGCGGAACTCCCGTTTCGGGTCCGCTCCCGGGGCGATGCCCGTATGATCCCCGAAGCGGTTGGGAGCGCAGGGAGAAATCCCTCCCGGCCGCCAGGTCGGTGCCCCGCGCGACGAGGAGGAAGACCGATGCCCGCTGAGGACGAGGCGGCGAGCACCACCGACGAGGGCGGTGAGTTCACCGCCGTCGCGGCGCTCGGCGAACCGGAGGGCAGGGCCGCCGCGGAGGGGCTCAGGACCGTCTGCGGTGAGCTGGCCGACGCCGGGGTGCACACCGCGGTCAAGCGGCTCCACGACGTCGACCGGACCGTGCGGGACCTGCCGTTCCCGGTGATCGAGCGGCTGGTCGCGCCGGAGCGGGTGCTGTCCGAATTCGCCGAGGTGCGGGCGAAACCGGTCAACCGGCTGCACACCCTGCGCAACCAGTTCGCGCTGCTGCCGCTGCTGATCACCTGGCTGTCGCTGGCGCTCGCGGTGTTCGACCGGGACCACCTCGGCGAGTGGCTGGTCGCGACGCTGCCGTGGGTGGCGCTGGTCGACGCCGTGCTGATCGGCTCGATCGTGGTCCTGACCTCGCTGATGCACCGGAAGGAAGCCGAGTGCGCCGCGGACAACGACCGGATCGCCCGGCAGCTCGACGTCGCCATGACGTCGTTGGCGATGGCCGTCGAGCGCAACACCGTCACCTCCCCGGCGACGCCGGAGCAGTGGGCCGAGTCGGTCCAGAAGGTCATCCGGGACGCGATCGAGCACACCGGGGAACTGGCGGAGGCCAACCGGGAGGTCGTCGAGAACGCCCGGGCCGCCGTCGAGTCGGCGCGGGCCAAGGGCGAGGAGATGATCGTCGCGCTCGCCGAGCAGAGCAGGGCCGCGCACCAGTCCTTCCGGGAGAGCGTGGACGACCTGGTCAAGGGGATCATCAAGGAGGCGACGAACGTGCTCAGCGAGGCGGTCGCCGCCGACCGCTCGCTGATCGACAAGCAGATGGCGCCGCTGGTCGACCGGTTCCGGGAGAGCGTCGACGAGTTCACCACGCACTTCGGCTCCTACCAGACCAGCACCTCGACGCTGGTGGGCGTCGTGTCCGAACTGGGCGCGGCGGCGAGCACGCTGGTCGACACCGCCAAGTCCTCGAACGGCACCGCCGAGTCCATCGACGTCCAGCTGCGCGCCCTGGCCGGCACGCAGCAGGAGTTCGTGACCCAGGTGACCGGCAACGCCGCCAGCATGGCGAACGCGGCCGAGGCGATGCAGGCGGTGAGCGCGCTGCTCCAGGAGCGCCTGGAGTCCAATTTGGACCAGATCGCCACCAGCCTGCACTCCTCCAGCGAGCGGATGGCCGAAGTGGACGGACGACTGGTCGGGACGACGGAGGCGCTGTCCACCGCGTCGCGCGAGCTGGAGGGGGCCGCGAGCGCGCTGCGGCGGACCTCGGGATCGCGCTGGTGGCGGTTCGGCCGGTAGGCGGCAGGATCAGGGAAGGCGGACCAGATGCGCTACCGGCGCAACTCCGAGGATCGCGGGAACTCGCTGCCCGGCAGCACGGGGTGGCTGTTCGCCGACCTCATGCTCGCGCTGGTCGTGGTGATCGTCATGGTGGCCGCGGTGCAGGCCGCCCCGCCGGAACCGCCGCCACCCCGGCCGCTGCCCAAACCGGCCCCGCCGACGACGACCACGAACACCCCGCCGCCACCGCCGCGGCTGGCGCGGGAACCGGTCAAGTTCGACGTGTTCCTGGACTACAACGCCCTGTTCGCCAACGACCCGGTCGCGGTCGGTGCCGCGCGGGCCGCGGTCCAGGCCGAGATGTGGCGGCTGGGCGGGCGGCGCGCCGGGCTCGCGCTGAGCTTCGGCGCGGCTTCCAACCTGGCGATCGGCCGCGGCACGGCGGCGGCGAGCCGGTTCAACGAGGTGGTCCTGCAGAGCATGGGACCGCAGTTCCAGGACTGCTCCTACCGCGGCTACTTCCAGGGCTCCAAGGGGCAGGAGATGATCAGCGTGGAGATCTTCGTCTTCGAGAGCTGAAGGACGTCTTGGACGAGGGTCAAGCCGCACGCCGGTGGCGGAAGGTGCGGACCAGGTCGGCGGTCCACTGTTCCGGGATCTCCCAGGGGATGAAGTGACCGCCGTTGGGGTGGGCGGCGATGTTGACGTGGTTGTACCAAGCGGCGCGGTCGCTTGCCAGGAACGACTCGATGCGCTCTTCCGAGTTGTTCACACCCGGAGGGTTCTCGTAGTCGACGAACGTGATCCCGGTCGGTGCCTCGACGATCGGCTTCCGGTCGTGGGAGGGCGCCCAGGGGTAGCGGTTGTTGTTGGCGTACGTGCGGATCGAGCTGGCGATGGCGTTGCCGGTCCAGTAGATCGTCGCGTGGGTGAGCAGTTCGTCGCGGGTGAACACGGTGTAGATGTCCCCGCCGTTGTCCGACCACTTCATCCACCGTTCGAGGATCCAGGCCAGCATACCGACCGGGGAGTCGGCCAGTCCGTACCCGAGCGTGCTCGGAGCGAGCATGTGCGCGGCGAGGTGCACGGCGAACCGGTGCTCGATTTCGACCAGCCGCTGCCGCTGCTCGTCGGGCAGCTCGGGCGGGATGGGCCTGCCGCCGGAGAGGTCCCAGGCGCGGTCACCGGTGAAGAAGTCGAGCTTGAGGGCTGATCCGATGTGGATGCCGTACAGCTCGTCGGCGTATTTGTGACCGAGCTGTCCCGTGACGAGGGCGCCGACGTCGCACCCCGCCGCGGCGTACCGGGTGTGGCCGAGAGTCCCGGTCATCAGCTCGTGCCAGACGTCGGCGATCTTCCAGAAGTTCATGTCCGGCCGCGTCGGAGTCGAGTACCCGAAGCCCGGCAACGACGGGACGATCACCTCGAAGGCGTCGGCCGGGTCGCCGCCGAACGCGGCCGGGTCCGCGAGCCGGTCGACGACCTTCGACCAGTGCCAGAACGTCCAGGGCCACCCGTGGCTGAGGATCAGCGGGGTGGGATCGGGACCGGCACCCGCCTTGCGCATGAAGTGAACGCGCGTGCCGGACACGTCAACGAGGTAGTGCTCGTAGGCGTTCATCGCTCGCTCGGCGGCTCGCCAGTCGTACTCCTCGGCCCAGTACCGCGCCAGCTCCTGGAGCAGTGCCCTGGGGACGCCGTACCGCCCGTCCTCGTTCCCTTCGTCCTCCGGCCAGATCGTGGCCCGCAGCCGGGACCGCAGATCCTCCAGAACCCGCTCCTCAACGGCGATCGGCGTCGGCGTCAGCGCATCCACGCCTGTGCTCACTGCCCGCTCCTCTCATCAGGTTTTCCGTCTTGCTCGCCGGCGAGCTGAACGATCCGGTCGAGCACGCCCGCGATGCCCAGCAGCCGCGTGCGGTCAGCGGGCGGGAGCCGGTCGATGAGGCGGCCCAGCTGCTCCGCGCGATCGGCATGGCGCCGGGACACGATCGACCGGCCATCCGAGGTCAGGGACAACATCGAGGCCCGCCCGTCGGACGGATCGGGGCTGCGTTCGACGAGCCCGTCGCGTTCCAGCTTCGCCATCGCCGAGGTGAGCGCCGGTTGCTTGATCTGCTCGGTCCTGACCAGGTCGCTCAGCCGGCACGGCCCCCGCCGCGACAGGGTGTGCAGCACCGACAGCGCGGAGAAGTTCAACCGGTCCGAGGCCGGGAGCCGGATGAACAACGAGTTGAAGTCCTCGATGGAGCGGGTCAGCCGCTCCACGGCACGAACCGCGTCCACGCCGGAACTATATCGATATTCGATCTAACTTGGGGATGGGAGCCCTGTTGCGCCGCTCACGACCTCCAGGAACTAGCCCATCCACCGCCGCTTGGCCCGGCGCGCCCGGCAGCGCACGCCGGACGAGACGAACTCTTCGTCGTCCTGCCGCAGCAGCGAAGCGACCACGAAGAAGCAGTCGGCTTCTCCGGTGCCGCGCCCGATGTGGACGTCGTGGTAGCCCAGCCGTTCGTACTCCTCGCGCTCGACCGTGAACCGGTGCGCGGCAACGGTCGGGTCGGCCGGTTCGCCGGACCGGTCGTAGCCGACCAGAACCGCCGTGCAGCCCTCCGGCCAGCTCCACTGGAGGCGGACCGCGCCGCGCCGGGCTTCCGCGGTGAGGTCGCCTACCTCCTCGACGGCCGCGTAGCGGCGGACGTCGCCGACGTAGCCGAGTTCGTGGCGGACCAGGACCGGGGTGAAGTAGCAGGCGCCGGATTCGGTCAGGGAGTGACCGAGGGCCGCGTCCGCGTCGAGCACCGTTCCGCGCAGCCGGAGGTCGTCGGCGAACAGCGTGTCACCGGACCGCACCGGCGGCGGCTGCCAGGTCTTGAGGACGACGATCCGGCCCTGTTCCGGAGGTTCCCACCCGAGCCGCACGTAGCGGTAGGCGAACCCGAAGCCGGGCCGGGTCGTGACGTGGACGGTTCCCACCGGAGGGGGCGGCGGGCCCGGGGTCAGCGAGACCGTCCTGCCCGCCGAAGGCAGGATTCCGCCGCTGCCGTCGCGGAACCGGGCGCGTAGCCGGTAGGTGTAGGTCACGTCGTTGCGGAGACCGCCGTCGAGCAGTCGGGTCGGCTCGACGGCGGCGATGTCGGTCCACGTTCCCGCCTCCGCCGAGCTCGTGCGGCTCACCTGCACGCCTTCGGCGTTCGGGGGCAGCGCCCACCGCAGTTCCACCGCGCCATCGTCCACGCTCGGGGAGGTGATCGTCACCTCCTGGGTCAGCAGCAGGGGATCGGTCGTCGTCGTCGCCGCCTGCTGCGAGGCGGTTCCGTCGCGATCGGCGAACACGGCGTAGTGCAGGGGAATTCCGGTCTCCGGCGACTCGTCGTCGTAGGCCAGCGACGCGACGGTCGCGAGGCGTTCGCCGTCGGTGGCGGAGGCGGGCCGGCTGCCGGACTTGCGGACGACCGCGTAGCGGACGCCGCCCGTCGCCGACGGCTGCCACTCCAGCCGGACCAGTCCGTCCAGCGCGGTCACCCGCAGATCCCGCGGTGGCGCGGGCGGCGTGCCCCGCAACGCCCTGCGCGCCTCCGCGTGATCAGCGCACTCCTCAAGAGCTTTCCCGTAGAGCTCGGCCTTCTCCTCCGACGTCGCGGCCTGCTCCGCGTTGCGGTACCAGCGATCGGCGGCGTCGACGCGGCTTGTCACTTCGCCGAGCAGGCGCTCGCGATCCGGAAAACCCGCGTGCGTGGCGGAAAGCAGGTGCCGCGCGGCCCGGTACTGCCGCGCGTCCATGTGCGAGCGGATGTTCCTCATCCGCTGGGCATCCGACTTCCGCTGCTCGTCCCGCACATCGGCGATCCGCCGCGAGCACTCCTTGATCCGCGCGGCAAGGGCGTCTTCCGCGCTCCCGGCCGGAAGCGACCAAGCTCGCCGCGCGCTGTTCAGCTTCTCGTCGGCGCCCTTGAGATCACCGGCGGCAAGCAGGTCCTCGCAGTCGTCCAGGAGCGCTTCGACCCAGTCGTGGTCGGAGACCGGGAAACCGCAGAAGCCGCAGATGTCGTGCGCGGGCACGGTCCTGCCGCAGGAGGGGCACGTGACCTCGAACGGCGTGCCGCAGTCGCGGCAGAACTCGTGCTCGGGGTCGTTGAACGCCTGGCACACCTCGCAGCGCACGAAGGCGCCGATGGCCGTCGCGGGCGGCAGCGCGATCGTCCACTTCAGGTTGGAGAAGTAGGCCACGAGCGAGTTCCGCGCCAGCTCCTCCTCGATGCCGAACCGGGCCGCCTCGCGGATGAACCTGTCGGCCTGCCTGCTGTCGATCCCGCGGACCGGGTCCAGCGCCTTGCGGTACTGCCTGCACAGCCGGTCCAGGGGTTCGAGCTGCAACGTGTTGTCGTACTGCCTGCGCATGTCCGCGGAGTCGAAGATCGCCATGGCCTGTCCGGAAAGCTCCTGCCGCGCGGAAAGCCCCGGCTTGGTCTTGTCCGCGGTGGCGGTCGTCCTGGCATAGAGCTCCTTGGCCGCCCGGCGCAGCAGGTCGAGCCCGGACGTCGGTCCGACCGCGGGATCGACCTGGGCCAGCAGCGTGTAGAGCGACTCCTCGCCGAGCTCGTCCAGCCTGCCGCGGATGGCGTCGGCCTGGGACGCGTCCAGCCGGTCGGGACCGTTGCGCTCGGCTTCGAGTGACCGCTTCTGGGCCCCGTCGAGCAACCGGGAGACGTCGGGGTGGTCGACCAGAGCACCGTAGTTCTCCCGCAGTTCGGCGTACTCGACGTCGTAGACGAAGCCCTTCTCCAGGATGAGGTCGACGGTCTGCACCAACTCGATGCGGCGCCGGTTCTGCTCGTCGGCCAGGTACTGGCGCGCGGCCGCGCGTTCGTTCTCCCGCAGGACGACGTCGGCCATGACGTACTTGATTTCCTTGAGCAGGGTGAGCGCGCGGCGGGCCTTCACGGCGGCCGGGCTCGTCTGGACGCCGCTGCTCAGCTTGTACCAGCGGAAGCGCATGCGGCGCAGCTGGTTCTCGTAGGCGCTCTTGTCCCACGGCTGGTCGGGATCGATTTCCAGCAGGATGAAGAAGTTCGGCCGCTCGTCACCGGTCATGGGATTTCCGCCCTACGCCTCTAGGTCCCGCACCTGTAGATGCTGGGTCCGCACACCGGCGCGCCGGTTCTCGGTCAGCTCGCGCGCGATGGTGCTGAACGCGTCGGTGAGGCGGTTGAGGTCGGTGAACAGGCTTTGCTCCGACGACGAGGCGATCCGCTCCAGGAACGTGCGGTCGGCGCTGCCGAACCCGATCGCGATGGTCTCGATGCCGTCCTCGTGGCACCGGCGCGCGCTTTCGACGGCGCGGTCCTGGCAGTACCAGACGCCGTCGGCGAGCACGACGGCGTAGCGCGCGTCGTGGGTTTTCGCGAGCAGAGAGCGGATTTCGTCGAACGGGTGCGCCCGGTTCCCGACGCCGGTCTGGCAGACGCGCAGCGCGCGGATCGCCGCCCGGATCTCGCCGTCGTCCCGGGTCGCCCGCTGCTGGAGCTGGACTCGGTCCGAGAAGGCGATCAGCCCGACCGAGATCCGCGAGAGATCGCACTGCGAGACGAACGCCTCCGCGGCGCGTTGCGCTTCCTCCAGAGGCTCGCCGCTCATGCTGCCGGACAGGTCGAACGCCAGGTAGATCGTGACGCCGCCCGGTGCGCCGTCGTCCGCGGGCCGCCCGAGGAACCGTTCCGGAACATCGTCGGGGACCTCCTCGACGGCGAGTTCCAGCGCGGTGCCGGTCGCCCGCTCCACGGCCGAGACGTGCACGACCCCGTTCTGGTCGTAGGAGTAGCTGATGTCGACCACGGCGGGCCCGCTGCTGCCGGAGAACCCGGTCACGACGTACCGGCCGAGGTAGACGCATTCCTGCGGGGACTCGGTTTCCCCCTGCACCAGGAAGATCTCCAGCAGGTTCTCGGCGTCGTCCCGCAGGCGGAACTGGTACGGCCGCCGCTGCTGGGCCGGGATGGGCTGGTTCTTGCGGATGAGCACGCTGTTGACGTAGCGCGACCGGTCCTCGCTCTCGGCGATCATGCCGAGGCTGTGGGCGATCGCGTCCCGCATCACGCGCGGGACGCGCGAGCGCGCGGTGCCGGACGCGGGCAGCCGGAGGAGTTCCCCGCTGCTGTCCCGCTCCCACCGCGCCTGGATCGCGGCTCCGAGCGCCACTGCCTGGTCCGGGTGCACCCCGCCCAGCGGCGGCCGTCCCGACATGTCCCGGACGCACTCGCGCACCATCGGCATGCGGGTCGAGCCGCCGACCGGGACGACGCCCTCGATCTGCTCCCAGCCGAGGCCCGCGTCGTCGAGCACCTGCTGGGCGAGTTGCCTGGTGCGCTCGACCAGATCGCGGGTGCAGGCTTCGAATTCCTGCCGCGTCACCGAGTAGCGGCCGGACCGGCCACCGGACTCGATCCGGATTTCGCCGTCCTGGCGCGCCGACAGCGCGTGCTTGAGCTGTTCGGCGTGCACCAGCAGCGCATCGTTGTCTTCGTCCTGGACGTCGACGCCGAATTCCCGCGCGAACCGTTGCCGGAGCAGCACGACCAGGCGGTCGTCCCAGTCCCGGCCGCCGAGCTGGTGGTCGCCGCCGGTGCCGATGACCCGGAGTTCCTCCGGTGTGATCTCCACGAGCGAGACGTCGAAGGTGCCGCCGCCGAGGTCGTAGACCAGCACGCGGCGCGTCTCCGGGCTCGGGCGCAGGCCGTAGGCCAGGGCCGCCGCGGTGGGCTCGCTGATGATCTTCAGGACGTCCAGCCCGGCCTGCCTGCCCGCGGCGATCGTGGCGGTGCGCTGCGGGTGCGTGAAGTACGCGGGGACGGTGATGACCGCCCGCGTCACCGCCCGGCCGAGGAACCGTTCGGCCCGCGCCTTCAGCTCGGCCAGCACCAGCGCGGAGAGATCGGTCGGCGTGTAGTCGTGATCGCCGAGCGGTTGCAGGAAATCGGGATCTCCCATGCTGCGCTTGAACAGCGCGGCCACCTCGATCTCGCCCTCGGCCTGCGCCGCCTTGGCAGCAGCGCCGACGACCGGCGTCCCACCGGCGAAGCTGACCACCGACGGGACGAGCGCAGGCCCGTCGGAATCGCCGGGGACGACCGCCGGAACGCCCTCGTCATCGACGTGGGCCACCACCGAGTACGTCGTTCCGAGATCCATGCCGACCGCGTCGCTCGACCGGTCCGCGTCGTGGCCCGTGGCCGCATCGCCCATCGGGGAACCCCCTGCTTCCCGCAATTCCACCCCGCACCGCGTTGCGCGCACGCTAGCCTACTCTGCGTTCTGATCGAACCGCAGCAGTCTGATCAGCGAACTCCGGGAGGATGGGGTCTTGCCGATGGAGGACGGTGCGCCGGTGTCCGCGGACCCGGCATCCCGCGACGAGGACAACCCACAGCAGCCGGATCCGACCGGTCTCGTCGGGCGGCTGCTCGACGAGGTCGCGAGCCTGCGCCGGGACTTCGACGAGAAGATCCGCTACGACGCGGTGAAGGAACAGCACATCGCGAGCATGTCCCAGGAGTTGGAGGGGTACCGCGCCGGTCTGCACCACCGGCTGCTCCGGCCGCTGCTGTCCGACCTCGTCGCGCTGCACGACGACGTGTCCGAGGCGCTGGACGGCGCCGAGGAGGCCCCCGGCGGGGCGACGCTGCGGTGGATCCGCGACTCGATCCTGGAAACGTTGCTGCGCAACGGGGTTTCGAGCTTCGAACACGACGCGCCCGACGTCGACACCTCGCGGCAGAAGGTCATCGAGGTGGTGCGCACCGCCGACCAGGAGCTGGACCGGCGGATCGCCCACCGCCTGCGCCCCGGGTTCGAGCACGACGACGGCAAGGTGCTCCGGCCCGAGTGGGTCGCGGCCTACCGGTATGCGCCGCCCGCGGACGGACAAGCGTGACAGGCACACTTCGAGGAAGGACCACAGTGGAATCCAGCCGGGTTTACGGGATCGATCTGGGCACCACGCACTCCTGCGTCTCCTACGTCGACGAGGCGTCCGGCCGGCCGACGGTCGCGGCGAACGCGGAGGGGGAGCTCACCACGCCCTCGGTGGTGCTGTTCGAGGACGAGGAAACGCGCGTGGTGGGCCGGGAGGCGAAGAACAGCGCGACGCTGTCGGCCGACCGCGTCGTGGAGATGGTCAAGCGGCAGATGGGGGTGCCGGACTGGCGGTTCCCGTTCGGGGACCGCGAGTTCTCGCCGGAGGAGATCTCCTCCTACATCCTGCGCAAGGTCGCCGGTGACACCGGGACCCTGGTCGGCGGCGAGGTGCGGGACGTGGTCATCACCTGCCCGGCCTACTTCGGGATCTCCGAGCGGGACGCTACGGCCAAGGCGGGCGAGATCGCCGGGCTCAACGTCCGGGAAGTGATCAACGAGCCCACCGCGGCGGCGATCTCCTACGGCGTGCACGACTCCGAGGACCAGGTGCTGCTGGTCTACGACCTCGGCGGCGGCACCTTCGACGTGACGATCATCGAGATCAGCGGCGGTTCCATCACCGTGATCGCCACCGGCGGCGATCACTGGCTGGGCGGCCGGGACTGGGACGAGAAGATCGTCACTCACCTCGCGAAGGCGTGGCAGGAGGAGACCGGTTCGGCCGACGACCCGCTCGATTCCGAGGAGACGCAACAGGATCTGTGGCAACGGGCGGAGGCGGCCAAGCGCGCGCTGACCGCGCGTCCCGAGACGAAGGTTCCGGTCAGCCACGCGGGCCAGCGGGTCTCGGTGACGCTGACCCGCGAGAAGTTCGACGAGCTCAGCCGGTCGCTGCTGAACCGCACCGTCGAGTACACCAAGGACGTCATCGCCACCGCGAAGGAGCTGGGCTCGGACCGGCTCGACAAGATCCTGCTGGTGGGCGGTTCGACCCGGATGCCGCAGGTGGGCGAGCGGCTGGCCGAGGAGTTCGGGATCGAGACCGTGGTCCACGAACCGGACCAGGCGGTGGCCAAGGGCGCGGCGATCTACGGGCAGAAGCTGCTGCTCGGTGAGCGGATCGAGATCGCCAGGAAGAAGCACGGCACCGAAGCCGAGGCCGCCAAGGCCGTCGCGGACGATTTCGGCATGCGGCGCGAGACGGTGGAGAAGCTCGCGGCGATGAGCGTGACCAACGTTGCCAGCCACAGCTTCGGGATCGTCGTGGTCAGCGACGCCGACGGCGAGCGCAGGCAGTTCATCTCGAACCTGGTGTTCAGCCAGGACCGGCTGCCCGCCAGCCGGAACAAGACCTACTACACCGAGGAAGCCAACCAGCCCGTCGTCGAGCTGCGGATCATGGAGAACACCCACCGCAGCGAGCTGGTCGACATGGAGGAGGGCAAGGAGGTCGGCAGCGCCGTGCTGGGGATGAAGGCGGGGCTGCCGGAGCTGGCGCCGGTGGAGGTCACCTTCGAGCTCCAGCGGGACGGACGGCTCCAGGTCACCGGGCGCGACCTGTCCGAGGGCGGCGAGACGACCACTGCGAAGATCGAGACCAACCGCAGCCTGTCCGCGGAGGAGATGGCGCAGGCGAAGTCGGATGCCAAGGGCATCAAGGTCAGCGGCTGAGGTCCGGCGCGGGCCGTCCCGTCCTCGGCGGGGCGGCCCGCGGCCACGACGATCGGTGAGGAGGCCCGGTGGCGGGTGAGCAGGCACCGGCGACGAGCTGGGAGCAGTTCCACGCGGCCACCGCGATCACCGCCCGGTTCACCGGCTGGCCCGCGTCGCAGGTGCTGCTCTACGCCGCGCTCGGGCTGACCAACGAGGCGGGCGAAGTCGCGGGGGAGATCAAGAAAGCCGTCCGCGACGACGGTGGGGAGATCACCGAGCAGCGCCGCGAGGCGGTCATCGACGAGCTCGGCGACGTGCTCTGGTACGCCGCGCGCCTGGCCGAATCGGTCGACGCGACCCTCGAAGACGCCGCGCGGGCCAACATCGCCAAGGTCCGCAGGCGCCTGGCGAACGGAACCCTGTCCGGCAGCGGCGAGCGCTGACGCGGGGTCCATTGTGGACATGGTGGTCCAGGGGTCCGCACGGGTAACAATTCACGGGCATGCAGGGGAATTCGGGCAATCGGTTTGACCTCAAGCCAGGTTCAAGGAGCATCCTGAACCGGTGACCGCCGAAGGACTCATCGACACCACCGAGATGTACCTGAAAGCCCTGTTCGAGCTCGCCGAGGACGGCGTGGTGCCGCTCCGGGCGCGGATCGTGGAGCGCCTGGGGCACCGCGCTCCCACGGTCAGCGGGACCGTGGCGCGGATGGAGCGCGAGGGCCTGGTGCGGGTGCGCGACGACCGCCGGATCGAGCTGACCGGCGCCGGATTCCGGCAGGCCGTCCGGGTCACGCGCAAGCACCGGCTGCTGGAGGCGTTCCTGCACCAGGTCGTGGAGCTGGAGTGGGACCAGGTCCACGTCGAGGCGTGCCGCTGGGAGCACGTCGTGTCCGACCGGGTCGAGCAGCGGATCTTCGAACTGTGCGGCAGACCGCGGACGTGCCCGCACGGCAATCCCGTTCCCGGCTTGGAGGAGCTGTCCGCCGGTGCCGGACCGGCTGACGTGCCGGAGGCGTTCCCCGTGGCGGAGGCCGTGACGACGGGCCGGACGAGCGTGGTCGTCAGCCGGGTCAGCGAGCGGGTGCAGGAAGACGTGGCATTCCTGCGATCGCTGCACGAAATCGGCGCGCTTCCCGGAGCCCGGGTCGAACTCACGGTCCTGCCGGGGGCGGGCATCGCGCTGGATTCCGGCGGAGGGACGGTCGAACTGACGCCGCGGCAGGCCGAAACGCTCATGGTCGCCGAGGACGCGGCCTGCTCGCCGGCTGACGGCGGGACCAGGCCGCGGGTCATCGGAGCCGCTTCCTGACCGCTACCCGGCGCCGTGCGCGGCGCGTTTCCGCTCCACGTCGTTCTCCAGAGATTCCCGCAGGCTGGGGCATTCGCTGATCGGGTGGGAGTACGAGCACATGGCGAAGTGCCGCAGGTACTCCTTGGCCGCGTGGGCGCGTTCGATCTGCTCGTCGAGCCGGGCGATCTGCTGGAGCAGCACGGTGCGCCAGAGGTCCTCGGCTCCCGCGTAGGAGCCTTCGATCAGGGCGGCGACGTCGTCGAGGCTGAGCTGCCCGGTGCGCTGGCAGAGCTGGATCAGCGCGAGCCTGCGCAGCTCGTCCGGGCCGTAGAAGCGCCGGTTCGCGCGGCGTTCGGCCGGGACCAGCAGCCCGAGTTTCTCGTAGTAGCGCAACGCGGACGTGCGGACGCCGAAGATCCGCGCGACGTCGCCGATGGACAGGAGTTCCGGCGCGGGCTCGGCGTCCCGGCACCGCGTTTCCGGTTCCTCCTGTCGAAACAGGATGGCATCGACCATGTAATTAGGTTAGGTTAACCTAATTACATTGATCAAGATCTGCTCGCGAAGGAGTTGTCGATGTCCAGTTCGTCCGGTGTCCGCAGTCGCGCGCAGGTGCGCCCGTACGGGCTGTTCCTGGCCGAGGTCGTGGCCGTCCGCGAGATCACGCCGAACATGGTCCGGATCAGCCTCGGCGGACCGGGTCTGACCGGCATCACCAGCGGCGGCTACGACCAGCGGATCAAGGTCCTGCTGCCGCTGCCGGGCCAGACCGAGCCCGCGATGCCGGACGCGGAGAGCTGGTTCGAGAGCTACCGCGCGATGGACGAGACCTCCCGGCCGGTCATGCGGACCTACACGATCCGCGCGCATCGCCCGCACACCAACGAGATCGACGTCGACTTCGTCCTGCACGGCGACGTCGGCCCGGCCTCGCGCTGGGCGCGGCGGGCGGTGCCGGGCGACGTGATCGGCATCGTCGGGCCGAACGAGGGGCGCGCCACGGACTCCGGGGTCGAGTACCGGCCGCGGGCCGCGGACTGGCAGCTGATCGTCGGCGACGAGACCGCGCTGCCCGCCATCGCGTCCATCGTCGAGTCCCTGCCGCCGGGAGCGCTCGCCCGGGTCTTCGTCGAGGTGCCCACCGGGGCCGACGTGCAGCGGATCGACACCGCGGGCAGTGCCGAGATCACCTGGCTGCCGCGCACGGGCCACGGCTCGCGCCTGCCCGCCTCGGTGCGGGCGGCGGAGTTGCCGGGTGGCACGCCGTACGCCTGGGTCGCCGGGGAGGCCGCGATGATCCGCGAGCTGCGCAGGCACCTGGTCGGCGAGCGCGGCTGGGACAAGGAGCGGAGCTACTTCGGCGGGTACTGGCGGAGGGGGATGGCCGAGGGGGCCAGATGAAGGTGCCCAGATGAAGGTGCCCAGATGATCTCTCAGCGCCGTCGCGCGAGGCGCACTGGTGCCCGGCTTTGACGCGGCAGCGATCAGAAGTGCGGCCGTGCCACCGGGTGAAGGCCGCTCGTGGAGCGTTGTCCTGTGCCAGGCCGGGATTGTCCTCCGGGCGGAGGTGCCGCCGCAGGCGGCCGGCGGGCGCCCCGCGATCCGGAAACCGGCCACTGTGGACGGAAAGGGCCGCCGGAGGTCTCCGGCGGCCCCTTTTCCTCCCCGTTGTCAGCGGGAAATGACCGGCGTGACGTCGACCGGCCCCGGGACCTCGGCCTTGGAGTCCCACGGGAGCTCCACGGTGTAGGCGCCGACCGGGGCGGGCAGCGCGACCTCGACCGACGCCGGCGTCGGTCCGTGCAGCACCTCGCCGGTGTTCATGTCGACGGTCCGGAAGCTGAACGTCGCCACGCCCGGACGGCCCTCGCTCACCTCGATCGGCTCGGTCGGGCCGCCCGGGGTGTTGTTGCCGATGCCCAGCGGCTGCCCGGCGGCGTCCCGGAAGGTCAGCACGGGCGAGCCGTTGAGCAGGCAGCTCTGGCCCGGCTTCGCGGTGAACGACACGTCACCGCCGGTCTTGCCCATGGCGTGGTCCAGCGGCGAGATCGCGACGTCGACCTGCTCGGGCGTGCAGTACCGCTCGAAGTCCGGGTGGTCCCCGGGCATCGCCTGGGCCGCGCCGCCGAAGGCCAGCCCCGCGAGCACCGCCGCCCCGGCCAGCACACCGGCCCCGCGGAGGTTCCTGCGCTTGCTCATCGTTTCCGTCTCCCTTGTCTCGCGTCGGATTCGTTCGGGGATCCGTCCGTGAGACGCCCAGGGCGACCGCAGGTTGACCGCTGTAACTCAGTTCATATCGGTTTCCGGGGGATTTTCCCCGTCTCCGCCGGTTTTTCCGGGTTCGGTCACACCCGGTCGGCGGCGATGAGCAGGTAGTGGAAGCTGCCCTCGCGGTAGGCGGTCAGGAACGGGTCCTCGATGCCGGTCGCGACCGAGGACTTCGCGCGCAGCTCCCAGTACGGGATGGTCTGCGCGGTCAGGTCGACGACCTCGATCGGCACCAGGTCGTTGGCCGCCAGCGCCTTGAAGTAGTAGCTGCGGGGGTGGATGTTGCAGGTGTAGTGCTCGTCGATGCGGCTGACGGCCTTCGAGCGCATGCCGGTCACGTCGTTGGAGCAGCCGGTGATGCACACGTAGCGCCCGCCGTGCTCCAGCAACCGGGAGAACTCCCCGAACAGCTCGAACAGGTCGACGTACATCGTCGTCTCGTTGGTCCAGATGCCCCGCATCGACGAGGTCTGGAAACCGGTGTCGAGCATGTTGCGGAAGTGGTACCGCACGTGGTCGCCGACGCCGAGCTTCCTGGCCTGCTCGTTGGCGAACTCGACCTGCGTCTGGGAGATCGTGACGCCGTCGACCTCGCAGCCGAAGTACTTGTGCGCCATCACGCTGGTGCCGCCGCGCCCGGACCCGGCGTCGAGCAGGTGGTCCGACGGCAGGACGCGGCCGAGGTGCTTGAGCAGGAAGTCCGCCTGCGCGGTCTCCAGCCGGTGCATCTCGTTGATGATCGCCTCGTCGCGGCGGTCGGCGGGCTCCTCCAGCACCGCGGGGTCGTAGTCGCCGATCCCGTAGTGGTGGTGGTAGAGGCCGTCGATGTCGCCCAGGCGCAGGTTCACCGGATCGCGCTCGCGGTTCCAGTACTCGGCTACCGACCTCTGGTAGTCGGTGCGCAGAACCGGCTGCTGGCTGGTGGCAGTCATCGGATTGCTCCTTTCGGTGATGTGACGGGGAACCTTCACAAACGTCCCCGGATCCGGGGACGGGCCACGCCGCTTCCGCGGGGTCAGTCCGAAGTGGACGAATCGGTGCGCTGGTAGCGACCGGTGGTGGAGTGCCATTCGCGGCTGCCGCCCAGCCACGCCCAGGTGTCGGCGAAGAACCGCCGGAGCGCGGGGGAACCGACGGCGCACAGCACCGCCGCCTCGGCCACGAACGCGTGCATGAGCTCGTTGTGGATCCGGACCGTGCGCCGGATCGCCTCCTCGTGGGAGCAGCCGTCCTCGCGGGCGATCACCCGCGGCAGGTTGAAGTCGGTCTCGGACTCGAAGGCCGCCGAGTGCAGGTCGTTGAGCAGGACGTTGGCGTCCCCGGCCATGGTGAACGCGCGCCGGACCCGCGGGTGGTAGAACTCCTCCGCCGACAGGTGGTAGCCGGCGACCGCGTCGACCAGGATCATCGGCGGCAGGTAGCTGTTGAGGTGGCGCTGCACCAGGTACTCCCACACCGGCGGGGTGCGGCCGTTGGAGTGCCAGTCCGCCTCCTGGTTCCACGCCACGAACAGGATCGACATCTGGTGCTGGAACCGGCCCATCTGGCTCGCCGTCGTGTACTGCGCGAGGTGCTCCATGGCGGTGCGGAACGCGGTCGCCAGCGGCTCCGTGGTGCGGAACTCGTCGAGCTGGCGGACGTAGCGCTTGGTCAGCGGCGCCGGGTCGACCACGGCGTGCAGCTTGGCCAGCCGCGAGCCGACGACGCGGGGATCGGCGCCCAGCTCGACCTCGTCGACGAAGTAGTCGTCGGTGGCCCACTCGGCCACCACGCACTTGGTCGCGGCCAGCAGCCGGTCCGGGTCGTCGGTGCCGGGGTGGGCGAGCATGATCAGCCTGCCGAAGCCGTACCGGGCCAGCTTGTCCAGCCGCCCCGGGTAGATCCCGACCTGCTCGGCCCACTCCACCAGCCTGCGGTCGACCTCCGCGCCGAGCGCGGGATCGTCGCGCAGCGGGCCGGGGCAGAACAGCTCCGGCTCCGCGTCGTCGTCCTCGTCGTCGTCATGGCCGCTGGGCACTGATGAGACGCCGGGCACCGACGAGACGCCCGGCACCAGGTCCGCCAGGTCGACGGCGGGCGGCCGGGGGAACCGCAACGCGGCGGTGCCCGGGCCCGTCGCGAACCGGCGCACGCTCGCCAGCGAAGCCGGCTCCCCGGAACCGCCGCCCAGCAGGCGGGTCAGGTCGGCGGGCGGTGCGCCGGCCATGTCGCTCAGCACGGACACCGCCGACCGTCGCGGGCCGATGGTGGTCTGTTCGCCGATGCCGGACATCTGCACTTCCTCGTTTCCTGCTCTCAGTGGTCGCCTGTCAGTGATCGCGCCGAACGACGAGCTCGGCCATCGCGACCAGTTCCGTTTCGGCTTCCCCGCGCGGTGCGGCGGCTTTCAGGTGGCGCAGGGCCCGGGCCAGCTGGGTGTCGGCCTGCGCGCGGCTCCAGCGGCGCCCGCCCGCCTGCTCGACCAGCGCCCCGGCGCGGGCGAGGTCGCGCTGCCCGTCGGGACCGCTGTGCTGGAACAGCGCGACGAGTTCGCGGCCCGCCGGGGTCCCGGACGTCATGGCGTACACCACGGGCAGCGACTTCTTGCGGTTGCGCAGGTCGGAGTACACCGGTTTGCCGGTGACCTCCGGTGAGCCCCAGATCCCGAGCAGGTCGTCGGTGTGCTGGAACGCAAGCCCCAGGTGCTGCCCGAACCGGCGGAAGTGCTCGACCTGCTCGGCGGTCCCACCGGCGAGCAGGCAGCCGAGCGCGCAGGCGCACCCCATGAGCGCACCGGTCTTGCCGCACGCCATCGCCTCGCAGGCCGACAGGCTCGCGTCGGACCGGCGTTCCAGGTCCAGGTCGGCGCACTGGCCGTCCAGGAGCTGCTGGACGGCGTCGCCGAGCATCCGCAGCGCGGGAACCACCTGCGCGGAAGCGGCGCCCGCGAGCACGTCGCAGGCCAGCACCTGCAGGGCGTTGCCCGCCAGGATCGCTTCCCCCGCACCGAAAACCGTCCACGCCGTGGGCCGGTGGCGCCGGGTGGTGTCGTTGTCGATCACGTCGTCGTGCAGCAGCGAGGAGTTGTGGACCAGTTCCACCGCCACCGCCCCGGGCACCGCCGCCTGCGCGCTCGCCTCCCGGGTCGCCTGCGCCGACGCCAACACCAGCGCGGAACGGATCGCCTTCCCGCTGGGACCGGCTCCGCCCGGATCGCCGTCGCGGCCCCACCACCCGAGGTGGTACCCGGCGACGCGGCGGGTCGAGGCGGGCAACGTACCGACCGCCGCCCGCAGCGCGGGCTCGACCAGCGGCCGGCAGTCGGCCAGCACCTCGTCGGCGGCTCTCGGTCCTGGCTGGGTGATGGTCACGGTGCCTCCGCTCCCTCCCCCGCGGTGGTCACCGTCCGATCCGGACGGAGTCGAGGACGCCCAGCGCGTCCGGGACCAGCACCGCGGCGGAGAAGTAAACGCTGACCAGGTACTGCCTGATCGCCTTCTCGGTGATTCCCAGGGACCGGACTCCGACGCCGGGCTCGTACTCGTCCGGAACTGCCCGCTGCCGCAACCCGATCACCCCGGCGTCGTCGAGCCCGGTGCGCATGCACAGCACCGGGGTCGTGCCGCGGCTGCTGACCGGGAGCTTGTCGGACGGGAAGATCGGCACGTTGCGCCAGGTCAGGACCGGGCTGCCGTCGACGTCGGCGGTCCCCGGGTAGATCCCGCGCTTGTTGCACTCCCGCCCGAACGCCGCGATCGCGCGCGGGTGGGCCAGGAACAGCCGGGACTTGCGGCGGCGGCCGAGCAGGGCGTCGAAGTCGTCCGGCGTCGGCGCCCCGGTGCGCGACCGCACCCGCTGCCGGGGATCGATGTTGTGCAGGAGCCCGAACTCGGGGTTGTTGATGAGCTCGTGCTCCTGGCGCTCCCGCAGCGCCTCGATGGTGAGCCGCAGCTGCTGCTCGGTCTGGTCCATCGGGTCGTTGTAGAGATCGGCGACCCGGGTGTGCACCCGCAGCACGGTCTGCGCGACGCCGAGCTCGTACTCGCGGGGTTCGGTCGCGTAGTCGACGAACGTCCCGGGGACGGAGACCTCGCCCTCGTGCCCGGAGGAGAGGTCGATGCGGGCTTCACCGCGCTTGTTGGTGTCCGGCCGGGGAGCCGCCGCGCGGGCACGGACGTGCTCCCGCAGGGAGCCGTGGGCGTCCGCGACGCCCTCGACCGCCGAACGCGGCAGTTCCAGCACCGTGCAGGGCGTGGTCGTCCGGTACGTGTGCTCCCAGTGCTGGCCAGAACTGGCGAGCACGCCGTCCCCGAAGAACTGCCCCTCGCCGAGCACGTCGGCCACGATGTCGTCGCCGTACTCGCCGCGCAGGACCTTGTTGACCCGGCCGCGCACGAGCAGCACGATCCGGTCCGCGGCCCCGCCCGGCTCGGCGATCACCTCACCGGACCCGAGTTCGCGCTGCTCGAACCGGTCCGCCAGCGCGGTCAGCGCGGCTTCGTCGTCGAATCCGCGCAGCAGCGGGAGTTCGCGCAGTTCCCCCGGGACGACCCGGGCCCGCTGCCCCTCGGTGGTGAAGGTGACGAGCCCGTCGCCCACCGGGTAGGTCAGCCTGCGGTTGACCCGGTAGGCCCCGGCCTCGACCTCCTCCCACGGCAGCCGCCGCAGCAGCCACCGGGGGGAGATCTCCTGCATCTGCGGCGCCGACTTCGTGGTGGTCGCCAGGTTGCGGGCCGCCGCGGTGCCGAGGCTGACCGGCCGGTCCCCGGCGCCGGAAACCGCAAATACATCCGTCATGGTGCCAGTCCTCCGAAACGCTGTTTCAGTCTTCGCGCCCGATTTCGACGTGGTCGAGGATCGCGAGTGCGTCCGGAGTCAGCACGGCGACCGAGTAATAGGTGGACACGAGATAGGAGATGATGGCCTTCTCGTTGATGTTCATGAACCGCACCGAAAGGCCGGGCTGGTATTCGTCCGGAATTCCGGTCTGGTGCAGTCCGATGACGCCCTGCTTCTCCTTGCCCGCCCGCACCAGCAGGATGCTCGTGCTGTTGTGCTGGGTGACCGGGATCTTGTTGCTCGGGAAGATCGGAACGCCGCGCCATGCGGGCACCTTGTGCCCATTGACGTCCACGCTTTCCGGCGACAGCCCGCGCTTGTTGCACTCGCGGCCGAAGGCGCCGATCGCGCGCGGGTGCGCGAGGAAGAAGCCGGGTTCCTTCCACACCAGCGAGAGCAGCTCGTCGAGGTCGTCGGGCGTCGGCGGGCCGGAGCGGGTGTGGACGCGCTGGCGGAGGTCGGCGTTGTGCAGCAGGCCGATCTCGCGGTTGTTGAGCATCTCGTGCTCCTGGCGCTCCCGCAGCGCCTCGATGGTCAGCCGCAGCTGCTGCTCGACCTGGTCCATCGGCTGGCTGTAGAGGTCGGCGATCCGGGTGTGCACCCGCAGCACGGTCTGCGCGACGGCGAGCTCGTACTCTCGCGGCGAGAGCTCGTAGTCGACGTAGGTCCCCGGGATCACGGGCTCGCCCGAGTGCCCGGCGGCCAGGTCGATCGCGGCCTCGCCGTGCTCGTTCTGCCCCTTGGCCGCCCACTCCCGGAACTTCGCGAGCTGTTCGCGCAGCGTCCCGGACTGGTCCAGGACCTCGTCGAAGGCGGGCTGGCGCAGGACCAGCGCGGTGACCGCGGTGGCGGCGCGGGCCGTGTACTGCCAGACGGTGGTCGAGTCGGCCAGCGTCTCGTCGCCGAAGTGGTCGCCGTCGGCGAGCACGCCCAGCACGGTCTGCTCGCCGTACTCGCCGGGACCGACCTTGTCGACCTTGCCGTGGGCGATCAGGAACGACTGGTCGGACGGGGTGCCCGCCTCCACGATCACGTCGCCGGGCTGGTACTCGCGCTGCTCGTAGCGACCGGCCAGCGCGGCGAGCACGTCGGAGTCGTCGTAGCCGCGGAACAGCGGCAGCTCGGTGAGTTCATGGGGGATGACCGAGATGTCGGCGCCGGTGTTGGTGAAGGTGACCCGGCCGTCGCCGACGTGGTAGCTCAGCCGCCGGTTGACCCGGTAGGTGCCGCCCGACGCCTCCTCCCACGGGAGCAGCCGCAGCAGCCAGCGCGACGAGATCTCCTGCATCTGCGGGACGGACTTGGTCGTCGTCGCGAGATTGCGCGCGGCCGCCCTGCTCAGGCTCAGCTGCTGCTCGGCGGCCTCGGCTGCCGACGGCGACCCCGTTGAATCCCCAATAGTCACGAAGAACACCACCTGAATAAGGAAATGAATGCGGTTGAAAGCTTTCGAACTGACTGCCGGCGGGCAGTGCGATATCCGGTCGCCATTGGTTCGCAATTGTTGTCGGCCGGTCGTCTGGTCGAAATCCTATTTCTCGTTCGGAGCAGGTACAGCCGCCAATTGGGTGACGCGATCATCCGCGCTCGGCCTGATGAATCCGGCTCGAATTCGCGATTATCTCGATTGTGGTGAAGTGATTTCGGGAAAGCTGAGTTGCGGCGTCGCGGTCGGGTCGCACCCCGCGGTGCGTCCGGTGCAAGGGGGCGCGCGCCCGAACGGCTGACGATCTTCGGCGCATTGATGTTCGCGTTGGGCGTACATAGCATCGCCGGATGGACAGCTTCCGCCTGGGCGAGGTCGAGGTCAGCAGGGTCGTCGAGTGGCAGGGCGAGATCGTCGCGGCGCGCACGATCCTGCCCGGCGGCGAGCCGGAGACCTGGCGCGCCAACGAGTCCTGGCTGGTTCCCGACCACTGGCGCCCGGACAACGACAACTGCCACGGCGCGATGCAGACCTGGGTCCTGCGCAGCCGGGGCAAGGTCGTGCTGGTCGACACCGGCATCGGCAACGACCGGACCCGGCCGCAGGCCCCGATGTTCGACGGGCTGCGCACCGGGTTCCTGGACCGGCTCGCCGAGGCGGGCGTCCGGCCGGAGGACGTCGACGTCGTGGTCAACACCCACCTGCACTACGACCACGTCGGCTGGAACACCCGGGGGAGCGACGGCGGATGGGAGCCGACCTTCCCGAACGCGACCTACCTGATCCCGCGCGCCGACAAGGAGTACTTCGACCCCGGCAACGCCCACCGGCGCCCGGCGCCCCGGAGCGAGCACGAACGCGTCCGGCTGGAGGGCAGCCACCTCGTCTACGCCGACAGCGTGGCGCCCGTGCTCGACCGCGCCGTCCTTTGGGAAGGCGGACACCGCATCGACGACAACCTCGTCCTCGAACCGGCGCCCGGGCACACCCCAGGATCCACCGTCGTCCGGCTGGAATCCGGCTCCGACCGCGCGGTCTTCGTCGGGGACCTGCTGCACACCCCGGTCCAGATCCTCGAACCCGCCCACAGCAGCTGCTTCTGCGAGGACCCGGGGAAGGCCGCCGAGACGCGCCGGGCCGTGCTGGAACGCGCCGCCGACAACCGCGAGCTCGTCGTCCCGGCGCACTTCGCGGGCACGGGCGTGGTGGAGATCCGCCGGGACGGCACCAAGTTCGCCATCAGCCGGTGGGTCTAGGGCCGATTCCATGACGGTGCCCGGGAACGAGGCCGCCAAGTGGCCTCGATGCCGGTTAGCTTCGCGCCCGTGACGAAAGGGGAATCGATGACTGTTCTCGTGTCAGGGGCCACCGGCAACGTCGGTCGTCGGCTGGTCGAGCAACTGCTGGCGGCCGGGCACCGGGTGCGCGCCCTCACCCGCGACCCGTCGCGGGCGGATCTTCCCGCGGGCACCGAGGTCGTCGCGGGCAACCTCGCGGACACCGCGAGCCTGGCCGGGGCGTTCACCGGGGTGACCGCCGCGCACCTGATCAGTTTCGGCGGCGACGACTACGCGCCGCTGACCAACGGAGCGCAGATCATGGAGCTGGCGGTGGAAGCCGGGGTCGGCAGGGTGACCGTGCTCAAGGGCGAGCCTGCGAAGACCGCGCTGGACGAGGCGGTCGAGGCCAGCGGCGTGCAGCACACCTACCTGGCGCCGGTCGAGTTCATGTCCAACACCGCGGAATGGGCGGAGTCGATCCGGCAGGAGGGCGTCGTCCGCGACGCCTTCGCCGGAACTCCGAGCGCGATGGTGCACGACGCGGACATCGCGTCGGTGGCGGCCACCGCGCTCACCTCGGACGGGCACGCCGGCAAGCAGTACTGGCTCACCGGCCCGGAAGCGCTCACCGCGCCGGAGAAGGTGCGGACGATCAGCGAGGCGCTCGGCCGCGAAATCCGGTTCGTGGAGCTGAGCCGGGACGAGATCGTCGCGCGGTGGCGGGAGGCGGGCTTCTCCGAGGAGGACATCGGGTTCTTCGTGTGGATGCGGACGAATCCGCCCGAGGAAGGCCGTACCGTCCTGCCCACCGTGGAGGAGGTGACCGGAAGACCGGCCCGGACCTACGCCCAGTGGGTGCGGGAGAACGCCGAGGTGTTCGGCGGCTGAGCCCCGGCCGGTGGAGCGGGCCGGCACCTGCTCCACCGGCACTTCTCTCGGCGGACCTGTGCGAAACCGCCTTGCGCGCGATCGTCCTGACCTAGGCTCGGCGCCCCAGCACATGATCATCATTAGGGGGTTGCGCATGGGTGGAGGGCGCAGAGGTCCAGCGGCGAAGGTGTCGGTCCTGCGGCTGGTGCCGTGGGTCGCGGCGGCGTACGCGCTCTCGGCGTGCGCGAGCGGTGCGAGTTCGACGGTCACTCCCAGTCCGCCCACGTCGTCACCGCGGCCCGCTCCTCCTCCGATCACACCCGCTCCCGATCCCGGCGATTACCAGGACTACGTCGCCGTGTGCGTCGATTCCAGCACCCAGCAACGGATCGACGACGAGGAATGCCAGGACTCGCCCACCGAGGTGAGCGATCCCGGGAGCCACCCGGGCGTCGGCGCGTGGTGGTACTACTACTCCACCATCGGCGGCGGCTACGCCGCGCCGGTGGGATCGAAGGTCTTCGGCGGCAGCTTCATCACCCCGACGTCGAAGTCCGGTGCGCAGCCGGTGATCGGCCGTCAGGGGAGCGTTCCCGTTTCGGGCGGGACGATCGCCCGGGGCGGTTTCGGCGGCAGGCCGGGGACCACGACCGGAACCTGATCCTCCACTGTGGACGATCAGCGCCGGTGCACGGCCACCGTGACCGGACCGGCTCCGCCGGCCCGCACGGTCACGACCGGTGCTCCGGGTGCGGACGTGACCTCGCCGCCGTCGACCGAGACCTCGTACCCGTCCGGGTAGTGCAGGTCGGAGACGTAGATCTCGGTCAGCGCGGTGCCCGCGGGCCGGTAGGTGTAGCGGAAGTCGCCGGTGGCCGGGTCGAAGTCCATCGCTTCCGGAGTGCCCGCGGTGGCTCGCGGATAGGTGCGCACGAGCTGGCGTCCGGCCTCGCTCAGGAAGGGGTCCTCCTCCGGCTGCGGCCCGGTGATGCTCTCGTAGTGCCAGTACTGCCATCCGGTGAAGCGGTCGTCGGCGCGGGAGAGCGTGTGGCCGAGCACTTCGGGGTCGACGTCGCCGAACTCGGTCACCAGCGCGGGCAGGCCGGTGCGCCCGGTGAACGCGTCGGCGTGGCCCCAGGTGAGGTCGTGCTGGACCGGGCACAGCCCGATCAGTTCCTCTGGCATGCCCAGGTAGATCGCCGACTGGCTGGCAACGCAGTAGTCGTGGAACGAGAACGCGACCTGCTCGTCGTCGATCGCCGGGGTCAGCGGCGGTTCGGCGAGATGCGTGGGCATCATCTGGTTCCACGTCACGTTCGGTTCCCAGAACACCGGCAGATCCGGGGCGACCTCGCGGATCCGGGAGGTCAGGTCCTCGTGCACGGCCTGGTACTGGCGGTCGAACAGCGGGCAGCCCAGCGGGTAGCAGGTCGGGAAGGCGGTGCCCGGCCAGGGTTCGTTCAGCAGCTCGATCCCGAGCACCGACGGGTGGTCGCCGACCCGGGAGGCCAGCGCGGCCAGCGCGTCGCCGAGGTGGTCCACCGCGCCGTGGTCGTTGTTCCAGACCTCGTTCCACGCCGCGTTCATGCTCGGCATCAGGTAGTAGAGCGGGAATCCGGGGTTCGGCTCCCACGGCTGCGGTCGCGCCCGGATCGCCCACTCCGGAAAACCGTTGCCACCCCAGCTCTTGCTCAGCCCGTCCTGGTGGTTGTCCAGCAGCACGTGGATCCCCGCCGCGCCGAGGACGTCGACGACACCGGCGAGCCGGTCGAGGTAGGACTCGTCGACGTCGCCGGGGGAGGGCATGAGCCCGTCGAAGGAAACCCCGAGCCGGACCGTGTTGAAGCCGTGCCGGGCCAGCAGCCGCGCATCGGCCGCGGTCAGGGTGAACCCGTCACCGGGCTCGACGTACGGGGCCTGCTTGTCGACGTTGTTCACCCCGTGCAGCAGCACGATCCGGTTCTGCTCGTCGACGAACCAGCCGTTGTCGACGCGCAGCCCGCCGGTACCGGCCGATGCCGGCGTCGCGACCCCGAGCAGGGACGACATCAGGGTGAGAGCGAACAACAATCCGGCCAGTCGCCGCATGGCGCCTCCCGCTGGTCGCAGCACCGGCCACCGATCATATGAATGATTCTCATGTTTGGCCAGACGTCATGCGGGGCGCGTCCGGACGCGCTCTACGGCCGCACGCCGGTGAACGCGAGCAGGTCGTCGATGCCGGCCTTGATCTCGGCGACGCTTAGCCCCTCGTTCGACCGCTGGTGGGTGATCAGGCTCGCGGACAGCGGAGCGAGCAGTGCATGGGCGAGGTAGTGCGCGTTCGCGCCGGGCCGGAGCTGGTTCAGCAGCGTCACGAGGTGCAGGTGCAGGAGCGGGTAGGGGCCGTCGTGGTAGCGGACCTCCGGGCTGGTGGCCTCGGCGACCAGCAGCAGTTCGGCCTGGTCGTCGACCCGGTCGACGTGGGCGTGCAGGAACGCGCGGACGCGCTCCGCGGGCGGCGCGCCCGGGCCCAGCGGCGGTGGCCCCTGCATGAACGCCTCCTGGAACCGGAGTTCGCGATCGTCCAGCAGGGACTGGACGAGCCCGGCCCGGTCCCCGAAGCGGCGGTACACCGTGCCGACCCCGACCCGCGCCACGTCGGCGACCTCGTCCAGGGACAGGTTCTCGGGGCCGCTCTCGGCGATGAGCCGCGAGGCGGCCTCCAGGATCTTGCGCCGGTTGCGCGCGGCGTCGGCGCGCTCGGCCGGTCGCTGGCCGATGATCGGCAACGCGCCGTTGCGGGTTCGTCCTGCCATGACCGCCAACCTCTCTCTCCGCGCTGCCCTTCGGCGCCGAAAGGTCAGACCAGAGCCATCGTAGGTTCCGCCCGGAACCGCCTGCCGACCGTCCTGCCAGCGGTTCGGGACCTAACTGGAGAAGTCTCCGCTTTTGCGTGTAGCGTCGTCCCCGGCAAAGCAGCTACCGCGGAAACGTCTTTTCCGCCAAGGAGGTCTCCATGCGCATCGGGTTCAGCCTTCCGCAGCTGGGCGCGCTGGCTCATCAGGCCGACGGCATCGCCGGGTTCGCCCGCGAGGCCGAGGGGCTGGGCGCGGCCAGCCTCTGGGTCGGTGACCGGCTCCTCGCCCCGGTCTCCCCGGAGGTCGGGTACCCGCCCGGCGCCGACACGATCCCGGACGAGTTCCACCGGATCCTCGATCCCTTCGCGCTGCTCAGCGCCGCGGCGGCCGCGACGGAGAAGGTGCTGCTGGGCAGCAACGTCCTCAACGCGCCGTGGTACCCGCCCGCGCTCCTGGCCCGGTCGCTGACGACCATCGACGTGATGAGCCGGGGGCGGCTGCTCGCCGGGTTCGGCGTGGGCTGGTCGCCGGAGGAGTTCCGGGCGGCGGGAATTCCGTTGCGGGAGCGGGGTGTCCGGCTCGACGAGGGCCTGGAGGCGCTGAAGCGGCTCTGGACCGACGACGTGGCCGAGTTCGACGGCGAGCACTGGAGCGTGCCGCCGACCCACGCCCGGCTCAAGCCGATCCAGCGCCCGCACCCGCCGGTGTACCTCGGCGGCTTCGCGCCCGCCGCGCTGCGGCGGATCGCCCGCTCCGCGGACGGCTGGCTGCCGATCCTGCCGGTGCCCGGCGACGTCGACCCGGCCGCCGCCGTCGCGGCGCCGATGCGCCAGATCCGCCAGATGGCCGAGGAAGCGGGACGCGATCCCGGTGGGCTCGGCCTGATCCTGCGCGTCTACCCCGACCACACCGCGACGCTCGACCAGATCGTCACCACGATCCGGCGGGCGCGGGACGAGGCAGGCGTCGAGCACGCCCTGGTGGACCTGATGTTCTTGGGCACCGATTTCGACCACGTGCTGGAGATGGCGGGGTACATCCTCCGGCGCGTGTAGTCCGCCCTTGCGTTGTGCGCTGCGGATTTCCGGTCAATGGGAGCGATATCGGACATCACTGGTATTCGCGACAGGCATCTGCTTATGATCCGAACGGCATGTCCGATTCTCCGGGCTGCGCTGGGACGACGTCGTCCGCCGGTACCGCTCAAGCCGTGCGGACCTTGATTCGAGGAGTTCGACCGTGACCGCCAACGCCAACACAGGACCCGCCGCCGCATCGGGCGCGTGGAACGTCGTCCTGTGGGTGCTCCAGGTGCTGATCGCCGCGCTGTTCCTGTTCGGCGCGTACGGCAAGCTGACCAGCGATCCGCTGACCGTGGCCGGTTTCGAGGCCATGGGGGCCGGGCAGTGGCTGCGCTACGTCGCCGGTGTCGCCGAGCTGGCGGGCGGTGTCGGGCTGCTGATCCCGGTGCTGTCCGGCCTGGCCAGCGCGGGCCTGGTGCTCCTGCTGGTCTTCGCGACCGTCATCAGCTTCGCGCAGGCGCCGGTCATGGCGGTGTTCCCGGCGGTGACGCTGCTCGTGGTCGCCGTCGTCGCGTGGGGGCGCCGGGACCGGACGGCGCAGCTCCTGCGCCTGCTCTCCGGGAGGAGCGCGCAGACGGCATGACCTGCGCCCGGTCCGCCGGGCCGGGCGCCGGTTCTGTGCACAGTGGACAGAGGAGTGGCGCCGCGTTGCCCGCCGGTACCGGCGGGTAACGTCCTGTCGGACCCACCGGTGTCGAAAGGACCGCACGGCATGGACACGCCAGCCTCCTCCGTGGCCGTCAGCGTGGAGGCGAGCGTCGCCACGCTCGTGCTGCACAACCCGGCCAGCAAGAACGCCCTCACCCGGCCCATGCGCGACCGCATGGTGGAGGTCTTCGCCGAGCTGGCCGGCCGCGCCGACGTCAAGGCCGTCGTGGTCACGGGTGCGGCCGGGGACTTCTGCGCCGGGATGGACCTCTCGGAGTTCCGGCCGGGAACCGAGACCGCCGCGACCGGCGACTTCGTCCGGGTGGAGGAAGCGCTCGCGCACTGCCCGGTCCCGACCATCGCGGCCATCGACGGCTACTGCGTCGGGGGCGGTGTGCAGCTGGCCATCGCCTGCGACATCCGCGTCGCCGCCCCGGGAGCCCGGTTCGCGGTCACCCCGGCCAAGCTGGGGATCGTCTACCCGGCGGCGTCGGTCGCGCGCCTGGTCCGGACGGTGGGACCGGCGGTGGCGAAGCGGCTGCTGTTCACCGCGGACCTGATCGACGCCCGCACCGCCCTGCGCCACGGGATCGTCACCGACCTCGCGGACGAGGGCGGGGTGCTGGCGAGCGCGGAGTCGGTCGCCCGCACGGTCGCGTCCCGCTCGTCGGTGAGCACCGCCGCGGCGAAGGAGATGATCGGCTTCGCCGCGGCGACCGGCGAGGTGCCCGCGGAGGTGGCGGACCGGTGGCAGGAGGCCGAGAACGGCGATCTGCCCGTCGGTCTCGAAGCTTTCGCCGCCAGGCGGGCGCCCGTCTTCCCGGACCGGGCCGTCGGCGGCCGCTGATCCCGCGGCGTCACGCCGGAACCAGCACCGGCCCGCTCTCGGCCGGAACGGCAGGCCGCGGAGCAGCCCGTCGGGCCCGGCGATCGAGACCGCCGGACAGCAGGGCCAGACCCAGGCCGACAACGGAAAGCAGCGAACCCACCAGGCTCGGACCCACCAGGCCGAACCCGTGGGCGATCACCAGACCGCCCAGGCAGGCGCCGATCGAGTTCGCGATGTTGAACGCCGACTGGAGCGCGGCCGACACGAGCATCGGCGTCCCGCCGGCCTTCTCCATGATCATCGCCTGCATGATCGGCGCGACCATGAAACCGCCGACGCCGATCAGGAACACGGTCAGCACCGCGGTGATCGGGTCGCCCGCCGTGACGGTGAACGCGCCGAGCACGGCGGTCAGGCCGACCAGCACGACGAGCAGTCCGGGCACCAGCGCCCGATCGGCGACCCGGCCGCCGAGGAAGTTGCCCAGCGTCATGCCGAGACCGGCCACCACGAGCAGGACCGTCGCGCCGGACGGGGAGAACCCGGACACGTCGGTCAGGACCGGGGTCAGGTAGCTCAGGCACGCGAAGGTCCCGCCGAGGCCGAAGGTGACGATCGCCAGCGCCAGCCACACCTGCGGGAGGCGGAAGGCGGCGAGCTGCCCGCGCAGCGAGACCTGCTCCGGCGCGGGCCCGCCGGTGGCGGGCACCAACCGCAGGACGGCGGCGACGGCGACCAGCCCGATCCCGGCCACGACCGCGAAGGTGGCCCGCCAGCCGAGGTTCTGCCCGAGCAGCGTCCCCAGCGGGACGCCGACGACGTTGGCCAGCGTCAGGCCCATGAACATCATCGAGACCGCCTTGGCCCGGTCGCCGCGGCCGACCATCCCGGCGGCCACCACCGCGCCGACGCCGAAGAACGCGCCGTGCGGCAGGCCGGACAGGAACCGCAGCGCCACGCCCGCGCCCGCGCTCGGGGACAGCGCGAACAGCGCGTTGCCGACGGTGAACAGGCCAAGCATCGCCACGAGCATCGTCCTGCCGGGCAGCCTGGCGCCCAGCACCGTCAGCGTCGGCGCTCCGATCACCACGCCCAGCGCGTAACCGGTGATCAGGTTGCCCGCGGCCGGGATCGAGACGCCGAGGTCGGCAGCTGCCTGCGGCAGCACGCCCATCATGACGAACTCGGTCGTGCCGATGCCGAATGCGCCGAGGGCCAGCGCGAGCAGCGCGATGGGCACGGTTCTCCTCTCGGGGGAAGGAAGCGGGTGTGGTGGCCGCCGTACTGTATCGATACAGAATCGCGGCACAAAGAAAGACAGTCGGTAATCGGCGTCGTCGCCATCGACTGTCTGGTCTCCAGTCTCAACGCCCGTCCGGGGGCATGTCCAGCTGAGCCGGAGTGAGTCGGGACACTGCGTAGTCGCGACTCACTCACACGCGTGAAGGAGGCGGTGGGCTTCTTTTTCGTTTCGCGGAAGCATGATCGGCGGTTGTCGTATGCTTCGAACGTGTTGTCGGGGGGCAGATGAGCGATCTGCGGGTGGCCGGTTCGGCTCAGCGGCTCAGGATCACCGTCCTCGGTCCGCTGCGGGCCTGGCGCGGTGACGAGCCGCTGGACCTGGGGCCGGTCCGGCAGCAGGCCTTCCTCGCCGGTCTGGTGCTGCGCCCGGACGTGACGGTCAGCCAGCAGGAGCTGCTCGACGGCGTGTGGGGCGCGGAGCCGCCCGGCACGGGCCTGAAGGTCGTGCCCGGCTACATCTACCGGTTGCGCAAGTGCCTCGGGACCGGTGACGGCCGCCCGGTGATCGGCGGCGACCGGAGCGGCTACCGGTTCCTCAGCCGCGGGATCTGGGTGGATGCCGCCAAGCTGGAGGAGTTCTCCCGCGAGGCGCGGGAAGCGCGGCGTGCCGGTGACCTCCCGGCTTCGGTCGAGGCGTGCTCGCGAGCCCTCGCGCTGTTCGAGGGCGAACCGCTCGCCGGGCTTCCCGGGCCGTTCGCGGAGGGGGAGCGGCGCCGGCTGTCCGAACGCCGGATCGCGTTGTCGCAGCAGAAGCTCGAATGCCAGTTGCAGCTGGACCGCCACGTCGAAGCGGTGGGTGAGCTGTCCGCGCTGACTGCGGCGCACCCGCACAACGAGACGCTGGCCGGGCTGCTGATGCGCGGCCTGTACGCCAGCGGCAGGCGGGCCGACGCGCTGGCGGTGTTCACCGAGCTGCGCCGCCGGTTGGTGGAGGACCTGGGAGTGGAGCCGGGCGACGAGTCCCGCCGCCTGCAAGAGGCGGTGCTGCGCGGTGACGACAACGCCCTCGGCGTCACTCCGCGGCCGTCCAAGCCCGCAGCCCCGCAGCCCGCCCCGCGCGACGAACTTCCCGCCGACGTCGGTGAACTGGTCGGCCGGGACGGGGAACTCGCGCAGCTCACCGCTCCTGTCGGTCCTGGCGCGGTGTCGGTCGCCGCGGTTGACGGCGTGGCGGGATCGGGGAAGACCGCACTCGCGGTCACCGCCGCGCGCGTTCTTCGCGAGCAATGCCCCGACGGCTGCCTGTTCGTGGATCTGCACGGGCACAGCGAGAGCCGGGAAGCGCTGACGCCGCAACGGGCCCTGCGACGGCTGCTGCGGGCCGTCGGTGTCGACGACAGCAACATTCCGGACGATCTGGACGAACTTTCCGCGTACTGGCGGTCGGCGACCGCTTCACTTCGGCTGCTGCTGGTGCTCGACGACGCGACGCGCGCCGACCAGGTGCGCCCGCTGCTGCCCGCCGGAGCGGGCAGCCGGGTGCTGGTGACCAGCCGCAGGCGGCTCGCCGGGCTGGACGCCGAGCCCCGGATTTCCTTGGGGCCATTGGATCTCGACGCGGCCGAGGGCCTGCTCACCCGCGTTGTGGGCGGCTCGCGGCCGGACGGCGCGCATGCCGAGGTGCGGCAGCTGGCGCAGCTGTGCGGCAGGCTTCCGCTGGCGCTGCGCATCGCCGGGGCGCGGCTGCAAAGCCGTCCCATGTGGACGTTCGCGGACTTCGCGGCCAGGCTGTCCGACGACGCGGACCGGATCGGCGAGCTGGCCGTTGAGGACCGCAGCGTGGAGGCGGCCTTCCGGCTGTCCTACCGCCAGCTCCCGGTCGCCGAACAGCGCGCGTTCCGCGCCCTGGGCCTGTCGCCGACGTCCGATGTGGACGTCCTCGCGGCGGCGGCGATGCTGGCGTGCCCGGCGCGCGAGGCCGAGCGCACGCTGGAGCGCCTGGTCGACGCGAACCTGGTCCAGCAGCCCGCGACCGGCCGGTACCGGCTGCACGACCTGGTCGCCGTGTACGCGCGGCGGCTCGCCGCCGAGCGGCCCGCCGAAGTCGCAGCCGCCCGCACCGGGCTGTTCCGGCTCTACGCCGCCGCGGGCAGGCGCGCGAGCGACTGGGGCGCGTCGAGCTACCCGACCGGACCGGCACCGGACGAGGCGCCGTTCGGCGGCCTGGAGGAAGCGGTCGCCTGGCTGGACGCCGCCGGTGACTTCACCGACGTGGTCTCGTACGCCGCGGCCACCGGCCACGACGACGACGCCTGCTGGATCGCGGAGTCCGTTGTGGACCACCTGGTCCGGCGGGGCCGGTTCCACGAATGCCGCGCGATGCTGGAGATCGCGCTGCCGTGCCTCGGCGGGACCAGCGACCAGCGGATGATCCCCGCGTTGCGGTTCTGCATGGGCTTCGCCTACGGCATGCAGGGGCATTTCGAACGAGGCCGCAGCTGGCTGGAGGACGCGCTGCACAGCAGCAGGCAGGTGGGCGACCGCCGTGAGGAGGCCCGGGCCCTGGGGGGCATGGGCGTGGTGTGGGCGGTGTCCGGGGAACACGCCAGGGCGCAGGAGGCCCTGACCGAGGCGATGGCGATGGCGGGCGAGGCGGAGAACAACTGGCTCGTCGAGCGGGCCAGTTCCAGCCTCGGCTACCTGGAGCACGTCCAGGGGCGGCACGAGGAGGCGCTCCAGCGCTTCGGCGAGTTCCGGGTGCTGGGCGAGAAGATCGGCAGCCCGGGGATGGCGGGCCGGACCCTGTGCTTCACCGGCAGCATCCAGCTCTCCCTCGGCAAGTTCGCCGATGCGGCGGTGTCGCTGCGCGAGGCGGTCGCGATGGCGGAGCAGACCGCCGACATCGTGCTCATCGCCGCGTCGCTGACCAGGCTCGGCACCGCCGAACAGGAACTGGGCAACATCGACACCGCGATCGGACTGCACCGGCGGGCGCTGACCGTCGTGAACGAGGAGACCGCGGCGCTGGTCGAGCCGGAGATCCGCAACCGGCTGGGCGCCACCTACCTCGCGGCCGGGCGCGCCGACGAGGCGCGCGAGCAGTTCGAGTCCGCCCTCGGCGTCCCGCGCGGACGCGGTGCGTTCCCCCACGGCGGCGGTGCGGACGCCGAACGGGCCCGCGCGCTCGAAGGTCTGGAGCTGGTCCGCAGGCAACGGCTCTGACCTGCACTTCATCAGGATTTCATCGCTGCCCGATAGCGTTTGCGCCCCAGCCGCATCGCGCAGGAAGACGGAAAACAGGAAATGACCGACCAGGGCGAGGAAAACCTGATCGACACGGCGTCGGCCGGGGTGCAGGGCCTGGCGCAGGCCGCCACCTCCGTGCTGGACCAGGGCGGGCCTGCCGGAGAGCTCGGCAAACCGGTCGTGAACGCCTTGCGCAACGTGTGGGAGGGCTACTTCGGCTCGCCGATCCCGGAGGGCGCGACGAACTGGAACGCCTACTCCCACGAGCAGCTCTACGAAATGCTGTGGCAGGGCGCCGACGTCGCCGACGTCAGCGATGTCGCCGCGGAGTGGGACCGGCACGGGACCGAGCTCAACGGTCACGCCGAAGGTCTGCACGGCCAGCGCGACGCCCTCCAGCGGAACTGGAGCGGGCAGGCGGCCCAGGTCGCCGCCGAAGATCTCGGCAAGCTCGGGAACCGGACCTCCGAGATCGGCAGCCGGGCGGGCACCGTCTCGCAGGCGACCCAGAACGCCGGTGACGCGGTTTCGGCCGCGCGCAAGGCGTTCGGCGGCTGGTCCGGCGCGACCGCCTACAACCGGGGCCAGGTGCTGTTCCGGGTGGCCGAGGTGATGGAGGGCCGCCGGG
>NZ_BAAAUX010000011.1:173944-197103 GCF_039534165.1 Saccharopolyspora taberi | reverse complement strand
CGTGGTCGGTGCCGGTGCCGGTGGGGTCGGCGCCGGACCGGGCGCGCTGATGGGGGCCGCCGTCGGTGCGGTCGCCGCGGGCGGCGGGAGCATGTTCCTGGCCAGCGTCGCCGCCGCCGAGCAGAAGGCGCAGGCGGTGCACGTGATGCAGACCTACGAGCAGAGCCTGCTCAACAGCAGCCGTTCGATCGCCCCGGCGTCGGCCGGTGCCGCCGGGAACCCCGCGCAGGCGGGCCCGGCCGCGACGAGCGCTGCGGGGTTCGCCGGTGGCGGATCGGGCGTCGGTTCGCCCGGCGGCTCCTGGGGAAAGCTGACCGGTTCCGGTCCGCTGGACCCGAGCCTGCCGGCCGGTCCGCGCTCGGGAGCCGGTGCGGTGAGCCGGATGGGCGCGCTGGCAGGTGCCGCTGCGGCGGCCGCGGCCGCTCGCGGCGGCATGATGGCCGGTGGTCCTGGTTCCGGGGCCCGGTCCCGGGAGGACGAGGACACCGTGCACCGCAACCGGATGCCGCTGGTCGACCAGCGGCTGTTCGACGTCGAAGAACCGGTCATGCCCCCGGTCATCGGGCAGTGAGAGACGGGAGCCAACCTTGACCTCCGAAGGACAGTCCCGGAACGGGTACCAGGTCGAGCCCCAGGAGCTCACCGCCCAGGTCGCGGCGCTGACCGCGATCAACGATCGCACCAGCGGCCTGGTCACCTCCGCGGGCAGGCTGGCCGAGCGCCTGCCGATGCTCGGCACCGCACCGCCCGCGCTGCACCTGGCCATGCGGCTGCGCGAGGCGGCGGGCCAGACCGGTCTCGCCGGTGAGGTGACCACGGCCGACACCGGGATCAACGGTTTCCACTCCGCGCTGCGGGAAACCGTGACCGGGTACCTGGAGCGCGACTCCAACACCGCGTCGACGCTGCGCGGCATCGGCGGCGCTCACGGCATCGGCGCTCAGGACGGCATGGGCGTTCAGGGCGGTATGCGAGTTCAGGACGGTATCGGCGGTGCCCGGGAATGACCGCCGCCACCCGCGCCCCCAGGACGACCGGCGACGGAACCGTCCACTTCGGACTCGTGGAGCTGGACCTGCTCGCCACCCACGCCGGGGTGGCGATGCCGTTCCCGCTGCGCGTGCCGTCGTTCGGCCGGATTCCCGGCGAGCGCGAGGTCCTGCTCGGCACGGCCGGGCAGACCCTGCGCGCCCGCGGTCTGGCCGACGACTCCGGACCGCTCGGTCCCGCCGCCGAGCTGGTGGCGGCGCTGCACCAGCACCGGAGCACCGTCGATCTCGTGCTGACCGGGCCCGAGGGCACGATCGCCGTCGTCGCGGTGGTCTACCGCTCGACGGCGATGATCTGCCACCAGCCGCTGACCGGCGATCCGGCGAACACCGTTGCGGTGCGGCGGGTTCCGGACAACGAGCTGACCCGAGAGCTGCTGGCGTTCGTGCCCGACGTCGCTCCGGCGCGGTCGATGCCGATCACGCTGCCCGCGCGTGCCGTGAACGGTGCGAGGGACGTGCTCGACGGCGTCAGCGCCGACCGCGAGAAGGAGCGGCGGCTGCGCGAACTCGTCCGCGAGTGCGGGGGAGATCCCGGCATGCTCGACCAGCTGGCCGGTCTGCTCCCGGAAGTGCGCGGACGCGGTCAGCTCGGCGTGACCCGGCGAGCCCGCGCCGGCGACCTCCGCGAGGGCGCTGAACTGTCCTGGTTGGACGGTCCGCGCGGGCGGGTCCGGGTCAGCTTCGCCTCGGAGCACTGGATGAGCGTGAACCCGTTGCGGCAGAACGACCTGCGGTCGTCGCTGGAGGAACTGGCCACCATGGCCCGGGCCCACCGGTAGTCCGGTGCTCGCCGGGATGCCTTAAGAGGTAGAGGGGGAGGCGTCCAGGCGGCCGTGGCAGCCCGCCGAAGTCGCGCTCCGGCGCAGCTTCGGCGGGCTGTGGCGGTTTTTCACCACCGCTGTGGTAACCGCAGCAGTGGTGCTGCGTGGTCCGGCTATGCGAGGACAGTTCCACCGGTGCCGCCGCGCAACTGCTCGGCGCGCAGCGTGATCTTGAGGTTGAGCCGTTCGTCCGGGTCGTCGAGCCGTGCGCCGAACAGCTCGGTGAGCCTGCGCATCCGGTACCTGGCGGTCTGCGGGTGGATGTCGAGCTTCCCGGCGAGCTCGGGCGCGCTGCCGCCGGACTGGAGCCAGACGAGCAGGGTTTCGCTCAGCCGGGCGCGCTGCTTGGCGGTCAGCTCCTCCAGCGGCGCGAGGCTGCGGTCGCGCAGCGCCGCCAGCCCGAACCCGTCGCCGAGCAGGCACAGCGTGCCGAGGTGGTCGGTGCTGCGCACGACCGGAGACTCCGGAATGGCGCCGCTTCGCACCAGCGCCAGCGTCTTGCGCGCCCAGCGCAGCGACGACGCGGCCTCGCGCAGCCGCACGGTCGGGCCGACAGCGGCCCGGCTGCCGCTGAGCCAGCCGAGCGAGTCCGCCGATCCGGCGGCGAGCAGGCAGGGTTCCGGTCCGTCGAGGGAAGCGAGCACGTCGTCGGGAACGGTCAGGTCGGCTCCGGGCTCGATCGCGATCGCGGTGATCCGCTCCGGCAGCTTCCACCCGGCTTCGGAGGCGAGACCGGTGAGCGTGCGCGGAGCGGGCGGTGGCGAGGAGAGCAGGCTTTCCAGCAGCCGCCGCCTGCGCAGGGCGATCCGCCCGGCCTTCCTGGCTTGCGCGGCGGTATAGCCCTCCCCGGAGAGCCGGGCGAGCTCGTCGACGTACCGGAAGACGGTCTCGGCGCAGTTGCACAGCAGATCGGCGGGCATGCCGTGCGCCTGGCCGAACTCGGCGATGTGCCGCCACGCGACCCGGCCGCCCACGCTGTAGGCGGCGTGCAGCGAGGTCAGCTCGCGGCCCTCGTCGAACGCGACCTCGCCTAATCGCCGGAAGACCCGCGCGCAGCGGTCCGGCCAGCCGTTGCCGCCGCGCGCGACGTCGACGGCGTGCCGGACCACCACCTCGACACCGCGCTGGACCAGCTCGCGAAGCGGGCCGTCCAGCCGGGGACCGTCCTGCTCGATCTCGTGCGCGATCGCCCGGATCGCGAAGTCGGCCCGCGGGCGGAACCGTTCGGCCAGTTCCTGCGGGAGCGGAGCCCTGGGGCGCTCGTCGGTGAGTGTCATGGTCGCCTTTCGCCGGGAGGTTCCGCCCGGAGGCGAACCGGGCGGAACCAGCACTCTGCCCGGCGGCGGGCGCGGCCCCATCGTGGCGACTACGTACTGCGCTACGTATTCGTCCGGTTACGGTTCTCGGCCACCCACGCGGCGATCTGCGCCCGGCTGGTGAAGCCCAGCTTGGTCAGGATGTGGTCGATGTGGGTCTCGGCGGTGCGGCGCGCGATGACCAGGTGCTGCGCGATCTCGCGGTTGGTCATGCCCTTGGCGACCAGCTCCGCGACCTCGTTCTCCCGCCTGCTCAGCGGAACCGCCGCGGGCCGGTCCGCGGCGGCAGGCGGCTCCGGCTCCCCGAGCGCGTAGCGCACCGCCTCGTCGGCGGACAGCGCGCTTCCGGCGCTGAACTCGGCGAGCGCGGTCTCGGCGCCCAGCGCGCCGGTCACCATGGTGATGTCGCGCATGGTCGGCTCGACGAAGGCGGCGTAGTTGGTCGGGGAGGCGCCGATCCACTGCCAGACCGTGGTCGCCGCGCCGAACAACCGCGCGGCCCGGCGCGGCTGGTCGCCGTGCGCGGCGCAGCCCGCCATGACGGTCAGGGCGAAGGCGATGATCACGCGGTCGCCGACCTGGTCCTGCAACCGCAGGAGCTCCATGCCGGCCCGCACCGCCTGCTCGTGGTCGCCGAACAGGTACTCGGCCGCGCTGCGCGACCACAGCGCCCAGCACCGCCAGAACACCTCGCCGCGCTCGACGCAGGTCCGCACGCACTCGTCGAGCACCTCGCGGCTGCGCTCCAGATCGCCTGCCAGGCTCAGTGCGAGCCCGTAGTTGTAGGTCGCCCACAGCTCGCCTGCCTGGTCCTGTTCGGCCCGCAGCGCCTCGGCGGCCCGGCGGAACAGCGCGGCCGACCGCTCGCCCTCGTTGCCGATCAGGGCGGCGTAGCCGCGCACGTGGTGCACGTAGGCCTGGGCCCGCGTGTCGCCGGTCTCGGCGATCAGCTCCTCGGCCTCGGCCAGCGCGGTCTCGTGCGCGTCCACGTCGCTCTGCACGATGGCGAGGAACGCGTAGATCCACAGCCCGGTCGCCCGCTCGGGCGCGTCGTCGGGCGCGGCCGACAGCAGCCGGTCGAGCCAGACCCGGCCTTCGGTGTTGAGGCCGCGCACCAGCCAGTACTCCTTGAAGGTGCGCAGCATCCGCAGCCCGACGACCGACTCGTCCGGGTTGCTCGCGCAGAAGTCCAGCGCCCGGCGCAGGTTGGCGTGCTCGCGGCTGAGCCGGTTGATCCACGCGGTCTGGTCGCTCCCGAACCACTCGGTCTCGAACCGGGAGGTCAGCTCCAGGTACCAGTCGCGGTGGAAGCGGTTGCGCCGGGTCTGGTCGCCCGCGGCGAGCAACCGGTCCTCGCCGTACTGGCGCATCATCTCCAGCAGGCGGTACCGGGCGACCCCGCGGTCCTCCTCGCGCAGCAGGATGGACTTGTCGATCAGCCCGTCGAGCACGTCCAGCACCGCCTCGCGGTCCAGGCCGTCGCCCGCGCAGACCTGCTCGGCGGCGTCGAGGTCGAAGCTGCCGGAGAACACCGACGCCCGCGCCCACAGCAGCCGCTCCTGCTCGGTGCACAGCTCGTAGCTCCAGTCGATCAGCGCCTGGAACGTCGCGTGCCTGGTCGGGATCCGCCTGCGGCCCGCCGACAGCAGCGTGAACCGCTTGTCCAGCCGGTCGGCGAGCTGGCGCACCGACAGCGAGCGCAGGCGCACCGCGGCGAGCTCGATCGCCAGCGGCAGGCCGTCCAGCACCCGGCAGAGCCGGATCACGTCGTCGGCGTTGCTTTCGTCGATCGCGAACGAGGGGACCACCGCGGTCGCCCGGTCGGCGAACACCCGCACCGCGTCGTAGCGCTCCAGCTCGGCCGGTGCGGTGCCGGGCTCGGGTACCTCCAGCGGCAGCACCGGGAGCACCCGTTCGGCGGTGACGCCCAGCGACTGGCGGCTGGTGGCCAGCACGACCAGCTCGGGGCACGAGCCCAGCAGCGTGTCCACCAGCCACGCGCACGCCTCGACCAGGTGCTCGCAGTTGTCCAGCACCAGCAGCAGGCGGCGTCCCCGCAACTGGTCCACCAGCAGCTCGATCGGCCGCCGGGACGAGCGGTCGCCCAGCCCGAGCCGCTCCGCGACGGTGTTGACCAGCAGTTCGGGCTCCCGCAGGTCGGCCAGGCCGACGAACACCACGTCGCCGCCGAAGGCCGCCCGCGCGGTCGCCGCGGCCCGCGCGGCGAGCCTGGTCTTGCCCACGCCACCCGGGCCGATCAGGGTGACCAGCGAGGAGGTGCCCAGCAGCTTGCGCACCTCGGCCAGCTCGGTGCGGCGGCCGACGTAGCTGGTCAGCTCGGCAGGAAGCGACTCCTCCGGCACACGCTCCACGGCCACTACGGACACCCTCACATCGTTTCAGGTCCTCTGGGAGCAGTTCCGTCAACGAGATCGCTGGGGATCGCCCGCGCTCAGCTCGTCCTGAAAGAACTCTCAAGAATCCTAACGACGCCGGGGTACGCGAAGTGCGGGCGATTGGGCAGGTGTTGTCCGGATGCGGTCGGTGGGCGGTCCCGCAGGCAGGACGGCCCCGGCATCCACAGTGGATTCCGGCTGGTGTATGGGGGCTTCGGGGGTGTGGAGCGCCGGTCGCGCGGTGGTCGTGGGTGGTGGGGTGGCCGGCCGGAGTCTGGTCGGGTTGGCGGGCGTGGCGCGCTGATGGGCGTGGCGGCCTGGCGGACGCGGCGGGTTGGCGGGCGTAGCGCGCCGGTGGGTGTGGCGGGTTGGCGGGCGTGGCGCGCCGGTGGGTGTGGCGGGCGTGGCCGCGCCGGAGGATCCGCCGCGGGGGCGGTGCTCCGCCCGCCCGCTCTCGATGCTCCGACCGTCCGCTGTGGGGGAACCTGCCGGTGGCCGGGCCGCCGGGCCCGGCCACCGGTCCTGGTCAGCAGCCGCGGATGAGCGACCGCGGCTCAGAAGCGCCGGTCAGGAGCAGTTCCAGACGACGGCTTCCTCGGTGACCGGGCTCGGGTTGCCGCGGACCTGCGCCATCCCGCCGATCGTCCGGCCGTCCGGGCTGAGCGCCGCCGGCCGGTGGGTGTACCCGTCGCCGCCGTCGACGGTCGGCAGCGGAAGCACCTCCCCGTCGGCGACCAGGGCACCGCCCATCTCCGGCGTCTCGCCCACGACCCAGCCCCGCTCGTTGATCCCGTACGGCGTCTCGATGCCCGGAACCCGTTCCGCCGCGCCGGTTTCCAGGTTCCAGCGCACCGGCGCGTAGTCCCCGCCGACCACCCACGGGCCGCTGATCCGGATCGCCGAGAGCGCCTGCTCGGGCGGCACGCCCTCCGGGCGCGGCAGCGGCCCGTGCGTGCCGTCGGGGCGCCACACGTAGGCGTCGGTGCCGACCGTGCCGACGATGGTGCCGTCCGCGCCGATGTCGGTCGCCGTGCCGGTCTGCTTGCCCGGCATCGGGAGGTCGACCGGCGCGTCCGCGCCCGCGGGCCACACCACCGGCACCGGCACCGGCGGTCCGTTCCCGGTCGGCGCCTGCCGGTCGCCCGCGAGCCGGCCCACGCCGTCGACCGCACGGGCCGATCCGCCGCCGACGACCCGGAAGCCGCCCTTCTCGTCGTAGGTCCAGGACTCCGGCTGGTTCTGGGCGTTCGTGCGGTTGCCGACCACCAGGCCCGCGGAGTTGACGTCGGCGGCCTCGGTGAAACCGCCCGGGATCTCGGCGGTGCTCACCCGGCCGTCGCGCCACAGCGCCAGGTGCCTGGTCAGCGGCGACACCTCGGCGACGACGTGCCCGAGCAGCGGTGCACCGGCGGGGCCGGACCCCGTGACGGTGCTGCCGCTGGAACCTTCGGGCACGGGCAGTCGCTGGATCAGGCAGGACGACGGCGGCTCGGCCGACGCGGTCGGCAACCCGGTGAGTGCGATACCACCCGCCAGCGCACCGGCCAGCGCTCCGGCCGCGAGCAACGTCTTCTTCGGCGTCACGAAGCGATTCCTTCCGTGGTTGGGCCATTCACCACGTAGGGCGCACGGGAAGCCCGCGAGGTTCGCCGCGTTGCGCCGAACGGGAAATTTCCCAGATCTCGTCCTCTTGCGACGAGCCGTTTTCGATGACCCTGTGCCCTGCGGCGATGTCGGTGCCGTGGGGCAGGATGACCGGCATGGGTGTGCAGAGTGGCCGGTTCCTGCGGATGGTGGACCGGCTCGCCGAGGTCGAGTCCGCGCCGGGGCGGGACTACACGTCGTTCAGCGTGTGCGGCAAGCGGTTCGGCTACCACTGGCCGCGGACCAGCACGGTCGGCCTGAAGCAGACGCTGTCCGAGCAGATCGCCCTGGTCTCCGAGCGGCCGGACGTGTTCGAGGTGCAGTTCACCGCGGGCGGGTTCGGCTGGGTCGTCGTGCACCTGCCGAAGATCGACGCCGACGAGCTGGCCGAGCTGGTCTACGAGGCGTGGCGGCTGTCGGCCCCGGAAGCGCTCGTCGAGCAGCACCCGGGGCCGTGATCCCGGGATCCCGCCGAGGCCGGAGTCCCGGGCCGCGATCAGGAGATCGCGTCGTCGATCCAGCCGCGGAAGTGCCCGACGCTGGTGTAGATGTCGGGCGACGCGCCGCATTCGGAGCCGACGCCCCGGCTGTCCACCCCGGCGATCCGCCAGCGGTCGCCGTCGCGCACCAGCAGCGGGGAACCGGAGTCGCCGCCGCAGGGGCCGCGGACGCCCTCGGGGTTGTCCGCGCAGACGTCGCCTTCGTTGCGCAGACCCCACGAGTCGTCGCCCTCGGCGTCGGCCAGGCACTTCGGCGTGTCCGGCGGGATGATCGAGGTGTCGAGCTGCTGGAGCTGCGTCGGCAGCTTGGACGGGTCGCCCGCGTCGGCGTTGGAGGTGTAGCCCCAGCCGATCTCGCGGACCGCGGTGCCAGGCTCAGTGCGGTCGTCGACCATCTTGGCGGGCGCCTGGTCGATCGGCGCGTCAAGGCGCAGCAGCGCGATGTCGTTGCCCTCCGAGCGGTCCGCGAGCTCCCGGTAGCCGGGGTGCACCACGATCTCGCGGAGCTTGGCCACGCTGCCACCGGTGGTCCGGTCCGTGGTGCCGACCCGCACGTGGAACAGCGCCGGGTCCATGACGACGTACGGCTCGCCGTTGGTGCCCGCCTGCGTGACGCAGTGCGCGGCCGTCACGATCCACTCCGGACTGATCAGGCCGCCGCCGCAGCGGTGCGAGTCCGGGTTGCCGTCGCGCTCGTACTGCAACGACGCCATGAACGAGTAGGTCTGGTCCGCGGGCGTGCCGCCGATGATCGAGGGCGTCACGTCGGCGTGCGCCGTCCCCAGCCCGGTCAGCGCGCCGATCGCGGCCAGCGCCGCGGCGCGCGTCAGCGGCCTCCGCACCCGCAGGTTCTTGGTCATCTGTGGTGTCCTCCGTTGTTCTTCTGCGCGTGCGCTCACGCGCATCGTTGATCAAGCTAGGCGAGGCCACCGACGGGCGGGGAGCAGTTGGCCGGAGTTGGACACCCGGCGGCCCGCGCTGCTGAACTTGTGCCCGGCACGCGGGCACGAACCGAGGAGCGGGGATGGCGCGGAACGGCACCGGACTGGTCGCGATCCTGCGCGGCGTCACACCGGACGAGGTCGCCGGCATCGGCGCGGCGCTGGTCGCGGCGGGCGTCGACGCCGTCGAGGTGCCGCTGAACTCGCCGGACCCGTTCACCTCGGTCGAGCGGCTGGCGACCTCGCTGGGCGACGAGTGCCTGGTCGGAGCGGGAACGGTCGTCGACGTCGCGGACGTGGCCCGCGCGGCGGACGCCGGCGCTCGGATCGTGGTCGCTCCCAACACCGACCAGGCGGTCATCGCCGCCGCGCTGGACGCGGGCATGCGCCCCTATCCCGGGGTGGCCACGCCGACCGAGGCGTTCGCCGCCGTCGCTGCGGGAGCCCGGCACCTCAAGCTCTTCCCGGCCGACGCCGTGGGGATCGGCGGGATGAAGGCGTGGCGGGCGGTCCTGCCGCCGGACGTGGAGCTGCTGCCCGTCGGCGGTGTCGACGGGACGAACCTGGCCGCGTGGGCGGCGGCAGGTGCGGGCGGCGCCGGGCTCGGGACCGCGCTCTACCGGCCGGGCGACGCGGCCGAACAGGTCGGGGAGCGGGCCCGCGTGCTGCGCGGCGCGTGGGCGGAGGGGAGGAACGCGCCGTGAAGATCACGTCGCTGACGACGTACCAGGTCCCGCCGAGGTGGCTGTTCCTGAAGATCGAGACCGACGAGGGCGTCACCGGCTGGGGAGAACCGGTCCTGGAGGGCCGGGCCGCGTCGGTGGCCGCCGTGGTCGGCGAGCTGTCGGACTACCTCGTCGGCCAGGACCCGGCGCGGATCGAGGACCTGTGGACCGTGCTGTACCGCGGGGGTTTCTACCGCGGCGGCGGCCTCCACATGAGCGCGCTGGCCGGGATCGACCAGGCGCTGTGGGACATCAAGGGCAAGGCGCTCGGGGTGCCCGTGCACGAACTGCTCGGCGGGCGGGTGCGCGACCGCATCCGGGTCTACTCGTGGATCGGCGGCGACCGCCCGGCCGAGACCGCGCGGGCCGCCCGGCAGGCCGTCGACCGCGGGTTCACGGCGGTGAAGATGAACGGCACCGAGGAACTCCAGTACCTCGACTCCTGGGACAAGGTCGACCGGTGCGTTGCCAACGTCGCCGTCGTCCGGGAGGCGGTCGGCCCGGACGTCGGGATCGGCGTCGACTTCCACGGCCGCGTGCACCGGCCGATGGCCAAGGTCCTGCTCCGGGAACTGGAGCCCTACCGGCTGATGTTCGTCGAGGAACCGGTGCTCTCCGAGCACCTCGACGGGTTCGCCGAGGTCCTGCGGCACTCGCCGATCCCGATCGCGCTGGGGGAGCGGCTGTACTCGCGGTGGGACTTCAAGCCGGTGCTGGCATCCGGCGCGGTCGACATCGTCCAGCCCGACCCTTCGCACTGCGGCGGGATCACCGAGGCGCGCAAGATCGCCCACATGGCCGAGGCGCACGACGTGGCGCTTGCGCTGCACTGCCCGCTCGGGCCGATCGCGCTGGCCGCGTGCCTCCAGATCGACGCGGGCTGCCACAACGCGACGATCCAGGAGCAGAGCCTGGGAATCCACTACAACACCTCCAACGACCTGCTCGACTACCTCGCGGACCCGGCCGTGTTCAGCTACGACGCCGGGCAGGTCGCGATCCCGGCCGGACCGGGGCTGGGGATCGGGATCGACGAGGACTACGTCCGGGAGCGGGCCGCCGAGGGGCACCGCTGGCGCAACCCGGTCTGGCGGCACGCCGACGGCTCCGTTGCCGAGTGGTGAACGCGGCGCGGCCCCGAGATGACGCCGTTCGCGGGTGGGGTGACGTGCCTTGCGGCCTGTCCGGTCCTAGATCAACATGACTTATGCTCCTCGCCGGAAAGCCGCCTGGACAGGAGGAACGTGTGGAACCCCTTCCGCTGACGTCGGACGCCGCGGGCCCGGACCGGGTACCGGAGACGATCGACACCTCGCGCGCGCACGGCGGGCGGCTGTACGACTACCTGGTCGGTGGCAAGAACAACTACAAGGCCGACCGGCTCGCCGCCCACCGGGCGTACGAGAACTACCCGGACGGCGGTGTCGCGGGCGTGCGCAAGCACGCGATCGCCCAGCGGTACTTCCTCGACCGGTCCGTGCGGTACCTCGCCGAGCACGCGGGCGTGCGCCAGTTCCTCGACATCGGGACCGGGCTTCCGACCGAGAACAACACCCACGAGGTCGCCCAGCAGGTCGCGCCGGAGTCGCGGGTCGTCTACGTCGACAACGATCCGATCGTGCTCGCACACGCCCGCGCGCTGCTGACCAGTGCGCCCGAGGGCCGGACCAGCTACCTCGAAGCCGACCTCCGCGACATCGACCGCGTCCTGCGCGGCGCGGAGGAGCTGCTGGACTTCACCAAGCCGATCGCGGTCACCATGCTCGGGGTCCTGCACTTCGTCGAGGACGGCGTCGCGCACGACCGCGTCGAGCGGCTGGTGCGGGTGCTGCCCGAGGGCAGCTACCTCGTCGTCGCGCACCTCGCGTCGGACGTGCTGCCGGAGATGGTCGACGCGTGCCGCTCCATGAGCCAGGACATGACCGAGGACGTCCTTCCCCGCACGCGGGCCGAGGTCGCGCGGTTCAGCGAGGGCTTGGACGTGCTGGACCCCGGAGTCGTCCAGGTGCACCGCTGGCGACCGGAGGCGCGGGACCTGCCTGCCACCGACGCGGTTCCGGTGCACGCCTTCGTCGCCAGGAAGGTCTGACTGCGACGTGGTGTCCACTGTGGCGCCGCCGTCCGGCGGTGCTGTGGGTGGTCACCCGTGCAGGCCGGGGGTGAAGCAGGTGCTGGTCGTCGGCACCGACACCCGAGAGGTCGGCGTTGGACCAATCCGCCGGTTCACCCCAGCAGAGCCACGATCCCGAACATCACCGGCATGCTGACCAGCGTGGTCGTCAGCACGGCCTCCCGCGCCAGCGTCGTCCCCTGCTGGAAGCGGACCGCGTACCCGAACACGTTCTGCGCGGTGGGCAGCGCCGCGCAGACCACGACGGCCAGCAGCGCTTCGCCCCGCAGCTGGAGCAGGACACCGATCAGCAGGCCGAGCAGCGGCTGCGCGAAGTTCTTGATCAGCACGATCGCCGTGAGCGCCGGGACGCCCGCGTCCGAGCGCCCGGGGCGCGGCGCGCCGTGCAGCGAGATGCCGAAGGCCAGCAGCATCGCGGGCACCGCCAGATCGGCGAGCAGTTCGATCGGGGCGAGGAACGCCTCCGGCGGGGCCACCCCGGTCGCCGAGCAGATCAGCCCCGCGGCGGTGGCCAGCGCGATCGGGTTCCGCAGCGGTGCCGACACCGCCCGCAGCACCGAGGGCCGGGAACCGCGTGCGCGCTCGGACAGCAGGTCGAACAGGGTGGTGAACAGCGGCGTGAGCACCGCCAGCTGGAACAGCAGCACCGGCGCGATCTTGCTGGCGTCGCCGAGGGCGTAGGTGGCGATCGGGATGCCCAGGTTGCCCGCGTTGACGTACCCGCTGGCCATCGCGCCCACCCCGGTCTCGGCTGCGGGTCTGCGCCGCAGCAGCCCGGCCGGGACGTAGAGCAGGCACGCCAGCGAACTGGTCACCGCCGTCACCACCAGCTGGCTGGAGATCACGGCACCGATGTCGGCGCGCAGCAGCGTGACGAACAGCAGGGCCGGAGTGGCGATGAAGAAGGCCGCGCGGGAGAGCACCTGCGTCGCGGAGGGGCCGAGCACCCCGGCCCGCCCCGCGGCGTAACCGACCGCGACGACCACGCTGATGACGAGGAAGCCTTCGAGCACGCCGTTCATAACGCTGTCACGTGGCTACACCGTAATGCTGTGACGCGGGACGCACCGAAGGCCGGGTCGGCTACGCGGTGTCGCCGAGCGGGCGGGGCCGGGTCAGCTGCTCGGGACTGAGCAGGGTGTCGAGCTGCTCCGGCGAGAGCAGGCCGGTGTCGAGGACGAGGTCGGTGATCGTGCGGTCGGTGGTGAGCGCCCGCTGGGCGATCTCGGTGGCGTTGGCGTAGCCGATGTAGGGGCTCAGCGCGGTGACCAGTCCGATGGAACCGCGCACGGTCTCGTCGAGGTGGGCCCGGTTGGCCGTGATCCCGGAAACGCAGCGGGTGCTCAGCGTGCCGCAGGCGGCGGTCAGGTGGGTCAGGGACTTCAGGACACTGTGGACGATGATCGGCTCGAACGCGTTGAGCTGGAGCTGACCGGCCTCGGCGGCGAGGGTCACGGTGACGTCGTTGCCGATCACCTCGAAGGCGACCTGGTTGACGACCTCCGGGATGACCGGGTTGACCTTGCCCGGCATGATGCTCGACCCGGCCTGCACGGCGGGCAGGTTGATCTCGTTGAGGCCCGCCCGCGGCCCGGAGGAGGTCAGGCGCAGGTCGTTGCAGGTCTTCGACAGCTTGACCGCGACCCGCTTGAGCACCCCGGACAGCTGCACCAGGGCACCCGCGTCCTGGGTCGCCTCGACCAGGTTCTCCGCGGTGCGCACCGGAACCCCGCTGATCCGGGCCAGGTGCGCGCACGCGCGGGCGGCGTACTCGGGGTGGGTGTTGATGCCGGTGCCGATCGCGGTGCCGCCGAGGTTGATCTCCAGCAGCAGGTCGGTGGCCTCGCCGAGGCGCTGGCGGTCCTCCTCCAGCATGACGGCGTAGGTCTTGAACTCCTGGCCCAGGGTCATCGGGACCGCGTCCTGCAGCTGGGTGCGGCCCATCTTGAGCACGTCGGCGAACTCCACGTACTTGGCGTGGAACGCCTCGGCGAGCCCGCCCATGGCCGCGCGCAGCTCCCGCAGTCCCGCCACCAGCGCGAGCTTGATCGCGGTCGGGTAGACGTCGTTGGTGCTCTGCCCGAGGTTGACGTGCTCCAGCGGGTGCAGGTGCTCGTAGTCGCCGCGCGGGTGGCCAAGCAGTTCCAGCGCCCGGTTGGCGATGACCTCGTTGGCGTTCATGTTGGTCGAGGTGCCCGCGCCGCCCTGGATCACGTCGACCACGAACTGCTCGTGCAGGGCGCCGGTGCGGATCTCGGCGCACGCGGTGGCGATGGCGTCGGCCCGGCTCGGGTCGAGCAGCCCGAGGTCCCGGTTCGCGCGGGCGGCGGCCTCCTTGACCGAGGCGAGCGCGTTGATCAGGCCGGGGTAGGCCGAGATCGGGGTGCCGCTGATGCGGAAGTTCTCCACCGCCCGCGCGGTGTGCACGCCGTAGTACGCGTCGGCGGGGACCTCCCGGTCGCCGATGAGGTCATGCTCGGTGCGCGATGTCACGACGCCTCCAACTTGGCCGTCCATAGTGGACCTCTGGTGCGGGGTACGCCGGGATGCTGCACCCGCCGCCGTGGCCGGTCAACGCGGCGTGACCGGCCCTGGCCCGCCCGGTGAGCGCGTTTTGCCTGCTGGTGAACGGGTTCGGACGCGAACCTCAAATCTTGCCCAACCGCGCGGAAAGCTCAACTCTTGCTCAACTCCGGTGACCGGCGGCACAACCGGCGCCTACGGTCTCGCCCCAACGCAATCCGGAGGAGGTGCTGTGAGCACGACGAGCGAGACGGCCCCGCAGCGGGCGGACGAGCGGACCGGCGGCAGGCGACGCCGGTGGTGGCGGTTGCCGATGGGCGTGCAGGCCCTGCTGGCCATGGTCGTCGGCGGTGCGATCGGGTACTTCGTCCCCGACGCCGGTGAGCACATGAAGATCCTCGGCGACGTGTTCATCCGGCTGGTCGAGATGATCGTGCTGCCGCTGGTGTTCCCGCTCATCGTGCTGGGCATCACGCAGATGGAGTCGGTGAAGAACCTCGGACGGCTGGCCTGGCGGACCGTCCTGTACTTCGAGGTCATCACGACGCTGATCCTGCTCGTCGCGGTCGGCCTGGCGAAGTTCTTCGACATCGGCACCGGCATGGCGGTGGCAGGCGGCGACGTCGGCGCGCTGCCCGGCGAGGGCAAGCCCGCCGAGGTCGACTTCGCGCAGCTGCTGCTGCACGCCGTGCCGGACAACGTGTTCAAGGCGTTCGCCGAGGGCAACCTGCTCGCCGTGCTGGTGTTCGCGGTGTTCTTCGGCGTCGGGCTGGCCGCGGTGGGGGCGAAGGCGGCCCCGGTGCGGTCGGTGCTCGACACCGTCAGCGAGGTCATGTTCAAGGTCGTCGGGTTCGTGATCCGGTTGGCACCGCTGGGAATCCTCGGCTTCCTGGCCTACGACGTCGCGCACTACGGGCTGGCCGGGATCCAGGGCCTGCTGGGCTTCCTCGGGGTCGTCTACCTCGGGCTCGCGATCATCCTGGTGGTGGTCTTCCCGATCGTCGCCGCGCTGTTCCGGGTCAGGTACGTCCCGCTGCTGCGCGCGGTCGGCGGCCTGGCCGGGATCGCGTTCGTCACCCGCTCCTCGGAGGCCGTGCTCGCCCCGCTGCTGCGCAAGCTGGAGGAGCACGGGATCCGCCGCAGCACCTCGTCGTTCGTCGTCCCGCTCGGGTACTCGTTCAACACCGACGGTTCGACGCTGTACCAGGCCGTCGCGCTGGTCTTCCTCGCCAACGCCTACGGCATGGACCTCGGCGTCGGCACGCTGCTGACCATGGTGCTGGTGCTGGTCGTGCTGTCGAAGGGCATGGCGGGCGTCGCCTCGGCGTCGATCGTGGTGCTGATGGCCGCGGGCAAGAGCCTCGGGCTGCCGGTCGAGGGGATCGCGCTGCTGATGGGCGTGGACTTCCTCGCCGACATGGCCCGCACCGCGGTCAACGTCTTCGGCAACTCGCTGGCCGCCGCCGTGCTCGACAAGACCGGCTCGGCCAAGGAAGCCGAGGCCGTCCCGGCCACGGACGCCGAGCCCGCCAGGACCGGTTCCGGCGAGGAGACCGAGCCCGAACCGGAACCTGCCAGGTGACCGATCACCCCGGGGCGCGCATGATGACCCCGTGGAACCGGGCACGCTGACCAGGCGCGGCCTGCTGTCGCTCGTGGCGGCGACAGCAGGCTGCTCGGTGCTGGACGGTTCCGGGCCCGCTCCGGGAGCCGACGTCGTGGTGGCCACCGGTGAGACCGCCGGGTTCTTCTTCTCCTACGGGCGCGAGCTGGCGGGCGTGCTCTCCGACGGGCTGCCCGAAGCACGCGTGTCGACGGCGACCACCAGCGGCGCCGTCGACAACCTGAGCCGCGCGGCCGGGGTTCCCGGCACCTTCGGCCTCGCCCCGCTCGACGCCGCCGCTGCGGCCCAGCAGGGAGTGCCGCCGTTCGCGCTGCGCCAGCCGCCGCAGGCGGTGGGGCGGCTGTTCGACGACTACGTCCACCTGGTCGTACCGGACGAGTCACCGGCGCGGCGGGTGCCGGACCTGTCCGGGCGGAGGGTTTCGGTGGGCCCGCCGGGTTCCGGGACCGCGCTGGTCGCCGGGCGGGTGCTGGAAGTCAGCGGGCTCCGGGGGCGGGTCGCCGAAGAGCGGCTCGATTTCAGCGACGGCCTCACGGCCCTGGACCAGGGCGGGCTGGACGCCCTGTTCTGGCAGGGCGGTCTGCCCACCGACAGCATCGTGCAGCTCGCAGGCCGGCGACCGCTGCGCCTGCTCCCGCTCGGCGACCTGCTCGGGCCGATGCGGGTGCGCTACGGCCCGTACTACCGGGCCGCGAGCATCCCGCGCGGCGCCTACGGCAACCCGACCCTGGTCGACACCATCGCCGTGCCCGACCTGCTGGTGACCAGCGCCGCCACCGATCCCGAGCTGGTCCACGCCGTCCTGCGGCTGGTCTTCGACCACCGGCAGCGGCTGGAGCGCGCGGTCCCGACCGCCGCCCAGCTGGACCTGCGCGCCGCCATCGCCACCAGCCCGGTGCCGCTGCACGAGGGCGCATTGCGCTACTACCGCGAGGTCAAGCGCTGATCCGGTGCCACGGGCACGTGCACCGACACCGCCAGCCCGCGTTCGCGGTTGCGCGCTTCCAGGCGCCCGCCGAAGGACGCCAGCAGCGCCTTCGCGATGCTCACGCCGAGACCGGAGCCCTCGACGTTCTGGTGCCGGGGGCTGCGCCAGAACCGGTTGCCGAGCCGGGACAGCTCGTCGTCGGCGAGTCCCGGCCCCTCGTCCAGGACACTGATCACGACGTCGGTTCCGGTCGCCTCGACGTGCGCGGTGACCCGCGAGCCGTCCGGGCCGAACTTGATCGCGTTGTCCAGGACCGCGTCCAGCGCGCTGCCGAGCGCCGTGGGATCGGCGAAGCCGCGCGCCTCGGCACCGGTGCGCACGAGCTCGATGCCGCGCTCGTCCGCGACCGGCTGCCACGCGGCCAGCCGCTCGTCGACCAGCTCGCCCAGCTCGACCTCGACCGGCGGCGGAACCGACTCCTCGGCGGTGGCCAGCGCCAGCAGCTCGTCGAGGATGCGGGTCAGGCGCATGCCCTCCTCCTGCGCGGCCGACCACTCCTCGCGCAGCTCCGGCGGCAGGTCCACGCCCAGTGCCTGCTGCCGCAGCAACAGCGCGCTCAGCGGGTTGCGCAGCTGGTGCGAGGCGTCCGAGACGAACGACCGCTGGCGCTGCCAGGACGTCTGCACCGCATCGGCCATGGTGTTGAACGACGTGGTGAGGCGGCGCAGCTCCGGCGGGCCGCCGGAACCGGTGACGCGGGCGTCGAACCTGCCCTGCGCGATGTCGTGCGCGGCGGTGTCGAGGTCGTGCACCGGGCGCAGCACCCAGCGCGCCAGGCGGGACGTCACCAGCGCGCACAGCGCGACCGCGACGAGCGCACCACCGGCGACCAGCGCCCACCACAGCGCCACCTGCTGCCGCAGCGATGCCGTGGGCGAGACGGTGACCGCTGCCCCCACGACGTCCCCGGCGCGCAGCACCGGAACCGCCGCGACCAGCGGGCCGCCGTCCCAGGGCGCCACCCACCTGGGCGGCTCGCTGCGCCGCCCGGCCAGCGCGGCGCGCACCGACGGGTCCGCGGCGATCGCGGCATCGGGCCGCGGCGAGCCTGCCCGCACCGCGCCGTCGCGGTCGAGCACGACCGCGGTGATCCCGTACACCTCGTGGTAGCGCGCGAGTTCCGAGGTGAGCCAGGGCAGGTCCGCGTCGGTCATCGCCTGCTCGGCCAGACCGGCGAACCGCTCGGCGTCGTTGAGCCGGTCGGCGTGCACGCCCTCGGTCGCGCGGGCGGCCGTCGACAGCGCCAGCGGCACGCTGAGCGCGAGCAGCAGGCACACCACCAGACCCAGCAGCAGCGCGGTGATCCGGGCGCGCACGGGTCAGGGCCTCAGCCGGTAGCCGACCCCGCGCACGGTCTGCACCGCGTCGGCGAGGCCGAGCTTGGTCCGCAGCGACGCCACGTGCACCTCCAGCGTCCGCTGGCTGCCCTGCCAGTGCGTGCTCCACACCTCGCTGAGGATCTGCTCCCGGCTGAACACCACGCCGGGCTGCCGCGCGAGCAGCGCCAGCAGGTCGAACTCCTTGCGCGTCAGCTGCACCGGCCGCCCGTCCACGGTGACCTCGCGGGTGTCGACGTCGACCCGGATCGGGCCCGCCGTCCTGGTCCCCGTCCCGGTCTCGGCGCGCGGCGCGCTGCGGCGGGCGACCGCGTGGATGCGGGCGATGAGCTCGCCGACGTCGTAGGGCTTGACCACGTAGTCGTCGGCCCCGAGGTTGAGGCCGTGGATCCGGGCGCGGGTGTCGGTGCGCGCGGTGACGACCATGATCGGCCGGTCGAACCGCTGCCGCATCCGGCGGCACAGGTCGAAGCCGTCGGTGTCGGGCAGCCCGAGATCGAGCAGCACGAGATCGGGTTCGCGCGCCAGCGCGTCCAGCGCCTGCGCACCGGTGCGCGCGCGGACGGTGTCGAAGCCGTGCCGCCCGAGCACCGAGGTCAGCGCGGACGCGACGTGGTCGTCGTCCTCGACGATGAGCAGGAGCACCGGGCCATTATCGCCCCGAGCGGTGGCGTGGTTGCGCTGAGCGGCGCTTGTGCCCGCCCGCCGCGCTGGTGACCCGGCTGCGGCACGCGGATGACCGCCGCGGACGACCGATCCGCGCGGCTGGGGCAGAGGTGACCCCGCCGTACCAGGACCGCCTGGCGGAGCTAGGTTTCCGGCGCTGCTCAGCGAGTTCCGCTTCGGCCGAACGCGAGCTGGACGCCTGGCGCGCGCCCGCTACCCGCCGGCCGGTAGTTCCCGTACGCGGAATCGCGTACGGGAGGTCAGCTCCCGAGCGGACGACCGCGACCCCGCCCCGGCCCGACGATGTGGGACATCCACAACGAGAACCGGGCACGACGAGAACCGGGGCAGGGGAGCGGTCGCCATGCAGCAGAGGGGAACCCGCAGGCTGAGCGCGCGGGCAAGGAAAGCGGTCCTGGCGGCGCACATCGTCTCGGCCGGGGCGTGGATCGGGATCGACGTGGTGCTCGGGGTGGTGGTGTTCACCGCGATGCTCACCGGTGATCCGGCCACCGCCGCGATCGGCTGGCAGGCCCTGCGGCTGTTCGCGGTCTGGCCGCTGCTGATCACCGGCGCGGTGTGCCTGGCCAGCGGTGTCGTGCTGGGGCTCGGGACCAAATACGGCCTGGTCCGGTACTGGTGGGTCGCGGTGAAGCTGGTGCTCAACGTCGTCCTGATGGTGCTGGTCGCGTTCGCGTTGCGCCCGGGCGTCGACACGGCTGCCGATTACGGGCGTCGACTGGCCGCGGGTGATGCGCTGGTGCCGCTGCCCAACCTGTTCATGCCGCCGATCGTGTCGTCGACCTGCCTGCTGGTGGCGGTGCTGCTGTCGGTCTTCAAGCCGTGGGGCCGGATCCGCCGGGGCGCGCCCGCCAGGGGCGGAGCGCTGTCCCGCGTGGCGTAGGGTCGTCGGACGGGCGCGCGGCGTCTCGGACCTCGGCGGAGCAGGAGGAAGCGGTGAGCGGGTCAGTTGTGGTGAGCGCGGCGGACGTGGTGGCCGCGGCCGGTCGGTTCGCCGGTGTCATCCGGCCGAGCCCGCTGCACCGCAGCGCGCGGCTTTCCGACCGGTACGGGCTGGACGTGTGGCTCAAGCGCGAGGACCAGCTCACCGTGCGGTCGTACAAGGCGCGCGGGGCCTACAACCTCATCGCGCAGCTCTCGCCCGAGCAGCGCGAGCGCGGAGTGGTCTGCGCCAGCGCGGGCAACCACGGCCAGGGCGTCGCGCTGGCGTGCGCGTCGCTGGGCGTCCAGGCGCGGGTGTACCTGCCTCGCACGACGCCGCGGCAGAAGCGCGACAAGGTCCGTTCGCTCGGCGGTGAGCACCTGCGGATGATCGTGGAGGGCGAGACCTACGACGACGCCGCGGCGGCGGCGTTGGAGTACTCCCACTCCTCCGGCGCGACGCTGATCCCGGCGTTCGACGACCCGCGCACGATCGCCGGTCAGGGCACCGTGATCCGGGAGGCGGTCGAGCAGCTCGGCCGGGCCCCCGACGCCGTGGTGGTCCCGGTCGGCGGCGGCGGCCTGCTCGCGGGCACCATCGCGTGGCTGAGCGAGACCCACCCGGACGTGCGGATCATCGGCGCCGAACCCGAGGGCGCGGCCAGCATGGCGCTCGCGCTGGAGTCGGGGCGGCCGGAGACGATGACCGACATCGACCCGTTCGTCGACGGCGCCGCGGTGCGCACGGTCGGCGCGCACACCTACGCGATCACCGCGTCCCGCCCGCCGCGGATGGTCGCGGTGCCGGAAGGCCGGATCTGCGTGGAGATGCTCGACCTCTACCAGTCCGACGGCATCATCAGCGAGCCGGCCGGTGCGCTGGCTCCCGCCGCGCTCGACCGCGACCTCGGTCTCGCGCCGGGATCGACGGTCGTCTGCGTCCTGTCCGGCGGGAACAACGACGTCAGCCGCTACGCCGAGATCGTCGAGCGGGCGCTGGTGTTCGAGGGCCGCAAGCACTACTTCCTCGTCGAGTTCCCGCAGGAGCCGGGCGCGCTGCGCGGGTTCCTCGACGACGTGCTCGGCCCGGACGACGACATCACGCTTTTCGAGTACGTCAAGCGCAACAACCGCGAGACCGGACCGGCGCTGGTCGGCATCGAACTCGGCGCGCCGGAGGACCTCGAACCGATGCTGCACCGGATGGAAAAGGTTCCGCACCGCATCCAGCGGGTTCCGCCGGACAGCCCGCTGTTCACTTTCCTGGTCTAGAAGCGTTTTCAAACGTTCTGAGATTGTGCGCAATTCACATGTAGCTCTGTGGAGATTTCCTGTTCACAGAGGAGCGCGACGGTGTTTTGAAACGAATTCGGAAACCGGGGTTCCGCTCGGGTCCGGGCGCGGATGTCAAGCACGCGAAGATCACGCGGCGGTTGCCGATCACGCCCGATGGCCCGGGTCAACCCCATTCTTCTGTGTGAGATCCGCTACCCATGAGTGTCTACTGTGTGTAGTCGAAACTCGTCAAGCTCGAGTTTTGCTCACCTTTTGGGGGGTACCACTAAAGTAGGAGATACGATAGTTTGCCATCCGCTATGGCTGGTTGTGCGGAAAGTCCTTGTCCGGTGCGGGTGCCCTCCCGTCTACTCGTGACTTCGGTGGGCGAAGTCACGAGAGCGACGGTGTTCGGCGAGTTCTCGACGGCGACTTCTCCGGCGACTCGGCAGCACGCATTGTCCGGTGGTCCTTCCGCATAGTGGACACCGCCCGGTTCCTGATTTTCCTGCGCGGAACCGGCCGGAATTCCCCGTCACCCCCATGACCGAGACCGTCGGCCGAGTGCGGCCCCGAACAGGAGGATTGGATGGAGTCCACAGGTGAGGGCAGGTCGGAGACCGCGGTGGCGACTGAAATCCTGGAGTTCCTGCGCGGCTACGCCGGGCAGCGGCTGGACTCGCGGCGGATGGACGAGCGCAGGTCCCTGCCGCCCTCGCTGGTATCGGACTTCGCGGCGGCCGGGCTGTTCGGCCTCCAGGTCCCCGCGCAGTACCAGGGCCTGGAACTCCCGCACCGGGAGACCCTCCGGGTGGTGACCCAGCTCGGCGCGATCGACGCCAACCTGATGGTGCTCGCGGGCGTGCACAACACCCTCGGCACCCCACCGGTCACCCACTTCGCGCCCGAGCGCGTCAAGAAGGAGGTCCTGCCCGAGGTGGCCCAGGGCCGGCGCCTGATCACCAGCGCGATCAGCGAGCCCGGGATGGGATCGCACGTGAACGCCATCACCGCGCACGCCGCCAAGCGGCCGGACGGCAGCTACGTGCTCAACGGCGACAAGCAGTGGATCAGCCTCGGCGCCGACGCCGGGTACGTCAACGTCTTCGCCCGCCTGCACGACGAGCGCGGCAAGCCGATCGGGATCACCGGGTTCCTGGTCGACACCGCGACTCCGGGCTTCGACCGCGGCCCCGAGGTCCTCACCCTCGGGCTGAAGGCGGTGCCGCAGAACCGCCTCACCTTCAACGACCTGCACGTGGCTGCCGACTCCCTGCTCGGCGCGGAGGGCGAGGGGCTCGCCGCGGCGAAGGCCGCGTTCATGCTCGGCCGGGTCACCCTCGCCGCGGGCGGGCTCGGCGCGATGATGCGCGCGACCGAACTCGCGCACCGCTTCGCGCGGCGGCGCGAGGTCGCCACCGGCCTGCTGGCCGAGAACGGTCGCATCCAGCAGATCCTGGCCGACTCGGCCGCCGCGACGCAGGCCGTCGAGACCCTGGTCCAGCACATCGGGACCGGGCTCGACGAGGACGGGGCCGTGGCCGACGAGCTCCTGTTCACCGCGAAGATCCTCGGCTGCGAGCTGATGTGGCAGGTGGTGGACAGCTGCGTCCAGCTGATGGGCGCGCGCGGCTACGTCGACACCAACGTCGTCGGCCAGTTCTTCCGGGACTACCGGCTGTTCCGCATCTTCGAGGGCTCGACCGAGGCCGTCACCGTCTACCTGGGAACGACGATCCTGAACAAGCCCGGGAAGTTCACCGCCCTGCTCGACGAGCTCGCGGAACCGGGCGTGCGCGAACTCGGCGCGGAGGTCGTCGAGCTCGCCACCGCCACGGCGACCACCAACGACCAGCAGCGGCACGTCCTGGCCAACGCGGTGGGGAACATGGCGTGCTGGACCGTCCTCGCCGCGGTGACCGCCGCGGCGGCCGACGGCGGCCAGATGCGCGCCTACAGCGCGGCCTGGTGCGAGCGGCAGCTGCGGGAGCGGCTGCGCGACGCCCGGTCCGGCGTCGCGGTCGACCTGCCGACCTCGGACTTCCTCGCCGAGCACATCGCCGGGTACGGCGCGTCGATCGGCGACGTCGAGCAGCGCACGCTCGGGGAGCAGAACGGGATGGACCAGCTGCTGCTGCGGGGCTGAACCGGAAACGCGGCGGGGCTGGGAATGCGGCGAGGGCCGGGAACGCGGCGAGGGCCGAGAACGCGGCGAGGGCCGAGAACGCGGCGAGGGCCGAGAACGCGGCGAGGGCCGAGAACGCGGCGAGGGCCGAGA
>NZ_BAAAUX010000011.1:132433-173900 GCF_039534165.1 Saccharopolyspora taberi | reverse complement strand
CGCGCGTCGCGCTCCCGCCGGTGGACCAGGTCCACCAGCTCGGCCGCGATGTTCTTGATCATGTGCAGTCCTTCGCGGCCCCACGGGCGCGGTTCGGAGTCCACCACGCAGATCGTGCCGAGCGCGGTGTCGGTGCGGTCGATCAGGGGAGCGCCGAGGTAGGAACGCACGCCCATCCGGTCCACCACGTCGTTGCCCGCGAACCGCGGGTAGGCGAAGACGTCGTCGAGCACCAGCGCCTTGCGCCGCGCGATGACGTGCGGGCAGTACCCGGTTTCCAGCGGCGCCGAGCGCAGCGCGCTGTCGTCCGAGGTGTCCGGGGCGATGATCCCGCTGTAGAGGCCGGCGGCGAACTGCTGGGTGTCGCCGATGAAGTTGACCATCGCGTTCGGCACGCCCGCGGTCTTGGCGACGTACTCGGCGAACGCGTCGAGCTCGGGGTCGGGCTTGCCGCCCAGGCCGAGCTGCTGGAGGCGGGCGGCCCGCTGCTGCATGTGGTGGTCCACAGGGGTCAGATGGCGGTGGCCTGCGCTGTCGAAAGTGGTCATTCAGGGGCTCCGAATCTGAGTGGGGCTACCGGGCGGACGGGGTGGCGGCGAGGACGTGCTTGGTCAGCGACACCAGCACCGAGGCCGCGGAGCTCCTGCTCCGCGCGTCGCACAGCATCACCGGCACGTGCGGCTTGATGCCGAGCGCTTCCCGCACCTCGCCGGGCTCGTACTGGAAGGATCCGTCGAACTCGTTGACCGCGACCAGGAAGTCGATGCCGCGCCGCTCGAAGAACTCGACCGCGGCGAAGCAGTCCTGCAACCTGCGGGTGTCGGCCAGCACCACCGCGCCGAGCGCCCCGCGCACGAGGTCGTCCCACATGAACCAGAAGCGCTCCTGGCCCGGGGTGCCGAACAGCAGCAGGACGACGTTCTGCGGCTGGAAGGTGATGCGGCCGAAGTCCATGGCGACGGTCGTGGTGTTCTTGTCGTCCACCCCCTCCAGGCTGTCGGTGGCCGTGCTGGCGGTGGTGAGCTTCTCCTCCGTCGTCAGCGGCTCGATTTCGCTGACCGACCGGACGAAGGTGGTCTTGCCGACGCCGAACCCGCCCGCGACGAGCATCTTGAACGCGGTCGGGAGCGACTCAGAGCTGTTGGAGGCCATGGAGTAACGCCTTCAGTAGGTGTCGGTCGGGCGGTTCGTTGACGGCGGTGGGGGCGCGGGTGGTCAGCGCTCCCCAGTCGATGAGGTCGGAGAGCAGGATCTTGGTGACCACTGCGGGCTGGCGCAGGTGCGCGGCGACCTCGGCGACCGAGGTCGCCGCGCGGCACAGCTCCAGCGCGTTGGCGTGCTCCGGGGCCAGGCGTTCCGGTGCCACCCGGCCGGTGGTGCGCACCATCGAGAGCAGGGTGAGCGAGGCCGACGGGCTGGTGCGCCCGTTCGTCAGGGTGTACGGCCGCAGCAGCGGCCCGGCCTCGTGGTCGAACCACGGTTCGTCCCGGGGATCGGTCATGATCACCCGCTCAGATCGCCGAACGCCGTCGCGGCGTGCCGCGCGGGCGTGGCCAGGTAGGACGGCACCCGCTTGACGAGCTGGGCCATCTCGTACCCGATCACGCCGGCGTCGGCGTCGCGGGAGGCCACGACCGCCAGCACGGCGCCGGGGCCCGCCGCCGAGACGAACAGCAGCGCGTCGTCGAGCTCGGCGACGACCTGGCGGACGCCGTTGCCGCCGCCGAAGTGCTTGCCCGCGCTGCGAGCGAGGGAGCACAGCCCGGACGCGATCGCGGAGAGCGTGTCGGCGCCGCTGCTGTCCAGGCCGTGCCAGTTCTTCTTCACACCGTCCGAGGAAAGCAGCAGGGCGCTTCGCGTCTGCGGGACCTTCTGCACCAGGTTGGTGAGCAACCAGGTGACGTCCGATGCCTGGCCCGAGGTCACATCGCTGGCCATGAGTGGTTCTTCTCCTTGACGTGAGGTCTGGTGGCTGGGGAGGGGTGACGCCGGTCAGCGCGCGCGGTCGCGCGGGTCGTCGTCACGGGAACCGAGGTCCAGGCCCTGCTGGAAGGCGGCCATCAGACCCGGGTCGTGCCCGCCGCCGTAGTCCTCGCGGTCGGCGTGGTTGTCGAGCAGTTCGGGCACCAGGTACGAGGTTCCGCCCTTGCGCTTGGGCAGCGGCGGACGGGCTTCGTTGCCCGCCGGGCGCGCGCCGTTGCGCGCCGGGCCCGTGCCGTTGTCCGCCGGACCCGTGCCTGCGTCCTTGAACACGACGGCCTGCGGTTCCGGCAGCGATCCGGTGCGGCGCTCGTACCGGGGGCGGTGCGCCCCCGAGGCCGGGATCGAGTCGGCGAACGGGCGCGGACGCGCCTCGTGCCTGCCGCCGGAGGCGGGCTCGGGCGCCGGGACCTCGGCGACGGGCGGAGCGGGCGGCTGTTCCGGCGCCGCGGGCTGCTCGTCCGGAACCTCCTCGCCGAGCAGGCGGTGCGGCACCACGATCACGGCGTCGGTGCCGCCGTAGATGTTGTTCTGCACCCGGACGGCGACGCCGTGGCGCTGGGACAGCTCGGCCACCACGTAGAGCCCGATGCGGCCGTCCTTGAGCAGTTCGCCCAGGTCGATGTCGCCGGGGTTGGCGAGAAGTTCGTTGGCGCGGCGCTGGTCCTCCTGCGGCATTCCCAGGCCGCGGTCCTGGATGTCGATGGCCAGGCCCGCCGTGACGTTCTCGGTCCGCACGATCACCTGCGTCTCGGGCGCGGAGAACGTGGTGGCGTTCTCGACGAGCTCGGCGATCAGGTGGATGACGTCGGCGACGGCGTGGCCGTGCAGCATCCCCTCGATCGGCGGAACCACCTTGACCCGGGCGTAGTGCTCGACCTCGGCGACCGCAGAGCGCAGCACCGTGTACATGCTGACCGGCTGGCTCCACTGCCGCCGGGGCACCGCGCCGCCGAGCACGGCGAGGCTCTCGGCCTGCCTGCGCACCCCGGTGGTGAGGTGGTCGACGTAGAACAGGCCCTTGAGCAGGTCGGGGTCCTCGACCTGGTGCTCGAGCTCGTCGAGCTTCTGGATGGCCCGGTGGATCAGCGACTGCAACCGCCGGGCGAGGTTGACGAACACCGCGACCCGGTGGTCGGAGTCGCTGGTGAAGGGACGGGCCGCGGTCTCGACCACGGCGGCCTCGGCGACCCGCTGGGCCTGCTGGAGGTCGTGGGCGAGCAGTGCCAGCGGGGTGTTGTCGGCGGGCTGTCCGGCCGGGGCGCGCGGCGTCGGGTGTTCGCCGTTGCGCACCTGCTTGACCAGCCTGCGCAGCTCGTCCTGGCCCTCGGCCATGGTGCCGCGCAGCGTGGTGATCCACTGCTGGTCGTCCCGCTGCGAGCTGTCGATCCGGTGGTCGACGGCGCGGAAGGTGTTCCTGGCCTGGCGGGCTGCCACGGTCAGCACGGCGGCGACGGCGGCGGCACCGCCGCCGAGCACCGCGTAGGAGGTGACCGCCGACGGCACGGCGACCAGTGCGGTTCCGGCAGCGGTTCCGAGCAGCGCGACGGCGGTGGCCGGGAGCACCGCCAGGCGCGTGATCCGGGTGCGCAGGTCGTCGTCGGTGCGCGGCCAGGGGATGGCCAACCGGTCGGAACCCGTGTCGGATAAGGGGAATTCAGACATCAGCGTCCTTGGTACGGGGAAAAGGGCCGGTGACGGGCAGGGTCTCGGGTCGGGGACCGCCACCGCGCAGGGACTACTGGTGCTTCCTAGTTGATCAACATGTCACCGGTTGATAGTAGCGACACCGAAAGCGCGGAGCGAAGGGCAGGTGCCCGGCCAATCCGGCCGCGATCAGCGCGGACTGGTGCGAGGTGGCGGGCGGTGCGCAGCTGTGAACCGTTTTCCCCGGCCTGCGGTGATCTTCTTCCGCCGGTGACCGCGAGTTCACACAGGTGTGTGTGGATCCACCTGGTGTAAAACGAATTTTTAGTCTGCGGGGGTGAATTTCGCTGCCGGAACCGGAATCAGCGTGACAAGCCCCGGGATCGGTGACGCGGAGCGCAGGGCGTGGACAGCGGAAGGAGTCTTGGGCTACCTGCCCTGCGAGGACGCCGGGAACGTGTGGTGCGCGCGTTCAGTGAATTGTCGGCCCCGGAAGCCATTTCGGTACTGGAGTACTGAAAACGCGAGGGCCCCGGAAAACCGAACCCCCACAGACATCGCCGCTCCGGCGGAGGCGCCGCCCCACCAAAGACGCTCCCGCCCCGAAACCGCGCCGGTAGGATCCGCTGCCCTGGAGCCGTGGAGTTGCGGGAGGCGCCATGTGTGCGGCGAGCAGCGCGAAGTGGGCGGCCTTCGGAAGCCGGGTCCGCGAGCTGCGCCGGACGGCGGGATGGACGCAGGCGCAGCTGGGGCGGCGGGTCGGCTACGACCGGACGCTGCTGAGCCGCGTCGAGCGCGGCGCGCGGGAACCGTCGCCCTGGCTGGCAGCGCGGCTGGACGAGGCGTTCGGCACCGGCCGGGAACTGGCCGTCCTGCGGGCCGCGGCCGACCGGTACGGACGGCCGGTCCCGCTGGCCACGACCCTGCTGCAGGCCGTCGACGACGTGGTCCCGGCAGGGCTGGAACTGCCGCGGTGGCCGGAGTTCCTCAACACCGACGTCACCCCCTGCGTCCTGCACGGCCGCACCCGGTGTCCGGTTCCTGCCGCGGCGGAAGCGGGCAACCTCGTGCGGCAGGTCGTGAGCGGTGGAATCGGGAGCCGCGTGCACACCGATGCGGTGCACGCGCTGGTCTCGCTGCTGGAGAGCTGGCTGCGCGGCTACGACCGCCCGTGGCAGCCCGGAGCGCTGGCGGCGGTCGAGCCGATCGCGCACGGTATCGCGCGGTGGGCGCAGGCTGTCGGCGGCGACGCGGCGCGCCCGCTCTGGCAGCTGGCCGCCGAGTACGCGCACCGCGCGGGCGTCGCCCGCACCGACATCGGCTACCCGCTGGTCGGGATCACCTGGCTGACGCTGGCGATGCAGTGGGCCGACCACTCCGGTTCGGCTGGCACCCGGGTTCTCGGTTCTGCGGGACATGACCTGGCAGATCCTGCTCAGCGGCGACACCGGCACCGCGCTGCGCTACGCCAACGCGCTGGTCGCCATCGACGACCGCCGCCGGTGGCCGGTCGCCTACGGCGGCCTGGTGCGATCATGAGTCCTCGCCCGCCGGGCCGACGCGCCGGAAGCCCTGCGGACGCTGGAAACCGCGCGCCAAGTCCTGTCCGAACTGGACGAGGACGAGATGGCCGAGGTGCCTTGGCTGGACGGCGACGGTGACGGCGCGCGCGGGATCTGGTTCGACGTCGGCGAGAGCGGCACCCTGCGCGACCTGGCCGTGGCCACCGGCCGCACCGCGTTCGCGACCGGCGCGGTGGAGGCGACCCGGCGGAGCCTGGCGGCGTTCACCGGCCTACCGGAGCCGTCCCGGATCCGGCTGATGCTCACCACGCGGCTGGCCGACGCCCTGCTGTGCGCGCGGGAACCGGACCAGGCGGTCGCGGCGGCGGGCGGCGCCGTTCCGCGCGCGGCCGGGGCGAAGTGGTTCACGGTGTCGGCCGAACTGGGGATGCTCCGGACCAGGCTGGCGATCTGGAACGGGCAGCGGGACGTGGCGGCCGTCCGCCGGCGGTGGGTGGGCGAACTCCGCTAGGAAGCGCAGGCGCCGCCTCGGGGACGGCACCTGCTGGTACCCACCGGGACGGGTCCCGGTCGGAGCCCCGGACCCCGGACGGCGCTTTCCGATGGCCTGCATGCTCTTCCTGGGCGCCACCAATGTTCGAAGCCTCCACTGTGGACCCAGGGCGCGTCCGCGTTTTTCCTCCTGTGACTGGTGATGAGCACCCGGGGCCGAATGGTGCAGGTCGGTGCCGCCATCAGGATCTGACCCCGGTTTCGTCGCGCGTGCCAGAGTTCCCGGTGTACGCGCTGAAGGGAGTCGCCGTGTCCCTGCGAATCCGGACGTCGCTGGCCGCGTTCGCCGGCAGCGCAGCTCTGCTCGCCGCCCCGCTTCCGGCTTACTCCGGCGCTCCGGAGTCGGAGTGGATGGAGGTGTTCTCCCCGGACGGGGCGATCAGCCGTGCGCTCGTACCGGTGCGCCCGCAGCCGCCGGCCGCACCGCAGGACGTCCGGGCGGACGTGGTGCCGATCCAGCAGACCGGCCCCAGCTCGGAGCGGTTCGACCTGGTCATCGTCGGCGACGGCTACGCGCGTGCCGATCTCGGCGCCTACCACGAGCAGGCGGTCCGCCGGTGGGAAGAGCTCGCGGCCGTCGAGCCCTTCCGCTCGTACCGGGAGTCGTTCAACGTGTGGCAGGTCAACGTGGTCTCCGCGGAGTCCGGAGTGGACAACGACCCGACGATGGGGGTGCGGCGGGACACCGCGCTGGACATGGGTTTCTGGTGCCGGGGCGACGACCCGAACACCGAAAGGCTCTTGTGCGTCAACGAGACCAAGGCGCGCCAGTTCGCCGCGCTGGCGCCGGAGGCCGAGCAGGTGCTCGCACTGGGCAACTCGGCGAAATACGGCGGCGCGGGTGGCGGGATCGCCACGTCCTCCGGCGGGAACGACCGCGCGGGACTGATCGTCGTGCACGAACTCGGCCACTCCGTGGGCGGTCTGGCCGACGAGTACGACTACCCCGAGGACACCTACACCGGCCCGGAGCCCTCCGAACCGAACGTCTCGATCCACACCCGCGAGGAGATCGAGCAGGGCAGGCTCAAGTGGCACGAGTACCTGGGCAAGCCGTCGCCGGACGGTGGTGTGGTCGGCGCGTTCGAAGGCGCCTACTACCACCGGCGCGGCGTCTACCGGCCCACCGAGGACTCGGTCATGCGCACGCTCGGCAAGGAGTTCAACCTGCCCGGCCGGGACGCGATGATCCGGGCCTTCGAAGCGGCCCTGCCGCTTCGAAGGCCCATATAAGCGAACGGGACTGTCTTCGTCGGAGAGCGCTGGAGAACCGGCTACTGCCGCTTGTCAAACGGACGCTAAGCCTCAACCGGCGCGCGCGTCGGCGACCGCCGGGACCGCCGCGTTCGCGCCGGTGATGCACTCGCGGACGTCGCTGCCTTCGGGCAGCCCGAGCACGGAGTAGAGGCGTTCGGCGCGGGTCCAGTGCGGCAGCGCGGCGGCCGGATTGTCCAGCTGTGCCATCGCGTTCCCGATGGACCGGTGGTGCCTCGCCTGGAAGACGAGGTCCTCGGTGTCGCGGGCGACGGCCAGGCCGCGGTGGAACAGGCCGAGCGCCTGGCTGTCCATGCCGAAGCCCTGCATGAGTTCCCCGGCGATCAGCAGCACGACTGAGCCGTGCACGTCCCGGCCGTGCTCGGAGGCCAGGTCGACGGCCCGCCGCAGCGCGCCGAGCGCCGCTGTCCGGTCTCCTTCGGCGCGCAGGATGCTGGCCCGCAGGATCGACGCGTACGCCTCGACCGCGATGTTGCGGATCGACCGCGCGAGCGTGATCGATTCCGCGGCGTGGCCCAGCGCGTCGGCGTGCATGCCCGACGCGTGCAGGAACAGGCCGAGACCGAGAAGCGCGTTGCAGGTGTCCAACGGGTCGCCCGCGCTCAACCGCAGGGCCTGCTCGCCGTGCATGACAGCGTTGTCGGGATGTCCGAACTGGACGAGGTTCTCGCCGAGGTGGATGTGGAACATCGCCTGCGCCCGCGCATCGCCGAGTTCCCGAGCGGTGACCAGACCCCGCTGCGCGACCTCGGCCTGCGAACTCAGGTCGCCGAGGTGGTAGTGGAACCGCTCCATGCACAGCGCCAGCCCGCACGCCCGGTCCCACAGACCACCGGCCGCGGCCGACGCGAGCGCGTTGTGCAGGTTGTCCTCCTCGGCGCGGAACCAGCCCAGCGCCGCCGTCACCGTCGACAGCTCGGGTGACTCGGCGGGCCGGTGCTCGGCCCGGATCCTGGGCTGCCACGCCGAGTCGGTGATGAGCCTGCGGCCGGCGTCGACGGTGTGCAGGTAGTAGTCCAGCAGCCGGGCGGTCGCGGCGTCCCGCTCGGCCGCGGGTTCCTCGTCGGCGACCGTGGTGGTGTAAAGCCGGACCAGGTCGTGCCGCCCGTAGCGGTCGGTTCCGGTCCGGTGCAGCAGGTGCACCGCCAGCAGCCGCTCCAGGTGGACCTGGCTCTGCGCGATGGTGGTGCCTGCCAGCGCGGCGGCGGCGTAGCGGTCGACGTCGACGCCCGGATGCCTGCTCAGCAGCCGGAAAAGCCGCGCGGAGCCGGGGTCGAGCTGGTGGTAGCTCCAGGTCAGCGCGCTCCGCACGGCGGCGCCGGAATCCGGCAGCGACAGCTCGCACAACCGGTGGTGCTCGTCGGAGAGCGCCTCGACCAGCGACCGGACCGTGGTGTGCGGCTGGCCGCTGCCGCGCGCGGCGGCGATCCGCAGCGCCAGCGGGAGCCGGTCGCACAGCTCGGCGAGCTCGGCGGCGGCCTCTGGTTCGGCGGCGACCCGCTCCGCCCCGAGCACCACGCCCAGCACCCGGACGGCGGCTTCCCGGCTCAGCGCCGGGACGGTCATCCGCAGCGCGCCTTCGGTGGCGGTCAGGTCGTCGAGCCTGCTCCGGCTCGACACCAGCACCTCGCAACCGGACGTGCCCGGCAGCAGCGGCCGGACCTGGTCGGCCGACCGCGCGTTGTCCAGGATCACCAGCATCCGGCGCCCGGCCAGCACGGAGCGGTAGAGCGCGGCGCGTTCCTCCAAGTCGGCGGGAATCCGCGCGTCCGGCACCCCGAGCGCGCGCAGGAACCCGGTGAGGACCTGGCCCGGATCGACCGGTTCGGTCTCGTCGAACCCGCGCAGGTCGCAGAACAGGTTGCCGTCCGGGAACCGGGCGGCGACCTGGTGCGCCCAGCGCAGCGCGAGCGCGGTCTTGCCGACACCGGCGGGCCCGGTGAGGATCCGGATCGCGCCGTCGCCGTCGCGGCCGGAACCGAGTTCGGCGAGTTCGGCGGACCGTCCGACGAAACCCCTGTTCTGCCTGGGAAGTTGCGCGGGAACGGCGGCAGGCGTCGCGGGCGGCTCCTCGGTCTCCAGCACGGTGTTCAGCGCCGCCAGCAGCCCGGGGCCGGGGTCGACGCCGAGTTCGTCGGCGAGCCGCGCCCGGGTCTCGTGGTAGACGTCGAGAGCCTCGGCCTGCCTGCCGGCCTGGTGCAGGCTCAGCACCAGCTTCTCCACCAGCGGTTCGCGCAGCGGCCGAAGCGCGACGGCTTCCCGCAGCCGGTCGACGGCCTCCGCGGCGCGCCCGAGCCGCAGCAGCCTGCGGCCCAGCTCCTGGACGGCGTTGACCGCGGACTCCTCCAGCCGGGCCGAGACCTCCCGGTGCAGCCGTTCCGCCGGGACGTCGGACATCGCCGGGCCGCGGCGCAGCGCCAGCGCGGAGTTGAGCAGCTCGACGGCTTCGGCGTCGGAGGTGTTCGCGGCCTCGGCGAGCAGGTCCTCGAACCGGGTCACGTCCAGCAGCGAGCGGTCGGCGACCAGCTGGTAGCCGGGGGAGCGGGTGACCAGTTCCACCCCGTCGCCGAGGTCCTTGCGCAGCTGGGCGATGTGGCCCTGCAACGCGGCTTTCGCGCTGCGCGGCGGGTTTCCGTCCCAGACGATGTCCATCAGCCGGTCGCCGGAGACGACCTGGTTGAGTTCGAGGGCCAGCGCCGCGAGCACGCTGCGGCGTTTGGCGGCACCGAGTCCGGCGACGGTTCCGTCCGCCCGCAGGAGTTCCACCGGTCCCAGCAGGCGAATCCGCGTCATGGCAGCCCGATCCCCAGAAAACATTTCGCGCTCAAGCTTAGCCGGTGCCGAGGATGTTGATCCCCGAAACCCTTGGACCACCGTTGGCGCGACGTTGGTGCGACGTTGGCGCGGCCCGTCATCATCGCCCGGGTTATGCCTGTGTTCAGGGGGAATTCATGAGTGAGGCCGAGGCGAGCGTGCCCGCCGAACCGCAGCGGTTCGCGCCCGCGCAACCCGTCGAGCGCACCGCGCAGCTCGAACCGAAGCACCTGGCGGAGCCTGCCGAGCAGCTCCAGCCGAGGCACCTGGCGGAGCCCGCCAAGACGGTCGAACGGTCGGCGGCCGAGGTCAGGTCGTTGCACAGGTCGGTGGAGTCGCAGGACGTGTGGCTGGACCCGGCGGCGGGCAAGCGCCTGCGCGAGATGCTGGACGAGCAGCTGAGCCGGGTCGAAGCGTGGATGAAGCGGAGCGAGGACCTCGCCCGGCAGGCGCCGCTGGGGCGGAACCCGGTCGGCACCGCGATGGCGGAGAAGTTCGCCGGCCGCGCGGGCAGCACCGACGAGCACTCGTTCGCCGGAGTGCTGCAGCGCTACCGCGAGGTGCTGGAGGACGCCCGGGGCGCCGTCGACGACGCCATGCGCACCTACCGGCAGGTCGACGAACAAGCGGCCGACAGCTTCCGCAAGCTCATCTGACGCGATCCGGTGCGACCGGGAGCGCGAGCGCGCAGTCGAGGGGGAGAGACCAGAACATGTCCCAGGAAACACCGGACGGGCCCGGTGCGGACAACGTGCTGCGGGAAACGCAGAACTGGGCGTCGCGCAGCCACCGCGAGCTCTACGAGGCGGTGCACACCGACAACGACCCCGGTCGGGTCGGTCAGCTGGCCGACGAGTGGAACCGGCTGAGCCGCGAGATCTCCGAAGCCGCCCAGACCATGGCCGACGAGGTCCGGGCCACCGAGGCCGGATGGCGCGGCGAGGCCGCCGAAGCGGCGCGGTCGGCGATCCGCAAGCTGGCGGACTGGAACGACGAAGCAGGCGTGACCGCGGCCGGTCTGGGCGACCGGATCGCGGCGCAGGGCCGGGTCATGGAGACCGCCAAGGCCGAGATGCCGGAGCCGCTGGAGAACGCCAAGGCTCTGGAAACGGGCTATCAAGCGATGGCGGCCGCGACCTTCGCCGCGGGCAACCTGGAGGGGTTCGTCCAGTCGACCCAGAACGTCCAGGCGGTGCGCGTGACCAGCATGATCGGGCACGCCGCGGCGGTCGCGGTCATGACGAAGATGGAGGCCGAGTCCCGCGCCATCGACGCCGACACCCCGAAGTTCGCCCCGCCGCCGAACCCGATCCGGCAGGCGGCGACTCCGTTCCAGCGGAACGCGGCACCCGAGGGCAAGCGGCTGGCCGAGGTCCCGGCCACCGGTGGCGGTGGACCTGCGGGAGCGGGCGGCCCCGGCGGTCAGGGTGGTCCCGGTGGACCGGAGGGGCCTGCAGTTCCAGGCGGCCCCGGTGCTTCTCCGGGTGCTCTCGGCGTTCCGGAGGGGCCTGGTGTTCCCGGTGGTCCGGGCGTTCCCGGCGGTCCCGAGGGCGTCAGCCCGGCGGGATCGACTCCGGCGACTGCCGCTCCGCCCGCTGCTCCACCGGCAATGCCGGGTGGTCCGGGCGCGATGACGAGCCCGCCCCCGCTGGGAAATCCGGCCAGCATGCCGGGCGGCACGCCGATGACCGGCGGACCGGGGGCGCCCGGGGTCGGCAACCCGGGATCGCAGCCGACGCGGAAGCTGAAGCCGCTGGGTCCGATGCCGGGCATGCCGAACCCCGACGACTACAAGCGGGGAACGCCCACGCCGCCGAAGCTGGAGGACTTCGAGCCCGGTAGCACGAATTCGCAGGGCGCGGACCCGTCCCGCCTCCAGCCGCCGACCGGTGATCTCCCGCCGCTGCCGAAGCCGGTCCCGAAGCTGGACGACCCCACCGCGATCGGTGGCTCCCCGCTGTCGCCGGGTGGCAGGAACGGCCCCGGTGGTGGCAAGGGCTGGAGCGGGCAGATCCCGCCGATCCCGGGAACGAGCGGTGGTGGCGGTGGTGCCGGCCTGGGCGGCGCCGGCGGTGGTGCCGGCGCCGGACTCGGTGGTGCCGGTGCTGGTGGCGCAGGCGGGTCGGCCCAGCCGCCGGGCCCCGGTGGCTCGTCCGGTACGGGTCAGACGCAGGGCACCGGTGCGGGAGCCGGTGCCGGTGCGGGTTCCCGCGGCACGAGCGGCTCCGGAGCCGGTGCGATGGGCGGCGGCATGGCGCCCGGCATGGGCGCCGGTGCCGGTGGCAGGCGCGGCGGTGAGGACGAGGAACGCCGTGCGAGGTACGTCGAGGGCGGTCCGATCGTCGAGGTTCCGGGCGCGGACCTGCCGCCGCCGGTGATCGGTGAGGGCAAGCGGAGGAAGAAGGACCAGGAGTGACGATGACTGCCACGCCGGACTTCGTGCTGTCCACGGCCGAGTTCGACCTCCTCCAGGACTCGCTCGGCCTCGGCCGGGCGCCGTTCCCGCTGGATGTCCCCAGCCAGGGCGCGACCATGGAGGAGCGCGCCGGACTCGCCGCTCAGGCGCTGAACGGGCTGGCCGCCCGCGGCCTGGCCGTGCGGGACGAACTCGACGAACGGCTGGGGGCTCTGCTCCGCCTGCTGTTCGAACACGACATCTCGGTGGACGCGGTGGGGCACCTCGACCAGCCGCTGCGGGCGCTGGCGGCAGCCGACCGCGGTCTCGGGGTGCTCGCCGAGGTCACGGGAGACGAGGTGCGGTTGACCGAGATCCGGCCGACCGCGCTGGCGCGCTCCATCGTCGACGTGCTGCCGCCCAACGATCCGGGACCGGTTCGCTCGTTGTCGATGCCTTCCGAGCCGCTGACCCGCGCGGTCGAGGCCGAGGACGACGAGGACGACCCGTTCGGCGGCGATCTCGACGACCACACCGCGCTGACCCGGGCCGGACTGCCGTCCCAGGACGCCGCGACGCTGATCGAGCTGGTCGAGAACCGCCGCGCAGGCGGCCAGTTCGGCGTCACCCACGGGTCGGCCCGGGCGTCGACGCTGGTGAACTGGTTCGACACCCACCAGGGCCGGTACCTGATGACCAGCGAGAACTCCTGGCTCAGCATCACCCCGGCGGACAACCAGCGCATCGAGCACCGACTGGCCTCCGTAGTGTCCACAGTGTCCTGACGGGGACACGCGGTGTCCTGACAGGACAGAGGGGGAACAACACCATGAGCTTCGAGGTCGTCTCCGAGGAGCTGACCGCGCACGCCAGCCACCTGGACGGACTGGTGGACCGGATGGACTCCGCGATCGAGGCCGCCGAGCAGGTGAGCATGGCCGACGAGGCGTACGGGCTGCTGTGCTCCTTCCTGCCTCCCATCGTGAATCCGATGGAGGAGGAGGGCATGAACGCCCTGAAGGCCGCGAGCGAGGGCATCAGCACCACGGCCGACAACGTGCGCAGCACGGCGAAGAACTACCAGGAGACCGACGACGCGAACTCCGATTCGTTCAAGCCGCTGGACGAAGCCCAGCACAGCGCGGTTCCGGCCTGGAGGTCACGGGATGTCGGGCAGGGCGGCGGAGGCGGTGAGCCCGCGGAGCCGGCGCGGACGGCGAGGGAGCAGGGTGAGCCGCTGGAGCCGGCGATGGAGCCGAGGCAGCGGGCTGAGCCGCTGGAGCGGGCGCTGACGGCGAGGGAGCAGGCTGAGCCGTTCGAGCGGGTAGTGATGCCGGCGAAGCAGGCTGAGCCTGCGGAGCCGGTGATGGAGCCGAAGGAGCGGGCTGAGCCGCTGGAGCGGGAGGTGACGCAGCCGTCCCACGCCTGGCGTCCGGTGTCGGGTTCGCTCAACGACGCCCCGGAGGCTCCGTTCCAGCGGGTGCAGCCCCCGGAGCAAGCCGATCCGAGGCAGTAGGCGGAGCCCCGGTTCCGCCAACCGCGGTACATCGCGCGCAAGAACGCACAGTCGAATTCGTTGGAGGACTGAGAAATGCCTGGCGAGAACCTGGGGGGATTCGCCGCTCCCGGCGCCGATCCGGACGAGGCGCAGCGGCGGATCGAGCAGTGGGCGCAGGGGTTCGCGGAGAAGGCCCAGCGCTACCAAGCCGTTCAGCAGGAGACCGAGCAGCTGCGGCTGACCGCCGCCAGCTCGGACGGACGCATCAAGGTCACCGTCCGCGCCGACGGCAGCGTCACGGACCTGGAGTTCACCGACAAGGTCCGCACCATGGCGCCGCAGGAGCTCGCCGCGCAGATCCTGGCGACGATGCACCGCGCGCAGGCCGACATCGCCGCGCGGGTCGGCGAGACCATGGCCGCGCACCTCGGTGACGAGGACCAGGAGACGCGGGCCGCGATGCTGGACAACCTGCGCGAGCGATTCCCGGAACAGCCCGAGGAACCCGAACCGGAGCAGGAGCAGGGTTCGTCCAAATGGGACGGTCCTGAGGAGGACGCGGCTCCGGCGCCGCCCGCACCCCAGCCGCCCGCGGCGCAACAGCCGCCCGCCGCGCCACCGGCGCAGCCGAGGCGGCGCCCGCGTGACGACGAAGACGACGACTTCGGTCCCGACTTCGACCCGCTGCGGGACTGACCTTTCCGACCTGCTGACGACGGACCGATTCTGGGGGTAGTGGCGTGGGCAATCCGCTGGTGGCCGAGGCGGAGGAAACGAAGTCGTTCGAGGGCATTCCGCTTCTGGAGTCGGTCGACGACACGAAGAAGGCGATCGAGAAGGGGGACTGGGCCGGGACCGTGCTCGGCGCGGTTGGTACCGGCCTGGACGCCGCCGTGATGGCGATGGACCCGATCGGGTCGATTCTGGCCGCGGGCGTGGGGTGGCTGATCGAGCACGTGGAGCCGTTGACGGAAGCGCTGAACGCGTTGACCGGTGATGACGGTGAGATCAAGGCGCACTCGAAGACGTGGACCAACGTCGCCAACGAGCTCGGTGAGATCAACGCCGAGATGGCCAACCTGGTCAAGAACGACACCGCCGGTTGGACAGGCAAGGCGGGGGACGCCTACCGGAAGCGCACTGAGGAAACCGCGACGCTGATCGAGGCGGCGAAGAAGGCCGCCGAGGGCGCCGCCGACGGGATCAGCAAGGCCGGGATGGCCGTGTCCGCGGTGCGCACGTTGGTGCGTGACATCATCGCGGAGCTGGTCGGGCATTTGATCAGCTGGGCGTTGCAGGTGCTGGCCACGGCGGGCATCGGGATGGCGTGGGTGCTGCCGCAGGTGGTGGCCGCGGTCGCGAAGGTCGCGACTCAGATCGCCGACATCACCGGCAAGCTGGTCAAGGCGATGAAGGCCCTCGCGCCGCTGCTGAAAAGTCTCGGGGACTCGTTCGGCAAGGCCGGCGATCTGCTGAAGAAGATCAAGGCCGACAACGCGCCGGCCCCGAAGCCGAAGCCTCAGCCCAAGCCCGACACCCGCAGCCCCGACGGCAAGGGCCCGGATCCCAACTCCTCGCAGGGCTCGGGCGGCGGCAAGGGCCCGGATCCCAACACTTCGCAGGGTGCCGACGGCGGGAACGGTCCGGCCCCCAACACCTCCCAGAGCGCCGATGGCGGCAACGGCCCGGCCCCCAGCACTTCCCAGGGCGCCGAGACCCCGCCGCCGCGCTCCGGTGACCAGCCGCCGCCCGACCAGTCGCGCAGTGCGACCCCGGAGCCGGGCGGCGGCAGCACGCCTCCGCCCAGGACCGGTTCGCAGGGCAGCTCTGGCGGCGGCTCGCAGGGCAAGCCGAATATCCGGGACAACAACCGCGGTCCGGACAAGGAGCGCACGCCGGACAAGAACAAGAACACCTGCGGTGATCCGATCGACGTGGCCAGCGGTGATGTGGTGCTGCCGCAGACCGACGTGGAGCTGGCGGGCGTGCTGCCGCTGGTGCTGCGCCGACTGCACCTGTCGTCGTACCGGGCGGGCTGGTCCTTCGGCTCGAACTGGGCGTCCACTGTGGACCAGCGGTTGGAGGTGGACGAGGCGGGCGTGTCGTTCGCGGGCGATGACGGCACGCTGCTGTTCTACCCGCACCCGGCGCCGGAGTCCTTGCCGCAGGCCGGACCGCGCAAGCCGCTCGCGCTGACCGACGAGGGCTATACGATCACCGTCGCGGAAGAGGGCTGGACGCTGCATTTCGGCAGCGGTAGCGCGGTGTTGCCGTTGCGGGCGATCACCGATCGCAACGGGCACCGCATCGAATTCGACCGCGACGAGGCCGGGGTGCCGACCGAGATCCGGCACAGCGGTGGCTACCGAATCCGGGTCGAGTCCGCGGACGGGTTGATCACGGCACTGCACCTGTGCGGGGCCGATGGTGGTGCCGACCTGCCGCTGGTGCGATTCGGCTACCAGGGCGGTCGGCTGGCCGAGGTCATCAACGCCTCCGGGGTGCCGCTGCGGTTCACCTATGACGACGCGGGCCGGATCACGAGCTGGACCGACCGCAACGGGACCTGGTACCGCTACGGCTACGACCATGAGGGTCGCGTGGTGCGTGCGGATGGTTCCGGCGGGTTCTTCAGCGGCACCATGTCCTACGAGGACGGGGTGACGCGGTGGACGAACTCGCTCGGGCAGCAGACCGCCTACCACCTCGACGAACGCGGCCGGACGGTGCGCGAGGTCGATCCGGCGGGCAACGAGGTCCGGTCGGAGTGGGACGAGTTCGACCGGCCGCTGACGCGCACCGATCCGCTCGGGCGGGTGATGCGTTACGAGTACGACGAGGCCGGAAATCTGCTGGCAGTGTCCCGGCCGGACGGTTCCCAGACCCGGTTCGAGTACAACGACCGCGGCCTGCCGGTGACAGTGGTCGCGCCGGACGGAACGGTCTCACGGCAGGAGTACGACGAGCGCGGCAACCTGACCCGCGTGATCGATCCGGCGGGTGCGGTGACCACCTATGGATACGACGAACACGGGAACCTTTCGACGATCACGGACGCGCTCGGCGGGGTCCGAACCGTGGAGACCGACGCGGCGGGCCTGCCGGTATCGGTCACCGATGCGACCGGGGCGACCACGCGGTACGAGCGGGACGGTTTCGGGCGCACTTCGGTGGTGGTGGATCCGCTCGGGGGCGTCACGCGGTTCGGGTGGACCGTGGACGGCGCACCGGCCTGGCGGACGTTGCCGGACGGGACCACGGAAAAGTGGGCCTACGACGGCGAGGGGAACCTGCGTACGCACGTAGACCCGCTCGGGCAGGTCACGCGCACCGAGGTCACCCACTTCGACCTGCCCATCGCAGAGGTGCGTCCCAACGGCACCCGGCTGGAGTTCGGCTACGACACGGAACTGCGGCTGACCAGCGTCACCAACCAGCAGGGGCTGGTGTGGCGCTACGAGTACGACACCGTGGGCAACCTGGTGCGCGAAACCGACTTCAACGGCCGCATGGTGACATACCGGCACGACGCTGCCGGGCAGCTCATCGAACGCACCAACGGCGAAGGCGAAACCACCCGGTTCACCCACGATGTCTTCGGTAACGTCGTCGAACGCCGCAGTGGTGGGAAAACCTCGACGTTCACCTACGACGCACTGGGCCGCCTGGTCGAAGCGACGAACCCGGAAGCACAGGTCGCGTTCCGCCGAGACCCGGCCGGACGCGTACTCGCCGAGACCGTCAACGGCCGCACCATCGCCTCGGTTTACGATCCGCTCGGCCGCCGGGTCCGGCGTCGCACGCCTTCGGGAGCGGAGAGCGTGTGGGACTACGACGCGAGCAGCCGGCCCGTCGCGCTCCACACCGCCGGGCGCACACTGCGCTTCGACTACGACAGTGCCGGCAACGAGATCCAGCGGCACCTCGGCAGTGATGCGGTGTTGTCCCAGTCCTGGGATGCCAATCACAAGTTGCTGTCGCAGACGCTCACGGGTGCTGCAGGAGGTCGGGTGCAGGAACGTTCCTACACGTATCGTGCGGATGGCTTCCTGTCCGCAATGGACGACCGGCTCACCGGTCCACGCACGTTCGACCTCGACCGCACCGGACGTGTCACCGCGGTCAGCGGGTCGGGCTGGACCGAACGGTATGCCTACGATGCCGCGGGAAACATTGCCAACGCGTCGTGGCCCACGCCGTCTGGGGCGGACGTCGACGAAATCGGCGACCGCGAGTACAGCGGCACGCTGATCCGCCGTGCGGGCAAAGTTCGCTACGAGCACGACGCACAGGGACGTGTCGTGCTGCGACAGCGGAAGCGGTTGTCACAGCGCCCCGAAACCTGGCGTTACCTCTGGGACGCCGATGACCAGCTTTCCGAAGTGCTCACCCCGGACGGCGCCCGCTGGCGATACCGCTACGACCCGCTCGGTCGGCGTATCGCCAAGCAACGGCTCACTCCGGATGGCTCGCGGATACTGGAGCAAGTCGAATTCGTCTGGGACGGCCTTGTTATGGCGGAACAGGCGCACACCGACGGACTTCCGAACGGTCCCGGCCTCGGTGACGCCCGCGTCACGGTCTGGGACTACGAACCGGGAACCAGCCGACCCCTCACGCAAACAGAACGATCACCGCTGAGCAACGCGCCGCAGCAGTGGATCGACGAACAATTCTATTCGATCGTCACAGACCTGGTCGGCACCCCGACAGAACTGATCGATGACAAAGGGGACATAGCCTGGTTCCACCGGACGACCCTCTGGGGCGCCACGATCGATCAAAGCGGGGGAGGTGCCGGAACTCCGCTGCGTTTCCCTGGTCAATACCATGACCCGGAAACCGGCTTCAATTACAACTTCCACCGCCACTACGATCCCGTATCCGGCCGGTACAGCAGCGCCGATCCGATAGGCTTGGAAGGCGGGACCAACCCACACCAATACGTCCCCAACCCGCACACCTGGCTCGACCCCCTTGGGCTGACACCGACACAATGCATTAAAGAGCGAATAGCAGAGGATTCCAGGCTACGTGCGGATATTTACCACGGCATGGTTGATGACGAGTGGACGCGGAATCGTTCCACGTATGCGATCATAAGCGCGCTTGATCAAGGGGGGAATTCGCGGACTGTGGTCGGAGCCAGCAGTGTCGGATTCAACCAAAGGCAGTTGGATTTGGCAAGAAGGGTGGGGGATGATGTGGCGCCGGGCAGTGGGCATGCAGAAATGAATGCACTGGCCTATATCAGAAGCCAGGGATGGAGTCCGCAAGCCGGCGGGGCGTCACGGAACGTATGTGTGGACTGCGGCAGAAGCCTGTTCCAGAATGGAGGGGCTGAGCTGCGAGGCCCGGAACACATCTATGGCAAAGGAACAGGAGAGCGACTGTTCACGTGGGGTCCGTGAGTACTTTCTGCCGTTGGACCGCGAGGTGCGTCGGCACCTCGCGGTCCTTCGTCATCGAGAAGATCCAGGCGGACAACGGCACCGAATTCGCCACGCAGTTCCACTGGCACGTGCTGGACAAAAGGCATCGGGCCCATCTACATCAAGCCCCGCACCCGGGCCCGCTGCCGGAAGTCCGGCAGCGGGCCCGCGGTGCGTTCGGGGATCAGGCCCCGGTGTTCTGGTTGATCCAGTCGGTGTAGGCGACCGCGTTGGTGTAGATCGACGGGTCCTGCGCGCACTGCGGGGTGGTCCCGCCCAGTCGGCTGGTGACGCCGATCAGTTCCCAGTTGCCCTGCGTGCCCTTGATCTGCGGGCCGCCGGAGTCGCCGAAGCAGGCGTTGGCGTTCGGGGTGTCGCTGGCGGTGCACAGCTCGGTGTTGCCGTCGATCCCGCCCGCCGAGCACTGCTGCGCGTCGACGACCTTGGTGTCGAGCTCCTGCAGCATCCGCGGGATGCTGCCGTCGCCCTGGTTCGGCGTGGTCTGGCCCCAGCCGATGATCCGGCTCGGCTCCGGCTGCCCGGCCTCGGCGGCCAGCTTGACCGGCGCGTTCTGCACCGGCGCGGACAGCTGGATCACCGCGATGTCGGAGGTGCCGTTGCCAGATCCGTAGTCCGGGTGCACGGTGATCTTGCTGACCGCGGCCTCGGTGCCGCCGCTGGTGTGGTCGTTGCTGCCGATGCGCACGTTGATCTGCTCCGGCGACTGGCCGTCCACGCAGTGCGCGGCGGTCAGCACCCAGTCGGGCTTGATCAGCGAGCCACCGCAGAAGTGCTGCCCCTGCTGCTGCAGGGACGCCATCCAGGAGTACTCCTCGGTCGCGTCGTGACCGCCGACGATCAGCGGCTTGACGTCCTGCGGCTCGGCGGCGTCCTGCGGTGCGGCGGCGGAAACGAACGGAAAGGCCAGCACGGTCGTGGCGGCGGCCAGGACTCCGGTCAGTAGCGTGCGGTTGCGCATCTGCGATCCTCACCTCGTCAGCGAAACGAATCGTGGCCGTACTTTAGGGATCACCTCCGGGCGCGGACCAGCAATCCGGGCGAATCGATTTTTGCCTTTCTTAACAACTGGGTGCTCCCGTCCGGGAAATTGCCGGACCCGGCAGCTGGTCACCCATGGCGGGAAAAACGGTTGACCGCAACCACATCCGGTCCACTAGCGTCCCGGTCATGGCTTACGAGCACCCGCTGGCTTACCTGATCGGGCTTGAAGGCATCGCGTTGCTGCGCGCGTTCAACGGGGAGTACGACCGCGAGTTCGCGGAAGCCCGCATCGCCGAGGTGCGCAGGCTGCTCGACGACGAGTCGCTGACCGGGGTGCAGGTGGAGCGCGTTCGTGCGGACGAGGCCTACCGCGTCTGGGCACCGAGCTACGACGAGCCGCGCAACGGTCTGTTCGACTTCGAGGAGCCCGTCGTGCGGGAAATCCTTGACGGACAGGCCAAAGGAGTCGCTCTGGACGCGGCGTGCGGCACCGGGCGGTACGCCGAGTACCTGGTGGAGCAGGGGCACGAGGTCGTCGGCGTGGACGGTTCGCCCGAGATGCTGGAGCGGGCCCGGATCCGGGTGCCGAGCGCCGATTTCCGGGCCGGGGACCTGAACCGGCTGCCGGTCGACGACGACGCCGTCGACATCGTCGTCTGCTCTCTAGCGCTGACGCACGTCCCGGACCTCGGCCCGGTGATGGCGGAGTTCGCGCGGGTGCTGCGTCCGGGCGGGCATCTGGTGATCTCGGATTCCCACTGCGAATCGGTGTCACTGGCCGCGGTTCCGACGGTCATCGGGCCGGACGGGACGCGCGGTCGTCTTCCCGGCTACCGCCATCTCGCGGGTGACTACCTCCGCGCGGCCCTCCCGCTCGGATTCCAGGTGCTCCGTTGCGAGGAACCCAGGCTCCCGGAAGTTCCCCAGCAGCCGGCGTCGGACGACCCCGGTCCGTGGGAACTGTGGCCGTGGACGCTGAACCGCCTGGTGCCCGAAGCCGCGCGGGCGGTCAACACCGGCAGGCCCGTCACGATCATCTGGCACTTCCGGCTGGGCGCGGATTCCTGACGGACCTACCCGTGGAAGCGGGTGGTCTCGCAGAGCTTGGCCCGCGGCACGACGACCTTGCTCAGCGGGGAATCGGTGTCGGCGTAACCGAAGGAGATGCCGAACATCAGCTTGCCGTCCTCGATTCCCAGCGATTCGCGGATGGTGTCGGCGTAGAAGCCCAGAAGTCCCTGCGGGCAGCTGGAAACGCCGTACGCCGTCATCGCCAGAAGCAGCGTCTGGGCGTACATGCCGGTGTCGTTGGCCATGCGCTCCTCCGCGTTGGAAGGCATGAACAGCAACGCGACGTGCGGCGCGCCGTAGAACCTCAGGCTTTCGAGGTTGAACGCGTCGCGCGCTTCGCGGTCGTCGCGGGCGATTCCCGCCGACCCGTACATGATCGCGCCCGCCTCGCTGCGCCTGCGGCTCAGCGGCGCCGGGTACATGTCGTCGCTGTAGGCGAAATCGGCCGACAGCTGGTTGCGCTTCGCGGCGGCGAGCAGGTCCCTGCTGAGCTTGTCCCTCGCGGCGCCGCTGACGACCTCGATCTGCCACGGCTGCGTGTTCGAACTGGAAGGGGCGGTGCCCGCCAGGGCGAAGATCCGGCGCAGGGTCTCTTGCGGCACCGGATCCGGGCGGTAGGCGCGGACGGAACGCCGCCCGCGGATCAGCGCCTCTGCGTGTTCGGGGCGGAGGTCGATCGTGGTCATGCGTGGCTCATCCCTCGGCGGACAGGTAGGAGTCGATCAGGCGGTCGGTGGTTTCGGTCAGCGCGGCGCGGGACCTCTCGGTGGTGAAGAACTGGGCCGTGGCGCTCGCACCCTCCATCAGCATCTGGAGCGCGTAGGCCAGCTCGCCGGGATCGCGGACCGGCAGCTGCGAGACCAGCTCGGTGAGCCGTCGCAGGTACTCGGCCTTCAGCTCGTCGACGGCCACCCGCACGGGGTGCGCGCGGTCCGGGAACTCGATCGCCGTGTTCGCGATGACGCAGCCGCGGTACCCGGGGGTGCCCATCTCGGTCGCGACCCTGGCGATCACGTGCCGCAGCTGCGCCATCGGATCTCCGGGGAACGCCTTCCGCGCCACGTCGAAGGATTCGAGCCCTTCGACCGCTTGCGCGCGCACGTACGCCACGGCGAGGTCGTCCTTGGAGCCGAAGTTCCGGTAGAGGCTCGGTTTGCCCACCCCGGAGGTCTCGGCGATCTCGGCCACGCCGACCGAGCGGATCCCTTCCCGCGAGAACAGCTCGCAGGCGGTCCGCCACACCCGGTCGCCCGCGGGTGAGCGGGTGCGGCCCTCGTCCGCCATGATCACACCTCCAGTCGCGTACCGTTCGGTACGCGATCGACAGTACCGAACGGTACGAACGCGTGGCAACAGGACCCCGCGGGTCGCGGAGTCCGCGCCGGGCTCAGCGGAGGTCGAGGAGGATCTTGCCGCCGCTGTGGCCGGTGGCGCTGTCGTCCTGCGCCTGCGCGGCCTCGGCGAGCGGGTAGGAGCGGGCCTGGCGGATCAGCAGCCGGTCCGCCGCGGCGAGGTCGGTGAGCTCGGTCAGCACCTCGGTGTTCTGGTTGCCCTTGCTGGAGAAGGTGATTCCCAGGTCGAAGGCGGCGGGGTCGGCGAGGGTGACGATCCGCTCGGTCCCGCCGCGCAGCTCCATCGAGTCCGGCAGCGCGCCCTTGCCCGCGGCGTCGAGCACGGCGTCGATCCGCGGGCTGATCGCGCGCACCCGCTCGACCAGGCCCTCCCCGTAGGCGACCGGGGTGGCGCCGAGGGATTCGACGATCTCGGCGCTGTCCCCGCCGCAGGTCCCTATGACGGTCGCGCCGCGGGCGACCGCGAGCTGGGTCGCCAGGCTGCCGACCACGCCGCTGGCGCCGTGGATCAGCACGACCTCCCCGGACTCCACCGCCAGCAGCCCGACGGCGCGCAGCGCGGCCTCCCCGGCGACCGGGAGCGCCGCCGCGTCCTGCCAGCTCATCGTCTCCGGCTTGGGAACCAGGACCGACGCCAGCGCGTACTCGGCGTACGAACCGGTCGCGGCCCAGCCGAGCACCTCGTCGCCCACCGCGACAGCGGCCCCTTCGCCGACGGCGTCGACGACACCGGACAGCTCAAGGCCGGGCCGGTACGGCAGCCGCACGACGCCGGGCATGATCCCGGCGCGCACCTTCCAGTCGAACGGGTTGACCCCGGCGAACCGGACGGCGACCCGGGCCTGGCCGGGGCCCGGCTCGGGCAGATCCGCCTCCTGGAGGGTCAGCACCTCGGAGCTTCCGTACTCGGCGAATTCGATGGCACGCATGGAGATCCTTTCGACTGCGGTCGGTGATCATCTGTTGGGATACCACGGCGGGCGCGGCGGCGCGGGGCACATCACCGGGAATCCCCTTGGCGGCGGTCGGATTCCCTGATCGCCGGGCGCGCGCTGTTGGGTGCGGCGGCTGCGGCGCCGGGTACGGCTGTGGCCTACCCCCGGTTGTTAGGTAGGATTTTTCCTACCTATAGTCGCCGAGGAGGGCGGAGATGGCCGAAGCGCGTGCGGGCGAGGACCGCGTCTTCGCCGCGCTGTCCAGCCCGGTCCGCCGGGAGGTGCTGCGGATCCTGCGGGACGAGGGACCGCAGTCGGTGGCGTCCCTGGCCGCCCGGTTCCGGATGGCCAGGCCCAGCTTCTCCGAGCAGCTGCGGGTGCTGCGGGACGCGGGCCTGGTCAGCGAGCGCAGGCAGGGCAGGCAGCGGATCTACCGGCTCGAACCCGAACCGCTGCTGGAACTGGCCGACTGGCTCGGTCCGTACGAGCGCTACTGGCGGCAGCGCCTGGCCGAACTGGGCTCGGTGCTCGACGAGATGGAGGAGACATGAGCGAAGACCTGACCGCGGTCCGGCTGGACCACTTCTACCCGCACCCGCCTGCCAAGGTGTGGCGGGCGCTGACCGAGCCCGAGCTGATGGCCCGGTGGCAGATGCCGGTCGAGGACTTCCGGCCGGAGGTCGGGCACCGCTACACGATGCGGGGCACGCCGATGCCGTCCACGGGGTTCTCCGGAACGGTCGCCGCCGAGGTGCTCGCGGTCGAGCCGGAGAAGCTGCTGCGGATCAGCTGGAAGGACGCCGCCGAGCAGGCGCCGGGGGAGTTCACGGTCACGTGGCGGCTGGAGCCGGAGGGCACCGGCACGCGATTGTTCCTGGAGCAGGAGGGTTTCGACCCGGACAGCCCGCAGCAGCAGCGTGCCCGCGACATCATGGGCCGCGGCTGGGTGCACATCCAGCAGCGGCTGGAGGAGGCGCTCGCCTCCGCGTGAGGAGTGTCCTGTGTGGACATTGCGTGCGGGCGGTCAGTGCAGTCTGATCGCGATGCGGGAGACACCTGCGAGGCGATTTCGTCGAAGCAGCTGGTGATTCTGGGGCGGGCGGGCGCGGCAGATGGACACACGGCCGGGCCAGCCTGCCGGCCGCAACCTGGCCGAGGTGCTGACCACGCCGCAGATGGTCACGCTCGCCCGCGCCGCTGAACCCGGCGCCTGAACTCATCGCGACAACCATCCGAACAAACCAATCAAGCATGCTTGCTTTTTCTGCTGGCGGCTGGGAGCGTGGCCCGCGTGACGGACACGAGCCGCGTGGTGGGCGACCTGCGGGCCGAGGGCGACGAGCTCGACGCGATGGTCGCGGACCTGCCGGAAGACAGCTGGGCCACGGCGACGCCCGCCGTGGGGTGGACGCTCGCGCACCAGATCGCGCACCTCGCCTGGACCGACGACGTCGCCCTGCTCTCGGTGACCGATCCGCCGGGCTTCGCCGCGCGGCTGGAGGTGGCCTCGCGCGATCCGATGGGCTTCGTCGACGAGGCGGCGGAGACGGGTGCGCGGGAACAGCCCGCGCGGCTGCTCGCCCGGTGGCGCGCCGGGCGCGCCCGGCTGGTGGACGCGCTGCTGGCGGTGCCGCCCGGCCGGAAGCTGGACTGGTTCGGCCCGCCGATGAGCGCCGCGTCGATGGCCACCGCGCGGATCATGGAGACCTGGGCGCACGGGCAGGACGTCGCCGACGCGCTCGGCATCCGGCGGGAACCCACCGCGCGGCTGCGCAACGTCGCCCACATCGGCGTGCGCACGCGGGACTTCGCCTACCTGCTCAACGAGAAGACGCCGCCCGAGCACCCATTCCGGGTCGAGCTGACCGCTCCCGACGGCGAGCTGTGGACCTGGGGTCCGGAGGACGCCAGGTCGCGGATCACCGGTCCGGCGCTGGACTTCTGCCTGCTGGTCACACAGCGCAGGCACCGGGATGACCTCGCGCTGGAGGTCACCGGCGCGGAAGCCGCGGACTGGCTGACCATCGCGCAGGCGTTCGCCGGACCGCCCGGCGCCGGCCGCGCTCCGGGAAGCGCGTCATGACCGGGCCGCTGCGCATCGGCAACTGCTCCGGGTTCTACGGCGACCGCTTCTCGGCGATGCGGGAGATGCTCGACGGCGGGCGGCTCGACGTGCTCACCGGGGACTACCTCGCCGAGCTCACCATGCTGATCCTCGGCCGGGACCGCATGAAGGACCCACAGCTGGGCTACGCCAAGACGTTCCTGCGGCAGGCCCGGGAATGCCTCGCGCTCGCGGCCGATCAGGGCGTGCGGATCGTCGTCAACGCCGGTGGGCTCAACCCTGCGGGACTCGCGGTGAAACTGCGGGAACTGTCCGGAGAACTCGGCGTCGCGGCCGAGGTGGCGCACGTCGAAGGCGACGACCTGGCGCCGAGAGCGGCGGAGCTGGGCTTCGGAGAACCGCTCACGGCCAACGCGTACCTGGGCGCATGGGGCATCGCGCGTTGCCTCGACGCCGGTGCCGACATCGTCGTCACCGGCCGGGTCACCGACGCCTCGCTGGTCGTCGGCCCGGCGGCGGCGCACTTCGGCTGGGGTCGCGCGGACCACGACCGGCTGGCCGGGGCGGTGGCCGCGGGGCACGTCATCGAGTGCGGAACCCAGGCCACCGGCGGGAACTTCCCGTTCTTCACCGAGATCACCGACCTGTCCCGCCCGGGCTTCCCGATCGCCGAGGTCCACCAGGACGGCAGCAGCGTCATCACCAAGCACGACGGAACCGGTGGCGCGGTCACGGTGGACACGGTGACCGCGCAGCTGATGTACGAGATCACCGGCGCCCGGTACGCAGGGCCGGACGTCACGACCAGGCTGGACACCGTCGAACTCTCGCAGGAGGGTCCGGACCGGGTGCGCATCACCGGCGTCACCGGGGAGGCGCCGCCACCGCGGCTGAAGGTGTCGCTGAACGCCGTCGGTGGTTTCCGCAACGAGATGACGTTCGTCCTCACCGGACTCGACATCGAAGCCAAGGCGGAACTGGCCCGTGCGCAACTGGAAGCGGGTCTGAGGACCAGGCCCGCCGAACTCACCTGGACGCTCGCGCGGCTCGACCGCGCGGACGCCGGGACCGAGGAGGAGGCCAGCGCGATCCTCCGCTGCGTGGTGCGGGACTCCGACCCGGACGTGGTCGGGCGCGCGTTCTCCAACGCCGCCGTCGAGATGGCGCTGGCCAGCTATCCGGGCTTCCACCTGACTTCGGCGCCCGGATCCGGCTCGGTGTACGGGGTTTTCACCCCTGGATACGTCGATGCCGCGGAGGTGCCGCACCGGGCGGTGCTCGCTGATGGATCCACAGTGGACATCGAGCCGAGCGGAGAGAGCCGCGCGCTGGAAGAGGTCGCCGAACCGCGGCTCCCGCCCCCGCTGCCGCCGGGCCCGACGCGGGACGTCCCGCTCGGCCTGATCGCGGCGGCGCGCAGCGGGGACAAGGGCGGGGACGCCAACATCGGCGTCTGGGTGCGCACCGACGACCAGTGGCGCTGGCTCGCCCACGAGCTGACGGTCGAGCGGCTGAAGCGGCTGCTGCCCGAGGCCGCCGAGCTGACCGTCCGCCGGACGCTGCTGCCGAACCTGCGCGCGGTGAACTTCGTCGTCGAGGGGATCCTCGGCCGGGGAGCGGCCTACCAGGCCCGGTTCGACCCCCAGGCCAAGGGCCTCGGCGAGTGGCTGCGCGCACGACACGTCCCCATCCCCGAGGAGCTGCTGCCGTGACGACGTGGGACACCGCCGAAAGGCGGGCGCTGCGGGAAACCGTCCGCCGCTTCATCACCACCGATGTGCTGCCGCACCTGGACGACTGGGAACGCGCGGGCGAGATCCCGCGCACCCTGCACAAGCGCGCCGCCGACCTCGGCCTGCTCGGCGCCGGATTCCCGGCCGAGGCCGGGGGCAGCGGTGGTGACCTGGTCGACGTGGTCACCATCATCGAGGAACTGCACCTGGCAGGCGGCTCCGGCGGCCTGTTCGCCTCCCTGTTCACCAGCGGTATCGCACTGCCGCACCTGGTCGCCGCCGGGGACCGGGACCAGATCGAGCGCTGGGTGCGCCCGACGCTGGCGGGGGAGCGGATCGGTTCGCTGGCGATCACCGAGCCCGGCGGCGGTTCGGACGTCGGCCGCATCGTCACCCGCGCCGAACGCGACGGCGACCACTACGTCGTCAACGGCGCCAAGACGTTCATCACCTCCGGTTGCCGGGCCGACTTCGTCGTCACGGCGGTCCGCACCGGCGGGCCGGGCGCCGCCGGGGTGTCGCTGCTGGTGATCGACAAGGGCACACCGGGGTTCGAGGTCAGCCGCAAGCTGGAGAAGATGGGTTGGCACGCCTCGGACACGGCCGAGCTGGCGTTCACCGACTGCCGGGTGCCCGCGGCGAACCTGGTCGGCCCGGAGCACGGCGGCTTCGCGCAGATCGCGCAGGCGTTCCTCAGCGAACGCCTCAGCCTGGCCGTGCAGGCGTACGCGAGCGCGCAGCGCTGCCTGGACCTGACCGCGCGGTGGTGCCGCGACCGGGAGACCTTCGGGCGACCGCTGATCTCCCGCCAGTCCGTGCAGAACACGCTCACCGAGATGGCGCGCCGGATCGACGTGGCGCGGGTGTACGCGCGCACGCTCGCGGAACGCTCGGCGGCCGGCGAGCAGGGGCTGATCGCCGAGACCTGCTTCGCCAAGAACACCGCCGTGGAGACCGGCGAATGGGTGGTCGACCAGGCCGTGCAGCTGTTCGGCGGCCTCGGCTACATGCGGGAGAACGAGATCGAGCGCCAGTACCGGGACATGCGGATCCTCGGGATCGGCGGCGGCACCACCGAGATCATGACCGGCCTGGCAGCACGAGTGTTGGGGTACACCTCATGACAGCACTGCGATCCACACTGGACACAGGATCTCCGGAGCACCTGGCCGCGGCCGAGGCGATGCGGGACAAGCTGGCCGAGATCGAGTCCGAGCACGCCAAGGCGATCGCCGGGGGCGGCCCGGCCAAGCTGGAGCGGCACCGCAAGCGCGGCAAGCTCACCGCCCGCGAGCGGATCGAGCTGCTGATCGATCCCGACTCGCCGTTCCTGGAGCTGTGCCCGCTGGCAGCGTGGGGCAGCGACTTCCAGGTCGGCGCGTCGATCGTCGTGGGCATCGGCGTCGTGGAGGGCGTCGAGTGCATGATCGTGGCCAACGATCCGACCGTCCGGGGCGGCACCAGCAACCCCTGGACCGTCCGGAAGTCCTTCCGCGCCAACGACATCGTCATGCAGAACCGGCTGCCGGTGATCTCGCTGGTCGAGTCCGGCGGCGCCGACCTGCCCACCCAGAAGGAGGTGTTCATCCCCGGCGGCCGGATGTTCCGCGACCTCACGCAGGCGTCCGCGGCGGGAATTCCGACGATCGCGCTGGTCTTCGGCAACTCCACCGCCGGTGGCGCCTACACCCCGGGGATGTCCGACCACGTGGTGATGATCAAGGAGCGGTCGAAGGTGTTCCTCGGCGGTCCGCCGCTGGTGAAGATGGCCACCGGGGAGGAGGCCGACGACGAGTCGCTGGGCGGCGCCGAGATGCACGCCCGCACCTCGGGGCTGGCCGACTACCTCGCGGTCGACGAGCCCGACGCGCTGCGCATCGGCCGCCAGATCGTGCGGCGGCTGAACTGGCGCAAGCAGGGCCCCGCGCCGCGCGCCGGGGTGCGCGAGCCGCTGCACGACGCCGAGGACCTGCTCGGGATCGTGCCCGCCGACCTCAGGGCCCCGTTCGATCCGCGCGAGGTGATCGCCCGGATCGTGGACGGCTCCGACTTCGACGAGTTCAAGCCGCTGTACGGGTCGAGCCTGGTCACCGGCTGGGCGGAGCTGCACGGCTACCCGGTGGGCGTCCTGGCCAACCACCGCGGGGTGCTGTTCTCCGAGGAGTCGCACAAGGCGACCCAGTTCATCCAGCTGGCCAACCGGGCGAACACCCCGCTGCTGTTCCTGCACAACACGACCGGTTACATGGTCGGCAAGTCCTACGAGCAGGGCGGCATCATCAAGCACGGCTCGATGATGATCAACGCGGTCTCCAACTCGAAGGTCCCGCACATCTCGGTGCTCATGGGCGCCTCCTACGGCGCCGGGCACTACGGGATGTGCGGCCGGGCCTACGACCCGCGCTTCCTGTTCGCCTGGCCCAGCGCCAAGTCCGCGGTGATGGGACCGGCGCAGCTGGCCGGGGTGATCTCGATCGTCAGCCGCGCGGCGGCCGAGGCCAGGGGCATGCCGTTCGACGAGGAGGCCGACGCCGGGATGCGGGCCGCGGTCGAGGCCCAGATCGAGGCCGAGTCGCTGCCGATGTTCCTGTCCGGACGCCTCTACGACGACGGCGTGATCGACCCGCGCGACACCCGCACGGTGCTGGGCCTGTGCCTGTCCGCCATCCACAACGCTCCGGTCCAGGGCACCGAGAACTTCGGTGTCTTCCGAATGTGAGGACCTCGCATGCCGACTTCGGTACTCGTCGCCAACCGCGGTGAGATCGCCCGCCGCGTCTTCGCCACCGGACGCCGGATGGGTCTGTCCACAGTGGCCGTGTTCTCCGACGACGACGCGGACTCCCCGCACGTCGCCGAAGCCGACCTCGCGATCCGGCTGCCCGGCAGCACCCCCGCGCAGACCTACCTGCGCGGCGACCTGCTGGTCGAGGCAGCGCGCGAGGCCGGGGCCGACGCCGTCCACCCCGGCTACGGTTTCCTGTCCGAGAACGCCGGTTTCGCGCGGGCGGTGCTCGACGCGGGACTGGTCTGGATCGGCCCGCCCGCCCGAGCGATCGAGCTGATGGGCTCGAAGGTGGAGTCCAAGAAGCTCATGGCCGACGCCGGGGTCCCGGTGCTGGCCGAGCTCGACCCGGCCGCGGTCACCGCGGCCGACCTCCCGGTGCTGGTCAAGGCGTCCGCGGGTGGAGGCGGGCGGGGCATGCGGGTCGTCCGCGATCTCGCCGATCTGCCCGAGCAGCTGGACGCGGCCCGCCGCGAGGCGCAGTCCGCGTTCTGCGATCCGACCGTGTTCTGCGAGCGCTACCTGGAAACCGGCCGCCACATCGAGGTGCAGGTGGTGGCCGACCGGCACGGCACCGTCTGGGCGGTGGGGGAGCGCGAGTGCTCGTTGCAGCGCAGGCACCAGAAGGTGGTCGAGGAGGCGCCGTCGCCGCTGGTGGAACGCACGCCGGGGATGCGGGACCGGCTGTTCGACGCGGCCCGGCTCGCCGCCGCGGCCATCGGCTACGAGGGCGCCGGGACCGTGGAGTTCCTGGCGGACGAGCGGGGCGAGTTCTTCTTCCTGGAGATGAACACCCGGCTCCAGGTGGAGCACCCGGTCACCGAGTGCACGACCGGGGTCGACCTGGTCCGGTTGCAGCTGCAGGTGGCGCGGGGCGCCGCGCTGCCGCCGGAACCGCCCGCGTCGCAAGGGCATTCCATCGAGGTCCGGCTCTACGCCGAGGATCCGGCGAAGGACTGGCAGCCGCAGAGCGGAACCGTGCACCGGTTCGAGATCCCCGGCACGGAGTTCGACCTGCCCGGAGCTCCCGGGATCCGGCTGGATTCCGGTGTGGTCAGCGGTTCTTCCGTCGGGGTGCACTACGACCCGATGCTGGCGAAGGTCATCTCCCGCGCCGACACCCGGGAGGAAGCCGCGGCGGTGCTGGCGTCGGCGCTGGCGAAGGCCAAGGTGCACGGGCTCACCACCAACCGGGACCTGCTGGTGCGGGTGCTGCGCCACCCCGCGTTCCTCGCCGGGGACACCGACACGTCGTTCTTCACCACCCACGGGCCGGACGTGCTGGCGCGGCCGCTGGCCTCCGCCGAAGCGGTGGAGCTGTCGGCGGTCGCGGCGGCGCTCGCCGACGCCGCGCGCAACCGCAGGGACGCCGCGGTCAACGGCGGACTGCCCATCGGCTGGCGCAACGTCCGGGCCGAGCCGCAGCGCAAGTCCTTCGCCGTGACAACGGGATCCGGCGAGATCGAGGTCCGGTACCGGTTCGGCCGCGACGGGGTCCGGGTCGAGGGGCACGACGGGCTGGCGCTGGTCTCCGCCGAGCCCGAGCTGGTCGTGCTGGACCTGCCGGGCGGCCTCCGCCGCCGCTTCGACATCGCCCGCTACGGTGCGCTCACCTGCGTGGACTCGCCGCTCGGTCCGGTCTCGCTGGTGCAACGCCCGCGCTTCACCGACCCCGCCGACCAGGTGGCGGCCGGTTCGCTGCTGGCCCCGATGCCGGGCACCGTCGTCCGCGTGGCCGCGCGGGTCGGTGAAGCGGTGGCCGAGGGCCAGCCGCTGGTGTGGCTGGAGGCGATGAAGATGGAGCACGCGATCGCCGCGCCCGCGGCGGGCGTGCTCGTCGAACTCGGCGTCGAGGTCGGCCAGTCGGTCGAGGTTGGCGCCGTAGTGGCCATTGTGGACGAGGTGGCTGGGGCGGAGGACTGATGAAGCCGCACACCCCTCCTCCGCTGATCAGATTCGACCGGCGCAAAACACGGGAGCTCCGATGAGTTTTGTCGAGACCGATGTCCAGAAGGAGCTGCGGGCCTCGGTGGCCAAGCTCGCCGCGCGCTACAACTACACCGACTACGTCCTGCCCCGGGCCAGGGAGGGCCGCCCGCTGACCGAGCTGTGGCGGGAGGCGGGCGAGCTCGGGTTCCTCGGCGTGAACCTGCCCGCCGAGTACGGCGGCGGCGCGGGGATCTACGAACTCGCGCTGGTGCAGGAGGAACTGGCCGCGCAGGGCGCGGGACTCCTGCTCGTTGTGGTCTCGCCCGCGATCTGCGGGACGGTGATCGCCCGCTACGGCACCGAGCAGCAGCGGCAGCGGTGGCTGCCCGGCATCGCCGACGGGTCGAAGATCATGGCCTTCGGGATCACCGAGCCCGACGCCGGGTCGAACTCGCACCGGATCACCACCACCGCGCGCCGGGACGGCGACGACTGGATCCTCAGCGGGCAGAAGGTCTTCGTGTCCGGAGTGGACCAGGCCGACGCGGTGCTGATCGTCGCGCGCACCGAGGACCACCGGACCGGCAAGCTCAAACCCGCCCTGTTCATCGTGCCGACCGACGCCCGGAACTTCGAGGCGCAGCGGATCGAGATGGACATCGTCGAACCGGACCACCAGTTCACGCTGTTCCTCGACGAGGTGCGGCTGCCCGCCGACGCGCTGCTCGGCGAGGAGGACGCGGCGCTGCTCCAGCTGTTCGCGGGCCTGAACCCGGAGCGCGTGCTCGGCGCGTCGATGGCCATCGGCATGGGCCGCTACGCGCTGGCCCGCGCCGCCGAGTACGCCAACCAGCGGCAGGTGTGGAAGGTCCCGATCGGCGCGCACCAGGGCCTGTCGCACCCGCTGGCGCAGATCAAGATCGAGCTGGAGCTGGCGAAGCTGATGATGCAGAAGGCCGCGGTGCTCTACGACAGCGGCGACGACGTCGGAGCGGGCGAGGCCGCCAACATGGCCAAGTACGCGGCGGCCGAGGCCAGCATCCGGGCTCTGGACCAGGCGATCCAGACCCACGGCGGATCGGGCCTGACCAAGGAGTACGGGCTGGCCTCGATGCTGGCCGCGTCCCGCATCAGCCGGATCGCGCCGGTCAGCCGGGAGATGATCCTGAACTTCGTCGCCCAGCACAGCCTCGGCCTGCCCAAGTCGTACTGACCTGCCCAATTCGTACTGGGAGGACCGGGAGTGGAACCGCACGTGCGCACCGGGGTCGCGGACGGGATCGCGACCCTGACGCTGGACTCACCGCACAACCGCAACGCGCTGTCGACGCGGTTGGTCGCGGAACTGCGCCAGGGGCTGGCCGACGCCGCCGCGGACGAGCGGATCCGCGCGGTGGTGCTCACCCACACCGGCGGGACGTTCTGCGCGGGCGCCGACCTGACCGAGGCGGGAACCGATCCGGACCAGCGGACCCGCGAGCTGATCGAGCTGCTGCGCGCGCTGGTCGAGCTGCCCAAGCCGGTCGTCGGCCGGATCGACGGGCACGTCCGGGCGGGCGGGATGGGCCTGGTCGGCGCCTGCGACGTGGTGATCGCCGGGCCGTCCTGCACCTTCGCGCTCACCGAAGCCCGGCTGGGGCTGGCCCCGGCGGTCATCTCGCTGACCGTGCTGCCTCGGCTGACCTCGCGCGCCGCGAGCCGCTACTTCCTCACCGGGGAGCGGTTCGGCCCCGCCGAGGCCGAGCAGGCGGGCCTGGTGACCCTCGCGGCCGACGACGTGGACTCGGCTACCAGCGCCGTGCTCGCGCGCCTGCGGAAGGGCTCGCCGCGGGGACTGGCCGAGTCGAAGGCGCTGACCACGGAGTCCGTGCTGGCCGGGTTCGACCGGTCCGCCGACGAGCTGGCCGCGCGGTCGGCACGGCTGTTCGCCGGCGACGAGGCGCGGGAAGGCATGATGGCCTTCCTGCAGAAACGACAACCCCGGTGGGCCGGCTGACGGGCGGGCCCGCCCCGCGAAAGGCCCGGATGAGCACCCGCGAACCCAAGCAGGAACGCAGCCGCGCGACCCGCAGGCGACTGCTGGAGTCGGCCATCGACTGCCTGGCCGCGCACGGCTGGCAGGCGACCACGGTGAGCGTGGTCGCCGAGCAGGCGGGTGTCTCCCGCGGAGCTGCCCAGCACCACTTCCCGACCCGCGAGGACCTGATCACCGCGGCGCTGGAGCTGATGACCGACAGCCGCCTGGAGCTGATCCGGGAGGAGGCCCGCGGGCTCCCGGACGGCCCGGGCCGCACCGAGGCGGTGCTGCGGCGGATGGTCGAGCACTTCACATCGCCGCTGTTCAAGGCCGCTTTGCAGGTGTGGACCGCGGCGGCGGCCGACGAGTCGCTCAAGCAGCGGATCGTCCCGCTGGAAGCCAGGTTCGGGCGCGCCGCGCACCGGGTCACGGTGGAGCTGCTCGGCGTGGACGACAGCGACCCGGTCGCGCACCGGCTGGTGCAGGGGACGCTGGACATGGCGCGCGGGCTGGGTCTGGCCGACGTGCTCACCGACGACTCGGCGCGGCGGGAGCGGATCGTGCTCCAGTGGTCGGCGACCCTGGACGCGGCTCTCAGGCGGTCGCCGTCGCCATGAGGTCGTCGCGCAGGTTGAAGCACCCGCCAATTGTGGAAACGTGCTTGCCGCCTGCCAGGCGAACCGTTGCGTAGAAGAACACGAGTCCCCTTTTCGTGAAATTGCCGACAATGCGGTCGGAGGTGAGATCGACCGTTACCTCGGGGTCGAAAATCGGTTTGCGGAACTTCAGCTTCACCGAGGTTATGAGAAATCGGCGACCGGCTTCGGCCAGGCTCACTTTCGGGGCGGACGAGAGTTCTGGGAAGTGCTCTTGGGAATACGCGAACAACGCCGAAGCGAGAGTGTGGTACATGCTGATCTCGAACAGCGTCGAACCGTGCAGCAATGGCCGGTGCGGTGCCTTCTCGTCGAGGTCGGCGTCCAGCTGGACGTGGTAAAGGCCGCGGTACACGCCGTCCCGGTAGTCGAGGTTCTTCAGTTCCCACGGGATGAACGTCCATGTTTCGCCGAGGGATCGGGCGACGTCCTCGAATGTCACATGGCTGCCATCCATGAGCACCTCCGGTCACGATCCTGCTGCTGTGCAGAATCGTTCCAGCCGTGTTAGGGGGCTGCACCCGGGAAAAAGGATCTCCAGCCCAACGAGTGAGCTTTTTCGGTCCGGATCGGCCGTTGTCCGGCAGCGTTACCGGACCTTGCGGCCGAGTCCGCCGATGTGCAGCGCGTGCGCGGGGTTGTCCGGATCGGGGACGTCGCCCGCGGGCCGCCACTCGTTGTTGGGCACGAGCCCGGGTTCCACCAGTTCCAGCCCGTCGAAGTAGCGGATCTGCTCGTCCCAGGTGCGGAAGCAGCGGGTTCCCATGCCGTTCTCGGCGAAGACCCGGGCCAGTTCCGCGGCGCGCGGTTCGCCGGTGTCGCAGGTGTTGGACACCAGCAGGTGGCCGCCCGCCGGAAGCCGGTCGCGCAGGTTGGCGGCGATGCCCTCCGGATCCTCCTCGTCCTCCAGGTGCATCAGGATGCCGCCGAGCAGGATCGCGAACGGCCTGCTGGTGTCGATCAGCCGCCGGGTCTCCGGGTGGCCGAAGATGACGTCCGGTTCGCGCAGGTCGGCGCTGATCACGGTGGTGTTCGCGTCGGTTGCCAGCAGCGCCCGCGCGTGCGCGAGGACGACCGGGTCGTTGTCGACGTAGACGACGCGGGCGTCCGGGTTCTTCTCCTGCGCGATCTCGTGCACGTTGCCCGCGGTGGGCAGCCCCGACCCGATGTCGATGATCTGGTCGATCCCGGCCTCGCCGGCCAGGTAGCGCACGGCCTGGCGGAGGAAGCAGCGGTTGACCTGCGCCAGCAGCGGCGTCTCCGGCACGACCTCCATCATGGCCTGGGCCGCGGCGCGGTCGACGGCGAAGTTGTCCTTGCCACCGAGGCAGAAGTCGTACACCCGGGCGATCGAGACCTCGTCGGTGTTGACCTCGGCCTGCGTGGAGCCGGGGGAGTCCTTCGGATCGGTCACGCGGCACCCGTTCGTCACTCGGCGATCTCCAATGCTCACCCATCGTACGCGGGTGCCGCCGACGTCCCGACCGGTTCCGGGATTCGGCTTTCACGCCGCGAAAGCCCAGTGAAATGGATGTCCTTTGTGGACTCAGGTCAGGTCGACCGCGGTGAGCAGCGTGCGGGTGCACAGATCCCGCAGCTCGGTGCGGTCGATGGTGGGCCGGTCGGTCCACTCCAGGCAGACGGTGATCACGAACGACAGCCAGCCGCGGACCGCGACCTCGGTGACCTCGTCGGTCCGGATCTCCGCGCTGAGCGCGGCCAGGATCCGGTCGCGCTGCCGGGCGATGCCGTCCTCGCAGATCCGCCGGATCTCGGCGTCGACCGCGGTGGAGGCGCGGTGCAGGATGCGGTAGCCCTCCCGGTGCTGCTCGACGTAGTCCAGGTAGGCGTCCAGGCCCGCGTCGAGCTGCTCGCGCACGGTCAGCGCGGGCTTCGGCTCGGTCAGCGCCAGGATCCGGTCCGACTCGGCGCGCACGACCTCGGCGAAGAACTCCTTCTTCGACGAGAAGTAGTGGTACAGCAGGCTCCGGGAGACCTGCGCGATCTCGGCGACCTCCTCGATCCAGACCTCGTCGTAGGGCCGGTCGGCGAACAGCCGGGCACCGATCGCGAGCAGCTGCTCGCGACGCCGCTGGGTGTCGAGACGGGTGCGCATCGTGCGCTGATGCTAGTTGACACGGCTTCGGCCGAGCGCGATCCTCGACCCTATTGGATGTGAGTTCAATAACGGAGGTCGCCCATGGACACCGCCGGGATACCGCACCCGCCGCGCCGGATTCCGCTGCTCGGCGACCTCCGCGGAACGAACCCGCGCACGCCCTTGCAGGACTCGATGCGGCTCGGCGGGGCGCTGGGGCCGATCTACACCCGCAAGTTCCTGAACCGGGAGATCGTGTTCGTCTCCGGCGCCGACCTGGTGGCCGAGCTCTCCGACGAGAAGCGGTTCGCCAAGCACGTCGGGCTCGGCATCGAGAACCTGCGCGGGATGGGCGGCGACGGCCTGTTCACGGCCTACAACTCCGAGCCGAACTGGCGGCGGGCGCACGACATCCTGCAGCCGGGCTTCGCACTCGGCTCGATGCGCCAGTACCACCCGACGATGGTCGAGGTGGCCAAGGACCTGGTCGAGCGCTGGGACGCCGCGGCAGGCGAGCGCCCGGTGGACGTGCCCGCCGACATGACCAGGCTGACCCTGGAGACGATCGGGCGGACCGGGTTCGGCTACTCCTTCGGCTCGTTCGAAAGCGACCGCCCGCACCCGTTCGTCTCGGCGATGGTCGGCGGCCTGCTCTACGCCCAGCAGCTCAGCTTCCAGCTGCCGCTGCTCGGGCGGCTGCTCAACCGGAAGGCGGCCCGCCGCAACGACGCCGACCTGGCGTTCATGAAGCAGCAGGTCGACGAGGTGATCCGGATCCGCCGCGAGGCCAGCGACACCAGCACGCGCGACCTGCTCGGGCTGATGCTCAACGAGGTGCACCCGGAGACCGGCGAGCGGCTCGACCCGGTCAACATCCGGTACCAGGTCATCACGTTCCTGGTCGCCGGGCACGAGACCACCTCGGGCGCGCTGTCGTTCGCGCTGCACTACCTGTCGCGCAGCCCGGAGGTGATGGCCAGGGCGCAGGCCGAGGTCGACGCGATGTGGGGGGAGCAGGACGATCCGGACCCGGAGTTCAAGGACATCACCAAGCTGCGCTACGTGCGGCGGGTCCTGGACGAGGCGCTGCGGCTGTGGCCGACGGCCCCGGCCTACGCGCGGGTGGCGCGGCAGGACACCGTCCTCGGCGGCCGGTACCGGATGCGCCAGGGCGACTGGGTCATGGTGCTGATCCCGCTGCTGCACCGGCTTCCCGAGGTGTGGGGCGCCGATCCGGAGGAGTTCGACCCGGACCGGTTCGCGCCGGGGCGGGCCAAGCAGCGCCCGGCGCACACCTACAAGCCGTTCGGCACCGGGGAACGCGCGTGCATCGGCCGGCAGTTCGCCATCCACGAAGCGACGCTGGTGCTGGCGCTGCTGCTGCACCGCTACGACCTGGTGCCCGATCCGGACTACCGGCTGCGCGTCACCGAGCTGCTCACGATCAAGCCCGAGGGGCTGACCATGCGGCTGCGGCGGCGCCGCCCGGAGGACCGGGGCGCGGCGCGGCCCGCAGGCGAGCCGGAGGCCGAGGAGTCCGCGAAGTGCCCGGTCCGGCACTGATCGTCAGCGGTCGCGGGGCTTGGCGCGCACGTGCATGCGTTCGCCCTGCTTGCCGAACAGGCTGAGGATCTCGACCGGCGCTTCCCCGGTGCTGCCGAACCAGTGCGGCACCCGGGTGTCGAACTCGGCGGCCTCGCCGACGCCGAGCACCACGTCGTGTTCGCCCAGGACCAGCCGGAGCCGCCCGGCCAGCACGTACAGCCACTCGTAGCCCTCGTGGGTGCGCGGGTCGGGGGTGTCGCGGTCGGCGGGGAGGACCATCTTGAACGCCTGCAGCGGCCCGGGCTGGCGGGTCAGCGGCAGCACGGTGTTGCCGTGCATCTGCCGGGGCTTGAGGCGGACCCGGGGATCGCCGACCTCCGGCGCGCCGACCAGCTCGTCCAGCGGGACCTGGTGCGCCTGCGCGATCGGCAGCAGCAGCTCCAGGCTGGGCCGCCGCTGGCCGGACTCCAGCCGGGACAGCGTGCTCTTGGAGATGCCGGTCGCCTCCGACAGCGCAGCCAGCGTCACCCGGCGCTGCGTGCGCAGGCGCTTGAGGCGGGGGCCGACGGCGGTCAGGGCTTCGGTGATACCGGGCGGGTTCTCCATGCTCCCCATTGCACCGCCCGGGTCCCGGATCCGGCAACCTTCGTTGCCGAACCCGGGACACGGGCAGGTCAGGCAGCGGCCTGCTTCTGCTCGTAGCCGACGAGGCGGACGCAGGTGGTCAGACCATGCATCGCCTGCTCCAGGTCGTCCTGGCCCGGGTAGCTGGGCGCGATCCGGATGGTCGCGTCGCGCGGGTCGTCGCCGTGCGGGTGCGTCGCGCCCGCCGGGGTGAGCACGATCCCGGCCTCGGCCGCGCGGCGCACGACCTCCTTGGCGCAGCCGTCCGGGACCTCGAGGGTGACGAAGTAGCCGCCCTTGGGCTCGGTCCACCGGGCCAGGCCGGTGCCGCCCAGCTCGGCCTCCAGGATCCGCTGCACGGCCTCGAACTTCGGCTGGAGCAGGGCTCGCTGGCGGGCCATGTGCTCGCGCACGCCGGCCGCGTCCCGCAGGAACAGCACGTGCCGCAGCTGGTTGACCTTGTCCGGGCCGATGGAGCGCTTGGCGTTGTTGGCCAGCAGCCAGGTGAGGTTGGCCGGGGACGAGCCGAAGAAGGCCACGCCCGCGCCGGCGAAGGTGATCTTGGAGCTGGAGCCGAACACGAAGGTCCGGTCCGGGTTGCCCGCCGCCTCGCACGCCGCGAGCAGGTCGGCGATCTCGACCTGCTCGTCGGTCAGGTGGTGCGCGGCGTAGGCGTTGTCCCAGAAGATCCGGAAGTCGGGCGCCGCGGTGGTCATGGCGGCCAGCCGGGACACGGTCTCGTCGCTGTAGCTGACGCCGGTCGGGTTGCTGTACTTCGGCACGCACCAGATGCCCTTGACCGCCGGGTCCTCGGCGACGAGCCGCTCGACCACGTCCATGTCCGGGCCGTCGGAGGTCATCGGCACCGGGATCATCTCGATGCCGAAGCGCTCGCACAGCGCGAAGTGGCGGTCGTAGCCGGGCACCGGGCACAGGAACGCGACGCGCTCCTGGTCGACCCAGCGGGACTCGGCGCCGGGCAGCACGCCGAGCAGCGCGTGCACCAGGCAGTCGTGCATCAGCTCCAGGCTGGAGTTGCCCAGCGCCAGCAGCTGCTCGGCGGGCACCTGGAGCACCTCGGCGAAGATCTCACGCAGTTCGGGCAGGCCCTTCAGGTTGCCGTAGTTGCGCACGTCCGTGCCGTCGGCGGCCGAGCGCAGGTCGCGGGGCAGGCCGAGCAGGTCGTCGGACAGGTCGAGCTGTTCGGGCGCGGGCTTGCCCCGGGTGAGGTCCAGCGAGAGGCCGCGAGCGGCTAAGGCCGCGTAGTCCTGCCTGGCCCGCTCCAGTTCCCCGGCCAGGGTGTCTTGGCTCAGCTCGGTGGTCATTCCGGTTCCTCTCGTGGGGCTTGCACGGCGTCCCGCCGAGGTTACAAAGGCCCGGCGCGCCCCTCCGGGGCAGGCGCCCCGAACCGGGCCGCGGTCACGCGCGGCGGCCGGTGCAGGGCGGTGATGACCGCGGCGGTCCAGGCCGTGCCCAGCGCGTACCCGCCGAGGACGTCGGTGAGCCAGTGCGCGCCGAGGTAGAGCCGGGAGTACCCGACCACCAGCACGACCGCGGCGGCGACCGGCCACGCGGTGATCCGCAGCGCCCGCTCCGGCCGGTGCGCGGCGACCAGGTGCGCGATGGCCGCGCACGCCGCGGCCGACTGGGCGGCGTGCCCGGACGGGAACGAGGCGCTGTCGGTCTCCACCAGCACCAGGGCGAGATCGGGCCGGGCCCGGCCGACGACCAGCTTGATCGCGTTGACCAGCGCGATGATCCCGGCCACGGCCACCAGCGCGGTCACCGCGGCCCGGCGCCGGTGCTCCGGCGCGGGGACGATCACGGCGGCCACCAGCGCCAGCGGCAGCGCGGCCCACGCGCTGCCCAGGTTCGTGGTCACCTGCATGACCGCGGTCAGCCCCTCGGACCGGTTCGCGGTGAGCCAGTCCGCCAGCGGGCCGTCCGCGCCTGCCAGCCGCTCCTGCGCCAGGACGTCCCCGGTGATCACGCCGAAGGCGCAGCCGCAGCAGGCGACGACGGCCAGCCCGAGCGCCCTGCCGGGCGGGCTCAGCCGCCATGCCAGGAACAACCCGCCAAGCAGCGCCACCGCGCAGAGCGCGGCCACCAGCGGTGCTTCCAGTACGGGCATGCGGCTCCTGCCTGCGGCGGACGGCGGCCATCGATGCTACCGGCGTGGCCGGACGTGGATCCGTCCGTCCACTGTGGATGATTTTCGCGGTGTGACAAGTCGCCGGGTGACAAGCCGCTGGTGGACGGCGGGCGCGCCCGGTGTGCACAGTGGAGGGCATGGTCATCCGTATCCCCACGCCTGGTGATGTGTTCTCGGTGGCGAAGACCACCGTCGGGTGGGCGGTGGACTCCGCCACCGCGGCCGCCGCCGTCCCCGGCCGGGTGCTCGCTCTCGTCGACAGCGCGGAGGCGCTGGTCGCCCGCGTGCACGACGTCGTCGGCCGGGCCGAGGGCCTGGTCGAGCGCACCGAGAAGACGGTCGTCGCGGCGGAGGAGACGGTCCGGGACGCGCGCGTGGTGGCCGACG
>NZ_BAAAUX010000011.1:73929-132426 GCF_039534165.1 Saccharopolyspora taberi | reverse complement strand
CGCCGCCGAGGCGGCGGTGGCCGGCGCGGGCCGCGTCTCGGCCACCGCCGAGGAGCTGGTCGGCCGCGCGGGCGCGGTGTGCGACGACGCGTCGAAGACGGTCGCCGACGCCCGGCGCACCGCCACGACCGCCGACGAGCTGCTCGCCGCGTACGCTCCGGTGGCCCGGCGGGCGGCGCCGCTGGCCGAGCGGTTCGTCGACGAGCTCTCCGAGAAGGAGGTCGACGCCGCGATCCGGCTGGTCGACGAGCTGCCGGTGCTGACCGAGCACGTGCTCGAGGACGTGCTGCCGATCCTGCGCACCCTGGACCGGGTCGGCCCGGAGATCCACGAGCTGCTGGAGGTCACCCAGGACGTCCGGCGCGCGATCGTGGGCATCCCCGGGTTCCGGTTCTTCCGCCGCCGGGGCGAGGGACGGGTCGGTGATGACGAGCCCGGCCGGCACGCGGTGACCGGCAGGGACGGCTGACCGGGTCAGCGCTCCAGCTGCCTGCGCAGCTCCGCGTTCTCCGCTTCGAGCCGCTGCACCCGGTCGCGCAGCTCGGACACCGCGGCTTCGGGGTAGCGGCGCGGGATGTGCTTGGGGCAGTTCCAGTCGTGGCCCTCGACCGCCACGACCATGATCCGCTCGACCCGCCCGTCGGTGCGGTGCGCGCAGACCGCCCCGGTCAGCTCGGGGTCCTCGTCGAGCCCGACGAGCCGGGCGTGGCCGAGCAGCTTCAGCCGGGTCCGGTGGGCGTAGTCCATGAAGAACAGCGACACCCGCGAATCCGTGCGGAGGTTGCCGCTGGTGAGGTACTGGCGGTTGCCGCGCACCTCGGCGAAGGCGATCGTCAGCGGATCCAGCACGTGCACGAAGCCGGGCGGTCCGCCGCGGAACTGCACGTACGGCCAGCCGGTCTCGCCGACGCTACCGAGGTAGAAGCCGTCGCGCGCGGCGATGAACCCGGTCTCCCGCTCGCCGAGCGGGTCGCGGGTGCGCCCGACCTGCTCGCCCAGGTCGGGCCGGTGCGGTGGGCGGCTGCCCTGCTCCAGCTGCATCCGCCGCACCTGCTCGGTCAGCACGAGCCGGGCGAACCTGCTCATCGGACGACCCACCTCCCGGGGTCATCCTGCCCGCGACGGGCCGTCCGGCACAGCCGCCGGTGATCCATCCAACAGCGGCCCGGCCAGGGGTCAGCGCAGTTCGCGGACGAAGAGGCCAGGCAGCGGCTTGGGGTCGAACCAGGTCGACTTGGGCGGCATGACCAGCCCGGCGTCGGAGATCGCCATGATCCGCTCGACAGTCGGCGGGTGCGGGACGAACCGCAGGTCGGTGGGCTCGGCGCCCGGCTCGTCCTCCAGGAGGCCGTGCAGCGCGGGCACGAGCACGTCGTCGACCGCGGCGGACTCGTGCTCGCAGAACACGCGGACCCGGTACCAGCGGTCGCGGATGCTCACCGCCACCGAGCCGGGCGCGGTCTCCTCGCGGTCGAGCGGTTCGATCCGGGTAGCGACGGAGGCCAGCCTGCCGAGCACGTCGGTGGCGGATGTGCTTTCGCGGAGCCGGAAGCGGCGGTCGTGGCCGAGGACGCGCATCTCATCGCTCGGGAACAGCGCGGCGAGCGTGAACGCGCTGGGGTGGCCGGGACCGAGGTGCCGCCACCGGTCGGCGTGGCGCACGGCGGCCGACATCCGGTGGTGGCCGTCGGCGATGTAGCAGGTGCCGATGCCGGAGAGCTCGTGCGGCTCGCCGGAACCGGCCCGGATCCAGACGCTGTGCACGACGCCGTTGCCGGTCACCCGCAGGTCGGGTGGCGCCGCGGTGATCGCCGCCAGCCGGTCGCGCAGCCCGTCGTGTCCTCTGTGGACAAGCATCACCGGCAGCTGCTCGGTGCCGGTGGCCTCGGTCAGCTCGGTGAGCCGGTGGACGTGGTCGGGCCGGGTGGCCTCGTGGCGGAGGATGCGCCCGTGCCGGTAGTCGTCCACCGCGACCTCGACCACCAGCCCGGTCTGCCGGTGCTGCCCGGTTTCGAGCCGGTAGACCACGGTCGCGTTCCCGGGCAGCGGGACGTGGCCGTCCGGGCCGGTCCGGACCAGCGCGCGCGGCGCGCGGGCGGTGACTCCGTGGGATTCCGGCGGTGCGCCCCGCCGGAGGGGCAGGGCGCTCACGGGAACTCACCCGAGTTCGCGGTGGGCCGCACGTCGTCGAGGTTCACGCAGTGGCGCACCGAACCCGACTGGAACGCCGCGACCATGGCCACCACCTCGTCGGCCACCGCCTGCTGGGCCTGCTCGGTGGAGGCGCCGATGTGGTGGGTGCCGTAGACGTTGGGGTGCCGGGCCAGCCGGGACTCGATGCGCCCGGTGCCGCCCGCGGGCTCGTCGGCGTAGACGTCCAGGCCGGCGCGGACGTCCTTGTCCTCCATCGCCTCGATCAGCGCGTCCTCGTCGATGAGGTCGCCGCGCGCGGTGTTGAGGATGAGCGTGCCCGGCCGGACGTGCGCCAGCAGGTCGGCGTCGACCAGGTGCCGCGTCCCGTCGGTGGCGGGCAGGTGCAGCGACAGCACGTCGCAGGTGCGCGCGAGCGTGGGCAGGTCGTCGACGAAGCGGACGCCGATGGCGCGGGCGCGTTCCAGCACCTGGGCGGAGCGGTCGGGTTTGGCCACGGCGTACACGGTGGTCCCGAAGGCGGCCGCCCGCTCGGCGAAGGCGAGGCCGATCCGGCCGAGCCCGATCACGCCGACCCGGCGGCCGTGGATCCCGCGCGCCCGGGAGTGGCGCTTCTTGTCCCAGCGGCCGGCCCGCAGGTCGGCGACGTTGTCGTAGAGGCCGCGGTCCAGCGCCAGCATCAGCGCGCAGGCCAGCTCGGCGACCGCGATCGCGTTGCGTCCGGGCACGTTGCAGACGTAGATGCCGCGCGCCGAGGCCGCGTCGCGGTCGATGGTGTTGGTGCCCGATCCGGCCCGGATGACCAGGCGCAGCGCGTCCGCGCCCTCCAGCGCCTCGGCGGTGACCCGGGTGCTGCGCACCACCAGGGCGGTGCGTCCGGCGAGCAGGCCGGGCAGTTGTCCTGAGGTCGTGTCGGGCCGGTAGTCGCAGTCGTGACCGAGCTCGCCCAGCCGGTCCAGGTGCCCGGAGGGGAACGTGTCGGCGACCAGGATTCTCATGGGCAACCCCCGCACCGTTGTTGCTCAATGCGCACCACACTGCGCATGGCGCAATGGTGAAGGGGAATTCCGAGCGGCGTCAACACCTCGGACGGGCAAGGGGAAAACGTCCCGGATCTGATTCAGACGCGACGGGCGGGGTCAATCGCCCGGACGGGGATGGGGGCTGTTCTATCGGGGGTGGGGGGCGGGACTCGCGCGGGCCGGGGTCCGGGTCGGGTGGGAACCGTGGAGGCCGAGTGGGAACGCCGCTGCCGGGGTGCGGGTCGGGTTGGGAACCGCGCGGGCCGAGCAAGAACCGCCAGCGCGGGTGTGAGTCGGGCTGGGAACGGCCTGGTCCGGGACGCGGGCGGTCGGGAACAGCCGATCTGAGTGCGGCTCGGGACAACCCGATCTGAGTACAGCCCGATCTGAGTGCGGCTCAAGAACCGTCCGCCCGGCACGCGGGCCGGACGAGAACCGTCCGGCCCGGCGCGCATCCCGCGCGCGGTCGCCGGAAGCGTCAGCGGAAGCGCTGCCGCGCGAACCCGCGGCGGACCCGCACACCGCCCCAGAAGGCGAACCCGCTGACCACCACCCGCGGGCTCCCCGGGTTCCCGGAACCGCGCGCGCTCCGCCGGAAACCGCCCATGAACCCGGTGCCCCGGACCTCCAGCCCGACCTCGGGCGGCACCACGACCCGCATGCCGCCCATGATCGCGTAGCAGCGGATCAGCACCTCCTGGTGCTCGATGCGCGCCTCGCGCAGGTCGATCCGGCCGCCGCCCCAGAACGCGACCGCCGACAGCCGCCGCGGCACCTCCCACGCGCCGCGGCGGCTGAAACCGCCGAGGACGCCGAACAGCCGCGCGGTCGTCGTCCCGTCCCCGGTCGGCAGGTCCTGGGTGATCCGGTCCAGCTCGGCACCGGTGCGGGCGGTGTACACCGCCGCGATGCGCTCGTCGAACTCGTGCATGGTGAGGCGCCCCGCGTCGAACGCTTCCCGGAGTGCGGCGGCGTACCGCTCGCGATCGGCGTCGGAGGCCCGGAATTCGGTCACCATGGCGGGCAGCGTAAGGCGCCCCGGTCGCGCCGGGAAGGAAAACCCTTTGCTGGAGCGGGAATTGTGACGGCTGGACGCAGAACGGGGTGCGCCGCTGGTCACGATGTGAGCACTGTCGTCCATAGCGGACGGATGCGCGACAATTCCCCGGTGCGCACTGAAGACCTGATCGCCTCGGCCGACGCGCTCGAACGGCTCGCCGCGACGTCCACCGGTGGCGAGTGGCAGCTGCGCGGGCTGCTGGCGACCCGCCCGGAGGTAGTCGCCCACCACGGCGACGGCACGACCGAGCACGTCGCCGAGGCCCGGGCGGGCAGCGCGCGCTGGATCGCCGCCCTGTCGCCGGAACTGGCGCCGCTGCTGGCCGAATGGCTGCGCTCGGCGGCCCGGCGGGACGAGATCGACCCGGCCGCGCACGCGTTCGCGCGGGCGCTGCTGCGCCGCCTCCCGGACTGACGCCGCTCAGCCGCCGCGCGCGCTGAGCTCCTGCGCGGCGAGCGGTTCGTGCGGGTCGAGCTCGACCCCGCCGCTGCGCAGCACGTCGTCGATCAGCCGCCACACCCAGCCGGTCAGCAGGTCGGCCAGTTCCTCGCGGTCCATCCCGCCCGGGTGCTCCACCCACCGGCTGGTGCTCGACTCGACGAGCCCGACGACCCCGAACGCGCTCATCTCGGCCACCCGGGTGTCCATGCCGAACGCGCCGAGGTAGTGCTCGAACATCAGCGTGAGGTGCCCGGCGATCGCGGACTTGGTGTCGGTGAACGCGTCGCGCCCGCCCGAGCGCGAGGACACCGCGTACCGGGTCAGGTAGCGGAACAGGTTGTCGTGCTCGACCAGCCAGCCGATGTGCGCGCTGATCACGCCGCGGACCATCTGCACCGGCGTGCGCTGCGGGTCCAGCGCGGGCAGCAGTTCCGCGGTGATCAGCTCCACGGTCCGCTCGGAGATGGCGGCCTGCAGGTCGGGTGTGTCGGTGAAGTGCTTGTAGAGCCTGGTCCGCGCGACGCCGGCCTGTTCGGCGATCTGCTCGGTGGACACCTCCGGGCCGTGTTCGGCGATCGCGCGCAGCGCGGCGTCTACGAACTCCCGCCTGCGCCGCTCGTGCTGGCCCGCCCAGCGCGCGGCGCGGCCGTCGACCCGGTGGGGCGTGGATGAGGCCGTCATGCGGCCAGTCTAGCGCGCTAGGGGGTACAGCCTGTACCGTTCACCGTCAGGTAACGGGTACAAGACGTACCTGCTATACCGAAAGGCACAGGGAGGTGCGGACGATGACCGCTGCGGACGTGCACGACGCCGGGCCGGAGGTTTCCCGGCGGCTGCTGGAATCCTCGGCCACGCTGTCCTACGACCCGGCGAGCGAGATCGACTGGAACGCGCCGCTGCCCGACGGCGCCTACGGGCTGAACCCGGAGTGGAGCACCCTCTACGGAACTCCGCTGTGGGACGAGATGAGCGAGCGGCAGCGGGTCGCGCTGACCCGGCACGAGGTGTGCTCGATCATGAGCACCGGCATCTGGTTCGAGATGATCCTGCAGCAGATGATCCTGCGCGACCAGTACGTCAAGGACCCGGCGAACCCGGAGTTCCAGTTCGCGCTCACCGAGATCGCCGACGAGTGCAGGCACTCGATCATGTTCGCCCGCACCTGCGAGAAGCTCGGGGTGCCCGCCTACTTCCCGCGCCGCCACGTCGTCGAGCTCGCGCGCCTGTTCAAGTCCACCGCCTCGGCCGAGGTCGCCTACGGCGGCACGCTGGTCGCCGAGGAGGTGCTGGACGTGATGCAGCGCGACTGGATGCGCGGCGAGAACGTCCTCGACATCGTGCGCACCAGCTCGAAGATCCACGTGGTCGAGGAGTCGCGGCACATGAAGTTCGCCCGGCACGAGATCCGCGAGCACATGGCCGGGGTGAGCCCGACCCGCCGCTACACCAGCGGTGCGCTGATCGCCGTCGTCGCGTACTTCATCGTCAACAGCCTGGTCAACGAGGGCGTGTACCACGCGGTCGGGCTCGACACCCGCCGGGCGGTGGCGGAGGTGGCGGCCAACGAGCACCGCAAGTCGATGATGCGCAACGCCTGCGCGGGCCTGATGGAGTTCCTGGGCGAAAGCGGCCTGCTGCCCCGTCCGGCCGTCGCGCTCTACCAGCGCGTGCACATGATCTGAGCGGGACCGAGATGGCCTTCGCGATCACCCAGACCTGCTGCAACGACGCGTCCTGCGTGTCGGTGTGCCCGGTCAACTGCATCCACCCGACGCCGGACGAGCCGGAGTTCGGGTCCACCGACATGCTCTACATCGACCCGAGGACGTGCATCGACTGCGGTGCCTGCGCGGACGCCTGCCCGGTGGACGCGGTGCGGCCGGTGGACCGGCTGCGCGGCAGCGACTTGGGCTATGCCGAGATGAACCGGCAGTACTTCGACGGGGAGCCCGCCGACAACAGCTGGGGACCGCCGAGGTTCCCGCGTTCGCTGCCCTCGGGGCTGACCGCGCCGCGGGTGGCTGTCGTGGGCACCGGGCCTGCCGCCGGGTACACCGTGCAGACCCTGCTCCGGTCGACCGACGCGGAGATCACGCTGATCGACCGGGTTCCGGTGCCGGGCGGTCTGGTCCGGTTCGGGGTCGCGCCGGACCACCCGTCGACCAAGCGGATCGGCGAGACCTTCGCCGCCGGTTACCGGCATCCGAGGGTGCGCATGCACCTCAACGTCGAGGTGGGCCGCGACGTCAGCCACGACGAGGTGGCAGCGCACCACCACGCCGTGGTCTACGCCGTCGGCGCGAGCGGCAGCCGGGCGCTGGGCGTTCCGGGGGAGGAGCTGCCGGGCAGCATCCCGGCGACGGAGTTCGTCGGGTGGTGCAACGCGTTGCCCGGTGTGGCGCCCGGCGCGGTGGACCTGTCGTCGGAACGCGCGGTGGTCGTGGGCAACGGCAACGTCGCCCTCGACGTGGCCCGCATCCTGCTGTCCGATCCGGACGCGCTGTCGCGGACCGACATCGCCGACCACGCGCTCGCGGCCTTGCGCACGAGCTCGGTCCGGGAGGTCGTGCTGCTGGGCCGCCGGGGTGCGGGGAACGTGGCCTGCACCCGGTCGGAACTGCATGCGCTGCAACAGGTTCCGGGTATCGAGGTGGTCGTCGACGACGTCCCAGGGGCGGCCGGCGACATCGCGAACGCCGACCCGAACTCGGCCGCCGCTCTGCTGCGCGGACTGCCGGTCGAATCCGTGGACTGGGCCGCGCCGCCCGCGGTGGGGAAGCGGCTCGTGCTGCGGTTTTGCTCCGCGCCGGTCGAAGTGCTCGGCGACGAGCGGATGCGGGCCGTCCGGGTCGGCGACGGCGCTGGCGTGCGGGACATCCGCGCGGGGCTGCTGGTGCGGTCCATCGGGTGCTGGGGCACTCCGGTCGAGGGGCTGCCGTTCGACCCGGAGACCGGGGTGATCACCAATCGCGGTGGCCGGGTGGGCCCCGGCACCTACGTCGTCGGCTGGGCCAAGCGCGGCGCGCGGGGCGGGATCGGCGCCAACCGCGCCTGCGCGGCCGAAACCGTCGGGGCATTGCTCGACGACGTCGCGGAGCTGCCCGTTCCGCGCGGTGGGGCCAAGGAGTTCGCGCGGCTGGTCCGCAGGCGCCGTCCGGACGCCATCGGGCGGCAGGAGGCCGAGGCGATCGACCGGGCCGAGCGGCTGCTCGGAGAGCGGGCGGGCAGGCCGAGGGTGAAGTTCGCGACGGTGCCGGACCTGCTGCGGGCGGCCCGTTCCCGCCGATGACGTCTCGTGCCGGTGGCGCGTCCGGCACGAGTTCGGTGTCTGCGCCCGAGTTCCCATGTCCCGCTCGGGTGCAGACACTTCTACCTGGCAGAGGCTGTCTCCGGACTCGTTTTGCGTAGCGGTGCGGTGGCGGAACCTCAGGCGCCCGCTGGCTGCGGTAACTTTTTCCGACGTATGCCAATACGACGGAAAAAGCTGTCCTCGCCAGCGAACGCCTGAGAACCCGCGGCGGTGCCGGTTGCCTGGGTGGGCTAAGCGGCTGCGCCGCTTGAAGACGATGGGGCCTTCGTGTCTTTGACTGGCTAGTCCACCGGCGGGTTCACCGAGTTCGACGTCGACGACGCCGACCCCGACGAGGCGTTCTCGATCTGGCACCGCGCGTGCGCGCGGTCGCGGGAGATCGTCGACGCAGCCGAATCCCTCGACATCACCGGGAGTTATCGCGACCAGGTGTTCTCGCTGCGATACATCCTCGGGCACATGATCGAGGAGTACGCCCGCCACAACGGACACGCCGACCTGCTGCGGGAGCGCATCGACGGGAGCACGGGGGAGTGATCAGCGGACCCGCCCGCCTATCGTGCTCGGTGTGACGCAACGCGAGCTCGTCGTGCTGGGCACCTCCAGCCAGACGCCGACCCGGCGCCGCAACCACAACGGGTACCTGCTGCGCTGGGACGGGACCGGGCTGCTGTTCGACCCAGGCGAGGGGACCCAGCGCCAGATGCTGCTCGCGGGGGTCAGCGCCCACGACATCGACCGGATCTGCCTCACCCACTTCCACGGCGACCACTGCCTGGGTGTCCCGGGGGTCGTGCAGCGGCTGTCCAACGACCGCGTGCCGCACCCGGTGCGCGCACACTTCCCGGCCTCCGGCGGGGAGTTCTTCGCCCGCCTGCGGCACGCCACGGCGTTCGACGAGACCGCGCAGCTGGTCGAGGAACCGGTGGAAGGCCCTGGCGTGATCGCCACCGGCCCGTTCGGCGTGCTGGAGACCAGACGGCTCGACCACCGGATCGACGCCTTCGGCTACCGCCTGGTCGAACCGGACGGGCGGCGGATGCTGCCGGACCGCCTGGCCGAGTTCGGCATCGCGGGACCGGACGTGGGCTGCCTGCAACGCGAAGGGTCGGTGCGACGGGGAGACCGCACGACCACGCTGGAGGAAGTCAGCGAACCCCGCCGAGGCCAGCGCTTCGCCTTCATAATGGACACCCGCCTGTGCGACGGAGTCTGGGAACTCGCGGAAGGCGCGGACATGCTGGTGATCGAGTCGACCTTCCTGGACCGCGACGCGGACCTGGCCGAGCGCTACGGACACCTCACGGCGGCACAGGCGGGTGCGGTGGCCGCCGGGAGCGGAGTGCGCAGGCTGGTGCTGACGCACTTCTCGCAGCGGTACGCAGACCCCGCGCTGTTCCGGGAAGAAGCCGAGCGCAACTTCGGCGGAGACGTCGTGGTGGCCGAGGACCTGGAGCGGATCCCGGTTCCCAGAAGGGATTCCTGACCAACCACTGTGGACAAGACGGGACCCCAAAGGCGAAACGCGCCCAGCAGGGAACCCACCACCTACAAGGGCGGGGTTTGGTTCTCATCCCGTCGACCTGGCGCCAGCCCGATCAGGCCGTGTCAAGGGGGCACATAAAGCAAAACCGCAGCGCCCGAGCATGACGGCCCCCTTGACGCGGTCTGATAGCCCTCCGTGGAGGTCGACGGGATGAGAACCACCCCAACCGAACCGCAGCGCACAGCGGAGACTCATCCCGGAGACCTGCCGGGGGTCTGGGGGCGGCGAGCGCCCCAGAACCACGAGCCCAAAAGAACCCGAACCAACAAAGCCGCTCCCCGACAAAAATCCCCCGAACCCCGCAAACTCACGGCTCCCCAGAAACCTCGCTCACGACCAACCCATCCTCGCCCCCGGCAACCCCGACGAGCAGAACGGCATCGGCCTGCCCGACCTCGGAACACCGCACGAAGTGCCCGTCGACCACCAGCGGCGACCGGTTGAGGTGCACCGGCACGTCCGCCCCGACGGCCTCCGGCCGCGCGGTGTAGGCGAGCACCGACGAGAGCGCGCCGTGCCCTTCGAGCCGCACCGGCGCGTGCACCCAGCTCAGCCGGTACCGCTCGCCCCTGCCCTCGCACTCGTCCAGCACCGCCCGCTGGTCCGGTGTGGTCAGCCACACCGCGTGGTGCTCGACCACGCCGGGCAGTCCCGCCAGGACCGCCGGACGCTGTCCGTCCCGGGCGCGCACCCCGGCCGACCACACTGCGCTCACGCCGTGGCACTCCGCGCCGATGACGACCACCGGGCCGCGCAGCCCGAGCCGGTCGCGCAGCCAGGAGATCTTCGACGGGTTCGCGTTGGAGCCGTAGGCCAGCACCGGAAGCCGTCCGGCCAGCGGCGCGGCGCCGTGCGCCGAAAGGAACTCGTCGAGCCCGGTGCCGTCGGGCAGCGTCCGCCCGTTCACGAGGTGGTGACCTGATTTCCCGATGTGCACGAACGAACCGTCGGGACGGGAGCCGGGATACGGATCGGCGGGGAAGTCCTCGTCGCTGAAGTCGACCATCGGGCCTTCCTACCGGACGCGCGCACCGGCGCGGGTGTCGGGATCGTCACCTCCGGCACCCCACCGGCGCCTGCGCCGGGTAGAACTGCTGAAGCGCCGATGCACCACCGGGAGGACCAGAGTTGACCGACACCCCCGAGGCCGTCTCCAGCTACTTCGAGCGGATCGGCGTGAACCGCTTCCGCCCGACCGCGCACACCGGCGGGGCTTGGCGCGACGACGAGCAGCACGTCAGCCCGCTGGGCGGCCTGCTCGTCCACGAGATCGAGCGGGTGCGGGCGAGCCAGGGACGCCCCGACCTGCTGATCAGCCGGATCAGCTTCGACATCCTGGGCCGCATCGCGCTCGAGGAGTTCGAGATCCACGTGGAGACGCCCCGGCCGGGCCGCACCATCGAACTGGTGGAGGCCACCGCGGTCATCGGCGGGCGCCCGGTGGTCCGGGCCCGGGTGTGGCTCCTCTCGGTGCAGGACACCAGCTCCGTCGCCGGCGGTGAGGCCGATCCGCTGGTGTTCCCCGAGGAGGAGCTGGCGACCGGGTCGATGACCTCTCGGTGGGGCGGCGGCTACATCGCGTCGCTGGAGTTCCGGCCGGTCGGTGAGCCGCTGCCCGGGCGGGCCACGGCGTGGGTGTCGACCCGGCTGCCGCTGGTGGCCGGTGAGGAGATCAGCCCGCTGGCCGCCTACGTCGGGCTCGTCGACACCGCCAACGGCATCGCCGTGCGGCAGGAGCCCGACAAGTGGATGTTCCCCAACGTCGACCTGTCGATCCACCTCCACCGCCAGCCGCGCGGCGGGTGGACCGGGCTCGACACCAGCGTCGTGTTCGGCGCGTCCGGCCAGGGCGTCACCAGCACCGTGCTCCACGACCTGGACGGGCCGGTCGGGCACGCGCAGCAGATCCTCACGGTTCGTCAGCTGGAGCAGTAGCCGCCGACGTTTCCGCGGTGCGGCGCGGGTGAAACCCGTAGTCATGGGTTCGAGGGCGCACGAGGTCCGGATCGGCACGTCCGGGTGGGTCTACGGGCCGTGGCACGGCGCGTTCTACCCGCGGGACCTGCGCCGGGGCGCGGAACTGGAGTACCTGGCCGGGAAACTGCGCACCGCCGAGGTCAACGCGTCCTTCTACTCGCTCCAGCGCCCCGGCACCTACCGGGACTGGGCGAGCCAGACGCCGGAGGGCTTCCTGTTCGCGGTCAAGGGAAGCCGGTTCATCACGCACATGAAGAAGCTGCGCGGCGCCGAGACCGCGCTGGCCAACTTCTTCGCCTCCGGAGTGCTCGCGCTGGGCGCCAAGCTCGGCCCGTTCCTGTGGCAGCTCCCGCCCTCGCTGGGGTTCGACGCCGACCGGCTCGCGGACTTCTTCCGCCTCCTGCCGCGCAGCACCGCGGCCGCGGCCGAACTGGCCCGCCGGCACGACGAGCGGCTGGACGGCCGCGCGCTGGTCGAGACCGACCAGGATCGCCCGCTGCGGCACGCGCTGGAGGTCCGGCATCCCGGCTTCGCGACCGCCGAAGCGGTGGAACTGCTGCGGGACAACGACATCGGGCTCGTGGTGGCGGACACGGCCGGGACCTGGCCGTACCTGGAGGATGTCACCAGCGACTTCGTCTACATCAGACTGCACGGCGCGGAAGAGCTCTACGCCAGCGGCTACACCGCCGAGGCGCTGGACAGGTGGGCGGAGCTGATCCGCGCGTGGCGCTCCGGGAAGAGCCCCGTCACCGAGCACACCGTGGCGACCCCGATGCGCTCGCGCGGCGGGCGGGATGTCTACGCCTACTTCGACAACGACATCAAGGCGCACGCGCCGCACGACGCGATGGCACTCGCTGCGCGCCTGTCTTGATGCCATCGTGTGCCATTGATGCTTGCGATGGTGCCATCACGGTGCCATGATGGTGCCATGGACCTCACGACGTACGTCGAGAACCTCCGGCACGAGCTCGCGGTCGCCGCGGAGGCGGGCGGGGAGGAGGCGCGGGCGCTGGCCGAGCGGCTCACCGCTCCGCTGGACTCGGCCACCAGGCTGACCCTGCTGGACGCGCTGACGGCCGCCGCCGACGAGATCACCCGCGACCTCGCGCCCGGCTCGGTCGAGCTGCGGCTCCGCGGCCGGGAACCCGAGTTCGTCGTGACCCCGCCGCAGTCCGAGGAACCCGAGCCCGAGCCCGAACCGCAGGCCGCCCAGGCGCAGCCGGAGGCCGAGGACGGCGCGATGTCGCGGATCAACGTCCGCCTGCCCGAGAACCTCAAGGCCCGCATCGAGGAGGCCGCGGGCCGGGACCGGCTGTCGGTCAACGCCTGGCTCGTCCGCGCCGCCGCCGCCGCGCTCGAACCCGAGCCCCGCGCGGCCCGGCCAGGCAGGCGCGGGCAGCGCTTCACCGGCTGGGTGCGCTGACCGCACCAGTTCGCACCACACGTCCCTGACCAGCAGGGACGCTCACCACACACATCACGAGGGGACCGCTATGCCCATTTTCGACACACCAGAACCGATCTCGGCCACGATCGACGTCGTCGCCGGTCAGGTCCGGATCATCGCCGGCGACCGCGCCGACACCGCCGTGGACGTCCGCCCGAGCGATCCCGGCTCCGCCGCCGACGTGCGGGCGGCCGAGCGGATCCGCGTCGAGTACACCGACCGGCTGGTGGTCAAGGCGACCAGGCAGTGGCGCGACCACACCTTCCGCTCCGACGTCGCCTCGGTCGAGGTCACGATCGAGCTCCCCGCCGGTTCGCGGGTGCAGGGCGATCTGGCGCTGGGCGAGTTCCGCTGCGAGGGAAGGCTCGGCGACTGCCGGTTCAAGACCGCCGTCGGCGACATCCGGGTGGAGGACGCGGGGGAGCTGCGCCTGAAGACCTCCAGCGGGAAGATCACCGTCGACCGCGCCGAGGGCCACGCCGAGATCGTCACGGGCTCCGGCGACGTCCGGATCCACGAGCTGGGCTCCACCGCGGTGGTCAAGAACTCCAACGGCGACACCAGGCTCGGCGAGGTCGCCGGTGACCTGCGGATGAGGACGGCGAACGGGAACATCTCGGTCGACCGCGCGCACGCCTCCGTGGGAGCCAGGACGGCCAACGGCGACATCCGGATCGGCGAGGTGGCCCGCGGCTCGGTCGAGCTCGACGCCACCACCGGGGAGCTGGAGATCGGGATCCGCCAGGGCACCGCGGCCTGGCTCGACGTCAACTCCGGGACCGGCAGGGTGGAAACCCACCTCGACGAGGCCGAAGGACCGGAGGGCGCGGCCGACACCGTTCGGGTGCGGGCCCGCTCGGTCACCGGCGACATCATCGTCCACCGCTCCTGAAACCGACCTGAAGAGGGGGAACCACCATGACCGTCGCCGACCGCTGGCAGATCAACCCGCAGCACTTCTGGATGCGGGGTGAACAGCCGGAACACCCGGTGAGCTTCGACCGGGAGAAGGGGTTCTGGAACGTCTACGGCTATCCCGAGGCGCTTGAGATCCTGAGCAACCCCAAGGTGTTCTCGTCCGACACCTCGCGGCTGTCCGAGGTGCGGGTCGATCCGGAGCTGACCGAGGGCAACCTGGTGCAGATGGACGATCCCGGCCACGGCAGGCTGCGCAGGCTGGTCAGCCACGCCTTCACCCCGAAGATCGTCAACGACCTGGCGCCGCGGATCGCGGAGCTGACCCACGAGCTGCTGGACGAGCACGCCGGCCGCGATCGGATCGAACTGGTGTCCGATCTGGCCTACCCGCTGCCGGTGATCGTGATCGCCGAGCTGCTGGGCGTGCCCAGCAGCGACCGCCACCTGTTCAAGGAGTGGGCGGAGGTGCTGTTCGACCCGGACAACGAGATCACGATGAACATGCCCGCCGAGGAGCAGCGGCGCAGGATGCAGGAGTTCGTGGCCAAGCGCCAGAGCATCCGCGACTACTTCCTCGGGCACGCGGCCGAGCGCCGGACCCGGCCGCGCGAGGACCTGCTGACCCAGCTCGTGCGGGCCGAGGTCGATGGGGAGCGGCTGACCGACGACCAGGTGGTGAACTTCGCGAACCTGCTGCTTCTCGCCGGGCACATCACCACCACGCTGCTGCTGGGCAACACGGTGCTGTGCCTGGACGCGCACCCGGACCAGGCGGAGCGGGTGCGGGCGGACCGCTCGCTGGTGCCGACCGCGATCGAGGAGTCCGTGCGGTTCCTCAGCCCGTTCGCACTCGTGGCCAGGGCCACCAACACCGACGTCGAGATCGCCGGGACGCCGGTGCCCCGCGACCAGCTGCTGCTGGTGTGGGTCGCCGCGGCCAACCGGGACCCGCGCCAGTTCGCCGACCCGCACGCCTTCGACATCGGGCGCGCCCCCGGCTCGCACCTGGGCTTCGGCCGCGGCGTGCACTTCTGCCTCGGCGCGCCGCTGGCGCGGCTGGAGGGCCGGATCGTGCTGGACATCCTGCTCGACCGCTTCCCGAAGCTGCGCACCGACCCGGACAACCCGCCGGTGTTCCGGACCAATTTCGAGATGAACGGCGTGCGCGAGCTGCCGTTGGTGGCCCGAAGCGGTCCTGCCGCTTCGGCGTCCCATGAAAGCGAAACGGGACCTGCCTCACCCAACTGAGCACAGCGCCGGTGCGAGGTCGGTTCCTGGGGGGATCGACCTCGCACCGGCGGCTGTTCGAACTCGCCCCGGCAGAACCCTCAGAGCCGGACCGGGTAGGCCGGTTCCGGGATGCGCGGGCGGATGCGGCCCTCGATGAAGATGCCGTGCCAGATCATGAACACCAGCAGCGCCCAGAGCTGGCGGCTGCGGTCGTGCTGGCCCCCGCGGTGCTCCTCCAGCAGCGCGAACACCGCGTTGCGGTCGAGCAGGCCGTCGGTGCGGGAGTCGGCGATGATGCCGCGCGCCCAGTCGTACATCTCGTTGCGCAGCCAGTGCCGGATCGGCACCGGGAAGCCGAGCTTGCGCCGTTCGAGCACGTGCTCCGGGATGATCTTGGCCAGGGCCCGGCGCAGCGCGTACTTGGTGGTCCCGCCCGCGAGCTTCTGGTCCAGCGGGATGCTCGAGGCGATCCGGAAGACCTCCGGGTCCAGGAACGGCACCCGCAGCTCCAGCGAGTTGGCCATGGTCACCTTGTCGGCCTTGGTGAGGATGTCGCCGCGCAGCCAGGTGTGCAGGTCGATGTGCTGCATGCGGGCGACCGGGTCCCAGCCGCGGGAGATCTCGTACCAGGGCGCGGTGACGTCCTTGAAGCCGATGTTCTCGTCGTAGTTGCACAGCACCGCGCGCAGCTGCTCGTCGCGGAAGTTGCGGGCGTTGCCGTAGTAGCGGTCCTCCAGCGACAGCGAACCGCGGCGCAGCAGGTCCTTGCCCTTGGTGCCCTCGGGGATCTTCGCCGACACGTTGCCGAGGAACTTGCGCATCCCGCCGGGCATCTTCTCGAACGGCGCCAGCGAGATCGGCTCGTTGTAGATCGTGTAACCGCCGAACAGCTCGTCGGCGCCCTCGCCGGACAGCACCGCCTTGACGTGGCGGCGGGCCTCGCGGGCGATGAACCACAGCGGCACCAGCGCCGGGTCGGCCACCGGGTCGTCCAGGTACCAGACGATCAGCGGCAGCGCCTCCATCATCTCCTGCGGGGACACGGTGCGGACCACGTGCCGCACGCCGATCGCGGCGGCCGACTCGGCGGCGACGTCCACCTCGGAGTAGCCCTCGCGCTCGAACCCGGTGGTGAACGCGATCAGGTTCGGGTTGTGCTGCTTGGCCAGCGTCGCGGTCGCGGTGGAGTCGATGCCGCCGGACAGGAACGCGCCGACCGTCACGTTCGGGTCGGAGATCATGTGCTTGGCCACCGAGTCGCGCATGACGTCGGCGATGCGGTCGTAGAGAGCTTCCTCGTCGGCCTTGGTCTTGGTCGGCACGGAGTTGAACCGCGGGTGGAAGTAGCGGTGGAACTCCACCCGGCCGCCCGGCATCATCCGGAACGAGGTGCCGGACTCGACCCGGCGGATGCCGCGGTGCAGCGTCTCCGGCTCCGGCGCGTACTGGAGCACCAGGTAGTGCTGGAGCGCCCGGCGGTCCAGCTCCTGCCGGACCCCGAGGACGCGCGAGAGCTCCAGCAGGCTCTTCTTCTCGCTGGAGAACGCCACCCCGCCCGGCCCGGCCGAGTAGTACAGCGGCTTGATGCCGAACGGGTCGCGCGCGCCGAAGACGACCTTCTGCTGGGAGTCCCAGATCATGAAGGCGAACATCCCGCGCAGCCGGGTCACCGCGCTCGGGCCGAGGTAGTGGAAGGCGGCGACGATCGCCTCCCCGTCACCGTCGGTGCGGAACCGGGCGCCGAACCGCTGCGAGAGCTCGTGGCGCAGCTCGCGGTAGTTGTAGATCTCGCCGTTGAAGTTCAGCGTGTACCGGGTCGGCGCCTCCGGCGGCCCCCACACCAGCGGCTGGTGCGAGTGCTCCACGTCGATCAGCGCCAGCCGGTTGAAGCCGTAGACGACCTCGCCGTCCGCCCAGGTCCCGGTCTCGTCCGGGCCGCGGTGGCGCTGGCAGCGCAGCGCCGCGGCGACGGCACCCCGCGCGGCGACCGCGTGGTTCTCGGTGGCGCAGATCAGTCCAAGCAGGCCGCACACGTGTTCTCACACACCTCGGTTCTCGCGGGAGGTCGATGATCGCTCCAATGGATGATCGCCCCAGTATGCCGGGCGCGCTTTCGGCTGATTCCGCCCGGCCGCCGGTTAGCGCGGCGGTGCGCCGGGTAGCCCGCGACGGGCAGCTCGCTCGCAGGAAGGACGCGCGATGGAAGCCGACATCACCCTCGACGTCGATGGCCGCAGCTACGAACTGACTGTCGACACCCGCACGACGGTCCTCGACGCGCTCCGCGACCACCTGGGCATCACCTCCCCGAAGAAGGGTTGTGACCACGGGCAATGCGGTGCGTGCACGGTGCTCGCCGACGGGCGGAGGGTGACCACCTGCCTGTCGTTGGCGGTGGCGTGCCAGGACGTCCGGTTCACCACGGCGGAAGGGCTGTCCGAGGACGGCCCGCACCCGGTGCAGCGGGCGTTCCTCGAACACGACGCGTTCCAGTGCGGTTACTGCACGCCGGGCCAGATCTGCTCGGCTGTGGGAATGCTCACCGAACTCGAGCAGGAGTGGCCGAGCGCGGTGTCGCCGGCCCTGCCGGATGACGAGATCCGCGAGCGCATGAGCGGGAACCTGTGCCGCTGCGGCGCTTACGCCAACATCGTCGCGGCGCTGCGGGAGGTGGCGCCGTGATCCCGTTCACCTACCAGCGCGCGGAGGACCCCGGCAGCGCGGTGGCGGCGGTGGCCGGCACCCCGGCCGCGGCCTTCCTCGCGGGCGGCACGAACCTGGTCGACCACATGAAACTCGGCGTGACGAGCCCGGAACTCCTCGTCGACGTGACCGGCCTGGCGCTGGACCGGGTCGAACCGCTCGACGACGGCGGCGTGCGGATCGGAGCGGGCGTGCGCAACAGCGATCTGGCCGCGCACCCGCTGATCAGGGAGCGCTTTCCCGTCCTGTCGCAGGCATTGCTCTCCGGCGCCTCCGGTCAGCTGCGCAATCTCGCCACCACGGGTGGAAATCTGATGCAGCGAACCCGCTGTCCGTACTTCCAGGACACGACGACTCCTTGCAACAAGCGGGAACCCGGGACCGGTTGTTCCGCGATCGGCGGGTGGAACCGCTACCACGCGATCCTCGGCGCCTCCGACCAGTGCGTTGCCGTGAACCCGTCGGACATGGCGGTCGCGCTCTGCGCGCTGGACGCGGTCGTGCAGGTGCGGGGGCCGGACGGGCAGCGCAGCGTTCCGGTCGTCGAGTTCCACCGGCTGCCGGACGGGGAGCCGCAGCGGGACACGGTGCTCGGGCACGGGGAGCTGATCACCTCGGTCGACGTGCCGGAACTCCCGATGGCCTCCCGGTACCGGAAGGTGCGCGACCGCGCGTCGTTCGCGTTCGCGCTGGTTTCGGTCGCCGCCGCGCTCGACGTCGACGACGGACGGGTGCGCGATGTCCGCATCGCCTTCGGCGGACTGGCGCACAAGCCGTGGCGGGCCACCCGCGCGGAGCGGTCGCTGCTCGGCGGTCCCGCGACCCGGGACGGCTTCGGGCGGGCGGCCGACGCCGAGCTCGAAGCGGCAGAACCGTTGTCCGGCAACGGTTTCAAGATTCCGATGGCGCGGGCGGCGCTGGTGTCGGTGCTCGCCGGACTGGCTGGGGAGGACGTGTGACGCACCTGCTGGAACCGCGTGTGATCGGTACCGACGTGGCCCGCCTGGACGGATGGGCGAAGGTCACCGGCACCGCCGCGTACGCTTTCGAACACCCGCTGTCGAACCCGGCCCACCTGCATCCGCTGGTGTCGGAGGTGGCCAGGGGCCGGATCACCGAAGTGGACGCCTCGCGGGCGCGGGAGCTGCCCGGGGTCCTGGCCGTGCTCACCCACGAGAACGCGCCCCGGCTCGCGTCCACAGAGGACGCCGAGCTGGCGATCCTGCAAGGCCCCGAGGTGCACTTCCGGGGTGAGCTGATCGGGGCGGTGGTCGCCGAAACCCCCGAGATCGCCCGGCACGCGGCCGAGCTGGTGCGGATCACCTGCGAAACCTGGCCGCACGACGCGGATTTCTTCCCCGGGCGCGACGACCTCTACAAGCCGGACCAGGTCAACCCGTTCTTCGCCACCGACACCGACCAAGGCGATTTCGACGGAGCGTACAGCGCTTCCGCGGTGCGGATCGACGCGACCTGCACCACACCGATGGAGCACAACAACCCGATGGAACCGCACACCACCGTCGCGATCCGCGACGGTGACGGGCTAACGCTGTACGACTCGACGCAGGGCGTGCACCCGGTGCGCAGGACCATCGCCGCCGTGTTCGGCCTGGACCCCGAGCGGGTCCACGTGGTCGCACCGCACGTCGGCGGGGGCTTCGGGTCGAAAGGACTCCCGCACGCGCACGTCGTGCTCGCGGCGATGGCCGCGGAATCGACCGGGGGACGACCGGTGAAGTTCGCGGTGACCAGGCAGCAGATGTTCGCGCTCACCGGGTACCGCACGCCGACGGTCCAGCGCGTCCGGCTGGGTGCGGACCGCGAGGGCAAGCTGAACGCGATCGCGCACGAGGTCGTCGAGCTGACCTCCCGGATCAAGGAGTTCGCCGAGCAGAGCGCCGAACCGTCCCGGCACATGTACGCGGCGGCCAACCGCCGCACCACGCACCGCCTCGCGGCGCTGGACGTGCCGGTGCCGTCCTGGATGCGCGCGCCGGGCGAGTGCCCGGGGATGTTCGCCGCCGAGGTCGCGATGGACGAACTGGCCGCGGCGTGCGGCATCGACCCGATCGAGCTGCGCGTCCGCAACGAGCCCGAGTCCGATCCGGAGAGCGGGCTGCCGTTCTCCAGCCGCAACCTCGTCGAGTGCCTGCGCGAGGGCGCGCGGCGGTTCGGCTGGCAGGACCGCGATCCCGCGCCCGCGGCCCGCCGGGAGGGCGGCTGGCTGGTCGGCACGGGCGTGGCGAGCTCGGTCTACCCGGCGGGCGTGATCCCCGGCTCCGCCGCGCTGGTGCGCCGCACCGGCGACGGCTACGAGGTGCGCATCGGCGCCGCCGACCTCGGCACCGGAACCTGGACCGCGCTGAGCCAGATCGCCGCCGACGCGCTGGGCGTGGGGCTCGACGATATCGTGCTGCGCATCGGCGACACCCGGTTCCCGAACGCGTCCGTCGCGGGCGGATCGACCGGGATCACCGGCTGGGGCTCGGCGATCGTGGACGCTGTGGAGCAGTTCCGGGCGAAGTTCGGCACCGATCCGGACGAGGGAGACGAAGCAGAGGGCACCACCCCGCACAACCCGGACCGCGGGCGGTTCGAGATGCGCGCGTTCGGCGCGCAGTTCGCCGAGGTGCGGATCCGGGAGGACACCGGGGAAATCCGGGTTCCACGGCTGCTCGGCGTGTTCGCCGCCGGGCGGATCATCAACCCGCGCACCGCCCGGTCGCAGTTCCTGGGCGGCATGACGATGGGGCTTTCCATGGCGCTGCACGAGGAAAGCGTGCTGGATCCGCGGTTCGGCCACGTGGTCAACCACGACTTCGCCGGGTACCACGTGGCCACCAACGCCGACGTCGGCGACATCGAGGTGCACTGGCTCGACGAGCACGACCCGCACGTGAATCCCATGGGCTCCAAGGGAATCGGCGAGATCGGGATCGTCGGCACCGCCGCGGCCATCGCCAACGCCGCGCACCACGCGACCGGACGCCGGGTGCGGGACCTGCCGATGACCCCAGACCGGTTCCTGCGCTGACCGGTTCCTGCGCGGACCGGTTTCCCGGCCGACCTCCGGGGTGATCGGCGATCCGGGGTGGAAACCGGCCGGGCGAGCGGAGTTCGGGGGGCCGCCACTCGCCCGACCGGCGTCTCAGGGCCGGCAGCACGCGGGGGAGCAGCGGTGCGCCAGGCCGAAGTCGCGCAGGTTCTCCTCCACGCACGTGCGGCACGCGCGCACGCACCGGACATGTTTTCGCGGACCGATGTGCAGACCGCACCTTGTCGTGTTTTCGCCACCCGGCCGCCGTTCGTGCACTGTTCCCGCGTGGTCGGTCCAGGTGTCGCTGATGATCGCGGCGCCGGGTTCCTCCTCGTCGGATTCGACGAAGAAGTCCGATCGAACCGCGGTCCGCTGCTCCTTCCGGCGCATTCCCGGCAGTTCTTCGGGTGCTCTCATCGCGGGAATCGATTTGCACCGGATCGGTGTTCGGCACATCACCGCGCTTCCTCTGCTCCATTTGAGTGAACATTTTCCGGATCGGGTCGGTCGGTGCTCGTCCGGCGCGTCCCCTGTTCAGTGAACAACATGGCGGATCACCGAGTTTGCACATTTCTTGCACAATGGGTTAGCAGATGACCGCAGCTTTGCGACGATGATTCGCCGGGACATCGCTACCGGAGGACCTAAGCTCATGAGCAGCTCGGTTGAGACACCTGGGCCGGGGAGGAACGTCGCGATCCTCCGCAAGGCGCGCGCCATCAGCCAGGTCGGGCTCGCGCGCGAGGCGGGCGTGTCCGTCTCCCTGCTGAGCAAGATCGAGGTGGGGGAGCGCACGCTCAGCCACGGGGTCGCCGCGGCGCTCGCCAGGGCCATGGGCATCACGCTCGACGAGGTGCTCGGGCGGGCCCGGGTGCGCCACGACGGCGAATCCCGGTTGCAGGAATTGCGCGCGGCGATCCGGCGGTTCGACCTGCCGGGAGAGCCGCCGGAAAATCCAGGAGAAGTTCTGGGGCAGGTCGGGGAACTGTTCCGGCTGCGCGCCGCGGCCGATCTGTCCGGAGTTCTGGAGAAATTACCCCGACTGCTCGGTGCGGCCACCAACCAGGCGCACCAGTCGGCTGCTCCGGATTCCTGGTCCGTGGTGTCCGACATATACAGTTCCGTCTATTGGATCGCCGCCCGGCACCGGTGGACGGATCTGGCCGAACTCGCGGTGGTGAAACAGCGGCTGGCCGCCGAACGCGCGAATCCGTTCACCGCTGCGGTGGCTTCCCGGGACGAAGCGGGAACATTTCTGAACTCGGGTGATTTCGAGGGCGGGCTGACCGTGGTGGACCGCGCGATCGTCCGGGCGGAATCGTCGATGGCGGGCAGGCAGCGGGCGCTCGGCCTCGGCGTGCTGCACCTGCGCGGCATGACCCTGGCCGGGCGAATGGGAGACCGCGCCGAAGCCGAACGGCACGCGGCGGCGGCCTGGAAAGCGGCCGAGGGGCTGCCCGAGGACGTCGACCTCGGCGGCATCACCTTCGGCCCGGAGAACACCGCGACGCACGTCGTGGCGACCTCTGTGGACTTGGAAAAGCACCGAGACGCGTTGCGAGTCGGTGAAGAACTCGCGCGGCGCCCGCACCACCTCCCGGCGACGAGAGTGGCCCCGCACCACCTGAACCTGGCGCGGGCGAAACTTGCTCTGCGCGACCGCGGCGGAGCGCTGGACTCGCTCGCCGCAGCCTGGGACGCGGCACCGCAGATGGCCAAAGTGCACCCGACGAGCCAGGAACTGATCCGGGTCCTCATCTCGCTCCACAAGCGAAGCAACCCGACGCTGACCAAAGTCGCCCAGCGCGCGGGCCTCACGCTCTGAACCAGGGGCGCGATTCCCCTTGGCAGCGCGGTGGGATCGAACGCGCGCGCCGGCCGAGGACCTAAGACATCTCGAAGGACACCGGCCCTGCTCGTACTCTGAAGCCCGTGCCCGGAACGGACGTGACCACGGTCTTCCTGGTCGACGACCACGAGGTCGTGCGGGTGGGCCTGGCCGAGCTGCTCGACTCCGAACCCGACCTGCAGGTGGTGGGGCAGGCGTCGACGGCCGGGGAGGCGCTGGCGCGGGTTCCCGCGCAGCGGCCGGACGTGGCGGTGCTGGACGTGCGGCTGCCGGACGGCAATGGCGTCGAGCTGTGCCGGGAACTGCGTTCGCGGCTGCCCGACCTGCACTGCCTGATGCTCACCTCGTTCGTGGACGAGCAGGCGATGCTGGACGCGATCCTGGCCGGGGCCAGCGGCTACGTGGTCAAGAACATCAAGGGGATGGAACTGGCCTCTGCGGTGCGCACGGTCGGGGCCGGGCAGTCCCTGCTCGGCGAGCGCGGCACCGCGGCGCTGGTGGACCAGCTGCGGGCCAAGCTCGGCAGCCCCGAGGTGCTGTCCGGGCTGACCGGTCAGGAGCGGGTGCTGCTCGACCTCATCCAGCAGGGCCTGTCCAACCGGCAGATCGCCGAACGCATGTTCCTGGCGGAGAAGACGGTGAAGAACTACGTCTCCCGGCTGCTGGCCAAGCTCGGCGTGGAGCGGCGCACCCAGGCCGCGGTGCTGGCCACCCGGCTGCGCTACCGCGACCGGCCGTGAGCACCTGCCCGGTGGCGGGCACCGTGCGACAGTGGACGGGTGGGCAGGGGGGACTCACCGGAACCCGGACGTGTCGCGAATCCGGGAAGGCCGATGGCGGGCGCCTGGTCGCGGGTGCGGCTCAAGGAGCTGCTCGCACAGGTCCAGGAACGCATCGAGGAGATCGCAGGCATCCGGGACCGGATGGACGGTCTGCTGGAGGCGGTGCTGGCCATCTCGTCCGGGCTGGAACTCGACGCGACGCTTCGACGGATCGTGCACGTCGCCATCGACCTCGTCGACGCGCGCTACGGCGCGGTCGGCGTGCTGGGCGAGGACGGCACGCTCACCCGGTTCATCTTCGAGGGCATCGACGAGCGGACCCGCAGGCGGATCGGGCCGCTGCCGACCGGCCGGGGCGTGCTGGGCGTGGTCATCGAGGAGGGCAAGCCGCTGCGGCTGGACGACATCTCCACGCATCCGGCGTCGGCGGGCTTCCCGCCGCACCACCCGCCGATGCACAGCTTCCTCGGGGTGCCGATCCGGGCCCGGCAGGAGACCTTCGGGCGGCTCTACCTGGCCGAGAAGCGCGGCGGGGGCGGCTTCACCGAGGACGACGAGGTGCTGTTGCTGGCGCTGGCCGGGGCGGCGGGCATCGCGGTCGAGAACGCCCGCCTGTTCGAGGAGGTGCGCCTGCGGGAGCGCTGGCTCGACGCGGGCGGCGAGATCACCGCCGCGCTGCTGGCCGGGACCGACACCGCCGACGCCCTGCAGCTGATCGCCGAGCGGGCGCTGGAGCTCATCGGCGCCGACTACACCATGCTCGCGGTCCCCGAGGACACCGAGGCCGGTCCCGAGGAGATCGACGAGCTGACCATCACGGTGTGCGCGGGCACCGACATCGCGAACCTGGCGGGCCGCAAGATCCCCCTCGCCGGGTCGACCGCCGGGCAGGTGCTGCGCGACCGGACCCCGCGCAACGCCCCGGCGCTGGCCCAGGACCTCTCCGCCGAGCCCGGGGTGACCTTCGGGCCCGCGCTGGTGGTCCCGATGCTGGCCGGGGAGACGACGTTCGGGGTGCTGCTGGCGGTGCGGGCCGAGGGCCGGACCCCGTTCGACCGGCACCAGCTGCAGGTCGTGTCGTCGTTCGCCGACCAGGCCGCGCTCGCGCTGGAGCGGGCCGAGGCGCAGCGCTACCGGCGGGAGCTGGACGTGCTGGCCGACCGGGACCGGATCGGCCGGGACCTGCACGACCACGTCATCCAGCGGCTGTTCGCGATCGGCATGGGGATGCAGGGCACCCAGCGCCGGGCGCGGTCGCCGATGGTGGCCGACCGGCTGGCCGAGCACGTCGACCAGCTGCAGGACGTCATCCAGGACATCCGGGCGGCGATCTTCGACCTGCAGACCGGCGGTGAGGGGTCGGCCCGGTTCCGGGCCCGGGTGCAGCAGGTGATCGCCGAGGTGGTCGGGGACGCGTCGATCCGGACGACGGTGCGGATGTCGGGGCCGCTGGACTCGCTGCCGCAGGCGCTGGCCGAGCACGCCGAGGCGGTCGTGCTGGAGGGGGTGAGCAACATCCTGCGGCACGCGCGGGCCTCCGAGCTGGCGGTGACGGTCGCGTTCGACCGGGACCTGCTGGTCGAGGTGGTCGACGACGGGGTCGGCCTGCCCGACGAGATCTCCCGCAGCGGTCTGCGCAACCTGGTGGAGCGGGCCGAGCAGGCCGGGGGCTGGTGCACGGTGCGGCGGCGGGAGGAGGGCGGGACCCGGTTGCTGTGGTCGGCCCCGCTGCGCTGATGCGGGGTGCGCGGACTCGGGGTGCGCCTGACTTGACCTGGGGGTGCGCGGACCTGACCCGGAGTGCGGGACTTGGAGTGCGACGGACCTGACTCGGAGTGCGTGGACTCGGGGTGCGCGGACCTGACCCGGGGTGCGCGGACTCGGGGTGCGCCGACCTGATCCGGAGTGCGCCGAAGCGGAGTCAGGACCAATGACCCGGTTGTGGTGCCCGCCGGGGCAGGCAACCTCGTTGTTGGCCGCACGACGCGGTCGAGCACCACCGGAGGAAAGAACCATTGATGAACGACACGCTGCCCGCCCTGCCCCCGCTCAGCCCCGACGCGGTGTCGGAGATCCCGCGGATGCGCCCGGAACCGGCCCCGCTCGCGTCGGCGGTCGGCGAGCCCGCCTGGCTGGTCGTCAGCCGGGGTCCGGACAAGGGGCTCGCGTTCATGATCTCGTCGGCCGTTACCACGATCGGCAGGCACCGGGACTGCGACATCGTGCTGGACGACATGACGGTGTCGCGGACGCACGCCGAGCTGCACCGGCAGGAGCGGGGCTTCGTCCTGGTGGACGGGGGCTCGCTGAACGGGACGTTCGTCAACCGGCGGCCGGAGGAGCGCGTGCGGCTGGCCGACGGTGACCAGATCTGGCTGGGCAAGGTGCGTTTCACCTTCCACACCAACAGCCCCGGCGTCGCTCGCACCGCGGGTCCCGAGCACGCGGTCCGGGAGTGACCGCCTCGGGGTGATCTTGGGCGGGAACGATCAGCGGGAGCGGTGCGTCCGAGGTGGGAAACCGGCACCGCCCCGAAAGGAAACCCCGCTGTGAACGACGCTTGGCCCGAAACCGTGCGGGGCTGGGAACTCGCCAGGGAAGGCCACATCGAGAACTACCGCAGGCGGCTCGCGAACCACGTCACGGTCACCGCGATCTGGGAGAACCGGACCGGGACCGGCACGGTGGACGCCCGGGTCGAGCCGCTGGGGTTCGGCCGGACGCTGACCCGCAGCCGCAAGGAGTTCCGGGACAAGGAAGCGTTCTGGACCGCGGCGCGGTGCGTGGTGGAGATGGCGGCGAACCTGCCCTCGCTGGGAGCGGGGAGCCAGAGCCCGGCGGACACGGCTGTGGTGGGTGAGGTCGCGGGCGAGGTGGAGGCGGAACCCGGCTCCAGCGGCACGCCGGAGGCGGAGCTGACGTTCACGCTGGTCGACGGCCGGACGGTGACGCTGATCCTCACCGACGACCAAGCCTTCGACATGATGTCGCGCATCGGCAAGCTCGACGACTACGTGTGGGCCGAGCAGCGCGGCGAGTTCGACGACGAAGAGGACGACGAGTTCGGCGACGAGCCGGACGGCGACGAGGTGTACGCCACCGACGACGTCGAAGCCCCGGATGTCAGCGAAATCCAGTCCGGACCGGACACCGGGTACGACGTGACGACCTTGCTGGAGACGAAGTTCGGAGTCACCGCGGACTACTTGATGGCGCACGTCGACTGGTCGGCGCTGATCGTCGTGGGCGAACCCGCGGTGAGTTCCCTGATCGACCGGGGCGAGGAGCTGTACGCGGCGTTGCAGCCGCGCTGGTACCCCGTCGTGGTCGACCGTCCCGGCGAGCAGTGGATTGTGTTGCGCCGCACCGGAATCCGCTACGCCGGGGAGGAGTAGGCAGCGGAACCGGACCGCCCGCGGCGGGCACCGACTCCTCCGGACCGATCGCGCCGACGAGCTGTTCCCGCTCCTCGGCGGTCATCAGCCCGGCCGCCTGCAACTGCGGTGCCATGGCGGCGAAATCGGTGAACACCCAGTGCGATCGGGAGCAGTTCGCCCAGGTGCAGCGTGGTGACCCCGACCGGATACGGGACCTGCCTTGGAATGCCCTCGGCCCCGCGACTGAAAGCGGATCAACCCCGCACGATCACGACGGGACACCGAGCGTGTTGCACGCAGTGCTGGCTGACCGACCCCAGCAGCGCCTCGGTGAAACCCCCGTGCCCCCGGTTCCCGAGCACCAGCAGATCGGCCCGCGTCTCCTCGGCGGCGTCGAGCAGCGCCCGTGCGGGATGCCCCTGCGCGACCTCCTTGCGGATCGGCACCTGCGTCTCGCCCGCGGTCTGGTGGATGACCTCGGCGAGCCGCTGGGCGGTGGTCGTGGCCATGTCCTCCAGGCCGGGCGCCTGCCAGTTGTAGATCAGCGGCATGTCCCAGGCCATCAGCGCGGTGATGCTGCCGCCGGTGAGCCCGGCGTGCCAGACCGCCCACCGCAGCGCCGCTTTGGAAGCCGGTGAACCGTCGATGCCCGTCACGATCGTGTAGTCGCTCAAGGGTGCCCTCCAACCGTTCGCAGCAAGGATGCGACGCGTCCGAGCAGTGCGCTCACCGAATGCGTGTCTTCCACGGCGTAGTGCGCCCACGTGGCCCGGTCGCCGTGCTCGGTGCTGCGCACCACGACCCCCACGCCGCTGTCGCGGACGGCGCGCAGCGCGGCCTCGTCGGTGAAGTCGTCGCCCGCGTAGAGCGGCAGCGGGTCCGGTACGGCGAGGTGGTCGAGCAGCCACCGCAGGGCGTGGCCCTTGTCCCAGTCGACATCGGGCAGGAGTTCGGCGACGAGCCTGCCGGGCGCGGTGCGCAGCGACGGCAGGCCGGAACCGATCTCGTGCACGACCGACACGACGTGGCTGACGGAGTCGGGGTGGACCAGCCGGTAGTGCACCGCGAGCGCGAACCGCTTGCGGTCGATCAGCACGCCGGGCACCGACTCCAGCTCCGCCGACAGCCGCTGCTGCGCCTCGTCGAGCCCGGGCAGCGCCGCCTCCCCGGCCGGGTGCGCGAAGTACTCGTCGTCCGGCCCGGCGATCTCGAACCCGTGGCTTCCGCCGTACCAGAGCCCGTGCACGCGGACCCGCTGCCGCACGTCGTCGAGGTCGCGCCCGCTGATCACCGCGACCGGGCACACCTCGCTGAGCTCCTGGAGCACCCGCCGGGTTCCCCACGGCAGCCGGACCCGGTCCGGGGTGTCCTGGATGGGCGCCAGCGTCCCGTCGAAGTCCAGCAGCAGGACGGGCCTGCCAGCGCGCAGCCGCGCAGCGAACTCGTTCCAGTGTTCCAACGCGTCGGGGATCTCCGGCAACGGGTGCGAACCCGGTTCGGCGCCCGCGACGGTGATCCTGCGCAACGCGTCCACGACGACCGGCGCCCGGCCGACCGCGACGCCGACGACCATCCCGAAACCGCCCCGCTCGGCGGCTTCCACTCCCGCCGCCGAACCTTCCACCGCGACCGCCTCGGCGGGCGCCACCCCCAGCCTGCGGGCGGCTTCGAGCCGGGTGGCGGGATCCGGGACGCCCGGCAGCCCGAGTTCGTCGGCCACGATCCCGTCGACGCGCGCGTCGAACCGGTCGGTGAGGTTGGCGTGGTCGAGCACCAGCGCGCAGTTTCGGCTCGCCGACAGCACGGCGGTGCGCACGTTCCGGCCGCGCAGCGCGTCGAGCAGCTCCACCGCGCCGTCGGTCACCCGGACACCGCCCGCCGCCAGCGCGTCCCGGAAGTAGTGCTCCTTGAGTTTTCCCAGGCCCAGCGCGGTGTCCTGGCCGGTGCGGTCGTCCGGGGTTCCGCGCGGCAGCTCGATCCCGCGCGAGCGCAGGAAGTCGATCACCCCCTCGGCCCGCGGCCGGTCGTCGACGTAGCGCGCGTAGTCGTCGGCGTCGAACGGCCGCTGGTCCTCCTCCCTGTTCGCGAGGTACTGGTCGAACAGCCGTTTCCACGCGGCCGAGTGCACCGCGGCGGTGTCGGCGAGCACGCCGTCGAGGGCGAGCAGGACCGCGCGGTGGCGGTCCGGGTCGATGTCGGCCGCGGCCATGATTCCTCCGTGGTGGGTACATCGCCTCTGACGTGACGTCCGCGGGTTCCCAAGACTTGGCCTGGGAGTACCCGCAGCTGCCGGGCCGACGCGGGATCGCGGAGGGAGAAGTCAGCAGATGAGCCGAGCGGGGGCGACGAGCATGCCGGTGGAGCACAGCTGGTCCCGGGAAGAGGCCGGCGTGCTGGAGCGCGCGACCGAGGCGGCGCCGTCCGCCGACGGCAGCCGGCCGTGCGAGCTGCAGCTGGTGGACCGGATGGCGATGCTGTGCGAACTCCGCGGAGCCGACCTCGTCCGCTGCGACGCCGAGGCCAGGGACCGGATCATCTTCTGCGGTGCGGTGCTGGCCAACCTCGTGCTCGCGATCCGCAGCCTCGGCTGGGCGACCGTGGTCCAGCGGGACAGCCGGCCGGACGTGGTGGCCGCGGTGATCGGCGCGCACCGGGTCGAACGGACGCCGGAGGAGATTGTCCGGCACGAGGCCATCGGCAGGCGCCGGTGCTGGCGGCAGCCGTTCCTGTCGGCACCGCTGTCGCCCGGGATCCGCGACGCGCTCCGCGACGCGGCCACGTCGTCGGCGGTGCACGCCCGCTGGGTGGCGGGAGAGCAGGAAGCGCTCGCCCTGGCGCGCCTGCTCCGCTGCACCGGACTGGACCACGGCGACGAGAACGGCTACCGGAACGAGCTGGCGATGTGGACGCCGGGACCGCGGCCGGGCGCGTCCGCCGAACCCGATCTGACCGGGTCGATCTGCGAGGAGTCCGTGCTCGTGCTGGGCACGCCGTCGGACGACCGCCGCAACCGCCTGCGAGCCGGGGAGTCGATGCAGACGGCGTGGCTGGAGGCGACCACCCGCGGGCTGGTGGCCTCGGTGATGACCCGCCCGCTGCACCGGACGGAGGTGCGCACCGCGCTGCGGCAGCGGCTCGACCTACCGTGCGAACCGCAGGTGGTCATGAGGTTCGGTCACCCGGTCCCTGATCCGCGAAGCGGCTGAGCCGGGTGTTTGGCCCGCCATCGCGCCGGTAAGCCAACCGGTGAAGCTCCGACGACGGTGAGGACGGAGTGGTGCGGGAGGCGTTCCACGGCCAGCTGGAACAACTGGGGCACGAGCTGACCGGCATGTGCGAACTGGCCGCGGAGTCGATCCACCTGGCCACCGGGGCGCTGCTGGAAGCGGACCTGGCGCTGGCCGAACAGGTGTTGACCGACGACGTCCGGCTGGACGAGGCCGGGCGCCGGTGCGAGGAGCACGCGAGCACGCTGCTGGCGCTGCAGTCGCCGGTCGCCACCGAACTGCGCACGATCCTGGCGACCATCTACTGCGCGGTGAAGCTGGAGCGGATGGGCGATCTCGCCGCGCACATCGCCGAAACCACGCGCCGGGTCCACCCGGAGCGGGTGCTCCCGCCGGAGCTGGAAGGCGACTTCCGGACCATGGGCGAGCTCGGCGAGCACATGGCCCGCAGGCTCTCCGGGTTCGTGTCCGGCGAGAGCGCCGAAGGCGGCTTCGCCGAGCTGCGCCACTCCGACGACGCCGTCGACGCGCTGAACGCGAGCATCCTCGGCGCCGTCACCGGCAAGGACTGGCCGCACGACGTCCGCACCGCGGTGAACCTCGCCCTGCTGGCCCGGTTCTACGAGCGGTTCGCGGACCAGGCCGTGTCGGTGTCCCGGCGCCTGGAGTTCGCGGTGACCGGAACCCTGCCGGAATGACCCGCGCTACGGGCTGAACGGTGTGGTGGGACGTTCCTGCGGTTGCCCGTCGACGGTGATGTCCACGCGTTCGTCGTAGAAGCAGGCCAGCCCGGCGATCTTCTGGCTCTCCGGCAGCGGAGTCGGGTAGTGCCAGACGACGTCGGTGTGCTCGGTGCCGTCGATGACCACGTGCCAGTAGCTCGCGGTTCCCTTGTACGGGCAGGCGGTCCGGTGCTCCGACGGGCGCAGCAGGTCCATCCGCACATCGGTCAGCGGCAGGTAGTAGCGCGGCGGGAGCCCGGTCTCGAACAGGATCTGCGGCCGGTGCGAGTCGGCCACCACCACGTCGTCGATCCGCACGACCACGTGCCGCGAGCTCGCGAGGACGTCGACCCGGGTGTGCGGGTCGCGCGGGTGGACGTGGACCGGTTCGTCCTCCTCGAACCACTGGTCCATCGCGTCCCACGCGAGCCGCACCAGGCCGCGCAGCTCGGGCACCGGCGACTGCTCGTAGCGCACCGCGGCGCCCCGCGCGGTGCGCACGTCGTAGATCGCGCCCTCGCCGAACCGGTCCGAGTGCCGGGTGCCGCCGGTCGGTTCGAGTTCGGCGAGGACGTCCTCCACCGGGATGTAGTAGGTCGGGTAGTACGGCTTCTCCCACACCAGCACCGGGTGCCGGGTGTCGGCGACCGGCCTGCCGCCGAGGTAGGCGCGCACCCGCTTGGCCGAGGGCTCGATCCGCACGTCACTGGTCATGGCAGTCATCCTCCCGCACCGGCGGGCGGTGCGTCAGCGGTTGGCCTTGCGGGGCAACCAGATCCAGGCGATCAGCGCCGCGACCAGGATCATGCCCGCTCCCGCCAGGTGCGCCACCTGCAGGCCGCCCATCCACGAGTTCATGACCGTCCCGGCCAGCTCCGGCGCGCCCGCCGCGACCTGGAGCCCGCCGGCGAGCGAGGACTTCGCCAGCTCCTGCGCCTCCGGCGGAAGTCCGGCGACCGAACCGGACAGCTGCGCGGCGTAACCGCCGCCGAGCACGCTGCCCAGCACCGCCACTCCAAGCGACGCGCCGACCTCGCGGGTGACGTCGTTGGTCGCCGAGCCCATCCCGGCCCGTTCGCGCGGGACGTTGGCCATCAGCTGGTCGGTCGCCGGGGCCATCGTGATCGTCATGCCCAGCGCCGTGACCCCCAGCGGCAGCAGCAGGTGCCAGTAGCCGGACTCGGCGGTCAGCGTGCTCAGCCCGGCCATCCCGGCGGCGGCCAGCACCAGGCCGGTGGCGATCGTGCCGCGCGGCCCGAACCGCTCGACGAGCTTGGGCACCTGCGGCGCGACCAGCACCATCACCACCGACATCGGCAGCAGCGCGGTCGAGGACCCCAGCGGCGAGTAGCCGAAGACCAGGATCAGCGTCTGGCTCAGCGAGAAGAACACGCCGATCAGCGCGAAGAACACCAGCGTCAGCGCGACCGCGGAGGCGGAGAACCCGCTGTTGGCGAACAGCGACACGTCCAGCATCGGGTCCTTGGCCCGCCGCTCCCAGAGCACGAACAGCGCGACCAGCGCGAGCCCGGCGGCGACCATCAGCAGCGTGCGCGGCGCGGTCCAGCCGACGTGCTGGGCCTCGATCAGCGCGTAGACCACGAGCGTGATCCCGGCCGTCGACAGCACCGCGCCGCCGAGGTCGACACCGCCGAGGGTGCTGTCGCGCCGCCCGCTGTGCGACGGCACGTAGCGGATGCCCGCGAGCACGCCGACGATCACGACCGGCACGTTGATCGCGAACACCCAGTGCCAGGTGGTCACCTCCAGCAGCAGACCGGCCACCACCGGTCCGACCGCCGAGCCCGCGCCCGAGACCGCCGCCCACAGGCTGACCGCCCTGGTGCGCTCGGCGCTGGGGAACACGCTGGTCAGGATCGACAGCGTCACCGGCATGATCATCGCCGCGCCGAGGCCGAGCAGCCCGCGGGCGGCGATCAGCTCGGCGCTGGAGCCGACGAACAGCCACACGTACAGCGACACCGCGCCGAACAGCACCATCCCGGCCTGCAGCATCGCCTTGCGGCCGTAGCGGTCGGCCAGCGCCGAGGTGGTGAACAGCAGCCCGGCGAACACCAGCGCGTAGGCGTTGCTGAACCACTGCTGCTCGGCCATCGACGAGCCGAGGTCGCGGGAGAGGAAGGGCAGGGCGACCGAGAGCGAGGTGTTGGCCAGCATGGTCGCCGACAGCGCCAGGCACAGCACCAGCAGCGTCGCCCACCGCCGCCGGTACACCTGGGGCGCGATGCCTTCGGCCGCCGCGGCGCGTTCCGCGTCGGTCAGCGCGGCGCGCTCGGTCGCGGTCAGGTCCTGGGGTTCGGCCACCGCTTCGGGTGGGTTGCCGGCCATCGATCCTCCCTCGCTCCGGGCTCGGCCACCAGGTTATGTCATGACTGCCATTTGCCAGTTGTGACATCCGCCGCCTTGACCCGGGGCCCGGCCGAGGTGAACCTGTCAGCCATGACAGCCCTGGACGCACCGGCCGATCGGCGGCACCGCCGCACCCAGCGCACCCGCGCCGCGATCGAGGCCGCCGCGTTGCGGCTGTTCTCCGAGCGGGGTTTCCAGGCGACGACCGTCGAGCAGATCGCCGAGGCAGCCGACATCGCTCCCCGCACGTTCTTCCGGCACTTCCCGAGCAAGGACGCGGTGCTGTTCGGCGACCACGAGCGGGAAACCCGGCGGATGCGCGAGGTCCTGGCGACCCGGCCCGCCAACGAGCACCCGATGCGGTCGCTGGCGGTGGCGATGCTCGACGCCGCCGAGCGGATCGAGGTGGACCGCGAACTGCACCTCCAGCGGGCCCGGCTCCTCGACGCGCTGGAGAGCCCCAGCGACTACGAGGCCCACATGATCCGCCAGCGCTGGGTCCGGGACGTCACCGCGGTGCTGGCCGACCGCATGGGAACGCCCGCCGGGGATCCCCGGGCGGGCGCTTGGTCGATGACGCTGATGTGCTGCTTCGGGGCGGCGATGCACGCCTGGCTGGTCCGCACCGACGGCGTTGCGCTGCGCGAAGTGCTGGCCGGCGTGCTGGCGGAAACCGCGGGCGGCCTGGAACAGGCGGCGAACGCGCTCGTAGAGCCGGATTCCGCCTAGGGCGTGTCTGGTGGCCAGCCGGTTGCGGACACGGTCGGCGGCTTGCTGGATCGTGGTGGTGACCTGCGGCGCGTCACCTGATTGCCCCGCGGTGAGCAGGATCGAGAGCTTTCTCGGGCACCGGCGGCGTGCTGGTGCGCCCGGATCAGGCGGCGATCCCGCCACGGCCGCCCCTGCGCGGACCGGTCGGCTAGGCGTCCCGGGCCCAAGCCGCGGTCAAGCCTTGGCCGGAGCGACGGCGTCCACCCCGGTCGCCCGCTGCTCGGGAATGGCCGGCCCCCGCATGTGCCCGCAGCGCTCCGGAGTCCCCGAGCCCTGCCACCACGGCAGCGCCTCCCAGAACTCGGGCGCCTGCTCGGACCTCCCGGTCCAGCGCAGCTGCGGCAGCCGCTCGACCAGCACCCGCAGCGCCCGGGCGGCGGTCCCGTCCGGCAGCCGCACCTCCTCGACGGTGGCCAGCTCGCACTGCTCGCACACCCGCAGACCGACCGCCCCGGCGGGCTCGCCGTCGAGGCGCACCTCGACCGTGCGCAGGTCCGGAGCGTGCGTCGACGGCACGCGCAGTTCGAGATATCCCATGCGTTCTCCCTCCACCGGCGACGACCGCCGCCTCCTTCGGATTCCCCCGCCGTCCAGCGTCGCCGCCGCACCGGTGGCCCACCCGGGCCGAAAGGCCCCGCGGGGCGGTGAGCCGCGCCACCGCGCGGCATGGTTCCACCAGCGCGTTGCCGCACCGCGGCGGCGTTTCGGAACCGGACCGCACAGGACCCGTTCGGGCGACCACGCCACCCCGCCTGACCACCGAACGGGTTGAGCATCGCGCCGACCGGGTAACTCCGGACGGACTGCTCGTCCTGTCTGCGGGCAGGCGCGGGCAGCGGCGGCGTCGGGGACCCCGCACGCCGACCCGACGAAAGGAGAACGCCATGGCACTCGCACAAGGAGGACTCGGCCAGTCGCTGCTCGCGGGCCTGCAGGCGGTGATCCAGTACATCCCGACGCTGATCGGCGCGTTGATCGTGCTGCTGGTCGGTTACCTCGTGGCCAAGGTGGTGCAGAAGCTCGTCGAGAAGGGCCTGCACAAGGTCGGAGTCGACCGCAGGATGCGGGACACCCCGGTCGGCCGCTGGATCGACCAGGCCGGGCCGGGCGCATCGCCGTCCCGTGCGATGGGCAAGGTGGCGTTCTGGCTGATCTTCCTGGTGGGCCTGGTCTCGGCGATCGGCGCGCTGGGCATCGCCGCGATCACCGCCTTCATGAACCAGGTGCTGGCCTACGTGCCCAACATCATCGCCGCGATCGCGATCTTCGTCATCGCCGGGATGGTCGCCGGTGCGGTCGGCAGGCTGGCGGGCCGGACCATGACCGGCACGACCGGCCGGATCGCGGCCACCGTCGGGCCGGTCCTGGTCATGGGCATCGCGGTGTTCATGATCCTGACCCAGCTGGGGATCGCGCCCGCCATCGTCCAGATCACCTACACCGCGCTGATGGGCGCGATCGCGCTGGGCCTGGCGCTGGCCTTCGGGCTCGGCGGGCGCGAGATCGCCGCCGAGATGCTGCGGGCCGGCTACAACCGGACGCAGGAGGAGCAGCCTGCCGGGGCCGGCCGCGAGGAGATGGCCTCGCGCGCAGCGGCCGAGGACAAGGGCTGGAGCACGACCTCGCCGGGGCAGGGGACCACGGAGGCGCAGTCGACCTCGGCGGGCGGCGGACCCGGTTCCCGGCCACCGGCGTGACGTCCGCGCGGCGGACCCGGGCCGTGCGCCCGGGTTCGCGTGGGAGAACTCGGCGTGGCTGCCGAGCCGCTTCGCGCCCGGCCGCGGTCCACGCCGACCGGATTCCGCCTACAGCGCGGGGAGTTCCTGCTCCACGCCCAGCAGCGCGGCGAACGGGTCACCGACCTCGGCGATCCGGTCCAGGACGGTGCGGATCGTCCAGCGGTCCGGCGCCAGCTCCGGATCGTCGAGCTCGTCCCACTCGATCGGCACCGACACCGGCGCGCCGGGCCGGGGACGCGCGCTGTAGGGGGCCACGAGGGTCTTGTTCAGCACGTTCTGGGTGTAGTCCAGCCGTGCGAGGCCGCGTCGGCGGTCCCGGCTCCACTCCCAGCTGACCAGGTCCGGGACGGTGCCGCCGATCGCCTTGGAGACGTCGCGGACCCAGTACCGGGTCTGCTCGTAGGTGTAGCGCGGCGCGATCGGCACCCAGATCTGCACCCCGCGCTGACCGGACACCTTCGGCCGCGCCTCGACGCCGAGGTGCTCCAGGGCGGTCCGGTGCAGGCGGGCGAGCACGAGCACGTCGTCGAACGACGTCCGCGATCCCGGATCGATGTCGAACAGCGCCCAGGTCGGGTGATCGAGGTCGTCGGTGCGCGAGGTCCACGGGTGCAGTTCGAGCGAGGCGAAGTTGGCCAGCCACACCAACGACGCGACGCTGTCGGGCACGAGGTAGTTCTGGGTGTCGCCGGGCTCGGCGCGGTCGTAGTGCCAGCGGCGAAGCCAGGACGGCGCGTGGTCGGGCACTTCCTTGTGCCAGAACCCGGGTTTGTCGATCCCGTCGGGGAAGCGCTGCGTGTTGAGGGGACGCCCGGCGAGGTAGGGCAGCATCACCGGCGCGATCAGCGCGTGGTAGCGGATCAGATCCCGCTTGGTGACCGGTTCTTCGCCTTCCCGCGCGGGGAACAGCACCTTGTCGAGGTTGGTCAGCGCGAGCCTGCGGCCGTCCACCTCCCAGCGGCCCTTGCGGTCGAGCGAGTCGAGCGCGGCCAGCTCGTCGTCGGTGGGCGGTGACCACCGGCCGCCCAGCCGGATCTCGGCCTGAGCCGGCGGGAGGTCGCTGCGCCACATCGCTTCCGGTGCGGCGGCGACCTCTTCGTTCGTGCGACCGCTCTTGACCGACTCGGGATGCTCTTCGGGATCCCAGCCCTCTTGCGCGTGCTCGTCCTTCTTGTGCAGCAGCAGCCACTGCTCCTTGCCCGAGCGGTCCTCGCCGCGCCGGACCAGCACGAACCGCCCGGCCAGCTTCTGGCCGCGCAGGTCGAAGTGCAGGTTGCCGTCCTCGATCGCGCTGGCAGGGTCGTCGGTGTCGACCGGCTCCCACGTGCCCCGGTCCCACACGATGACGTCCCCGCCGCCGTACTCGCCCTCCGGGATCACGCCTTCGAAGTCGGTGTACTCCACGGGGTGGTCCTCGACGTGGACGGCCAGGTGCCGGGCGGCGGGATCCAGCGTCGGTCCCTTGGGCACCGCCCAGCTCACCAGCACACCGTCCAGCTCCAGCCGCAGGTCGTAGTGCCGCCGCCGGGCGCGGTGGCGCTGGACGACGAAGCGGTTCCCGCCCGGGCCCGGCTCCTGGTCGCCGGGCGGTTCCGGCGTGCGGCCGAAGTCCCGCATCCGCCGGTAGCCGGCCAGCCGGTCGGCAGGGTTGTCGGTCACCGCCGCCGGGTACCCGGATCGGCAGTCCGGTCCACCTTGGACCCGCCGGTGGCGCCGGACCTGACGTGGGATTTCCGGTCACGCACTCGGACGGGGAGCTGCCATGGACGCCAGGAGTCACGCCGCGGAAGGTCTGCGCAACTACGTCCGGGAGGTCAGCGCCGGCCTCGGCGACGACGTGGACGTGGTCGACCTGGACCTCGCCCCGGGACCGGCCACCGCGATCATCCTGGTCCGCTCCGTTCTGCCCACGCTGCCCGCGCTGCCGGTCCTGCTGACCTGGGACGAGATCAACGGCTGGGCGCTGCGGGTGGAGATAGACGGCGACGGCGACACCACGGCGGTGGCCTACCTCGGCGGCGACATCCTGCCGGAGCCGGGTGAGGTGCACCGGTTCCTGCACGAGGCCGTGCGGGGCGCCCACCCCGGCGCGGTCAGCCCGCCGCTGTTCCGGCACGCCGACGCCGACGACGACCTTGAGCGGCGGCTGACCGGCTTCCACGCCCGCGGCTGACCTGCGACGTGTGCCGACCGCCCGTTCCGGGTACGACCCGGAGTGGAACGAACCGCGAGCGGAGGAGGTGCGCGATGCCGCAGCGGGCTTGGAACAAGAAGCAGGAAAGGCAGTACGAGCACATCCGGCAGCAGGCGGTGGAGCGGGGCTCCAGCGAGCGCCGCGCAGAGGAGATCGCCGCGCGGACGGTGAACAAGGACCGCGCCCAGCAGGGGCAGGCCAGGCAGCGGAGCAAGGTCTCCACGCAGGACATCCCGCCCCAGCGGCGGGGCGGAATCCGGTCCGGCACCGGCGCGGGACCAGGCGGCCGGACCAAGGAGCAGCTCTACGAGGACGCCAAGCGCGCGAACATCAGGGGACGTTCCAAGATGACCAAGCAGGAGCTGGAACGGGCCCTCAGCCGGCGGTGACCGTCGCGGAGCTGTCCGTTGTGGACGGTGACGTCGTGGACGGTGCTGTCGAGGGCGGCGCTGTCGTGGGCGGTGGTGTCGAGGTCGGTGCTGTCGTGGGCGTGGGGCGCTCCGGGATGCCGGGCGGCGTCGACGACGTGGGCGGCTCGGACGTCGGCGGAGTTTCCGACGTGGGCGGCTGCGAGGTCGGCGGCTGCGAGGTGGGCGGTTCCGACGTCGGCGGCTCGGATGTGGGCGGCTGGGACGTAGGAGGCTCGGACGTGGGCGGCTGGGTCGGAGGCACTGGCGTCGTTGGCACCGGTGCGGGCGGTTCCGACGGAGCCGGAGTCCCCGGGGGAGGCGGAACGGGCAGCGGCCCCGCAGCGGGAGGCTGGGCCGACACGACGACCGGAGTCGGCCGGACCCCGCGCGCGTACGCGTCCGCGTAGCTGAGCACCGAGCGGACGTACGCCTCGGAGTGGTTGTAGCGGAAGATCGCCGCCGCGAGCTGGTGGCGCTGCCCCAGATCCGCCGAGCCGGAGCACAGGTACCGGCCGGAGGCCAGCGCCGCGTCGAACGCGTTGTGCGGGCTCGACACGCCGTCGCCGTTGCCGTCCGCGGAGTGGCGGCGCCAGGTCGACGGGATGAACTGCATGGGGCCGACCGCCCGGTCCCAGATCCGGTCGCCGTCCAGCGCGCCACCGTCGGTGTCCGGGATGGCCGCGACGCCGGGAGCACCGTTGAGCGCGGGCCCGAGGATCGGGGAGGTGGTCGTGCCCTTCGCGTCGACCCGGCCGGAACGGGCGTGGCCGGACTCGATGTGCCCGATCCCGGCGAGCACCGACCAGTGCAGGCGGCAGCCGGGATCGGTGCGGGCCAGGCTCTGCTCCGCCCGCTGGTAGGCGGCCAGCACGAGGTCGGGAATTCCCGGCCTGGTCGGGCGGATCACCGGAACACCGCCGAGCACCCGGGTCTCCAGCCGGTCCACCGCGGCGAAGTCCAGCTTGTCGTTGGCGGGAAGCCGCCCGGTGATACCGATGTCGTCCCACCTCGGCACGGGATCGGCGTTGGCGACCGGTTCGACGATCGCGTCCCCGCGCAACGCGAGCACGGGGGTGAGCGCGAACAGCAGTCCGGTCACCACGGCGGTGAAACGCTCTCCTCGATTGGCCATGAGCAGGAACTCTGCGCAGCGGCGGGAGGAAAGTCCACTTCCTCGCGTCGGCGCGGGTTTTGTTGTCAGGGGTGTGACAACACCGCGGGCACCGCGTCGTTTCGGCCTGATACAACGGAGAAACCCGCATTGACGGTGTTCGCCGGGCTCATTACGTTCTCCCGGAACGGATCCGGGAGGTCGCCATGGCACGCCGCCGAAGCTGGTGGACAGCAGCCGCTACCGCGACGGCGGTGCTCCTCTCGTGCCTGGCGGTGCCTTCCTCGGCCTCCGGCGCGGAACCCGAGGTCGTGCGGCGCACGACGGTCGCCGAACGCATGGTGGACCTGGAAATCCGGTCCCCGGCCCTCGGCACCACCGCGCCGGTGCGGATCCTGCTGCCGGAGAAGTGGGACGAGCAGCCGAGCCGGACCTGGCCGGTCCTGTACCTCCTGCACGGCTGCTGCACTCCCGTGGACTACCGGTCGTGGACCGAGTGGACCGACGTCGAGCAGTTCACCGCGGACAAGGACGTGCTGGTCGTGATGCCCAGCGACGGGCCGGCCGGGATGTACTCGCAGTGGTGGAACCAGGGCCGGACGCCGCTGCCGGACTGGGAGTCCTTCCACCTCGACGAGGTGCGGGAGGTCCTGGAACGCGACTACCGGGCGGGGCAGCGGCGGGCGGTGGCCGGGTTGTCGATCGGCGGGTACGGCGCGATGGCCTACGCCTTCCGGCGCAGGGGGATGTTCGACGCGGCGGCGTCCTACAGCGGTGCGGTCGACATCCTCCAGGGCAGCACGCCGACGGGGATCCAGAGCATCCTGATCAGCCAGAACCTCGGCCCGTTCGACCTGTGGGGGCAGGAGCACGCCAACCGCCTGATGTGGATGGCGCACAACCCCGCGGACAACGCCGAGGACCTGCGGGGAGTCGAGCTCTACGTCTCGTGCGGCAACGGCGAACCGGGCCCGCTCGATCCGCCGGGCCAGGAGTACGAAGCGCACGAGAAGTCCTCATTGGACTCGTCCCGCAGCTTCACGGATCGCCTGCGGCAGCACGGAGTTCCGGTGACCACGAACTACTACGGCAACGGCACGCACGCGTGGGAGTACTGGGAGCGCGAGCTCCACGCCTCCTGGCCGCTGCTGGCCAGAGGCATGGGGCTCGTTCCGTGATCAGTCCGTTTCCCTGCGCCCCACGAGGTGGAAGACGCGGCTGAGCCGGCGGTAGGGGTCGCGCCTGCCGGCTTCGAGCTCGACCTCGGCCGCTCCCAGCACCCCGGTCTCGTGCCTGGCGTCGAACGACGCGAGGGCGTCCTCCCACCGCCGTTCCAGCGCCGGCCGCACCGCCATCGCGTTGGCGTTGCCCGTCATGATCGAGACGATCCCGCCGGGAGCCGCGCACCGGCACAGCTGGTCGACCAGCCGTTCCGGTCGCTCCAGGTACCCGAGCACGCCGTGGCAAAGCACGTCGGCGAACTGGTCGGCCAGACCTGCCCAGGTGTCATCGCCCACGGCGCGAAGATAACAACCCCTCACGCGTCCTCGTATCCGTTCTGCGGGATCGCCAGCCGGGGATCGGCGCGGACGGAACTCCCCAGCAGCTGGTCGACCTGGGTGAGCACGTCCAGATCGAGCGAGACGCCGGACGCCCCGGTGTTCTCGATCACCTGTTCCGGCCGGGAAGCGCCGACCACGGCGGAAGCGATGTCGGTGTGATGAAGCGCCCACGCGATCGCGAGCTGGGCCATGGTGAGGCCGACGGCGTCGGCGACACCTCGCAGCAGCCGCACCCGGTCCAGCAGCTCGGCGTCCAGCAGCGGGGTCACCGAACGCCGGCCGTCCTCGTCGCCGTCGGCGCGGGAACCCGGCGGGATCTCGTCCGGCCCGTACTTGCCGGTGAGGATTCCCTGCACCAGCGGGATGGAGCCGAAGTGGCCGATCCCCGCGCGGGTGGCGGCGGGCATGACCTGGGACTCGGGGACGCGCCACAGCATCGAGTAGTGCACCTGGTTGGACACCAGCGGCACGCGGAACTCGTCGGCCAGCGCGGACCCGCGCAACACCTGCTCGGCGTTCCACTCGGCGGTGCCGACGTAGCGGATCTTGCCCTCGCGGACGAGATCCGACAGGGCGAGGAAGGTTTCCTCCAGCGGAGTCCGGTGGTCGAAGCGGTACATCTGGTAGACGTCGATGTGATCGGTGCGCAGTCGCCGCAGGGAGCCGTGCAGCGAGGAGAACAGGTGCTTGCGGCCGAGCCCGCTGTGCGCGGCGTCGGGCCGCTCGCGCCAGAAAACGCCCGTGCACAGCACGACGTCGTCGCGCCGGGCGGCCTGGAGTCCCTCGGCCAGCGACTCCTCCGCCGCGCCGTGTCCCCACGCGGCGGCGGTGTGGAACGTGGTGATCCCGGACTCCAGCGCGGCGCGCACGCAGTCCGGCGACCAGCGGTGGGTGAGCCGGTTGCCGAGCGAGAGCTCGCTGACGACGAGCCCGCTGCGGCCGAGTCGGCGGTACTCCACGTCAGCCCCTCCGGGTAGCGGCGGCGGTTTCCCGGATGGTGCGGTCGATCCACTCGTCCGGGGCGAGCGCCTTGTGCGCGTAGGCCGGGCTCACCGACTGGTGCGGCAGGATCAGGAACCGCTCGGACTCGATGCCCTCCACCACCGACGCGGCGACCTCGTCGGGCTCGCGCAGCGGCGCCGCCGCCGCGATGGCCTTCGCCGCCGGGTGCCCGGCCTCGATGGCGGGCACCAGCAGATCGGTGCGCACCCCGAGCGGGCACACCGCGCTGACCCGGATCCCGCGCTCCCGGTAGGTGATCGCCAGCCACTCGGCCAGCCCGACCGCGGCGTGCTTGGTCACCGTGTACGGCGCGTCGCCGGGCGCGCTGAGCAGGCCCGCGCCGGAGGCGGTGATCACCAGGTAGCCGTGCCCGGCACGCAGCATCGCGGGCAGCGCGGCCTGCGCCGCGTGCACGTGCTGGAGGACGTTGACCTCCCACGACTTCGCCCACTGCACGTCCGGTGCGTGCACGCCGGTGCCGAAGGCGACCCCGGCGTTGGAGCACAGCACGTCCAGCGCGCCGTACTCGGTGCGGGCCAGTGCGACCAGGTCGCGCAGGTCGTCGCGGGAAGCGGCGTCGGCCGGGCGGGACAGCGCGGTCCCACCGGTCTGCACGATCGAGTCGGCTACCTCGTCGGCGGCGTCCGCGTCCAGATCGGACACGACCACCGCGCGGGCGCCCTCGCGGGCGAAGCGGCGGGCCATCGCGGCGCCGATCCCGTGCCCGGCCCCGGTGATGACGAAGACCCGGTCTGCAATTTCCACGCCAGCGGCTCCCGTTCTTTGTGAATGCGGTGACAACGATGCGGGTGCGAATCCGTCCGCGGTTGCCAAAAGTCTTTGTGCGCAGCGGATTCGTGGATTCGCGGGAATCGACGCTAGCACCGCGCGGAGACCTCGGGAAGCGCTGGCGAAACGCTCAAGGCGGGCTCAACCCGCGCAGCGGCGAAAGCGATTTCCGTTCGCCTGATTGCGTTTCGCGGTGACCGGCTCCTATTCATCTGGGGTCACACCTTGCCCCACGACGCGGAGGAGGCCCGCGATGTCTGTGGCCGGTTTCGGCGGTCCGCTGTGGCCGCGGACGCGGGTGCTGGGGCTGAGCCCCGTCGGAGCCGCCGACGCCCAGCTGGTGTCGGCGGTCTCGCGCGGCGGCGGTCTCGGCGTGCTCGACCTCGGCGCCGACCGCGCGCGGGCCACCGAGGCGGTGTTGCGCGTCGGCGCCGCCACGGCGGCGCCCTTCGGGGTGCGCAGCGGCCCCGGCTGCGCGCTGGAACCCGGTGAGGTGCTGGGCGGTCCCGGCGTCGCGGCCGTGGTGCTGGGCCAGGGATCGCCGTGGACGATCGGCGCGCTCGCCGCCGAACTCCCGGTCCGCGGCCGGATCGTGTTCGCCGAGGTCACCAGCCTGGACGAGGCGTTGAGAGCGGTGTCCGACGGCGCCGACGGGCTGATCGCGCGCGGCAGCGAAGCCGCGGGCCGGGTCGGCGACCTGACGTCCTTCGTGCTGTTGCAGCAGTTGCTCGGCGATCCGCGGGTGGATCTGCCGGTGTGGGTGTGCGGCGGGATCGGCCCGCACACCGCGGCCGGGGCGGTGGCCGGTGGTGCGGCCGGGGTGGTCCTGGACAGCCAGCTCGGGCTGTTCCCGGAGAGCAGCGCCCCGCGCCGGTTCCGGTCGGTGCTGGAACGGGCTGACGGGTCGGGCACAGTCGTGGTCGACGGCCACCGCGTGCTCGCCGATTCCGATCTCCCGCTGGGACAGGACGCCCACCTCGCATCGCGCTTCGCGCGTCGGTACGACACCGCAGAGCGAGCCGTGCGCGATATCTCGGAAATCCTTGCGGGACAACCGGATTCCATCGATCCGATGGACCAGGGCGATCCGCTGTGCCGGTCGCTGGGGGCGGAGCTGCCGATCGCGCAGGGACCGATGACCCGGGTCAGCGATCAGCCGGGCTTCGCCCGCGCGGTCGCCGAGGCGGGTGCGGTCCCGTTCATCGCGGTCTCGCTGGCCGACGGCACCCGGACCGCCGACCTGCTGCGCCGCACCGCCGAGGAGGTCGGCGATCGGCCGTGGGGCGCGGGAATCCTCGGTTTCGTCCCGGACGAGCTCCGCGCCGAGCAGCTGGCGGCGATCCGCGCGGTCAAGCCCCGATGCGTGCTCATCGCAGGCGGCCGGGCGTCCCAGGCCGTGGAGCTGGAGGCCGAAGGCATCGCGACCTACCTGCACGTCCCGTCGCCGATCCTGCTGCGGCAGTTCCTCGACACCGGTGCGCGGCGCTTCGTCTTCGAGGGCTTGGAATGCGGCGGTCACATCGGACCGATGTCGAGCTTTTCCCTGTGGGAAGCGCAACTCGACGTGCTGGGCGAGTACCTGGACGAGCATCCCGACGCCGAGGTGGAGGTGTTGTTCGCCGGCGGTGTCCACGACGCGCGCTCGGCGGCGGTCGTGGCGGCCATGGCCGCTCCGGTCGCCCGCCGGGGCGCCGGTGTCGGCGTGCTGATGGGCACGGCGTACCTGTTCACCGAGGAAGCGGTGCGCCACGGCGCCATCACCGAGCTGTTCCAGCGGCAGGCCCTCGAATCCGAGGCGACCGACACGCTCGAAACCGCTCCCGGTCACCAGACGCGGTGCCTGCGAAGCCCGTTCGTGTCGGAATTCCACGCGGCGGAGGCGGAACTGCGGAACCTGGGCGTGCCCGCGCAGGAGCGCTGGCAGCGGCTGGAGGAGTTCAACACCGGGCGGTTGCGGGTCGCCAGCAAGGGAATCCGCCGCGACGGCGCGGACCTGGTGGCCGTAGACGAGCAGGAGCAGCTGGCCTCGGGCATGTACATGGCGGGCCAGATCGCGGTGCTGCGCGAGGAGATCACCGACATCGCGGCGCTGCACCGCTCGGTGACCACCGAGGCCGCCCGGCTGCTGCGGAGCCGGGGCGGGCGGGCCGTCGTCCGGCAGCCGGAACCGCGGCCCAAACCGCTCGACGTCGCCATCATCGGCATGGCGTGCGCGTTCCCCGGCGCACCCGACCTGCCCGCGTTCTGGTCGAACGTGCTGCGCGGGGTGGACTCGGTCACCGAGGTGCCCGCCGAGCGCTGGGACACCGGCGTCTACTACCGGCCCGGCGGCGAGCCGGGGACGTCGTCGTCGAAGTGGGGCGGGTTCCTGCCCGGGATCCCGTTCGACCCGACCTCGTTCGGCATCCCGCCTGCGTCGATGGGCAGCATCGACCCGGCGCAGCTGGTCAGCCTGGAGATCGCCCGGCGGGCGCTGCACGACGCCGGGTACTCCCGGCGCCCGTTCGACCGCGACCGCACCAGCGTGATCTTCGGCGCGGAGTCGGGCGGCGACTTCGCCGACGCGGGGGTGCTGCGGGCGCTGCTGCCCGCCTACCTCGAGTCGGTCCCGCCGGAGCTGCTGGACCAGCTGCCGAGCCTGACCGAGGACTCGTTCCCGGGCACCCTGGCCAACGTCATCGCCGGCCGCATCGCCAACCGCCTGGACCTGGGCGGCGCGAACTGCACCGTGGACGCGGCCTGCGGCTCCTCGCTCGCCGCACTTGACCTGGCGTGCAAGGAACTCGCGCAGGGCACCGGGGACATGGTGCTGTGCGGCGCGGTCGACCTGCACAACGGCATCAACGACTACCTGATGTTCACCTCGGCGGGAGCGCTCTCGCCGACCGGCAGGTGCCGCCCGTTCGACTCCGCCGCCGACGGGATCGCCCTCGGCGAGGGCGTGGCGTGCCTGGTGCTCAAGCGGCTCGCCGACGCCGAGCGGGACGGGGACCGGGTGTACGCGGTGATCCGGGGCGTCGGCGCGGCCAGCGACGGCCGGTCGCTGGGCCTGACCGCGCCCCGGCCGGAGGGCCAGTACCGGGCGCTGGAGCGCGCCTACCGGTCCGCCGGGATCGCGCCGTCGGAGGTGGGGATGGTCGAGGCGCACGGGACCGGCACCGTCGTCGGCGACGGCACCGAGCTGTCGACGCTGACCCGGTTCTTCGCCGAGGCCGGTGCGGAGCCGGGCGGCTGCACCCTCGGGTCGGTCAAGAGCCAGATCGGGCATACCAAGTGCGCGGCCGGGATGGCGGGCGTGATCAAGGCCGCGCTGTCGCTGTCGTTCGGCGTGCTGCCGCCGACGCTGCACCTGCGGGAGCCGAATCCCGCCTGGGACCGGGAATCCAGCCCGTTCCGGTTCACCTCGTCGGCCCGGCCGTGGACCGCGCCCCGCCGGAAGCGCGTGGCCGGGGTCAGTGCCTTCGGCTTCGGCGGGACGAACTTCCACGCCGTCCTGACCGCGGGTTCCGACGCGCCCGCTGCCCGGCACGGGCTGCGGGACTGGGACAGCGAGCTGTTCCTGTTCTGCGGCGAAGATGCCGAGCAGGCGATGCGGGACGTGCTCTCGACCCTCGAAGCGGGCGATCCGCAGCTGCGCGATGTGGCTGCCGCGGCGGCGGAACGGGGCTCCGGGCCGGTCCGGTTCGCCCTGGTGGTCTCCGACCTGGACGAGCTCGCGTCGGCGCTGCGCGCCGCGCTCGCCGGGGAACGGCACCCAAGCGTCCTGGTGGCAGAGGCCAGCGCGGAGCCGGGCAAGGTCGCGTTCCTGTTCCCCGGGCAGGGGAGCCAGCAGCCGGGCATGCTCGCCGAACTGTTCGTGGCCTTCCCCGAACTGCGCCACTTCCTCGACGCCGATCCCGATGTGGCAGCGGCGATCTACCCACCGCACGCCTTCGACGCGGACACGGCCGCCGAGCAGTCCGCACGGCTGCGCGACACGCGCCGCGCGCAGCCGGCGCTCGGGATCGTCGAGTCGGCGCTGTGCGCGATGTTCGGCCTGCTGGACGTGCGGCCGGACATGCTGGCCGGTCACAGCTACGGCGAACTGGTCGCGCTGTCGGCGGCCGGGTCCTTCGACCTCCCCGCGCTGCTGCGGCTGAGCCACCGGCGGGCGGAGGCCATCCTTTCGGCCGCGGGCGAGGACCCGGGTGCGATGGCGGCTGTCCGCGCGTCCGCGGGCGAGGTCGCCGAAGCCCTCCGCGACGTCGATGTCGTCGTGGCCAACCACAACTCGCCGGAGCAGGTCGTGATCTCCGGTGCCACCGAGGCGATCGGGACGGCCGTCGAAGTCCTCAGGTCGCGGTCGTTCGCGGTCAAGGAGCTGCCGGTCGCGTGCGCTTTCCACAGCCCGCTGGTGGCCGGGGCGGAGGCCGAGTTCGCCGCCGCGCTCGCGCGGGAACGCGTGCGGGCACCGCGCAAGCCGGTCTGGTCCAACCGGACCGCCCGGCCGCACGGCGACGATCCGCGCGCGGCGCTCGCCGGGCAGATCGCCGCGCCGGTCCGGTTCGCCGACCAGATCGAGGACATGTACGCCGCGGGCGCGCGGACGTTCGTCGAAGTCGGGCCGGGGACCGCGCTCACCGGTTTCGTCCGGTCGGTGCTGGGGGAGCGGGCGCACACCGCGATCTCCTGCGGCACCGGCCCGGGGCTGCGCGGTCCGCTGACGGCGGTCGCGCGGCTGGCGGTGGCCGGTGTGGAGGTGGACCCGGAGTGGCTGTTCCGGGGACGGACCGGAGCCGGCGTCGAACCGGCGGACTGGGTGGTCGACGGCCACCGCGTGCACCGGGCGGACGGAGCAGCGGTCCCGAACGGGCTGACCCCCGCACGCAGAATCACCCTCGCAACGGAGTCCACTGTGCACGATCGGGAACAACTCGTCAGCGAATTCCTCCGCAGCAGCCGGGAAGCGGTGGCCGCGCAGCGCGATGTGCTGCTCGGCTACTTCGGCGTCGCCGAGGCGCCGCCCGCTCCGGAGGTGCCCGCGGAGGAGGCCGAGCCGCTGCCGGTGCCGGAACCGCGCCCCGCCGAGGAGGACGGGGAGGTCGACGCCCGGCGGACGGTCGTCGAGGTGATCGCCGGGCGCACCGGTTACCCGGCCGAGATGATCAGCGGCGAGCTGGACCTGGAGGCCGACCTGTCGATCGACTCGATCAAGCGCACCGAGATCGCGGGCCTGCTGCTGGCCGAGCTCGGCCTGCGGGACGCGGTGAGCGCGGCCGGTCAGGACGAGCTCAGCCGCGCCCGGACGGTGAACGCGATCGTCAGCTGGATCGAGGAGCACCTGGACCCCGGCGTGCAACGGCTGGTGATGCGCCCGGTCCCGGCCGCGGAGCTCTCCAACCACGACGCCTACGACCTCCAGGACAAGGTCGTCGTGCTCGTGCACGACCCGTCCCAGGAAGCGCTTTGCGACGCCTTGCGGGCGGAACTCGCGCGCTACGGCGCCTCGGTGGTAGGTGTGCCCGCGGGCGAGGCGCCGCCGAGCGGGGTGGACGCGGTCCTGTGCCTGACCCCGCTGGCCGGAGCTGACGAGCCGGTGGCGCCGCAGGTCTTCTCCCTGCTGCGCGACTCCGGCGACGGGACCGCGGTGCTCGTGGCCTCGCCGCTCGCGACACCGCCACCGGAGCACGCCGCCGGGTTGCGGGGACTCCTGCGCGCGGCGGCCAGGGAGCGGGAGGACCTGGCGGTCAAGCTCGTCGAGTCCGACCCGGACGAACCGGCTCCGGCCCTGGCCAAGGAGCTGGTCGCCGAACTGCGCACCGACGACCGGATCGCGGTCGTGCAGCGCCACCAGGACCGGCGCATGGCGTACCGGCTGGAACCGGCTCCGCTGCGGGGAAACCCCGGCGCGCAGGACCTCGGCCTGGACCAGGAATCCGTGGTGCTGCTGATCGGCGGGGCGCGCGGGATCACCGCCCGGACCGCCGTGGAGCTGGCGAGGACCACCGGTTGCCGCATCGAGCTGGCGGGCCGCACGCCGTGCGAGCCGGAGGACGCCGCCACGCGCGACCTCGCCGACCCGCAGGACCTGCGGCGGGTCCTCGCGGGCGAGGGCCGCCCGCTCGCGGAGGTCGAGCGGCAGGTGCGGGCCGTCCTCGCGCGCCGGGAGGTCGCGCGCACGCTCGACGAGGTCCGGGCCGCCGGGGGCGAGGCGACCTACCACTGCGTGGACGTCCGCGACAGCGCCGCGCTGATCCAGCTGGTCAAGGACCTGCACACGCGGCACGGCAGGCTCGACGGCGTCGTGCACGCCGCCGGTGTCATCGACGACGGGCTGATGGCCGACAAGGACGACGCCTCGTTCCGCGCGGTCTTCGGCACCAAGGTCGACGGCGCCAGGGTGCTGCTGGACGCGCTGACCCAGCTCGGCGTGCGCCCCGGGTTCGTCGTGTTCTTCGGCAGCATCGCCGCCGTCCTCGGCAACCGGGGCCAGACCGACTACGCCGCCGCCAACGACGCGCTGGACTCGCTCGGCGCCGCGTGGTCGGCCCGCACCGGCAACCGGGTGCTGACCGTCCACTGGGGACCGTGGGCGCCGTCCGGGGAGCACGGCGGGATGGTGTCGGCCGAACTCGCCCGCGAGTACGAACGCCGGGGCGTGCGGCTGATCGATCCGGGTCAGGGGCCGGGATGCCTGCTGCGCGAGCTGGCCTTCGGCGACGCCGGATCCGTCGTCTACGCGGCGTCGACGTGGTGACCCGGCAGGAACCGGTCGCCATCGTCGGCATGGCCGCGATGCTGCCGGGAGCACCGGACCTCGCCACCTACTGGCACAACCTCGTCGCCGGGGTCGACGCGGTGACCGACGTCCCCGGGCACCGCTGGGATCCGGCGTTCCACGGCGGTCCGCGGCCCGCCTCGCCGGACCGCACCTACTGCCACCGCGGCGGGTTCCTGCCCGAGGCGGTCGAGGTGGACGTCGTCTCGCACGGCATAGCGCCGAACTCGGTGGACGGGATGGAGCCCGACCAGCTGATCGCGCTGAAGGTCGCGGCCGACGCCGTCGAGGACGCCGGTGGCCGCTCGCGGCTGGGCGATCGCTCGCGCGTCGGCGTCGTCCTCGGCCGGGGCGGCTACCTCGCCCCCGGTCTGGTGCGGTTCGACCAGCGGGTGCGGACCGTGCGGCAGGTGCTGCACACCCTGGGCGAGCTCATGCCCTCGATCGACCCGGACGTGCTGGGCCAGGTGCGGGAAGCGCTGCTGGAGCCGATCGGCCCGGTGCAACCGGAGTCGACCATCGGGCTGGTGCCGAACCTGGTGGCCTCCCGGGTGGCCAACCGGCTGGACTTCGGCGGCGGCGCCTACGCGATCGACGCCGCGTGCGCGTCTTCGCTGATCGCCGTGGACCAGGCGGTGCGGGAGCTGACCAGCGGGCGCTGCGACGCGGTGCTCGCGGGCGGTGTGCACCACTGCCACGACGACACGCTCTGGTCGATGTTCAGCCAGCTCGGCGCGCTCTCGCCGTCGCAGGCGATCCGCCCGCTGTCGCGCGACGCGGACGGGCTGCTGCTCGGCGAGGGAACCGGCGTGGTGGTGCTCAAGCGGCTCGCCGACGCGCGCCGCGCGGGTGACCGCGTGTACGCGGTGATCAGGGGGACCGGCACCTCCAGCGACGGCCGCGGGAGCAGCCTGCTCAACCCGGACTCCGGAGGTCAGCGGCTGGCGCTGCGGCGCGCCTGGGAAGCGGCCGGGCTGGATCCGGCCGAGCCGGGCTCGGTCGGCCTGCTGGAAGCGCACGGCACCGCGACGAAGGCGGGCGACGAAGCCGAGATCGGCACCCTGGCCGAGGTCTTCGGCGCCGACGGCCCGCCTGCGGTGATCGGCTCGGTGAAGTCGATGATCGGCCACACGCTGCCCGCCGCCGGAATCGCCGGGCTGATCAAGGCGGCGCTGGCGGTCCACCACGCGACCCTGCTGCCGACGCTGCACTGCGCGGAACCGAATCCGATGCTGGAGACGACGAGATTCCGCACCATCGGAACCGCTCGGCCGTGGGAGGACCGGCTCCGGAGAGCGGCGGTAAACGCCTTCGGGTTCGGCGGGATCAACGCGCACGTCGTCATCGAAGCCGAAGGCGACCCCGCGCCCGTCCGCGCGTCGGTGTCCGAACCCGAGCGCGTACTCCGGCTTTCCGCCGGGGACGCCGAGCAGCTGCGCGGGCTGCTGGACCGGCCGGACCGCGAGGTCCTGGCGGCGGAACCGGGCACCGGACCGTGCCGCGTCGGGCTGGTCGATCCGACCGAGCGGCGGCTGTCGGTGGCCAGGAAGGTCGTCGCCCGCGGGCAGAGCTGGCGCGGGCGCAACGACGTCTGGTTCAGCACCGACCCGCTCCTCGCGCAGCCGGGGAGCCGGACGGCGTTCGTCTTCCCCGGCCTGGAGGCGGAGTTCCGCCCGCGCTGCGACGACATCGCCGCGCACTTCGGGCTGGCCGCGCCGGAGGTCTCGGCCGGTGACCTGGCAGCGCACGCGGACGGAGTGACCGGCGTCGGCAGGTTCCTGGCCGACGTGCTGCGCCGCGCCGGGGTCCGGCCGGACGCGCTGGCCGGGCACAGCGTGGGGGAGTGGACGGCGATGGCCGTCGGCGGGATGCACGTCGACGACGGCACCGCGCTGGAACGCTTCTGGCCCGACGGTTTCCGGGTGCCCGAAGTGGACTTTGTCGCCCTCGGGTGCTCCGCGCGGGAGGCGTCCCGCCGGATCGCCGAAGAGCCGGAGCTGGTCGTCTCGCACGACAACGCGCCGAGGCAGTCGATCGTGTGCGGAGCGCCGGACGCCGCCGAGCGGCTGGCCCGCTCCTGCCGGGCCGACGGGGTGTTCGCGACGCGGCTGCCGTTCCGGTCGGGGTTCCACACCGTGATGTTCCGGCCCTACCTGGCGCCGTTCGCGCGCCTGCTGGCCGAAACCGAGCTGCGCCCGTCGGAGGTGCCGATCTGGTCGGCCACCACGGCCGCGCCCTACCCGGACGACCCGGGCGAGGTGCGCGCGCTCTACCTCGACCACCTGGTCCGCCCGGTGCGGTTCCGGGAGCTGGTGGAAGCCATGCACGAAGCGGGTTTCCGCGCGTTCGTGCAGATGGGCCCGGGCCAGCTCGGCTCGTTCATCGGCGACACCCTCGGCGACCGGCCGCACCTGGCGGTCAGCGCGAACTCCGGTCTGCGGTCCGGCATGGCGCAGTTGCGCCGGGTGCTGACCGCGCTGTGGGTGGAGGGCGCGGAACCGGACTTCGCCGCGCTCGGACCCCGGACGCGGCCGACGGTGTCGCTGAACACGGCCACGGCGTTGCTGTCGGTCGCGCCCCGTGCGCGCGGCCTGCTCGACCACGCCGCCGAACGGCGGCCCACCTCGCAGGGGCTCGCCGCCGAACTCTCACCTGCCGAACACCGGCCCGCCGCGAACGGGCTCGCCGCCGAGTTCGACGAGCTGCTGGCGCAGACCAGGCAGGCCGCCGCCGAGGTGCTTGCCGCGTCGCGCCGGCGGCCGCGGTCCCGCACGGCGACGCTGCCGGTCTCGCTGGAGTCGATGCCGTACCTGCGGGACCACCGCTTCTTCCGGCAGCGGGAGGACTGGCCGGACGAGACCGACCGCAGGCCGGTGGTGCCCGCGACCACGCTGGTGGAGCTGGTGCTCGCCGAGGTCGAGCGGGCCTGGCCGGACGGCGTCGCGGTCGCCGTGCACGACGCGCGGTTCCACCGCTGGCTGGTCGCCGCGCCCGCCCGGCAGGTGCCGGTGCGGATGGAACGCGACGGCTCGCGGGTGTCGGTGACGGTCGGCGAGTACGCCACGATGACCGTCGAACTCGGCGCGGGCTACCCGCTGCGCCCCGCGGCGTGGAACCCGGAGCCCACCGGTCCGGTGCCGCTGACCGCGGAACGGGTCTACCGGGACCGGGAGATGTTCCACGGTCCGCGGTTCCAGGGGATCACCGCCATCACGTCGATGGGCGAGCGGCACATCACCGGCGAGATCACCGCTCCCGCCGCGCCCGGCGCGCTGCTGGACAACGCGGGACAGCTGCTCGGCTGCTGGATGCTGGCCCGCGAGTCCGAACGGCTGCTCGCCTTTCCCCGCAGGATCGGCAGGATCACGTTCTCCGGCCCGCACCCGCCACCGGGAGCGGTGCTGGAATGCCACGTCCGGGCGGCGACCCCGGACCCCTCGACGCTGGAGATGGACGCCCAGCTCGTCTACAAGGGACGGACGTGGGCCGAGGTCCGGCAGTGGCAGGACGTCCGGCTCGACTGCGACCGGCGAGCCCACCGCGCGTACGCCTTCCCCCAGCGGAACATGCTTTCCGAACAGCGCCCCGGAGGCTGGACGGCGGTGGTGGACCGCTGGCCCGGCCCGGCCTCGCGGGACATCTACGCCGGCGTCTACCTCAGCGCTGCGGAACGCGCGGTCTACGAGGAACTCGCGCCGGATCGGCAGCGGGAATGGCTGCTCGGGCGCATCGCGGTCAAGGACGCCGTGCGGTCGTGGCTTTGGGCGCGAGGGGAGAAGTCGGTCTACCCGGCCGAAATCCGGGTCGACGACGACCTGCGGGTGACCGGATGGCACCGGGAGCTGCCCGCGCTGGCGGTGTCCGCGGCCTGCGACCGCGATTTCGCGGTCGCGCTGGCGCGCGTTCCCGGTGCCGCGGCACCCGGCATCGACGTGCGGGAAATCCGTGCGCACTCCTTGACCGAAGCGGAACGACGGCTGCTGACCACGCAGGACGCACTGTGGTCGACCCGGCTCCGCGCGGCCAGGGAAGCCGCTGCGAAAGCCGTCGCGCGGCCCCCGCAGGACCTTGTCGTGACCGAGATCGACGAGACCCGCGCGAAGGTCGCGGCGGGGGAACGCGTTCTCGTCGTCGAGCACGACACCGCCCGCGACGCGGTGGTCGCCTGGACCGCAGAAGAACAACGAGAGATCACCCTGGAGAACCGGTCATGACGCTGAACCCGACCTTCCCGGTCGTCGCAGGCCTGCTGAGCTCGCTGGTCGGCGACGCCGAGGTGCTCGGCACCGAGATCACCCCCAAGACCACCTTCCACGACGACCTCGGCCTGGAAAGCGTCGACCTGGTGACCTTCGCGGGCATCCTCGCCGAGCACTTCGGCGAGCAGGTCAACCTCGCCGAGTACCTGGCCGACAAGGCGCTCGACGAGGTGATCGCGCTGACCGTCGGCGACATCGCCGACTACGTGGCCGCCCGCACCGCGTCTGGGAGCTGACACCATGCCGGAACTGGTGGTCAACGGACTGCGGACGAACTACCAGCTGATCGGCGGGGCGGGCGAGCCCACCGAGTCGGTGGTGTTCCTGCACGGCATGGGGACCGACAGCCTCGCCAGCTTCCACCTCACGCTGGCCGCGCCGGTCTCGGCCGCGGGCGTGGACGTGATCAGCTACGACCTGCGCGGGCACGGCCGGACCGACCGGCCCGCCAGCGGCTACACCATCGGCGACTTCGTGACCGACCTCGAACAGCTGCTGGCCGCGCTGGACGTCCGCCGCCCGGTGCACCTGGTCGGCAACAGCTTCGGCGGCACCATCGCCTACAGCTTCGCCGCCGCGCACCCGGAGCGGGTCCGCAGCCTGGTGTGCATCGAGGCGGAGCCGCCGACCGAGTCGTGGGCGGACAAGATGCGCCGCACGCTGGCCAACACCGTCGAGTTCCTCAGCAGCGAAGCCAACTTCGACTGGATCGAGAACAACTACAGCGCGCACCACCGGCGGCTGGCCCGGATGGCGGCCGAGCGCATCACCTCGACGACGATGGCCGAGGAAGTGCCGCGCGGACCGCTGATGAGCATGGAGGAGGTCCGCGCCATCGACTGCCCGGTGCTGTCCATCCTGGGCAGGCAGGGCTACCAGTCCGACGGGCTCGACGCGCTGACCTCGCTGCTGCCGCGGGGAGAGCTGTTCGTCTTCGACGACGAGGGCCATTCGGTCCTGGTCGAACGGCACCGCCAGGTGCGGTCGATCCTGCTGGACTGGATCGGCAGGCACGCGCCGGGGCCGGCATGAGCAGGTTCCTGTTCGTCGTGCCACCGCTGACCGGGCACGTCAACCCGCTGCTGGGCGTGGCGGCCGAACTGCGCGGCCGCGGCCACTGCGTCGCCTGGGCCTGCCCGCACCCGCCTCCGGAGGAGCTGCGCGGCGAGCCGGACGTCTACCCGGCGGGCGGGGCCGACGCGTTCGAGGTCGCCAAACGCCCCACCGGACTGCGCGGGTTCGCCGCGCTGCGCTTCCTGTGGGAGCAGTACCTGATCCCGCTCGCGGACGCGATGGTTCCCGGTGTCGACGCGGCAGTCCGGGACTTCGCCCCGGACGCGGTCGTGGCCGACCAGCAGGCGTTCGCGGGCGCGCTCGTGGCCACGCGGGCCGGACTGCCGTGGGCGACCTCGGCCAGCACCTCGTCCGAGCTGACCGATCCGCTCGGGTCGATGTCGAAGGTGGCGGGCTGGATCGAGCACCTGCAGGACGGCCTGCGCATCCGGCACGGCCTGCCGGCCGGGACGGGGGAGGACTTCCGCTTCTCGCCGCGGCTGGTCGTCACCTTCAGCACCGAAGCGCTGGCCGGGCCGCCCGCGGTCGAACTCGACGGCGAGCTGCGCTACGTCGGGCCTTCGCTGACCGGACGGTCCGATGTGGACCTGGAAGCGCCGGATTCCGGGAAACCGCTGGCGCTGGTCACCCTCGGGACCGCCAACGCCGACGTGTCCGGGAGGTTCCTCGCCGAATGCGTCCGCGCGCTGGGCGGGCTCACCGCCGACGTCCACGGCGTGGTGGCCGACCCGGCCGGACTGCTGACCGACGTTCCGCCGGGAGTGCTGGTCGCGCGGCGGATTCCGCAGCTCCGGCTGATCGAGCGCTCCGCGCTGGTGGTCTGCCACGGCGGGCACAACACGGTCTGCGAGAGCCTGTGGCACGGTGTTCCGCTTGTGGTGGCGCCGATTCGGGACGACCAGCCGGTGCTCGCGCAGCAGGTCGTGGACGCCGGCGTCGGGCGCAGGCTGCGGTTCGACCGCGCGACCGCGCGCGACATCGGAGACGCGGTTCTGGACGTGCTGGGCGAACCGGCCTACGCCGAGCGAGCGCGGGAGATCGGTGCCTCGTTCCGGCGGGCGGGCGGTGCACCGGCCGCGGCGAGGCACCTGGAAGCGCTCACCACGCACGGATAGTGCGCACGGCCTCGCCGGTCGCCGGCTCGGCGATCTCGCGCACCGCGGACCGGTAGAGCGGGTCGATCCGGTACCGGCTGGCCGCCGAGACGGAGTCGGTGACGACCGGATCGGTCAGCCGGTGCTCCACCAGGCGCTCCAGGATCTGCTCGGCCTCGCCCACCGGGACCTCCAGCACACCCGCGGCCCACCGGACCGACATCGACTCCTGCTCCGGAGCGCGCCGGACCAGCTCGAACAGGGCCTCCCGCTCGGTGCGGCCGAGCGCGGTCAGCACCCGGCGCACGCTGCGCGCGAGCTCGTCGTCACCGAAGGCGAGGCGGTTCTCCCGGACCCGGCGCAGCACCCGCGCGATCGACCAGTGCGGACGCCGCCGCAGCAGCGAAGCCAGCGACGCCACCGCGATCGGCAGCCCGGAGCAGCGGGTCAGCAGCGCCCGCGCCTCCTCGGGTTCGCGTTCGATCCTGGTGTCGCCGACCCGGAAGGCGAACATCTCCAGCAGCTCCCGGGTGCCGAGCCGGGGCAGCTCGACGATCGTGGTGGCCAGGTCGACCGGGATCCGGGACGGGCAGGCCAGCAGCACCGCCCCGACCGGGGAGTTCGGGCGCAGCAGGGCGGCTTCGGCGCGGTCGCCGACGTTGTCGGCGAAGACCAGGATCCGCGCGCCGGTCGTGCAGTCCTGGAACCGCCGGACGCGTTCGTGCAGGTTGTCCGGAACGCGGTCGTCGGGCCGCAACGCCTTGAGGAAACCGGCCAGCGCCTCGGAGGCGTTCTGGACCGACAGGTCGGCGTGCAGCTGGCCGTCGGGGAACAGGTGGCTCACCCGGTTCGCCAGCCGGGCGCAGAACGCGGACTTGCCCGACCCGGGGGAACCGACGATCGCCACCGCGCCCGGCTCGCCGGTCAGCGCGGCCTCGGCGATGCGCAGTTCGCGGGTGAATCCGGCGAAGCCGGCCGGGTCCGGCGGGAGCTGGGCCGGTGCCTCGCACAGGCGCGCGGTGTCGGCCGGGGACTCGGCGAGGACCTCGCGGTAGGCCGCCTGCACCGACGGTCCCGGTTCGCCGACGCCGTCGTCGAGCCGCTTGCGGCGCAACCGGTGGAAGACGTCGATGCCCTCCGAACGCCGTCCCACGGCGGCGAAGGCCAGCAGCAGGCTGGTGTAGAGCCCCTCGTGCCTGCCGTCCTCGCGGGTGATCCGGTCGGCCTGGTCCAGCACCGCCTGCGGTCGCTCCTGGCGCAGGCACGACCGCAGGTACCGGTCGAGCACGTCGATGCGGATCGCGTCGATGCGGGCCTTGTGCTGCTCCAGGACCGGGCCGAGCGAGACGTCGGCCAGCGCCTCACCGCGGCACAGCGCCAGCGCGGAGGTGTCCGGCTCCTCGGCGTCGCGGTGCGCGAGAAGATCGCCGAGGTCGAGCCGTGCGCCGTCGAGGCGGTAGCCGACCCGGGAGACGTGGGTGAGCGCCCCGGCCGGGCAGATCACCTTGCGCAGCTGGGAAACGTAGGTCTGGATGGTCCGGCAGTGCTTGTCGGTCGGGGCCGTCCCCCACAGCTCCCGGGTGATCGTCTCGATCCGCACCACCGAACCGGGTTCGGCCGCGAGCAGGACGAGAAGCCTGCGCAGCTTCGGCTGGGACGGGGTGACGATCTCGTCGCCGCGCAGCACTTCCAGCGGCCCGAGGACGTTGATTCGCAGACTCATGCGGCTCTCCTGCTCGGTGACAGGTGCGAAACCAACTCGTCCCGGCGGGCGAGCGCAGCCGGGACGAGTGGTGGTGCGGGGTGGGTCACTTGATGTTGGTGAGCTTGACCTGGGCGGTGTTGTCCGGTCCGGTCGAGTTCATGTTGATCAGGCCGGTGAACTGGCCGCAGCCGTCGCTCCACTCCGACAGCGCGTACGGGGCGCTGGCCAGCTCGCCGCCCTCGGCGGGCACGAACGGGGTGGTGGAGTTCAGCACCAGCGACGGCGGCTGCTTCTGCACGCAGTCCGGGCCACCGCCGAAGGGCATGCCGATGGCGGTGATGTTCTGCAGCCGGATCTGCAGCGGCAGGTCGAAGGCCACCTTGCCGTTCTGGATCTTGCCGTGGGACGGGGCCGACTCGAAGAACTCGACGTCGACCTCGCTGTCGAAGGTGCCGAACGCCTTGAACTTCACCCGCGGCACGCTGGTCTGCCGGAACTGGCTGGTGAACTCGCCGGTGGCGCCGTTGAGCTGGACGTCGACCACACCCTCGATCGGGATGTCGGCGTTCATCTTGACCACGTGCGCGGTGCCGGAGACCTTGTAGTGCAGGTCGATGGCGGCCTCGGCGGTGCCGGGGGTCACCACGGCACCCACCAGCGCGGCGGCGGTGCCCAGCGCGGCGACCCCGCCGACGGCCTTGCGTTGGATTCGCGTCATGTGCGGATCTCCTGGATATGAGTGGGAACACCGGCGTCCGGCCGGTGGGAATGGACTGTGCACCGTCGGGAAAGGACCGTGCGTGCCCTGGGAAAGGACTGTGCACAGTGGAGGGATGGCGGTGGCCCGCGGCG
>NZ_BAAAUX010000011.1:0-73901 GCF_039534165.1 Saccharopolyspora taberi | reverse complement strand
CCGCCGTTACTGGACGGGGACCGAGGCCAGGGCCGGGTCCTGGCCCTGGTCGAGGGTGCAGGGCAGGTCGAACGTGCCCAGCTCGGTCTCGCCGCCGTCGGCGGTCCGCGGGGTGATCTTGCCGGTGAAGGTGCTGCCGACGGCGAAGGTGACCTCGCCGGGCTGCTTGACCGTCAGGCCCGGGATGGGGCCGACGATCGTGGTGTTGAGCGGACCGCTCTCCGGGACCGGGGTGGACGGGATGCTCAGGCCGTTGAGCGTGACGCCCAGGTCGGTGCCGTTGACGTTGACGTCCACGCCGGTCGCGGCGGAGCCCTCCACCGAGGCGCCGCCGATCAGCCGCAGCGCGTCGGCGGTCTGCTCGTCGATGGTCACGTCCACCTTGAAGTCGGTGACGTTGATCGGCTCGCCGACCTTCGCGCCGTCCGGGAAGGTGGCGTTGACCTTGGCCTGCGTCGGCCGCGCGCCGACCATGGGGAACTCACAGGTGAAGGTGACGTCCTTGGCCACGGGGGCCATCGCGGTGCCCGTGGTCTCCTGCTCGGCCAGCGCCGGCCCGGCGAAGGCGGTCAGCGACGCGATGCCCGCCGCCGCGACGACGGCGGCGGCCCGGCGGGTAGAGGTCGAGCTCAGTGGCATGGCGGATCTCCTCATCAATGGGGACGATTCCGGTGCGGATCGGGTTCTCGAAAGCGAGGGCCGGGAGGAAAGGCCGGAAGACGTCCGGAAAAAGTGTTCGTGAATTCCCGATTGCCCTGCCGCGGTGGAGATTAGTGCGGCTCGATCGCGGTTGGCAAGGATGTGGTGCGCGAGGAGCCGCGCCATTCGCCGCATTCTTTGGAAATTGTCACGGGGGAACGAGTTGCTGTCCCGCCGGTTCGCGCCCCCGTGATCGATGCGCCGGATTCGGGGTCGCCGGTGGCCGGATTCGGGGCCGCCGGTGGGTAGTTGACGGTGAAACATGAAAAGAAGTCATCTTTCCGGATCGTGAGATCGCTCTCCCGGGCGGCTGACCGGGGCGGTCACGGAATGCGCGCGGGGGTGGGCACCCGCCCGACCCCGAAGTGACAACTTTTGTCATGGGCGCGCGGGTGTCGGCGCCCGAAATTGGCACGGAATTGGGCGAAGTCCACCCGAACGGCCGAAACTCGCATGTGCGAAGGCAAACAGTGAATCCGCTGTGTTGACACCCCGAGCGCCGTGAAATTATGTTCCGTGGATTACAAAATGCTTACGCGTGTTGAAACGATGTAACGGCAGTTTGTGTGCGACGTAGGGGAAGCAATGACGTTCGACGTCGGGGCCGGCGACACCAGGACCGGTCCGAGCTCGAGGCCCGGACCGCGGGTGCGCCGCGGCGATCCGCCGCGCGGCACGTCGGAGTTGCGTGCCGCGATGGACGCCGAACCGAACGCGCTCGGCCGCGCGAAACGGCTGTGGTCGGTGATGCCCCGGGAATTCGCCGACCGGTTCCGCCCGTACGTCGGCGGCCTGGCCAAGGCCATGGTGCGCGAGATCCAGCACGTGGTGCCCGAGTACGCCCAGCCGCTGGACGGCGTTTTCGGCGTCTACTTCACCCAGGCCGTCGAGCACGCGATCCTGTACCCGCTGTCGAACATCCGCGACGACGTCCGCTCCCACGAGGACTGGCGCGAGGTGTTCCGGCTGCGCGGCAGGATGGAGTTCACCGAGGGCCGCAGCCTGGACTGCCTGCAGACCGCCTACCGGGTGGGCGGACGCGTGGCGTGGCGCCACATCGCGGAGTTCGGGCAGAAGCAGGGGGTTCCGGTCGACATCCTGTGCGTCTGCGCGGAAGCCATCTTCGCCTACGTCGACGAGCTGTCCGCGCTGTCGATCGAGGGCTACACCGAGGCGCAGGAACGGGCCGCGGGCACGATGGCGCGGCGCAAGCGGCGGCTGCTGGAGCTGATCCTGGCCGACCCGCCTGCCTCCCCGCAGACGCTGGCCGATCTGGCGGGCAGCGCCCGCTGGAAGCTGCCGGAGTGGGTCACGATGGTCGCCCTGGAACCGATCTCCGACCAGCACGCGCGCAGCAGCCCCGCGATCGGCCCGGAAGCGCTCGTCGACCTCGAAGGCGCGGAGCCGTGCCTGCTGCTCACCGACGAGATCACCGACGTCGCGGCGCTGGAGTCGGGGATGAAGGGCTGGCGGGCCGCGATCGGACCCCGGGTGCGGATCAGCGAGGCCGCGCTCTCGCTGCGCTGGGCGCGACGCGTGATCGGCCTGGTGCAGCGCGGCGTCCTGGCCGACGCCCCGGTCACCCGCTGCTCGGACCACCTCACCACGCTGTGGCTGCTCAGCGACGAGTTCCTGATCCGGGAACTGAGCGCGCGCAGCCTGGCCCCGCTGGACGGCCTGACGGTCAAGCAGCGGGCGCGGTTGACCGAAACCCTGCTCGTCTGGCTGCAATCCCGGGGCAGTGCACCGGAACTCGCCGAACGCCTCGGCGTGCACCCGCAGACCGTCCGCTACCGGATGCACCAGCTGGAGGGTCTGTTCGGCGACCGGCTGACCGACGCGGACGAGCGCCTGAACCTGGAGATCGCACTGCGCGCCGAGCGCTTGCTGACCCAGGACTGAGCGACCGCTTTTCAGTCCACCGAACCAAAAGCGCGGAGGAAAGTCCCAACGGCGGACCGGGCCACGGAACGAAGCTCCTCTTCGGAAACGTCCCGGGTGCCGAACCGGCTCCGCGTGGCGGCGGGCCCGGTCAACAGCGCGGCGAACTGCTCGGCGGCCTGGAGCGGATCGTCGATCCGCAGGCGGCCGGCGACGGCGAGCCGCGCGAGCCGGTCGGCGAGAGCGTCAGTGACGCGGTCGGCCGCCCGGCCGTCGACGATGTCGAGCAGATCGGGGAACTGGTTGATCTCCGCGGCGAGCAGCCGCCGCAGCGCGGTCGAGCGAGGATCGCAGTAGCACTGGAGGAACCGGAACCCGGCGTCCTCCAGCGTTTCGCGCAGGTCTTCGCCGCCCGCGAGCCGCTCCACCACCGCGAGGTTGTCGGTCAGCGCCCGGTCGGCGCAGACCCCGACCGCCTCGTGCAGCAGGGTCTCCTTGTCGCCGAAGTGGTTGTAGACGGTCGCCTTCGCGACCCCCGCCTCGGCGGCGATCGCGTCCACCCCGGCCTGCGCGTAGCCCTCGCGGGCGAAGACGGTGAACGCCGCGTCCAGGATCGCCTGCCGCTTGTCGATCCGTCCGCGCGGTCCGGTGCTGCCCATGCGCCGGATCTTACGGATTGGCCGCGCCGGGACAACCAGGTGGACCCGGTTGTATAGAACTCGCTATATCAGTATTTTGAACTCATGAGTCCAAAGAACGTGGTGATCACCGGCGGGACCGACGGGATCGGCCGGGCGCTCGCGCTGGCGCATCTGGAGCGCGGGGACAACGTCCTCGTTGTCGGCCGGGATCCGGAGAAGGGCAAGGAGTTCGGGACCGGCTTCCTGGCCGCGGACCTGAGCCTGGTCCGGGAGAACCGGGCCGTCGTCGCGGAGGTCGAAGCGCGGTTCCCGGAGCTGGACGTGCTGGTTCTGTGCGCCCGGCACTACCTGTCGGCGCGGCGCGAGACCGCCGAGGGCTTCGAGCACAACTTCGCGCTGTTCTATCTGAGCCGGTTCCTGCTCAGCCACGGGCTTTCCGGATCGCTGGAGAAGGCGGCGAACCCGGTCGTCATGAACGTCGCCGGGCCGGGCGCGGACCTGTCGGCGGTCCGCTGGGACGACCTCGGCTCGACGCGCGACTACGACGGCGCCGCGGCGATGACCCAGGCGGGCAAGCTCAACGACCTGCTCGGGGTCTCCTTCGCCGAGCGGGCGGACCGGACCCGGTACGTGCTGTTCCACCCCGGCGTCGTGGCGACCAGCTTCTCCGGGGAGTACGACGGGCCGACCGCCGCGCACGTCGAGGCGATGAAGCGGTCCGCGACACCGGTGGAAACGGCCGTCTGGCCGATCGTGGAACGGATCGACGACCCGCCCGCCGAGCCGCTGAGCGCGTTCGTGCGGGACCGCCGGATCGACGTGCACGGCGTCTCGTTCGACCGCCGCGCGGCGGCACGGCTGCACGACCGCACGCTGGAGTTGCTGGACGGGATCTGATGCCGCTTGCAGGACACCGGTCCTGCAAGCGCGGCATCGACCGGGGTCATCCGAGGGAGACGGCGACGAGCAACAGGGCGACCGCGAGGACTCCGACGACGATGACGATGAGCATGTTCATCTTGTTCACGGAAGATCACTGTCCAGTCGGCGTGCCGCGCGCGAGCGGCGGGCCACGTCGCCTTCCCCGCTTTGAACTGGGAAAACGTCACGTCCCTCGATCGGCTGCACGAAGGTGTGAGACGTAGACCGCACAACCGCCCCCCATAGTTGTGGGGGTTTGCGGGCGCCCGGCGTTCAGCGCGGACCGTGCGGTGTTCAGAGCAGACCGGACTGGGCGGCCTTGGAGATCAGCTCGATCCGGTTGCGGGCGTTGAGCTTGCGCATCGCGTTGCGCAGGTAGCCGGTGACGGTGTGCCGGGTCAGGCCCAGCTGCTCGGCGATCTCGGGGTTGGTGCGGCCCGCCGCGGCGTGGCGGAGCACGTCGTACTCGCGGCGGGTCAGCCCGGTGTCGTGCAGCCGCGAACGCATCCGGGGTGCGGCCCGGTCGCCGATGCGCGGGTCGAAGATCGCGATGCCGTGCGCGGCCTGGCGCACGGCCGAGACGAGGTCGGTCGCGCCCGCGTCCTTGAGCAGGCAGCCGTCGACCCCGGCGTCCAGCGTCGCCTGCAACGCGGCGTGGTCGCGGTAGGCGGTGAACACCACGATCCGCGTCGCCGGGGCGGCCGAGCGCAGCGGGCCGACGATCTCGCTGGCCATCGCGTCCGGCAGCCGCAGGTCGAGCAGGATCACGTGCGGCCGGACCCGGGCGGCCAGCCGCACCGCGTCGGCCGCGGTGCTCGCGCTGCCGACGACCCGGATCGCCGGATCGTCCCGCAGCAGCAGGCGGACGCCGTCGACGACCACGGGATGGTCGTCGACGACCGCGAGGCGGATCTCGTCGGTCAAGACAGCGGAACCCAGACGCGCACGGTGAGCCCACCGTCCTCGTTGGCCACCACCGACAGCGTGCCGCCGAGCTCCTCGACCCGGTCGGTCGTGGTGCGCAGCCCGATGCCGTTGCCGCCGTCCTGGTGCTTCCAGCCGTCGCCGTCGTCGGCGATGGACACGGTGAGCCCGTCGTCCAGCGCGATCAGGCTGATCAGCACCGAGCGCGCGTTGGCGTGCTTCTCGACGTTGAGCAGCGCCTCGCGGGCGGCGGCGATGAGCACCCGCGAGCGGTGCGGGTCGCAGTCCGGCAGGGTGCCGATCTCCACCGCCTGCGCGGTCGTTCCGGTGCGGCGCTGGAACGCGGCGCAGTCGCTGGACAGGGTCGCCGCGAGGCCGCCGGCAGGCTCGTCGTGGTCCAGGGCGTGCACGGACTCGCGGAACGCCGAGGCGGTCTGGGCGAGCTGGTCCTCCAGCAGGATCAGCCGGTCCAGCAGCGCGGCTCCCTCGGTCCGGGCGTGTTCGCGCAGGTCGCGCAGCTCGGCGCCGAGGCGGAACAGCTGCGCCCCCACCGAGTCGTGCAGCGCCGAGGCGATCCGGCGCCGCTCGGTGGCCGCCGCGGTCTCGCGCTGACGGCGCGCCGCGCTCGCCGTCTGCAGCGCCAGGCCGCCGCTGTCGGCGACCGCGACGGCGGCGTCGAGCTGGCGCCCGCTGAAGTCGGTGACCTCGCGCATCGCCGCGTACACCACGCCGTGCACCCGCCCGGCGCGGATCATCGGCACCGCCATCATGGTGCGGATCCCGTCGGCCGAGATCGGGCCGTCGAAGTCGTGGGTGATCAGCTCCGAGGCGCAGTAGTCGTCGACCCACACCGGCCGCAGCTCGGCGAAGCACTTGCCGCCGAGCCCGAGGCCCATGGGGACGTGCAGGTCGTGCAGGCCAGTCGCCCAGGTGCCGTTCCACTGCCGCAGCACCAGCAGCCGTTCGGACTCGACCGGCCCGGCCAGGCCGATGTGCGCGCCGCACTCCTCGCGGATCCGCTGCGCCAGCCCGCGCAGCGCGGCGGTGTCGTCGAGCAGCGTGAGCACCTGCGAGTGCTCGTCGAGCAGCCGCTCGAAGCGGACGCCCTGCTCCGCGACCCGCTCCACGCCCGCGCGATGTGCCTGTCCCACCCGGAATTCCCGTCCACCGTCGTCACCTGCCCGGCGGATGTTACCGGGGAGTGCGGCGGGCTCCGGCGTCGCCGGTGCGGCGCGCGGCGGCGCCGCACCGGCGGCGATCGTCAGCCCGGCACGACGTGGTAGCCCCAGAAGTGGAGCTTCTCGTTGGGCATGCAGTGCGCGAAGGTGTTGCCGCCGTTGGTGCGGTTGCCCTCCCGCGTCACGGTCTTGACCTGGCCGTCACCGAAGGACCGGCACTTGACCCAGGCCGCGTGGCCGTCCGGCCAGCTCGGCGCGCAGTGGTAGCGGACCCACCCGCCGTACCCGGTCTTCTTCTTGAGCCGGGAGCAGCCCGCGCGGTCCGCCTGGTCCGGCGCCGTCGCGGCCGGCGCGGATTGCTCCGGCACGGCCGTCGCCGCGGCGGGAATGGCCACGACGCTCAGGCAGCACGCGCACGCGATGCCCAAGGCGCTGATCGTTTTTCTCATCGCTGTCACCTGTTTCCACGTGCTCGGCCCGAGTCCGGACCGAGGTGGAACAGTGTCAGCGGCGACAGGTAGGGCATCGAGGGTGCGCGCACCCGTAAACCCGGCGGAGCCCACCCCTCCCGCGGCGGTGGGGTTCCGCGGCGGCCCACCGGGTGGGGAGGTCCGAGCGGGCCAGCAGCCGGAGCCGTATGGAGCACGAGTTTCGAACGTCAGCCATGCGGAAGATGAACAACCGGCTCGCGGATATGGCGGAAACGGCGCTGGACGGACCAGAATGCATCCGCCCCGCTGGGTCCAGCGCGGCTGACGCGGAGGAGCCGCACATGGGGATGGCGAGCAGGATCGCGGCGGTGGTGCTGGCGGCGGTGTCGGCGATCGCGGTGACGGTCGGCGCCGGGCCGGCGCACGCGGCGATCGGGAGCACCGTGGTGTTCAAGGAGCGGACCGACGGCTACGACTGCTACCGGATCCCGGCGGTGGTGCGGGCGAACAACGGTGATCTGCTCGCGTTCGCCGAGGGCCGCAAGGGCGGCGCGACGTTCTGCAACGACGCCGGTGACATCGACCTGGTGATGAAGCGCTCGACCAACGGCGGCCAGACCTGGAGCGCCCCGCAGGTCGTCATCCGAGGTTTCGGTGACACGAAGGGGAATCCCGCGCCGATCGTCATCCCTTCCACCGGGCGGATCGTGCTGCTGTCGACCATGCAGTGCGTCCGGAACCCGGCCTGCGGGCGGGTTCCGCGCGTGCAGCACAGCGACGACAACGGCGCCACCTGGACCGTGCCGAAGGTGCTGACGCAGGAGCTCGGATTCGCCACCGCGCCCGGATGGCTGGCGACCGGCCCGTCGCACGGCGTGGTGCTGACCCGGGGCGCGCACGCGGGGCGGCTGGTGGCCGGGATCAACTACACCGTCGACGGGCAGAACTCCGGCGCCATCATCCACAGCGACGACCAGGGCGTGACCTGGAAGCGAGGGGCGACCGACACCAGCAGCACCAGCGCGATCCTGCCGCAGGAGATCAGCCTGGTCGAGCTCAACGACGGCCGGATCTACGCCGCCGCGCGCAACCAGGCCAACAACGCCAACAAGTGCCTCGAAGGCGGGACCCGCAACCGGCTGCGCGCGATCAGTTCCGACGGCGGCGCGACGTTCTCCTCGCGGTTCGGGTACGAGCCGGACCTGATCACCCCGATCGTGCAGGCGTCGACGTTGCGGATGAGCGCGACCGATCAGGGTGGCCGGTACAACCGGGTGCTGTTCGCCGCTCCGTCCACTTGCGACAGACGCAGGGAGCTGGTGGTCAGTTCGTCGTTCGACGAGGGCGGGAACTGGACGACCAAGCCGCAGGGGCTTCTGGTCTGGGGCCAGGACGCGGCCTACTCCGACATGGTGGGGTTGAGCCCTTCCTCGGCCGGGGTGTTGTACGAGGCGGGTCCTGCCGGGAACGCGAACGAGACCATCCGGTGGTCGGTGATCACCGAGTCCGACCTGGGCGCGCCGGTGTGCGGGAGCGCTTATCGGGTCATCGACTCGGAACCGCTCGGGACGGCTGGGACCGTTCACCTGTCCTACAACGCCTCGAACGGGACCAACTGCGTTGTCACGACGAAGGCTTCTTCGGTCGGGACGCCTTCGCCCACTTCGGCTTTCCTGGAAGTTCAAGGTGCCGCGCGCAAGACTGATTCCGGGGAGTTCTCCTACTTCGCCGGGCCGGTGGTCGCTTCCGCTCCGGGTGTCTGCGTGAGGTGGGGTGGGGCCGTGGGTTCTGCGGCGTACGAGAGTCCGTTCGAGCACTGCGGTTGAGCTGGTTGACGCCCCTCAACGCGCTGTCGTCTCGTACTGGTGCTCCGGGCGGCCGCTCGCCCCGTACCGCAACGTCATGCGCGCCCTGCCGTCCTGGGCGAGCGCGGCCAGGTACCGCTGCGCGGTGGCACGCGCGATTCCCAGCTCCTCCGCGATTTCGGCCGCCGAGCGCGCTTGACCGCCTCGGCGCAGGGCATCGAGGACGAGCTGGGCGGTCAGGGTGGACTGGCCTTTCGGGGCCGCGGGGCGGTCTCCGTCGTGCAGCAGGCGCATCGCGCGGTCGATCTCGTCCTGGTCGACCGCCGCGCCGGTGATCGGGAGCCGCGCCTGGTAGCGGGCGTAGGCGGTCAGCCGGTCCGCGAGCTGTTCCGCGGTGAACGGCTTGACGAGGTAGTTCAGCGCTCCCGCCGCGAGCGCCGCGCGGACCGTGGCCGGGTCGGTGGCCGCCGTGAGCATGATCGCGTCGGTGCCGAGCTCGGCCAGGAGCGCGACCCCCGGGCGGTCGGGCAGGTAGTTGTCCAGCAGCACCAGGTCCGGGTTGTGCTGGGCGATCAGTTCCAGCGCCCGCGCCGCGGTGTTCGCGGTGCCGACCACGCGGAACCCGGGCACCCGCTCGGTGAACTCGGCATGCACCTGCGCCACCCGGAAGTCGTCCTCGACCACGACAACACCGATCACAGCTCAGCCTCCCGATCCGCGGTCCCGAGCACCCCCGGCAGCTCCGCGACGAACACCGCTCCGCCCTCCGCGGAGTCGACCAACCGCACGTCGCCACCGAGGCCGCGCGCGGCCTGGCGGCACAGCGCGAGCCCGAGCCCGCGGCCCTGGCCGCCCTTCGACGACACGCCCTCGGTGAAGATCTCCTCCCGCAGCGCCTCCGGCACCCCGTCGCCGGTGTCCACCACGGACACGTGCAGCGCGGTCCCGTCGGCCAGCAGGTCCACCTCCACGCGGGCCGGCCGCGCCGCGCCCAGCCTCGCCGCGTCGATCGCGTTGTCCACCAGGTTGCCCACGACGGTCATGACCTCGACCGGCGCGACGACCGGTGCGGGCACCCAGCTCGTCTCGCCCAGCTCCAGCTCGACGCCCTTCTCCACCGCGCCCGCCTTCTTCGCCGACAGGAACGCCACCAGGTACGGGTCGCGCACCGACTCGGCCGCCGGGCCGAGGCCGGCGACCGAACCGCTCGACAGCGCCTGCACGTACTCGACGGCCTCCTGGTGCCGCCCGGTCTGGAGCAGCCCGGACAGGGTGTGCAGCCGGTTGGTGAACTCGTGCCGCTGCGCGCGCAGCGTGTCGGTCATGCCCCGCACCGAGTCCAGCTCCCGGCTCAGCGCTTCGAGGTCGGTGCGGTCGCGCAGGGTGAGCACGCCGCCCAGGTCGATGCCGTCGCGGACCACCGAGCGGTGGTTGACCACCAGGACCCGGTCCCCGGCGACGGTGATGAGGTTGTCCGCGGGCTTCCGGTCGGCGAGCACGTCGCGCAGCCTCGCCGGGATGTCCAGCGACCCGGCCGGAGCACCGACCTCGATGGTGGTGTCCAGCAGCCGCTCGGCCTCGCGGTTGCGCACCGAGACGCGCCCGTCCGCGTCGACCGCGAGCACGCCTTCGCCGATGCCGTAAAGCACCGCTTCGCGCTGCCGCACCAGCTCCGCGAGCTCCTGCGGCTCCAGGCCCAGCGTCCGGCGCTTGAGCAGCCGGGTCAGCCAGCCCGCCCCGGCGACGCCGACCACCAGCGCCCCGCCGGTGAACGCCGCGGCGGTCCCAGCCAGCCGGAGGAACGCGGTGTGGATGTGCTCGTCGTCGAAACCGATGCTGACCTGGCCCACGATCGTGCCGTCGGCGGTCCGCAGCGGCACCTTCCCGCGCGCCGAGAGGCCGAGGGTGCCGCGCTGCACGTCGACGACCTCGTGCCCGGCCAGCACCCAGCTCGGGTCGGTGCTCACCGGTTCGCCGACCCGGTCCGGGTCCGGGTGCGCGAGCCGGATGCCCGCGCGGTCGGCGACCACGACGAACAGCGCGCCGGTGGCCGCCCGGGTGCGCTCGGCGGTCTCCCGGACCGTCGCGAGGTCACCGCGGGCCACCGCGTCGGCGAGCCCGGCGTCGGCGGCGACCGCGCGGGCGACCCCGACGGCGCGCTGGCCGTACTGGTCGACGAGCGTGCGGTCGAGCAGCGAAGCGACGAGCACGAAACCGATCGCGGTCACCAGGGCGACCAGTCCGATCTGGAAGGCCAGGGCCTGCCGCGCGAACCGCATCGGGCGGCGTGACATGCGTCGACTGTAAGGACCGGGCGGGTCCCGGCGCCGCCCGGGTGCCCGCGAGCAAAACGCGCAGAACGTCGGCAACGCGGGATAGGCGGACAACGTCGACAACCCTCGTCAAGGTGAACGGGGTCACCTACGGTTCCGCCAAACGAAACGCCGTTGTAACGCGGGCCACTCGGTCCGCCAGGAGAGGAGGACGCGTTGATCGCGCTGCTCGGTTTGTGCATGGTGACGGTCTTCCTCTACCTGGTGATGAGCAAGCGGCTCTCACCGATGGTGTCGCTGATCGTGGTCCCGGTGGCCTTCGCGGTGCTCGGCGGCTTCGCCCTGGGCCTCGGCGACATGATCACCGAGGGGATCACCTCGGTCGCCCCGACCGCGGCGATGCTGCTGTTCGCGATCCTGTACTTCGGCATCATGATCGACGCCGGGCTGTTCGACCCGATCGCGCGCGGGGTGGTCCGGCTGACCCGCAACGACCCGCTGCGGCTGATCCTGGGCACGGTGCTGCTGGTGGCCGTGGTGTCGCTGGACGGCGACGGCACCACCACGTTCATGATCACCGTCTCGGCGCTGCTGCCGATCTACCGCAAGCTCGGCGTCAGCCCGGTGCTGATGACCGGCCTGGCGTGCATGACCAACGCGGTGCTCAACGTGGTGCCCTGGGGCGGCCCGGCCGCCCGCGCGGCCAGCGCGCTGCGGCTGGACCCGCAGGAGCTGTTCGTGCCGATGATCCCGGCCCTGGCCGCCGGGCTCGTCGCGGTGTTCGCGATCGCCTACGTCCTGGGCCTGCGCGAGCGCGCCCGGCTCCGCACCGCTGCGCCTGCGCTGGTGGGCGGGGGCGGCTCCGGCTCCGGCGGCAGCGCCGGGGGCTCGTCCGACTTCGACGTCCTGGCGCCCGACCGGGAGTCGCTGCGGCCGAAGCTGCTCTGGTTCAACGCCGGGCTGACCGTGGCGCTGCTGACCGCGCTGATCATCGGCGTGCTGCCGATCGCGGTGCTGTTCATGATCGGCACCGGGCTGGCGCTGATCGTCAACTACCCGCGGCTGGACCAGCAGCGGGCCCGCATCGCCGCGCACGCCGACAGCGTCGTGGCGGTGGTCGCGATGGTCTTCGCCGCGGCGGTGTTCACCGGGGTGCTCTCCGGCACCGGGATGATCGAGCAGATGGCGCAGTACCTGCTCAGCGCGATGCCGGACGCCCTGTTCCCGTTCTTCAGCGTCATCGTCGCGGTGCTCAGCGTCCCGTTCACCTTCTTCATGAGCAACGACGCGTTCTACTTCGGCGTCATGCCGATCCTGGCCGAGGCGGGCGCCCAGCACGGCATCGGCGCGCTGGAGATCGCCCGCGCCTCGCTGCTCGGGCAGCCGATCCACATGCTCAGCCCGCTCGTGCCCGCGATGTACGTCCTCATCGGACTGTCCAAGGTGGACCTCGGTGACCACCACCGGTTCGCGATCAAGTGGGCGCTGCTGGTCTGCGGTGTGGTCATCGCGGCCGGTTTCGGGGTGGGCCTGATCGCGATCCACTGACGGCGATCCGCTGGTTGGGCGTGATCGCGATCCACCGGGCGGCCTGGGTGGGAACTGGTAAAAGGCACCACTTGTCCGGGAACAGCCGCGTTCCTAGCGTGAGCTGACCGATCCGTTCTCCGGAACTGGGAGTGGCGATGACCTCCGGGACCACCACCATCCAGGACGTTGCCCAGCGGGCGGGGGTGTCGGTCACGACGGTCTCCCGCGCCCTCCGCGGCACGGGTCCGGTGGCGTCGACGACCAACGAGCGGGTGCTCGCCGCGGCCGAGAGCCTGCGCTTCATCCCCGCTCGTGGCGGGCGCACCGACCGCAGGCACGCGAACGGGATCGTGCTGGAGGGCGGCAAGCGCTCGGACATCGTCGCCGGGTACGAGGCGGTGGCGACCTCGCAGGGGCGGGGCGTGCGAGTCCTCGACACCGGAGACCGGTCGTCGGCCGAGGCGGCGGTGCTCGACCTGGCCGCCCAGGTGGACGGGCTGATGGTGCTGGGCGGCTCGGTGCCCGGCGCGGTCATCGCGGAGCTGGTGGACCGCGGCCTGCCGGTGGTCGTCGTGGACCGGCCGCCGCTGCTGGGCGTCGACGTCGTCGACGTCGAGATCACCGATGCCGCCCGCTTGATCGCCAAGCACCTGTCCGGACACGGCTGCTCCCGGATCTGCTTCGTCGGCGCGGACGCCCGGCGTTTCGCCGCGGTGCAGGAGGAACTGCCGGACGCCCGCCTCGACAAGGCGGTCTGCCGTGCCGACGCCGAGAGCGGCCGGATCGCGGCGCTGCGCGTGCTGCGCTCCGCCGAACGGCCGGACGCGCTGCTCTGCGGCACCGACGAGATCGCCCTGGGAGTGCTGCGCGCGGCCGAGGAACTGGGGTTGCAGGTGCCCGGTGACCTGGCGGTGACCGGCTGGGGCGAGGTGACCGCCTCCGTCCGCACCCATCCCGCGCTGACCACGGTCGGCTACAGCATGCGCGCCGTCGGCGCGGCCGCTGCCCGGGCCCTCGACGAGCGGATCGGCGGCAGCCGCCTCGCACCCCGGCACCAGCTGGTCGGCGGATCGCTGCTCGTGCGCCGCAGCTGCGGGTTCCACCCGCGCTGACCGGCTGGGCCGGGAGCTGTTCGGCCGAGTGGGGCGGTGTTCGGCCGGGTCGGGTGCTGATCGGCTGGGCCGGGCGCGATGCTGATTGGCCGGGTCGGGCGTGATCGCCGAGCGGTGCGCTGGTCGGCCGAGTCGGGGGTGTTCGGCCGGGCGAGGCGCGATGTTGATCGGCCGAGTTGGGCGCGGACTGGCCGGGCCGGGCGGTGTTCGGCCGAGCCGGGCGTGACCGGCCGGGACGTGACTGGCCGGTCCGAGCCGGGCCCTGATCAGCCGGACGAAGGCAGGTCGTGCCGAGAGCGCACGTTCATCTTCCGCAGGATCTTCGCCACGTGCTTCTCCACCGTGCGCGGCGAGATCTGGAGCACCTCGGCGATCTGGCTGTTGGCGTAGCCGTGCGAGATCAGCCGGGCGACGCTCTGCTCCCTGGGGGACAGCGCCAGCCCGTAGCCGCGCCTGCCGTGCCGCGACGGCATCGACGACCCGGTGTCGCGCAGCAGCCGCTGGCAGCGCGCCGCGTCGCGGGTCGCGCCCAGCTCCTCGAACCGCTCGGTCAGCGCGATCAGCTGGGACGCGACACCGGTCTGCCCGGACCGGATCCGGCAGTGCAGCAGCCGCTCGGTGCTCTGCGCGGCGAAGTAGGGCGCGGGCAGCTGCTCGTACTGGGCGGCGGCGTCCTCGAACAGCCGGGCCGCCCGGGTGAGGTCGTCGCAGCGCGCGGCGAGCAGGCCGCGGGAGCTGGTCGCGAGGGCGCGCGCGATCGGCGCGTGCCGGTCGCCGATGGCCTCGGTGAACTCCCGGATCAGGGCGTGCGCCTCGACCGTGCGGCCGAGCCGGCAGTACAGGTCCACCGCCGCGTGCACGAGTTCCCCGCCCCACACCCAGTGGTTCTTGCGGCGCAGCAGGTCCAGGCCGTGTTCGGCGTGGGTGCGGGCGGCGCGCTGCTCGTCGCGCGCGAGCTTGATCCGCACGACCGCGGCCCAGGCGGAGATTACGATCGGGAAGCCCGCGTTCTCCGGGTGCGCCAGGTCGATCCGGGTGAAGTGCTCGCCCGCCCTGGCCCATTCGCCGCGGACCTCGGCGAGGCAGCCCAGCACCAGCGAGTTCTCCGCGGAGATCCCGTGCAGCTCCGGGTTCTCGTGGTAGAGCAGCGCGGCCCGCTCGTCCAGCCCGTCCCACTCGCCGACCAGCCAGTCCAGGTGGGACTGGATCGTGCGGGTGGCCACGCAGGCGAACGACCCGCCGTGGTCGACCACCAGCCGCCGCGCCCGGCGCAGGAAGTCGCGGGCGCGGCCGTGGTAGCCGACCCAGGTGCAGGCGTCGGCGACGTTGGTGTAGACCCGGGTCAGCTGGTACCGGCCCTCCGGTGTGGTCGCCTGCGCGGGCAGCCGGGCGAGCATGTCCCACGCGCGCGGATCCCCGATGCTGACCCACGAGCTGACGCAGTCGGCCAGCAGGCTGAGCACGAACGCGGGATCGTCGGCGTCGTCGATGGACCCGTCGACCTGGCGCAGCCACCGCTCGTGCTCGGCCAGCGGGGTCACGCCGAAGAACGGTTGCGCCAGCATCGACATCGCCTTGGCCCGCAGCTTGGAGACGTCGTCGAGATCGCGCAGCGCCTGGTTCAGCTCGCAGCGCGCGGCCTCCGGCCCGCCGACGTGGCTCATCAGCGTGGTGCCCAGGGTCAGCCGGACCTCGCCGCGGATCGACGGCGACAGCGCGTGCTCGTCGAGCAGCCGCTCCAGCACGGCGATCACCTCGCGCTGGCGGCGGCACTTGATCGCCAGGCTGCACAGCTTCAGCGCGAGCCGGTCCACATCGGACGTCGCGAGGGTGGGTTCGCCCAGCAGCGCCATCAGCAGTTCGCTGGCCGCCGAGACGTTGCCCGACATCGCGAACTGGTCCGCGGCGGCCTCGGCGTAGCGCAGCCACTCGGCCAGCGCGCCGGCCTTGCGGCTGTGGTCGGCCAGCTGCACCAGCGAGGTTTCGTGCCGGCGCCGCAGCACCTGCAACGCCCGCAGGTGCAGCCGTTGCCGCTCCTGGCCGGGAAGCGTGCGGTAGACCGCGGCGCGGGCCAGGGCGTGCCGGAAGTCGTAGCAGCCGTCGTCGGTTTCCAGCAGCACGTTCGCCTCGACGCTCACCGGCAGGGTGGCCGCGACCCGCTCGACCGGGAGCTCGGCGATCCGCGCGATGGTGTCGACCGAGGACGGCGCGCCCAGCACGGCCAGGGCGTGCACCGGGCGCCGCGCCGAGGGCGGCAGCGAGCTCAGCATCTCCGTGGTGCCCCGGCCGATCAGCGTGGGCGCGTCGACCTCGCGCAGCATCTCGCGCGCGGTCGCCTCGTCGACCCGGACCGGCACCGGGCGCTGCCGCGAACCGCGCTCGTGCAGGGCGCGGACGGTTTCCTCTACCAGCAGGGGATTTCCGCCGGTCCGCTCGTGCAGCAGCGCGGCGAACGCGTCGGAGACCGGGCCGTCGGCGACCATCGACTCGACCAGCGAACCGACCTCGGCGACCCCCAGCGGGCGCAGCGCGACCTTCTTGCTCGCCACTCCGGGCAGCGGCCGGTAGGACGGTCCGACCAGCAGCCCGTCGGCGACCTCGCGCGGCCGGTAGGTGACCAGCAGCGCGAGGTCTCCGGCAGGCTCGGACAGCAGCAGGTTGAGCAGGTGCCGGGAGCTCTCGTCGGCGGCGTGCAGGTCCTCCAGCACCAGCAGGGCCGGTCCCAGCGCCCGGAGCAGGTCGGCGACTGCGCGGACCAGGGAGTGCCGGTCGAGCCCGGCGTCGCCGACGGCGGGCAGCGCGGGTGTCAGCTCCGGCAGGTGCGGGCGCAGCGCGCCCGTCCGGGGCGAGAGCGTGCGGTGGGCGATCGCGGCGGCGCCCGCCGCGCGCAGCGCGTGCAGCACCGGCGCCAGCGGCGGGCACAGCGGGCGGCAGTGGCCGGTGAGCACGGTGCGCCCGGTCAGCTCCGGCCGGTCGAGGGCCTCGGCCAGCAGCCGGGTCTTGCCCAGCCCGGCCTCGCCCTCCAGGAACACCACCGAACGCGGCCGTGCCGCCGCGGTGACCAGCTGGTCCAGCTCGTCGGTGCGTCCGATCAGCGGAGGTGAACCGTTTCTCCTGCGCGGTGCAGCGTTCGTCGAGGTGCCCATCGGTGTCCCGCCCATACCCCTGATCCGGGGACTCTTGGACCAGGAAGTTCCGCCGCGTCCCATCCGGGGATCACCAGCTCGTTCGTGCACCCGAATAAACACCCGCGACCGTTGAGGTGTCAAGTGCGGTAACAGTGGAAACACGGGCGGAAACTTGTTTGCAATTGGGTCTGAACCATTGGTTGGATCTTCCCGGGACGTGTGCCTCGATCTCGTTTCCGAAGTATCGATGACCTGTCCTCGCGGAAACGCGAATACTGTCATTTATGCACGTCAGAGTGGGTGCAAGGCTGTCGTTGGCCGGGTGTGGCAGGATCGGCAGGGATCTGTCGGCCTCTCCGCGAGGAATGCGAGCCGGAGCGTGTCCAGCCCGCTTTCGGCGGCAGTTCCATTGAAAGACGTACTCCGGTTTTCACCGTTGCTTTGGTAAAAACGGCAAAACATACTCACTGCTTCTCCGGCGTATTCCCGCGCACCGGGCGGTGTTCGAATTCCCGGTTCAGGACGGTGGCCGGATGTCGACGACCTCGGCCTCCTCGCGGCCGTTGGGCGTCGGGTAGGTGACGGTGGTGCCCGGGCGGCTGTCGACCAGCGCGAGCCCGAGCGGGCTGTCCGAGGTCAGGGTGACGTCCTCGGCGCCCTCCGGGATCTCCTCCGGGATCGACACCACGTGCAGTTCCTGCACGGTCCCGTCCCGGAACCGCAGGGTCACCGCGGTCCCGGACGGCAGCCCCTCCGGAACCGGGCCTGCCCCGGAGAGCCGCCGCTCCAGCGCGGCGATGCGGTCGTCGAACCAGGCGAGGGTGTCCGCGCCCTCCAGCGCCTGCGACTCGTCACCCCGGTCGCCGGTGGTCGCGTCCCGCTGGGACAGGTCCTCGGCCAGCTGCCGCCGTTGCTCGCGCAGCGAGCGCAGCTCGTCCTCCAGCCGACCGCGCGCCTCGGCGGAGAGCCGGGGCCGGTGCGAACCGCTCGACTCGCTCATCGGGTGCTCCTTCCGGCAGGCACTCCCGCCAGTGTCGGTCACTCCGGGCGGGTCAGCACCCGCAGCGGCTGTCACGTCCAGGGGCGCTGCCTCGTCAGAGCGGTGACCCGGCGAACCCGTTGGCAGCGATGGGAATCGCCCGGACGAACCGGAGGAGAACGGATGAAGGTGTTGCTGGCCGGTGCCACCGGCGCGATCGGCGGGCCGCTGCTGGCGGCGATGGCCGCGGGCGGGCACGAGGTGTTCGCGGTGATCCGAGACAGGGCCAACCGGCGGGTGGTCGCGGACCTGGGTGCGACCCCGGTGGTCGCGGACGTGATGGACCGCGAGGGACTGCTGCGCGCCGTCGACGGCCTGTCGGCCGACGCGGTGATGCACCAGGCGACGGCGTTGCGCGGCGCGGGCCGCAAGCTGACCGAGGACGATCCGACGATCGCATTGCGCGGGCGGGGTTCGGAGCACCTGCTCGCCGCCGCGCGAGTGGTCGGAGCGCGCCGGTTCGTGACCCAGTCGCTGATCACCGGCTACGGCTACCGCGACCACGGCGACCGGGTGCTGACCGAGGAGGATCCCTTCGGCGTGCCGGTCGGCACGGTGGCGGACCTGGTGACGCGGTCGAGCGCGGAGGCCGAGCACCACGCGCTCAACGCCGACGGCATCGAGGGGATCGCGTTGCGGTACGGGATGTTCTACGGCCCCAAGGCGTTCAGCGACCTGTTCGCCGGGATGATGCGCAAGCGGTTGCCGGTCCTGCCCCGGGGTCGGACGGGGACGACGTGCTTCGTCCACGTCCACGACGCGGCGAACGCGGCCGTGGCGGCGATGGAACGCGGCACGCCGGGCGCGGTCTACAACATCGTCGACGACAGTCCGGCCACCTGGCGCGAGTTCATGACGGCCGTGTCCGAGGCGCACGGCACCCCGCGGCCGGTCGCGGTGCCCGCCTGGCTGTGCCGGCGCATGATCCCCTACCTGGGCTGCCTGCTGATCGACACCTCGATGCGGGTCTCGCACGCCAGGGCCACCGCCGAACTCGGCTGGGCGCCGGTGCACCCGAACCTGCGAGCCGGGCTCGCGGGATCGTGAGCCTTGCGGGTCAGGAGAGTAGTTCCCGGACCAGCGCGCCGACCTGCCCGGTCTCGATGAGGAATCCGTCGTGACCGTGCGGTGAGCTGATCGTCCGGAGCCCGGCGCCGGGGATCGCGCCCGCGAGCCACCGCTGCTGGGAAGGCGGGAAGAGGCGGTCGCTGTCGACCGCGCCGACCAGGGTCCGCGCCCGGACCCGGCACAGCGCCGCCTCGGCCCCGCCGCGCCCGCGCCCGACGTCGTGCCCGGACATCGCCTGCGCGAGCGCGACGTAGCTCGCCGCGTCGAACCGCCGCGCCAGCTTGTCCGCGTGGTGGTCCAAATAGGACTCGACGGCGTATCTGCCGCCGTGCCAGGGGTGTTCGCCGTCCTGGTGGCCGGTCCCGAACCGGGTTTCCAGTTCCTGCGGGCTGCGGTAGGTGATGTGCGCGATCCGCCGCGCGACGCCCAGTCCCGCCTGCGGACCGCGGCCGTCGGGCAGGTCGTGGTAGTCGCCGCCGAGCCAGTCCGGGTCGGCGCGGATCGCCTGGATCTGCGTGGCGGACCAGGAGATCTGCTCGGCCGAGGACACCGCGCAGCAGCTCAGCAGCAGCGCCGCCGACACCCGGCCGGGCTGGTCGACGGCCCACTCCAGCGCCCGCATCCCGCCGAACGAACCGCCGATCACCGCCGCCCACGACGACACGCCCAGCGCGTCGGCGAGCAGAGCCTCGGCCCGGACCGAGTCCCGCACGGTGACGGCGGGGAACCGCCCGCCCCACGCGCGCCCGTCCGGAGCGGTGGTCGCGGGCCCGGTGCTGCCCTGGCAGCCGCCGATCGCGTTCGGGGCGACGACGAACCACCGGTCGGTGTCCAGCGGCCTGCCCGGCCCGATCAGCCCGTCCCACCAGCCAGGGGTGGGATGGCCCGGCTCGGCGGGACCGGCGACGTGGCTGTCCCCGGTCAGCGCGTGCAGGACCAGGACCGCGTTCGAGGCGTCGCGGTCCAGCCGTCCCCAGGTCTCGTAGGCGAGCCGGGCGGCGGGCAGGCTGCCGCCCGCTTCCAGCGGGAAGGGGTCGGGCAGCCGCAGCCACTGCCTGCGCCCGGCGGGGTCTCCTTCCCGCCACGCGCCGGTGGCGGGGAGGAGACCGGTGCCGGTGCTCATCGCTCCAGTTCGGCCTTCGCGGCGCGGAAACCGGCTTCGAGGTCGGCCTTGAGGTCCTCGACGTGCTCGATGCCCACCGAGAGCCGGACCAGTCCCGGGGTCACCCCGGCGACCCGCTGCTCCTCCTCGCTGAGCTGGCTGTGCGTGGTGCTCGCCGGGTGCGCGATGAGGCTGCGGACGTCGCCGATGTTGACCAGGTGGCTGAACAGCCGCACGCCGTCGACGAACGCGCGCCCGGCCTCGACCCCGCCGCGCAGCTCGAAGGAGACCACCGAGCCGGCACCGGCGGGCAGGTACTTGCGGCCGAGCTCGTACCAGCGGCTCGACGGCAGCCCGGCGTAGTGCACGGACTCGACCTCGTCGCGCTCGCTGAGCCATTCGGCCAGCTTCTGCGCGTTGGCGGCGTGCCGCTCGATGCGCAGCGACAGCGTTTCCAGGCCCTGGAGCAGGAGGAAGGCGTTGAACGGCGAGATCGCGGGACCGAGGTCGCGCAGCCCCTGCACCCGCAGCTTCGCGGCGAAGGCGCCCGGACCGAGCGCGGGCCAGTACCGCAGACCGTGGTAGCTGGGGTCCGGCTCGACGAAGCCGGGGAACCGCTCGCCGTGCGCGCCGAAGTCGAAGGTGCCGCCGTCCACGACGACGCCGCCGATCGCGGTGCCGTGACCGCCGAGGTACTTGGTCGCCGAGTGCACGACGATGTCGGCACCGTGCTCGATCGGGCGCAGCAGGTACGGAGTGGTGACGGTGTTGTCGATGATCAGCGGGACGCCTGCCTCGTGCGCGGCGTCGGCGACCGCGCGCACGTCGAGGACGTTGGCGCGCGGGTTGCCCAGCCCTTCGGCGAAGAACGCCTTGGTGTTCGGGCGGACCGCGGCCTTCCACTCCTCGATGTCGTCGGGGTCCTCGACGAAGCTGACCTCGATGCCCAGCTTGGGCAGCGTGTGGTGGAACAGGTTGTAGGTGCCGCCGTAGAGCGCGGCGCTGGAGACCAGGTGGTCGCCGGAGCCGGCGATGGTGAGGATGGCCAGCGTCTCGGCGGCCTGGCCGGAGGCCAGCGCGACCGCGGCGACCCCGCCCTCCAGCACGGCGACCCGGTTTTCCAGCGCCTCCTGCGTGGGGTTGTTGATCCGGGTGTAGATGTTGCCGGGTTCGCTGAGGTTGAACAGGTTCGCCGCGTGCTCGGTGTCGCGGAAGACGTACGAGGTGGTCTGGTAGATCGGGACCGCGCGAGCACCGGTCGCCGGGTCGGGGCTGGCTCCGGCGTGCACCTGGAGGGTGTCGAACGACCACGAGGACTGGTCGGGGACAGGCGTGTCAGTGCTCAATGTTGGCTCCATGGAAGCAAAAGGCGATGCGGTGCCACGACGGCAGCGCATGGAGGAAGGGCCGACGGAACACCGTCGGGAGGAAAGCGGGGTCGAGAGGAAAGCGGGACTACCGCTGGAAGTGCGAGATCAGATCAACAGGCGGAAGCGGTCACGCGCACGTAGTCGACGTGGCGGCGGGCAACCAGGCGGATCATGGCCCCGAGAGTAGCGATCCGAGCGCGCACCACAAGGGGTGTTCACCTGTCGGGACGAGAACGGCGACAGCTGTCGGAAGATGCCGGTTTTCCGCTCAGGGAAACGAGATTCTCGACGTGGCGCTCAGCCGGTTTTGTCGAGACCGATGATCGAGGCTCCTCCCAGGATGACGACTCAGTTGTCAAAGCGCCGATGAAATGACACCCTGGTTGTCATGATGGAGAGCAAGCTGGCGCTGGACGACGTGCGACACGCCGACATCGCGGGGGGACGCCTCGCCTACAGCGACACCGGAAGCGGCGAGCCGCTTGTGTTCCTGCACGGCGGCGGACTCGACCACCGCATGTGGAACCGGCAGATCGAGGAGTTCTCCCAGCGGTACCGGGTCATCGCGCCCGATGCGCGCGGCCACGGCCGGTCCTCGACGCCGGTCGAGCCGTTCCGGCACTGCGACGACATCGCGGCGCTGCTGGAACACCTCGGCCTCGGGCCCGTCGGCCTGGTCGGGCTGTCCATGGGCGCGACAACCGCGCTCGACACCGCGCTGGAGCATCCGCATCTGGTGTCCTCCCTGGTCATCAGCGGGGCCGGTACCAGCGAGCCGCGGTTCACCGACCCGTGGACGCTGGAGATCCTGAGCACCTGGCAGCGCACCCAGGAGGCCGGGGACGCGGAGGGCTGGATCGACGCGTTCATGCTGTTCACCGCCGGCCCGCACCGCGACCTCGGCCAGGTCGATCCGCAGGTCGTCGCGCAGTGCAGGCAGATGGTCACCGAGACCGTCGCCGCGCACGTCCGGACGGACCCGGCGAACGGGAAGCCCGCCGCCGTGCCGCTGATCCCGGTGGAGAACACCTGGCAGCGGCTGCCGGAGATCACGGCTGACCTGCACGCCATCGTCGGTGGGCTCGACACCGCCGACCACATCGGCATGGCCGAGCAGGTCGCCCGGACCGTGCCGAACGGATCGTCGACGACCGTCGACGGCACCGCGCACTACCCGAACATGGAGCGCCCGGCCGAGTTCAACGCCGTTCTCTCGGAGTTCCTGCACCGGGTCCGGTGATCAGCCGCGCAGCGGCACGATCTTCCACCACGTGAAGCAGCGCCAGACCCATTCCAGCGGGCCGTAGCGGAAGCGCCGGAGCCACCACCGGCTCCACAGCACCTGCACGAGGAGGATTCCGGCGGCGAGCGCGAGGACCGCGCCCCAGGCCGTGGACCGGTGCAGGCCGAGTAAGTGTCCTAAGGGGACGAACAGCAGCGTCGCCGTCACGTAGTTGGTCAGGGCCATCCGGCCGAGCGGTTCGAGCACCGCGGACAGCGGACGCTCGGCCGGAGTCCTCAGCAGCAGGAGGAAACCCGTCAGGTAGGTGGTCGCCATGCACAGGCCCGCCACGGCCGACGAAGTCGTGAACCCCGCCGAAAGCGGATCCTGCTCCTGCCAGAGCAGACCGACGACCGAGAGGCCGAGGGACAGCACGAAGACCGCTGCCACCGAGGCGGTGTGCCGGTGCAGCACCGCGGGCAGTCCGGCGAGGCCGAAACCGATCAGCATCAGGCCGGGGATGACCGCGATCCCGCCGCTGGTGTAGGTCACCGCCGCGACGAGCGCCGCCGCGCCCAGCGCGAGATCGGCCCACCACGGCAGGAAACTCAGCGGCAGCAGCAGGACGAGGCCGATGATCGCGTACGGGAGCAGGGCTTCGCCCGGTTGCAGGATCTGGTGCAGCGCCCCGAGCGCGCCGAGCATGAGGAGCCGGCGCAGCAGCAACACGCGTGGGCGCGCGGCGCGTTCGGCCGCCCGGCGCAGGAAGATCCCGAACCCGACGCCGAAGAGCAGGGAGAAGATCGGGAAGAACCGCTGCTGGACGAACATGTCGAACGCGTGCGGGACGGGCAGCATGCGCCCGTCCACGACCCTGGTCATCTCCATGACCGGTGGGATGTTGACGAGCAGGATGCCGCACAGCGCCAAGCCCCGCAGGGCGTCGAGAGCTCCGACCCGCGCGCCGGTCGTGCTGGGAGGCGCGGCGGTGCCGCGTGGCGGGGCGGCGCCGTGTGGCGGGGTGGTGCCGCGTGGCGGGGCGGGAACGGGGACGGCAGGGACGGGGGCAGCAGCAACGGGGACAGCAGGATCGGGGACAGGGGGAGCGGCGGCAGGGGGAACGGGAGCTGTGCCGGGCTCTCCCGGATGGTGCGAGGTCGGCGGTCTCATGCCACAAGATTCCCAGTTCGCAAGGCCGATCGGCTCAGTCGATCGGCCCGTCCCGGCTCAGCCGATCGGCCATTCGCCGCAAAGATCCAGTCCTGCGGCAGCGCCGCGAATACCGCGACACCGCCGCGAATCCCGCGACGCCCGCCGCGAAACCTCAGTCCTGCGACAGCGCCACGACGAAGTCGCGCAGCTCGTAGCCGCCGATCGCGTCGTTGAACGTCACCCGGGGCGGCTGGCGCATCGTCAGTCCTGGCAGGGAGAACAGCTTGCTGAGGAAGATGTCGGTCTCCAGGATCGCGATGTTCGACCCCGGGCACTTGTGCGCGCCGTCCCCGAACGACAGTCCCTGCGGGGAGGCGCCCGCCGAGAGCGACCGCCCGGGGCAGACCGCCTCCGGCTGATCGCCCATCGCGGCGGTGTCGGTGTTGGTGGCGCTGACGACGATGTCGACGACATCGCCCTCGGGGATGGTGACCACGCCGTCGCCGTCGGGGACTTCGACGGCCGCGGTGGTGCGCCGGCGCAGGTGCCCGACGACCGGTTCCAGCCGCAGGATCTCGTGCAGGACCGCCAGCCGTCCGGGCTCGTCGGCCTCCCGGTACCGGGCCAGCAGCTCCTCGTCGGTGAACAGGTGCCACGCCGCGACGTTGACGAACTCCCGGGTCGTGATCATCCCCGCCGCCGCGAAGGTGATGCACTCGCCGAGGATCTCGGCCGCCGAGCAGCCGTCGTCGAGCAGGTGCGAGATCAGGTCGTCGCGCCGGTCGCGGCGGCGGGCGCGGATGGCAGGCCGGACGTCGCCGAGGTAGACCGAGGTCCAGTTCGCGGCCTGCCGCCACACCCAGTACAGGCCGTGCAGGCTGGTGAAGCCGGGTTCGCCGAACTCCTCCGGGAAGAACCGCTCCAGCCTGCGCCGGATCCCGGGCCTGCTGTCGGTCAGCCCGATCACCGCCGAGGCGACCTCGATGGACAGGTGGAAGCTCAGCTCGGACAGCTGCGCCTGGCCGTCCGCGCGCAGCTTGCCGATCTGCGCGTCGGAAACCCGCTGCATGATCGGGCGGTAGTGCTCGTCGACCCGGCGCGGGGTGAAGTACTTCGCGGTCTGCCTGCGGTGCTCGCGGTGCTCGGCGCCGTCGCGGTAGAGCACCGGCCGCCGGATCTTGGCGGGCATCTTCTCGACGGTCTCCACCCCGAGCCCGGCCTGCACGGTGTCGGTGCTGCGCAGCACCGCCCGCGCGGCGGAGTAGCCGCGCACCTGCCAGACCCCGTCGGTGCCCCGGTGGAGGGGGCAACCCTCGCTGTCACCGCGGTCGATCTTGCGTGCGCTGGTGTCGGTGGGCATCCGGGGCGGTCCTTTCCGAGACTGGCCGGTATTGATGATCGACTTCTCTTCTAGCAGTCCCGCGGCCCCGGACGCAGCGATCGACACCGGTTCGTAGTGGAACCGGCGCGGGGAGTGACCGGTGACGACTCCCCGCGCCGGTTGTCGGCGCTCAAGGCGCGGTCCGAGACCAGGCGCCTCACTCGTCCGAAAGCGCCGCCGCGGGAGCGGCCTTCGCCGCCCGCCGAGCGGGCAGCACCGAAGCGACGACACCGGCCAGCAGCGCGCACAGCAGCACCAGCCCCACTCGCCCGAACGGGACCTGGAAGGTCGACTCGAACCCGATCTGGCCGAACAGCGCCGCCGAACCCGCCCACGCGAACAGGATTCCCAGCGCCGAGCCCAGCACTGCACCCACCAGCGCCAGCAGGATCGCCTCCAGCGCGAGCGTTCCGCGCAGCTGCCCGCGGGTCAGCCCGAGCGCCCGCAGCAGCGCCGACTCCCGCCCGCGCTCCAGCACCGACAGGCCGAGCGTGTTCGCGATGCCCACGACCGCGATGATCACCGCGACGCCGAGCAGGCCGGTGACGATCGACAGCATGATGTCGAGCACCGTGTCCACCTGGGCGCGCATCGGCGCTGCGCCTGCCAGCTTCACCGCTCCGCCACCGGAACTGAGGTAGAAGCTGGTGAGCCCGTCGACGAAGACCTTGGTGTCGACGGAGTCGTCCGCGCGCATCCACACCGCGCCGACCGGCGCGTCCGGCGCGATCGTGGCGAGGTCGGACTCGGCGAGCACGATCTGGTTGTTCTCGGCGAGCTCGCTGCTGACCAGCTCGACCGAGACGGTGCGCCCATTCGGCCCCGGGATCTGCAATTGCTGACCGGCCTTGACGTCGCTGTACTCCAGGTCGGTCGGGTTCATCAGCGCGGTGCCCGGACGCAGGACGTCCCCGCCGTGCCGCGCGATCCGGCCGAACGCGGCCGGGTCGATGCCCAGGACCCGGTAGTCGGAGTAGTCCACCTGGACGTCGGCGGCGCGCAACGTCGCCGACTCGGCGACGCCCTGCACCGACTCCGCCTTCGCCAGCAGCTCCGGCGCGATCTGGCCGGACTCGCTGGTCAGGATCGCGTCGACCGGGTACTGCTCGTCGATGCGGGACCGGGCGGTCTCCTGCGCGGTGGCCGTGCCGGTGACCAGCAGCACGATCAGGCCCACGCCGATCATGAGCGCGGTGCTGGTGGACGCGGCGCGGTAGGGGTTGCGCACCGCGTTTCCGGTGGCCAGCACCCCGGTCGGCCCGGTGAACCGGAACAGCGCGCCGAACAGCTTCGCCACCCCGGGGATCAGCGACGGCGTCCACAGCAGGACGCCGATCGCGGTGATCATCGCGCCCGGCACCGCCAGCGCCAGGCTGCCGCCGAACGCGCCGCCCAGCAGCAGCGCCGCCCCGAGGCCGAACAGCACCAGCGCGAACACCAGCCGCACGATGCTGATCCTGCGGGCCGTCGACTCCTGCACGACCGGCCGCAGCGCGGCGAGCGGGCTGACCCGGGTGGCCCGCCCGGCGGGCGCCAACGCCGACAGCAGCGTCACCACCACGCCGATGACCGGCGGCAGGACCAGCGACAGCGCCGAGATGCCCAGCGACCCGAAGTCCACCGGGGACTTCGTCAGCCCCAGCGGCCAACCGACGACCGCGGCGGCCAGCACGCCGACCAGGGTGCCCAGCACCGACGCCACCGCGCCGATGATCACCGCCTCCAGCAGCGCCGACCCGCGGATCTGCCCCCGGCTGGCGCCCACGCAGCGCAGCAGCGCGTACTGGCGGCTGCGCTGGGCCAGCAGGATCGAGAAGGTGTTGATGATGACGAACCCGGCCACGAACAGCGCGATCCCGGCGAACGGCAGCAGGATCGCGTTGATCACCGCCGAGATCGGTCCGAGCTGCTCGGCGGTCTCGGCGGCGCGCTCCTCACCGGTCCGCACGTCGAAGCCGGGGCCCATCGCGGCGGTGATCGCCGAGCGCACGGTTTCGGCGTCGGCGCCGTCGTCGACCAGCACGTCCACGGCCGTGGCCGAGTTGAGCTCCAGCCTCTCCATCAGCGCCGGGGCCGCGAACAGGGTCGGCGTGCCGCCGCCGGTGACCAGCGTCCGGCCGGTGTCGACCAGGCCGCTGACCTTCAGGTCGGTCCGCACCTCGCCGCCCGCGGCGTAGCTCAACGTCTTGGCGGTGATGGTGTCGCCGACCTTCAGCCCGGCGTTGCGCGCGGCCACGACGTCGAGCGCGACCTCGTCGTCCGGACCGGGCAGCCCGCCCTCGGCGAGGCTGAACCAGTGCAGCCTCGGGTCGGCGGGCACGACGAACACCGACGAGTAGCCGTTGCCGCCCGCCCACGCGGTCTCGGCGCTGGTGCTGTAGCGGAACTCGGCCGCGGCCACGCCGGGAACCCCGGCCACCCGCTGGGCGCTGTCGTCCTCGAAGCCCTCGCCGCCGTCGGAGTCGACGACCAGGTCCGCGGCCAGCTCCGGCGCCGCGGCGGCGCGGACGGTGGCGCGCTCGAAGGTACCGGTGAACACCAGGGTGGCCGCGACGAAGGCGACGCCGAGCACGATCGCCAGCGCGGCGGCCGACACCCGGCCGACGTTGGCCCGCAGCTGGGCCAGTGTGTTGCGCAGCATCGCCGGATCAGCCGCCCAGTCCACGCAGCGCGTTGAGCACCGCGTCCGGGGTCGGCCGCTCGATGCGCCCGGCGATGTGGCCGTCGGCCAGCAGCGTGACGCTGTCGGCGTAGGAGGCCGCGACCGGGTCGTGGGTCACCATCACCACCGTCTGGCCGAACTGGTTTACCGACTGGCGCAGGAAGTTCAGCAGGTTGGTGCCGGACTTGGAGTCCAGCGCGCCGGTCGGCTCGTCGGCGAAGACGACCTCCGGCCGGGTCACCAGCGCCCGCGCGACCGCGACCCGCTGCTGCTGGCCGCCGGAGAGCTCGCTGGGCCGGTGCCGCAGCCGCTCGGCGATGCCCAGCGCCTGGGTGATCGTCTGGAACCACCGCGGGTCGGGCTTGCGGCCCGCCAGCTCCAGCGGCAGCAGGATGTTCTGCTCGGCGGTGAGCGTGGGCAGCAGGTTGAACGACTGGAAGATGAAGCCGATCCGGTCCCGGCGCACCTGGGTCAGCTGCTTGTCGGGCATCCCGGTCAGGTTGAGCTCGCCCAGCGTGACCTGGCCGTGGGTGGCGACGTCGAGCCCGGCCAGGCAGTGCATCAGCGTCGACTTGCCCGACCCGGACGGGCCCATGATCGCGCTGAACTGCCCGCGCGGGAACCCGGCGTTGACGCCGCCGAGCGCCTGCACCGCCGACGGGCCGCTCCCGTAGACCTTCACCAGCCCCATCGCGGCGGCCGCGAACTGCTGCGGCGCCGCTGGTCCGGGCGGGCGCGGCGGCGCCTGCTGCGGGTACTGGCCGGTCGGTGGCACGGTCATGTGCGAGTCCCCCAGGATCGAAGCCGAAAAGCGCCGACCACGCTAAAACATGTGAACGGTATTCGTGGTGGGGACGGGACAATGCGAGCCAGGTCACGAGCCGAGCGCGGCCTCCACCTGCCCCGCGACGCGCAGGCCGCTTTCGATGGCGCCGTCGATGAAACCGGCCCAGCCGTTGGCGATGTCGGACCCGGCGAAGTGGACGCCGCCGTGCGGGCGCTGCAACGCGGCGAGGTACTTGGTGAGGTGGCCGGGGCGCTGCATCGGCCAGGTCTCGCGGGAGAACTCGTCGCTCATCCAGTCGTGCCCGGCGACGTCGACGACCTCCAGATCGTCGCGCCAGCGGTGCAGGGCGTGGGTGACGCCTTCCTTGTCGGTGGGGTGGAGGTCGGCGGCGCGGGTTCCGAAGGCGACCAGGAGGGTGTCTCCGTCCACTGTGTACTCCGGCCGCGCGAAGGTCAGCGGGTGGTCGTCCGGGGCGTACGCGGTGAAGGGCTCGATCTCGCCCCGCACCCGGATCCAGGTCTTCAACCCCTGCGAGGCGGTGCGTTCCGCGCTCGCCGCGCGCTTGGGTTCCGGCAGGGCGGGATCGAAGTCGATCGAGGTCAGCGCGTTGAGCGGAAGCGTGCACACGACCTGCCGCGCGGTGCGGCGGGAACCGTCGGCGGTGGTCACGGTGATCGGCCCGTGCTGGGAGACGGCGGTGACCTTGGTGCCCAGGTGCAGATCGGCGGTGCCGTGCTCGGCGATCGCGGCGGCCAGCGACGCCGTGCCGGTGGTCAGGCGGTGTCCGGACGTGGCCTCGTGCAGCAGGCGCCAGTCGCCGGAGGCCGCCGCGCACCAGCGCATCGCCTGGGTCAGGCCGGAGACCGCGGCCGGTCCGTTGAAGTGCTCGGCCCACACGCCGATGCCGACCTCGCGTTCGGCGGGGGAGAGGCCGGAGTCGGTGAAGTGGTCGATCACGGTCCGGTCGTCGATGTGGTGCAGGTCGGGGTGGCGGAGCGGTTCGTAGGGGCGCGGGAACCACTCCCGGCTGTCCGCGGCGAGCCGGTCCATGCCGCGCGCGATCAGCGCGTCGAACTCCGCCGCGCTGCCCGGTGGACCTGGCCGCCCGCCAGCCAGTAGACCGGGCCGCCGGTCGGGCTGGGTTCGACCGCCAGGCCGTAGCGGGTGATCTCGCTCCAGGTGTGCGGTTGCAGCCAGTGCACCCAGGTGCCGCCCATCTCCAGCCTGCGGCCCAGCCGCCGGTCGGTCCAGGTGCGGCCGCCGATCCGGTCGCGCGCCTCCAGCAGCGCGACCGAGCGGCCCCGCAGCGACAGCTCGCGGGCGGCGGTCAGCCCGGCGAAGCCGGCCCCGATCACGACGACGTCGTAGGACTTGTCCACGGCGAACCTCATCTCTGCGCGGGTCTCGCGGGCATTCTGCGGTGGTGCCAGCTGCGCGCGGATCCCCCGAAGGGGCGGTTGGTGGCAAGCTGGGAAGTGGCACGGCACGCGGTGGGAGGCGCCATGACAGAGCGGAAACCGGCGTTCGTCAGCTTCGAGACCTGGGTGGACCGGCAGATCCGCGAGGCGGAGGAGCGCGGGGCGTTCGACGACCTGGCAGGCGCCGGGAAACCCCTGCCGGGGATGAACAAGCCGCACGACGAGAACTGGTGGATCAAGCAGCGGTTGCGGGACGAGGGGCTTTCCGCCGACGCGCTGCTGCCCGCCCCGCTCCAGCTGCGCAAGGAGGCGGAGCGGCTGCCCGACGAGGTGCGCGAACTGGCCACCGAGGCCGAGGTGCGCGATGTCGTCGCGGACCTCAACCTGCGGATCGCGGCGTGGATGCGCGCGCCGACCGGTCCGCGGGTGCGGATCGGTCCGGTCGACGCCGACGAGATCGTGCGGCGGTGGCGGGACGACCGGGCCGCCGCGCGGCCCCCGGCGGAGCCGGCCGCGGGTCCCGCCCGTCGTCGCCGGTGGTGGCGGCGCGGAACGTGACGGCTGCCGCAGAGCCTGCCTCCTCAGCGCAGTGCTCGCTCCAGCGCAGCGCGGTGCTCGTCGAGCCACAGCAGGGAACGCGCGATGCTGACCGCGAACCGCCCGTCGTTGCAGGGCCGGACGGTGTCCGGGCTCGGCCCGATGGCGCCTGCTGCCACGCGAGCCGCCTGGGTCCTGGACGCGAGCCACCTCGTCGAGCACGCGGGCTCGTTGCTCGCGCGTCAGGCCGCACGCGTCGGCGAACACGGGCAGCCGGTGCGGGCGCTCCTCGTGAGGAGGTGGGGCGGCTCCGTCGCCCATCGGTTGTCGTGCAGCGGTGTTATGTGCCAGGCGGCGTAGGCAGCATCCTCGATCGCCCGACCCGACCCGACCGGGCCGAAGTCGACCAGGAAACGGCGTGCCCGACTTCGACGAGCCGGGCGTCACCGCGCAGTGTCGGCACCGGCACGCCGGGTCAGGACGTCCCGGTCCTGCTCGTCGACGCCGAGGTACTGCGGGAACTACGGGCGCCGTTCGAGGTGGAGCAGCAACGCCGCGACTGCGGTTCTCAGGGCTTGCGGGCGATGCCGCAGCGGGAAATCGTTTCAGCGTAGGGCGTGGAGTCCGGTCCGGGACGCCAGTGCGCGGCGGGGACCAGGCCGGGCTCGACCAGCTCCAGGCCGTCGAACAGCGACTCCAGCTGCTCCGGGCTGCGCAGCCGGTAGGGCGGCGAGCCGCCCTCGTTGTAGCGCTCCTGCGCCCGCACCTGCGCGGGGTCCAGGTCGCTGCCGTCGCCGATCACCAGGTAGCTGCCCGGCACCAGCGCGGCCAGCAGCTCGGCCAGGATCGCGCGCAGCTCCGCGTCGTCGCCGACGTGGCCGATGATGCCCATCAGCATCAGCGCGACCGGGCGGTCGAAGTCCAGCAGGGCGGCGGCCCCGGCCAGGATCGCGGCGGGGTCGCGCAGGTCGGCGTCGAGGTAGTCGGCGGCGCCCTCGGGGGTGCTGGTCAGCAGCACGCGGGCGTGCGCCAGGACCATCGGGTCGTTGTCGACGTAGACGATGCGCGACTCGGGCGCCGCGCGCTGCGCCAGCTCGTGGGTGTTGTCGGCGGTGGGCAGTCCGGTGCCGATGTCGAGGTACTGGCGGATGCCCTGCCCGGCGAGGAACCCGACCGCGCGGGCCAGGAACTCGCGGCCGGAGCGGGCCATCTCCACGATGGACGGGAAGGTCTCCATGTACCGCTCGCCCGCTTCGCGGTCGACGGCGTAGTGGTCCTTGCCGCCGAGCCAGAAGTTGGTGATCCGCGCTGAGTGCGGCACGGTGCTGTCGGTTCCGGTCATCGGCTGGTCGCTGGGCAGCGACCCGGACTGCTCGGTCGGCACGGGCCTCCCCCTCCTCACGGTGTGCGCATGATCGTATCTGGTCCGAACCACTCGGCGCGGGTCACTCGGTCCGCAGGGTTTGCGAGATCAGCTCGCGCAGCCACTCGATGCCGGGCGCGGGCAGGGCGCGGCGGTAGGTGTAGAGCGAGACCTCGACCCTGGGCAGCGCCAGCGGGAGCGCGAAGGTGCGCACGTCCGAGGAGCGGGTGAACAGCCCGGCGACTCGGCTGGGCACCGCGGACAGGAAGCCGGTCCGGGCCAGCAGTTCGGGCAGCACGGAGAAGTGCGGCACCCGCACCGCCACGTCCCGGCGGTGCCCGAGCCGGGTCAGCTCCCGGTCGGTGTCGACGTGCCCGGCCGCCTCGTGCACGACGATGTGCCGCTCGCCGAGGTAGTCCGCCAGCGTCGGGTGGTCGCCGATCCTGGGGTGCGAGCTCGCGCAGAGGCCGACGTAGTTCTCCGTGAACAGCCCGTCGCGCTGCAGGTCGGGGGCATCGATGCGCGGGGTGCAGATGACCGCGTCGGCCCGGCCCTGGCGGAGGTTCTGCGCCGCGTCGGCGAAGTCCAGCGGCGTGACCTCGACGGTGCACCGCGGGGCCTCGTCCTCCAGCCTGGCGAGCACGGCCGGGAGCAGGCTGATCTCGCCGAGGTCGGTCGCGCAGAGCCGGAAGGTGCGCTCGGAGGTCCGCGGGCTGAAGGCGGCGGCGTCGGAGACCGTCTCGACGATCACCTCCAGCGCCTGCTGGAGCCTCGGGTACATCCGCTCGGCGGTCTCGGTGGGGGTCAGGCCGTCCGGCGAGCGCAGGAACAGCTCGTCGTTGAACTGCCTGCGCAGCCGTCGCAGTGCGTGGCTGACCGACGGCTGGGTGATGAACATCGCCTCCGCGGTCCTGGTCACGCTGCGCGTCTCGTAGAGCAGCACGAACGTCTTCATGAGGTTCAGGTCGACTTCCCGCACCCGGCGAGAATAGATGTGCCCTATGTGCCGATCAACAGCATTCATTATGCCTATCGTGCCTGGTTGCCTAGGGTGACCCGGGAATGCGGCGCACTTCGGCCGCGATCGGGACCACGGAAGGCGGGCCAGATGGCCGACGTGCGGGAGACGACCTACGACCTGCTGCGGGCGCACGGGCTGAAGACGATCTTCGGCAACCCGGGGTCCAACGAACTGCCGTTCCTGGCGGGCATGCCCGACGACTTCCGCTACGTGCTGGGCCTGCACGAGGGCGCGGTGCTGGCGATGGCCGATGGCTACGCGTTGGCCCGCGGCGGCTCGGCGTTCGTCAACCTGCACGCCGCCGCGGGCACCGGCAACGCGCTGGGACCGCTGACCAACGCGGTCTACTCGCACAGCCCGCTGGTGATCACCGCCGGGCAGCAGGTGCGCGAGACGATCGGCCAGGAGGTCATGCTCGCCAACGTCGACGCGCCGCAGCTGCCCAAGCCGCTGGTCAAGTGGAGCGCGGAGCCGACCTGCGCCGAAGACGTACCGCGCACGATCAGCGAGGCCATCCACATCGCGAACCTGCCTGCCAAGGGCCCGGTCTACGTGTCGGTGCCCTACGACGACTGGGCGCGCGAAGCTCCGCAGAGCACCGAACACCTGCTGCGCCGCAGCACCGCCGCGGCGGGCTCGCTGAGCGAAGCGCAGCTCGGCGACCTGGTCGTCGCGCTCGACGCGGCCGAGAACCCGGTGCTGGTCCTCGGTCCCGACGTGGACGCCCGGTGCGCCAACGACGACGCCGTGCGGCTGGCCGACAAGCTGCGCCTGCCGGTCTGGATCGCGCCGTCGGCGTCCCGCTGCCCGTTCCCGACCCGCCACCGCGGCTTCCGCGGCGTGCTGCCCGCCGCCGTCCAGGGCGTGACCGACGCGCTCGACGGCCACGACCTCGTCCTCGTCGCCGGTGCCCCGGTGTTCCGCTACCACCAGTACGTCCCCGGCGACTACCTGCCGGAGGGCACGCGGCTGGTGCACCTGACCGGCGACCCGGCCGAGGCCGCGCGGGCGCCGATGGGGGAGGCGCTGGTCTGCGACATCAAGGACGCGCTGGCGCGCATCGCAGCCGGCGTCCGCGCGACCGCGCGTCCGGAACTGCCGCCGCTGCCCGGCTTTCCCGAGATCACCAGCACCGGCAGCGGCCTGCACCCGGCGGAGCTGTTCGCGACGCTGCGCGAGATCGCGCCGGAAGACGCCGTCTACGTCAAGGAATCCACCGCGACCACCGGTGCTTTCTGGTCGCAGATGGACCTTTCCCACCAGGGCAGCTACTTCTTCCCGGCCTCCGGCGGGCTCGGCTTCGGGCTCCCCGCGGCCGTGGGCGCGCAGCTCGCCCACGCCGAGCGGCAGGTCGTCGGGCTCATCGGAGACGGCTCGGCGAACTACGGCATCACCGCGCTGTGGACCGCCGCGCAGTACCGCATCCCGGTGATCATCGTGATCCTGAAGAACGGCACCTACGGGGCCCTGCGCTGGTTCGCCAAGGTCCTCGACGCCGGGGAGACGCCCGGCATGGACGTGCCGGACATCGACTTCGTGCGCATCGCGGGCGGTTACGGCGTCGACGCCACCTCGGTCCGCACCGCCGAGGACTTCGCCGTCGCCTTCAAGGCCGCCCTCGGATCCGGCAGGCCCGCCGTGATCGAGGTCGAAACCCAGCTCACCGAGCCCTGACCGGGGAACTCGGGTCTTTCCAGCAAACGCCAGGAAAAACAAACGCCAGGAAAAAGGGGATTCCGGAGTTGTCTCAGCACACCGTCACGTCCGTGGTCGGTAACGCTCGCCTGAACGGTTTCCACGTCGGGGTCCTGGTCATGTGCTCGCTGCTCATGATCGTCGACGGCTACGACATGGTCTCGTACGGAACCGTCATCGCGCACCTGATGGACGAGTGGCAGATGGACCCGGTCACCGCCGGGACGCTCGGGTCGATGGCGCTGGTCGGGATGCTGGTCGGCGGCATGGGCATCGCGCCGCTGGCCGACCGCTACGGACGCAGGCCGCTGATGATCACCTGCGTGACGATCGCCAGCGCGGGATCGCTCGCCTGCGCCTTCACCACCGGGCCGTTCCAGCTCGGCGCGCTGCGGTTCGCCGTCGGTGCCGCGCTGGGCGCCCTGGTGCCGAACTTCATCGCCATGACGGGCGAGTTCGCGCCCAGGCGGGTCAAGGCGCTGTGGGTGACGCTGGTGTCGTCGTTCTACTCCGTCGGCGGCATCGGCGCGGCGGTGTTCGCCATCTACATCGAGCCGGTCTGGACCTGGCGCGGCGTCTTCTACATCTCAGGGCTCCCGCTGCTGCTGGTGCCGGTCCTGCTGCGCTTCCTGCCCGAGTCGCCGGAGTTCCTCGCCGCCAACGGCGACCGCGCGAAGCTGCTTTCGGTGCTGCGCAAGGTGGATCCGCACAACGACCACAGCGACGTGGTGGCCGGGGAGCGGACGGAAGCGGGCAAGGCCCGGCTGGCCCAGCTGTTCGCCAACGGCAACGCGCTCAACAACGTGCTGATCTGGGTGTTCTTCGCGATGTGCATGCTGCTCAGCTACGGCCTCAACACCTGGCTGCCGAAGCTGATGCAGACCGCGGGATACCCGCTGGGCTCGGCGCTGTGGAACCTGGTCGTGCTCAACCTCGGCGGCATGGTCGGCGCGGTGGCCGGCGGCTGGATGGCCGACCGCTGGAACTACCGCGGCACGCTGGTGCTGTACTTCGTGCTCGCCTCGGTGTCGCTGATCGGGCTGTCGTTCAACCCGAACTCGCTGGTGCTCAACGTGCTGCTGTTCGTGGCCGGTGCCGCCACGATCGGCGTGCTGGCGATCATCCACGCCTTCGCCGTCGAGTACTACCCGGCCGAGGTGCGCTCCACCGGTGTCGGCTGGGCGGCCGGGGTCGGCCGCATCGGCGCGATCGGCGGGCCGACCCTCGGCGGTGCGCTGCTGGCGCTGGAACTGCCGTTCCAGCAGAACTTCATCGCCGTGGCCGTGCCCGGCGTGATCGGCGCGGTCGCGGTGGCGGTCGTGGCCAAGAAGAAGTTCCGGACCGCGCGGCGCGAACCGGTCGCGGTCACCGCTTCCTGAACCGAGAGGAGCCCACCATGTCTTTGTTCGGCAACGAGGTCTGGGACAAGAAGGTCTTCACCGGTGCCTGGACCGCCGCGAGCGGCACGCCGGCCGAGGTCGTCGAGCCGGCGACCGGCGACGTGCTCGGCCACGTCGGTTCCGCGACGGCGGACGACGTCGACGCCGCCTGCGCGAAGGCCGCCGCGGCCCAAAGTGATTGGGAGCGGACGCCGTTCGAGGAGCGGGCGGCGATCCTGCGCCGGGCCGGGCGGATCTTCGAGGAGCATGCGGAGGAAATCCGCACCTGGATCGTCCGGGAGGCCGGATCGATCGGCCCGAAGGCCGAACTGGAGGCGCGCACCGCCGCGACCGAGTGCTTCGAGGCGGCGGCGCTGCCCTCGCACGCCAGCGGCGAACTGCTGCCGTCGGCCGACGGCAGGCTCAGCTTCAGCAGGCGGGTCGCGGCCGGGGTCGTCGGCGTGATCGCGCCGTTCAACTTCCCGATGATCCTGTCGATCCGGGCGGTGGCACCGGCGCTCGCGCTGGGCAACTCGGTGGTGCTCAAGCCGGACACGCGGACCGCGGTGTGCGGCGGCGTGGCGCTGGCGGCGGTGTTCGAGGCGGCCGGGGTGCCGGAGGGCGTTTTCCAGATGCTGCCCGGCGGCGCGGACGCGGGTGCGGCCCTGGTGGCCAACCGGCACACCCGGGTCATCGCGTTCACCGGCTCGACCGCGGCCGGGCGCAAGGTCGCGGAAGCCGCGGCCACCCACCTCAAGCGCGCGCACCTGGAGCTGGGCGGCAACAACGCGCTGATCGTGCTCCCGGGAGCCAACGTCGCCGCGGCGGTGTCGGCCGCGGCGTGGGGCGCTTTCCTGCACCAGGGCCAGATCTGCATGGCGGCGGGCCGCCACCTCGTGCACGAGTCCATCGCGGACGACTACGTCGCCGCGCTCGCCGAGAAGGCGCGCAACCTGCCGGTCGGCGACCCGCACACCGCCGACGTCGCGCTGGGCCCGATCATCGACGCCAAGCAGCGCGACAACATCCACCGGCTGGTCACCGAAAGCGTCGAGTCCGGAGCCGTGGTCGCGGCGGGCGGCGACTACGACGGGCTGTTCTACCGGCCGACCGTGCTCGACGGCGTCCGGCGCGCGACCCCCGCGTTCCGCGAGGAGATCTTCGGCCCGGTGGCGCCGGTGCTGCGGTACCGCACGGTCGACGAAGCCGTGGAGATCGCCGCCGACACCGAGTACGGCCTGTCGCTGAGCGTCCTCGGCGCGGACGCGATGCAGGCGTGGGAGGTGGCCAAGCGGATCCCGAGCGGCCTGGTGCACATCAACGACCAGACCGTCGCCGACCACCCGCACATCCCGTTCGGCGGGGTCAAGCACTCCGGCAACGGCGGCCGGATCGGGACCGCGGCGGCCAACATCGAGTCGTTCACCGAGACCCAGTGGGTGACCATCCAGGGGCCGGTCCAGCAGTACCCGTTCTGAGGGATTGTCGTACCTGGCCGCTAGTCTGCCGCCGCTTCCGGGGGAACGGCCCCGAGATCGCGGAGGGAGAGCGGCGTGGCGGTCATCGTCGCAGGCAAGTTGTACGTCGATCCGGAGGAGCGGGACCGGTTCATCGAGGGCCACCGCGCCATCGTCGAGGCGGCCCGCGGCCACCCGGGCTGCCTCGACCTGTCCATCTCACCCGACCCGCTCGAACCGGGCCGGGTGAACAACTTCGAGTACTGGGAGTCGCACGAGGCCCTGGAAGCCTTCCGCGCGGCGGCGCCGCGCCCGTCCGTCTCGATCGAGTTCAGGGACGCCCAGGTGTTCAAGCACGAGATCTCGCACACCGGGCCGCCTTTCGACTGATGGGCAGGAGGACACCCTTCACCTCAGGAGAGTGGTGAGGGGTGTCTTACTCGTCCGACACGAGTTCGGGGAATTGAGCGCGGGTCGTGCGGTCAAGTTTCGCTCCGTTGGCAGCGGAATATCGCATGCCCAAGTACACGTAACCCCAAAGCCGCTTGTTCGCTTGCAGGTGGCTCAGAGGTATGACCACGCTGCCAGTTCTGTCCGTGAGTACGAGGTCGACGCCGCCCATACCTCGTGCGGCATAACGGATGCTGATGAGCTCGTATGTGCGTACTGCCGCACCGTTGCACCGCACCCAATCCGAGCCGGCGGTGACGACGGTGGCTCGTCCAACGTAGACGGTGAAGGCGAACACTGCCGCCACGATGACCCAGACGAACCAGTAGGTCAGAGCGACGAACCCGCTGTGCCAGACCGCTCCGATCAGGAGGATCAGAACCGGGGCGGGCGCCGACAGCCACACGCTTCGGCTCGACTCGCGATAGTGCTCGAGGACCGGGCCTGCTCCTTCGGGAGGTTTCGGCACACGCGACGGCGCACGTTCGGTTTCCGCGCCCTCGAACTGGACCGGTGCTGCCGGCGGTCGAGGCTCCCCGCTGCTCGAGTCCGGGCGGGGTGGAAGATCAGGCATATCGGCTACCGTCCGAACCTTCCCTTGCGGTACTCGTCCGAGTTGTCGTCCGGGCTGTCGATCCCGTCTCCTCCCAAGTCCCGGTAGAGATCTCGCAAGTCGTTCTCCTGGAAGTAGGTCCACGCCGTGGCGGCGGCGAAGCCCACGCCCAGTCCGGTGAGCGTCACGGGAGCGCCGGCCGCACCGGCACCGGCCATCAGAGCACTGGCGCCCGCACCCGCTGCCGTGCTGGCGCCCAACGCTCCGAAGTTCACGGCGATCGCCTTGCCCACCGGCTTTCCCGCGGCGATGTCCAGTCCGGTGAAGATCCCGGCGGCGGCTACGCCGACTACGGAAAACGCCCTGGCAGTGTTTCGAAAGACTCCTTCTTTCGTGCTCGTGCCGGCCAGCGACGTCGTGAGCCGCTTGAGCAACAGGTCGCCGGCAGCGGTCCTGCCCGTGTTTCCCAGCAGTCTTGCGTTGCTGTCCGCTGCGCGCTGGTCCATACCGGCGTTGAGCAGAAGTTGCCGGAGATTCGATTCCCGAAGCGATGCGGGCATAGTGCTGTCCGCAGCCCAACGCTGGAAGTTTTCCGCGAAGCTGCGCATGGACTCGGCGTTCTGAGCAAGTGTCGTCGCCGCGCCGTGCGCTGTGCCTGCGTATGCGAGCCCGCGACTGATCCAGGTGAGAGGTGTTGCGGTGATCGCGGCGATGACGGTGTTCGAGGCGTCCAGCGCCTTGAGCAGCGATCGATGAGCCGTACGTTCGTAGCGTCGCGCGTCATCAGCGGTGGACTCGATTTCCCGCCACGCTTCCAGCTTGCGTTCCGCTGCGGCGTGTTCAGCCCGTTTGGGGTCCAGCCCTGGCATGTCTCCACTGGCGCCCTCCGATGCTGTGTCGGCGGGGCCACCCGGAGGTTTCTGGATTGAGGAGCCGATTACCGCGAGGCCGGCGTCGTGGGCGATCTGCAGGCACTGGGTCATCCGCTGGCGCACTGTCTCGATGTCGTCCGCGAACAACTCCACGCCCGAGGCCGCCCGATCAATCGCTTGTACGAGGTCGTCGATTTCCCGAGCGCTTCGGGACATCTGATCCCGGAAGGTGTCACTGGCTTGCCCGTGCCAGAACGATTCGGAGGACGAAACCGCCTTGAGCACGGCAGTCGCGCCGTCATGGTTGGCTTGCGACAGTGTTTTGAGCCATGAGGCCAGTTCCCGGCATGAGACCGGGTCGGCCTTGACGTTGACGTCAATGGTGGCGACGCTCATGGTTTCCTCAAGGTCAGCGGGGCATGTTGTCGGCGCCTGTGTCATCGGCACGCAGGTACTCGCTCTTGGCGGCGCGGACATCCTCGGCAGCATGGTGCAACCCGCCGCTTACCCCCGCGCTGGCCCGAGCCAGGCGTGCGACTGCGTCGGCGAGAACTCCGATGGACTCACCAGCGTTCGCCACCGGTGCGGGGCCGATCCCGTCCAAACCCGCTGCGCCGGTCTCCAGCGTTTGCGTGAGGATGTCCATTTCGCCGGGCACGTTCTCGAACCCGCCCATCACTCATTCCCCGTTCGCCGTTCGGTATCGGGTAATGCGACGTCTTCCAGCACGACCTCCGCGCCCACTTGCTCTGCGATCTTCTGCACGTCGGCTCGTGCTACAGCGATCCACGGCTGCCGGTCTCCGCAGCCCTCCACGAAACGCCGGAGACTTGTGAAGGTCGGCAGTGCCAGTTCTCCGGTCGTAGTCCGGCGCAGCTCTACCGTGGCCTCGGCGGAACCGGCCTTGACCGGCTTGCACGGTACAAACGCTTGCGGTGGGTCTTCGAACGCGTCATCGAGATCTTCGGGCACAGGCCCGCTAGGATCGGGTGATCCGGTGCCGAACGTCTCTCTTCCAGCCATTGCGGCGGCGTGCTCCTTCCCCAAGGAATCGATGCGACGCTCCCGGACCGTATCGAAGCGGCTCGTACGGTAGAGGCCGGTTTCCGATCACCTCAGGTATGATCACTCGAACAGCGCAGTGTTCGATCAGCAGGCGAAATTCCGGCGACGACATAGCGGTCGGCGCGACGCCGCTCCGAACACGGCGAGTACCGCGGCCCCGGCCGTCGACCTGGTGTCAGCTCCGCTCCAGCACCGACGAGACGTGCAAGGTCATCGGTCTGCCCATCATGGCCCGGTGCTCGGTGTAGGTGAGGCGGCCGTCGGGCCGCAGCGAGTAGCGGCGGCGGGCGGCGTTGACGTCCTTGGCGCTCGCCGAGCGCAGCACGGTCTCGGTGCTCAGCTCCCACTCCGCTTCGCCCGCCGTGCCGTAGAACAGCTCCAGCAGCCCGGTGGCGTGGGTCAGCAGCAGCTCGATCCGGCCGTCGGGCTGCGGGCGCCACCAGCCCGTCTCGCGCGCCGCCGGGCGGATCACCTCGCCCGCCTCGTCGAGCAGCCAGGCGCGGGCGTCGTGGTGCAGGAACGGGCGGCCGTCGTGGGAGATCACGAGCTGCTGGCCGAACCGGTGCGGGCCGTCGATGGTGGGGTAGTCGACCTCGCCCTCCGCCCGCCACACCCCGACCAGCGGGAGCAGCGGCCCGCAGATGTCGTGCAGTCCGTTCGGCGAGGCCGTGTCGTCCGGGATCGGCAGCATGGCCGGGAGCCTAGTGCCCGGGCGGGCGCCGCGCGGCGAACCCCAGCAACAGCTCGGCCACCTCGGCATCGGTGATCAGCGTGCTGACCACTCCGGACCGCAGCACCGCGTCGACCGCCTCGGCCTTCGGCTCGCTGTAGCCGAGCGCGATCACCTCCGGCACCGCGCGCAGCTGCTCCTGGGAGATCGCCAGCACGTGGTGGGAAAGCCCGGTCGACAGCGCGTTTCCGTCGGCGTCGAACAGCCGGGCCGCGATCTCCGCGGTGGCACCCCGCCGCCGGATCGACTCGCGCTCCTCCGGGCCGACCGCGTCGTAGACCGTGGACTGGCCCTCGGTCCACGCCCCGATGCTGACGACCGCCTTGGTCAGGTGCCGGAACTGCGCGAACGTCTCGGCGATGCCCGGCTGGGCGCGCAGGATCTCGGCGGTGCGGCGGTCCGGCAGCACCAGCGGCCCGTAGATCGGGTAGGCGTCGCCGCCGGAGATCGCGGCCACCCTGGAGACGGTCTCCACCGAACGGTCGCGCATGTCCATGCCCGCCTGCACCCCGCACAGCTGCACGATCGGGCAGCGCGGCAGCGAGCGGACCGACTCGGCCATGACGTTGACCGACCGCGCCCAGGACAGGCCGACGACGTCGTCGGCGGTGACGATCTCGGTGAGCAGATCCGCGGCCAGCTGCCCGATCCGCTTGCGCTGCCCGTGCTTGTCGCTCCTGGAATGCGCTCGGTTGAGCACCAGCACGCGGCGCAGCCCGTAGGCGGCGCGGACGTCGTCGGACAGCGGCAGGTCGATCGGCGCGGGCAGGTCGAACTCGATCCGCACCAGGCCGCTTTCCCTTGCGGCGGTGAGGATCCTGGCGACCTTGAAGCGGCTGATGCCGAACTCCTCGGCGATCTCCAGCTTGGACCTGCCCTGCACGTAGAACCGGCGCGCGACGGTCGCCGTGGTCAGCGTCTCGGCGAGCCGGACCGGTGTCGGATCGGTGCTCATATGAGCACCATAACCCGAAATTCGCCGGAAAGGTTGACGTAACACCTGCGAAGTTCTTCAATGCTCGACAAGTTCCGAGATGGCGACATCGCAAAGTGCTCATATGAGCAGAGTGAAACGAGGTCTCATGCGCGCCGCGATCGTTGACCGGCCCGGGTCCGTGCGGGTCGGGGACGTGCCTGATCCCGTACCCGGCGACCGGCAGCTCGTGATCAAGGTCGGTGCCTGCGGCATCTGCGGCACCGACCTGCACATCGCCGACGGCCACTTCCCGCCCACGCCCTACCCGATCGTCCCGGGGCACGAGTTCGCGGGCGAGGTCGTCGAGCTCGGCCCGGACGTGCCCGGCGGCTGGCGGATCGGCGACCGGGTGGCCGTCGACCCGTCGCTGTTCTGCGGCTACTGCACCCCCTGCCGCTCCGGGCACGGCAACCTCTGCGCCAACTGGGGCGCGACCGGCGACACCGTGGACGGCGCCTTCGCCGAGTACGTCGCGGTGCCGTCGGCCAACTGCTACCGCATCCCCGACTCGATGACCTGGCAGCAAGGCGCCCTGGTCGAGCCGGTCTCGTGCGCGGTGCACGGAGTGCGCCGCATCGGCGTCGAGGCGGGGGAGCGGTTCCTCGTCGTCGGCGCGGGGACGATGGGGCTGGTGATGCAGCAGTTGCTGCAACGCGCCGGAGCCTCGGTCACGGTCGTCGACCGCAACGCCGCCCGGCTTCCCCGCGCCACCAGGCTCGGCGCCGCCGCGGTCGCCGCGGACGTGTCCGAACTCGACGACGAGCGCTTCGACGCGGCCGTCGACTGCACCGGGGCCGCCCCCGCCATCGAGGCCGCCTTCGACTCGCTTCGCCGCGGCGGCAGGCTGCTGGTCTTCGGCGTCGCCCCGGCCGAGGCCCGGGTCGCGCTCTCGCCGTTCCGGATCTACAACGACGAGATCACCGTCGTCGGGTCGATGGCGGTGCTGCACAGCTTCGGCGCGGCGCTGGACCTGGTCGCCGCGGGCGCGGTCGACACCGCAGAACTGCTCACCGACGCGCTGCCGTTGGAGGAGTACCCGAAGGCGCTGGACCTGATGCGCAGCGGTGCGGGACTGAAGGTCCAGGTGCTGCCGGGAGGTTTCGATGGCTAGCAGGTTCAGGCCGCGGCTCGCGCTGCTGCTGGTGGCCGCGCTGTTCGCGCTCACCGGCTGCGCCGGGGCGGGCGCGCTCGGCGCGGGCGGGCGGACGCTGGTGATCGCGATCGTGTCCAACCCGCAGATGGAGGACGCGGTTGCGCTGTCCAAGCAGTTCGAGCAGGAGAACCCGGGAATCCGGCTGAAGTTCGTGCAGCTGCCGGAGAACCAGGCGCGCGCCAAGATCACCGCCTCCACCGCCACCGAGGGCGGCGAGTTCGACGTGGTGATGATCAGCAACTACGAGACCCCGCAGTGGGCGGCCAACGGGTGGCTGGAGAACCTCCAGCCGCACATCGACCGCAGCCCCGGTTACGACGAGGCCGACTTCATCCCCAGCATCCGGGACTCGCTGTCGCACCAGGGGTCGATGTACGCGGTGCCGTTCTACGGCGAGTCGTCGTTCCTGGCCTACCGCAAGGACCTCTTCGAACGCGCCGGGCTCACGATGCCGGAACGCCCGACGTGGCAGCAGATCGCCGAGTTCGCCGCGAAGCTCGACGACGAGCAGGCCGGTGTCGCCGGGATCTGCCTGCGCGGCAAGCCCGGCTGGGGCGAGAGCCTGGCCCCGTTCAGCACGGTGGCCAACACCTTCGGCGCCCGCTGGTTCGACGAGAACTGGAACGCGCAGCTGACTTCGCCGGAGTTCCGCGCGGCCGCGGAGTTCTACGTCAACCTGGTGCGCGAGCACGGCGAGGTCGGCGCGTCCAGCGCGGGCTTCTCCGAGTGCGGCACGCGCTACGCGCAGGGGCAGGCCGCGATGTGGTACGACGCGACGGTCATGGCCGGGACCAACGAGGACCCGTCCAGCAGCACGATCGTCGGCAAGTCGGGGTATGTCGCGGCGCCGGTCGACAGGACCGCGAGCAGCGGCTGGCTCTACACCTGGTCGCTGGCGATGCCGAAGGTGACCGAGGACAAGGAAGCTGCCTGGAGCTTCATGCGGTGGATGACCGACAAGCGGTTCGTGCACACCGTCGGCAACAGCTTCGGCTGGAACCGCGTTCCGCCGGGGGTGCGGATGTCCACTTACGACATCCCCGAGTACCGCGAGGCGGCCAAGGCGTACGCGCAGCCGACGCTCGACGGGATCAACCAGGCGCAGCAGCAGAACACCATGACGCGGCCGGTGCCCTACCCGGGGATCCAGTTCGTGGGGATCCCGGAGTTCCAGGACCTCGGCACGCGCGTCAGCCAGCAGCTCTCGGCGGCGGTGGCCGGGCAGATCACGGTCGACGAGGCGCTGCGGCAGTCTCAGGAGTACGCCGAGACGGTCGGCAGGTCGTACCAGGAGGGCCGATGAGCCACACTTTTTCGCCTGCTCGTCGGCCTGACCGGGTGCGGGTGTCCCGCAAGGCAGAGGAGGGACGATGACCCAGCTGACGGCGCCCCCACCACCGGTGGTCGCGACCAGGACGCGCAAGCCCGACGGCAAGTGGTCGGTGGCGGCGTGGAAGCGGCGCGGACCGCTGCTGCCGGCGCTGCTGTTCACCATCGTGGTGACCCAGATCCCCTTCCTGCTCACCGTTTTCTACTCGTTCCAGTCGTGGAACCTGGTGCGCCCCGGCTCGCGGCACTTCGTCGGCCTGAGCAACTACGTCGACGTCTTCGCCGACAGCCAGTTCCGCGGCGCGATGCTCAACACGGTCGTGCTCACCGTGGTCTGCGTGCTGGTGGCGATGCTGCTGGGGCTGGGTCTGGCGCTGCTGCTGGACCGGAAGTTCCTCGGCCGGGGCATGGTGCGCACGCTGCTCATCACCCCGTTCCTGATCCTGCCCGCGGCGGGCGCGCTGCTGTGGAAGACGACGATGTTCGACCCGACCTACGGGCTGCTCAACTTCGTCCTCGGCGGTGACACCGACTGGCTCTCGGAGTACCCGCTGGCGTCGGTGATGGCCCAGATCGTGTGGCAGTGGACGCCGTTCATGATGCTGCTGATCCTGGCCGGGCTGCAGGCGCAGTCCCGGGAGGTGTTGGAGGCCGCGGCGGTCGACGGCGCCGGGCGGTGGCGCACCTTCGTCTCCATCACGCTGCCGCAGCTGAGCCGCTACCTGCAGCTGGCCGTGCTGCTGGGCGCGATCTACGTGGTCAACAGCTTCGACGCGATCTTCCTGATGACCCAGGGCGGTCCGGGCACCGCCAGCACGAACCTGCCCTACTACATCTACCAGCGGGCGTTCGAGGGCTTCGACGTCGGCCAGTCATCGGCGATGGGCGTCATCGTGGTGGTGCTGACGCTGATCGTGGCGACCTTCGCGCTGCGCCTGATGTTCCGGACCTTCGGCGTGAGCGGTGAGGTGAGATGAGCGTGCGTTCCGCCAACCCCGCCGGGCGCTGGGCGCTGACGGCGGTGACCTGGGTGGTCGCGATCCTGTTCGTGTTCCCCCTGCTGTGGATGGTGCTGACGGCGTTCAAGCAGGAGTCGGACGCCTACACCGACCCGCCGAGGTTGCTGTTCACCCCGACGCTGGAGCAGTTCGCGGGCATCGTCGAACGCGGTTTCCTGCCGTACCTGGGGAATTCGGCGTTCGTGACCGTGGTGTCCACTGTGCTCGTGCTGCTGCTGGGAATCCCGGCGGCCTACGCGCTGTCGATCGCGGCGGTGCCGGGAACCCGCAACGCCCTGGGATTCTTCCTGTCCACCAAGATGCTTCCGATCGTCGCGGCGATCATCCCGCTGTACGTGATCTCGCAGAACCTGCGGCTGCTGGACAACGTGTGGGTGCTGGTCGTCCTCTACACCGCGATGAACCTGCCGCTGGCCGTGTGGATGATGCGCTCGTTCTTCCTGGAGGTGCCCAGGGAGATGATCGAGGCAGGCCGGGTCGACGGGGCCAACCTGCCGACCCTGCTGCTCCGGCTGGTGCTTCCGGTGGTGGCGCCCGGCATCGCGGCCACGGCGCTGATCTGCGTGATCTTCTCCTGGACCGAGTTCTTCTACGCGGTCAACCTCACGGCGGCCCAGGCCGGGACGGTTCCGGTGTTCCTGGTCGGCTTCATCACCAGCGAGGGCCTGTACTGGGCGCAGCTGTCGGCCGCCGCGCTGATGGCCTCGCTGCCGGTGATGGTGGTCGGCTGGTTCGCCCAGAACCACCTGGTGCGCGGTCTGTCCATGGGCGCGGTCAAATAACCTCGAAGGAGCTTCGACATGGCTGAAGTCGTCTACGCCGACGCGTCCCGGGTGTACCCGGGCGCCACGCCGGTGCGCGCGGTCGACCGGCTCGACCTGGACGTCGCCGACGGCGAGTTCCTGGTCCTGGTGGGCCCTTCCGGCTCGGGCAAGTCGACCGCGCTGCGGATGCTCGCCGGCCTGGAGGACGTCGACGAGGGCGAGATCCGCATCGGGTCGCGCGTGGTCACCGACCTGCCGCCGAAGGCGCGGGACATCGCGATGGTGTTCCAGTCCTACGCGCTGTACCCGCACATGACGGTCGCGGAGAACATGGGTTTCGCCCTGAAGCTGCGCGGGATGCCGAAGGAGCAGGTGCGCGCGAAGGTCGCCGAGGCGGCCGGGATGCTCGACCTGACCAAGTACCTGGACCGCAAGCCGAAGGCGCTCTCCGGCGGCCAGCGCCAGCGGGTGGCGATGGGCCGGGCGATCGTCCGCGAGCCCAGCGTGTTCCTGATGGACGAGCCGCTGTCCAACCTGGACGCCAAGCTGCGGGTCGAGACCCGCGCCAACATCGCCGCCCTGCAACGGAGACTGGGCACCACCACCCTCTACGTCACGCACGACCAGGTCGAGGCGATGACCATGGGGGACCGGGTCGCGGTGCTCAAGGACGGCGTCCTCCAGCAGTGCGCCTCTCCCCGGGAGCTGTACGAGAACCCGGCCAACGCGTTCGTCGCCGGGTTCATCGGCTCGCCCGCGATGAACCTGCTGACCGCGGTGCCGGACAACGGCGGGGTCCTGCTGGCGGACCTGGCGGTGCCGCTGCCGCGCGCGATCTCCGACGAGATCGCGCGCCAGGACCTGGCGGAGGTGACCTTCGGGGTGCGGCCGGAGTCGCTGCACCTGGTCGGCTCGGACGAGCCGGGCTTCGCCCTGACCGTCGAACTCGTCGAGGAGCTCGGCGCCGACGCCTACCTGCACGGCGTGGTGGCGGTCGGCGCCGAGCGCCAGCGGCTCGTGGTCCGGGTGGACGGGCGGACACCGCCCCGGCTCGGCGATCGGGTCCGGGTGGGGCTGCGCGACTCCGGGGAGGTGCACGTCTTCCACCCGGAGACGACCCTGCGGCTGGGGTGAGCCCGGTGCGGGCCCTCACTTCGCCAGTCGTTGCTTCATCAGGACGACTTCCACCCATTTGTCCAGTTCATCGGGGTCGGCGGTCACCCCGAACGCCCCGAGTTCGCGGGCGCGGCGGATGCGGGCCGGGGTGACGATGCTGGTGTAGAAGATCACCGGACCTTCGTAGATCTGTTCCACGCGGAGCGCGGCCAGATCGTCGAACCCGGCCGCGTCGTCTCCGTCGCGGGAGATGTCGGAGATGATCAGGTCGGGCGTCCACTGCGCCAGCTTCCGCTGCGCGGTGCGAAGGCAGTCGGCAGGCTCGATGTGGATGTCGAAGCCGCGGTTCCGGACGCGGGCCAGCGTGTCGTGGCTGACCGGCACATCCACCGCGGGATCGAAGCGGTCGTCGATCCAGAGGATGTTGCAGGCAAACCCGTTCTCGGGCTGGGGCCGGATCTTGCGCTTCCGGTACGGCGGTTGGTCGTCGACGGTGTAGCTCACCGGCTCCTCCGAGACCGGGTGCACACCGAGCTGGAGATGGGTGCGCAGCGTGTCGAACTCGGGGTCGTCGCGCAGTTCCCTCAGCAGCGAGACGAACTCCGGGTTGCTCGCGAGCTGGGGGAACTCCACCGGGAGTTCCTGCTCGGCCTCGGTGAGCAGCGCGAGCATCCGGTCGCGGTCGGTCGTCGGCGGCTCGGCGAACCCGAGACCGGTGAAGAACGCCGAGTGCTCGTCGGTCGGGTGCCCCGACCGGCAAGCGGCGCGGACTTCGGTGTAGGTCAGGAACTCCCGCGTGAAGTCGCGGTCGCCGGTGCCGGTGAGCAGCCGGTAGAACCCGGGGTAGAAGTGCTGGAGCAGGATGATCCGCACCAGCGCCGCCGGGCCGAAGCGCTGCCAGTCGCGGTTGAGCCGGTACTCCAGCACGAAGCTGTTGATCAGCCGCTTGATCCGGCGCGGGTTGCGCTTGGTGCGCTGGGCGACCAGGGTCGCCAGCCCGTCGTGGAACAGCTCGCCGGTGCCCGAGCGCTCGGCGTAACCGTCGATGAGCCTGCGCACGGCGGCCTCGTCCGGCACCGGGGCGCGGTAGTTGACCTGGACGATCTTCTCCAGGTGTTCCAGCGCGCGGGCCGCGCCCTCCGTCCCCTGCACGTTGCGGGCCAGCACCGCCTGGTCGCAGCCGATGACGAACACCAGCCCGGGGACGTCGAGGTAGAGCTTGATGGCCTCGCAGACGGTCAGCACGACCTCGCCCTGGCAGCGGTCGAGATCGTCGACGAAGACCACGAGCTGGCGGTCCGGTCCGCTCCCGGACCCCACCCACTCCTCGGCCATCTCCCGCACCACGTCGCGGATCTCGTTGCGCGCCTTGGCATCCACCGTCAGCCGCTGCCACAGGTCGTCGACCAGCCGCCGGAGCCCGAAGGCGCTGAGCGCCACGGCGGCGGCGATCCGCGCCACGCCGACGAGGCGGCGGCGCCGGGCGAGCCGGTGGTAGCCGCGGCGCAGGATGCTGCGGTCGAAGCTCAGCAGCACCGACTTGATCAGCACCTCCAGCGCGTCCGGTCCGGACGTCCAGGCGTTGAACCACGCGGTGGGAACGCCGTCGGCTTCCAGCTGGGAGCGCATCAGGCGCATGAGGCTGCTCTTGCCGGTGCCCCAGCCCGCGTCGATGGCCACCGTGAACGGGGTCGACGAGCGGGACGTGGTGATGAGATCCGTGAGCGACCGCGCCGTCTCCGAGACGCCGAGCAGGTCACCCCGGCCGTCCTCGACCGGCTCGTCGTTGAGCACCACGAACCGCGCCCGCGCCGTGTTCCCGTCCGCCGTTGTCATCACCGGCAGTATTCCAGTTGATCACCAGCTGCGGAGCCGGATAATGCATGGACCCGCAACACGGCAAGGAGATCGCATGACGTCGGCCGTTTCGATCGAGCAGCACACCGTCACCGACGAGTCCGGAGGCCCGTACGCGCTCACCTCGGGACCCGATGGTGCGCTGTGGTTCACCGTGGTCCACGGCGGCAGGATCGGCCGGTTGGTGCCGGGGGAGGAGCCCACCAGCCACCAGCTCGACCCGGACAGCGGGCCGACGATCATCGCGCCGGGGCCGGATGGCGCGCTGTGGTTCACCGAGTACAAGGCGCACCGGATCGGCCGGATCACCACCGGAGGCGAGATCACCGGGTTCGGACTGCCCACGCCGGACGCCGGTCCGTACGGCATCGCCGCCGGTCCGGACGGTGCGCTGTGGTTCACCGAAACCGCTGCCAACCGCATCGGCCGGATCACCGGAGACGGCCGGGTGCGGGAGTTCGAGCTGCCGGTCGACGGCGCGTTCCCGTCGGCGATCACCGCCGGGGCCGACGGCGGGATGTGGTTCACCATGAACATGGCCAACGCGATCGGCCGGATCGGGGTGGACGGCGCGGTCGCGGTTCACCGGTTGCCGACCGAGGGCGCCGCACCGGTGGGGATCGCGGCGGCCCCGGACGGCGCGGTGTGGTTCGTCGAGATCGGCGCCGGGCAGGTCGGCCGGATCACCCCGGACGGCGGGATCGCCGAATTCCCGCTGCCCGACCGAGCGGCCCGGCCGCACGCGATCACCTCCGGAGCTGACGGGAGGCTGTGGTTCACCGAGTGGGGCGCCAACCGCGTCGGCTCGATCACGGTCGACGGCGAGATCGAGGTCCACGACCTGTCCGCGGCCGGCTCGGAACCGCACGGCATCGCCCTCGGACCGGACGGTGCGCTGTGGACGGCGCTGGAAACCGGCGCGCTCGCCCGGGTCAGCCCGAGGTGAGCGGAGCGGAGCCGAAAGCGACGTTGAACCGGTCGCACCAGATCACCACGCTCGTCAGCCCGGCCAGGTCGGCGTCGGGCGGTACGGGGTAGTTCTGGCTCCCGCGGTTGCCCTTGAGCGGGCCGAGCGCGAGGTACCGCCCGTCGTCGTACTTGCTCCACTCGCCGCCCGCGGTCTGGTCGGTCAGCCACACGTGCAGATCCGGTCCATCCGATGTGGACAGACCTTCGATGCGCAGCAGCCGGGAACCGTCCGGCAGCCGAACCACCCGCGCGACACCGCTGGTCTCGTGCTCCTGGGCGACGAAGGCGCCCGTCGCGAGCTCCACCGGTTCCGGAGGCGGGGCCGGGCTCGTGCCCGGTTCGGCGGGCGGGGCGGAGCTGGTGACGGGCGCGGACGGCAGCGCCTCGTCGACGGTGTGCTGGGTCCACACCCGCCACGGCTGGAACGCCCACGCCCCGAATCCCAGCAGCACCACCAGCACTGCCACCGCCACCGCGGCCAGGGTCCGTCGTCTCATGGCACCGACGCTAACCCCGGCCAGGGCGTTCTGCGCCTTACGGAGTGCTTACGGCCGCACTTCGAGCTCGGCGATCCCGGCGTGCTCGGGGCCTTCCGGACCCGTCAGCTCCACCCGGACGTACCGGGCGAGCCGCCCGCCGGGGATCTCCGGCTGCGCCTCGGTGAACTCCCTGCCGTCGACCGAGGTCAGCAGCCGCCACGAGCCCGGCGCGGTCTCGGTCCAGCGCGGCGTGAGGCGCGAGATCCGTTGCGGCGAGCCGAGATCGACGGTCATCGAGCCGCGCGCTCCCGCCAGGGCCCAGGTGGTGGCGGTGTTGCCGTCGACCGCGGCTTCGGCGTACTTGCCGGGTTCCTCGCTGTCCGCGGCGGCTGCCTGGCAGCGGGCCAGGTTGTCCGTGGGAACCAGGTCCGGCCTGCGGGTCTTCAGCGTCAGCGGGGAACCGCCGCTGACCACGTGCGCTCCGTCGGGCGCCTGCACGGTGAACGGCTCGCCCTCGCGCAGCGTCACGGTGCTCTCCTCCGCGCCCAGGCGCACGTCGAACGTCCGGCCCTGCCACTTCAGCCCGGTCAGCTCCACCCCGTCGGCCAGCTGCGGCGGGAGCGTCGGGTCGAGCACGACCCGGTCCTCGCGCCACCGCAGCCCGGTCAGGCCGTGGGTGAAGACCTGGGTGTAACCGCCCGCGCCGGTGAGGAAGTTGAACGTCGGCGCCCCGGCGCCCTCACCGGCCCGTTCCCCGCGCGCTTCGGAGAACTGCGCGAACGGGTCCTTCTCGAAGGGCCGGATCGACCGCTCCAGGTAGGTGTTGGCCGCGCAGCCCGGCTCGCCGGTGGCGGCGGCGTCGATCGCGTGCGCCGAGTCCGTCATCGCCGGTCCGTCGGGATCGGTGCGCGGCGCGTAGTAGTCCAGCGTGCGCGCCGCGGCTTCCGGCGTCATCGGCCATTCCAGCGGGTACTGGAGGAGGACCGCGTCGGCCTGCTTGATCTGCTGACCCTGGTAGCCGTCGTACTGCTGGAAGACCTGCTGCTGCGGATCGAACGGGATGCGCAGCTTGTCGGCCACGGCGTTCCACTCCGGGGGAGCCTGCTCACCGACCAGCGCGGCGGCCTTCGTGGCGTTGCGCAACGAGATCGCCGCTCCGGCGTTGGTGAACACCCCGTCGTTGACGCCGTTGCTGTACTCGTCCGGCCCGGCCACGTTGTTGATCGAGTAGCTGCCGTCGGCGTTCGGGGTGGCCCGGTGCGCCCAGTACTCGGCGATGCCCTGCAACACCGGCCAGCCGTGCTCGCGCAGCCACCGGCGGTCGCCGGTGGCCTGGTAGTACTGCCAGGCCGCGAGCGACACGTCGCTCTGCAGGTGGTTCTGGGTCAGGCAGTGCGGCGGATCCCAGCTGTGGCAGTCCTTCTGCAGATCCCCGCTGTCGGCGCTGGTCCACGGGTAGAACGCGCCGCGCTGCCCGATCGCGGCGGCGTTGGCACGAGCCGCGGGCAGCATCTTCTCGCGGTACTCCACCACCGACCGCGCGATCTCGGGGTGGCGCAGCAGCAGGCTCGGGTACATCCACAGCTCGGTGTCCCAGAAGATCAGGCCCGCGTAGTTGTCGCTGCTCAGGCCCGCAGGCGCGACGCTGAAGTCCTGTTCCTCGCGGACGCTGGACAGGATCGCGTACTGGCTGGAGCGCAGCGTGTTCTGCAGATCGGGGCGGCCCGGGACGCGGATGTCGCTTTCCCACAACCGCTTCCAGCGCTCGACGTGCTCGTCGAACAGCTCGTCCCAGCCCCGTTCCGCGGCGGCCCGGGACTCCCGCGCCGCCGCTTCGGCGTGCCCGGGGTTGGTCACGGAGGTGTCGACCCCGACGAACTTGCTGAACTCGTAGGTCCGCCCCGCCCGCACCGGGAAGCTGAGCCGCTGCTCGGCGGTGAGCCCGTCGACGCGCTGCCGCGGCACGGCGTCCACGTCGTCGGCGCGCAGCGTCGATGCGACGGTGCCGGCGGCGCGCACGCCGTCGGTCTCGAAGCCGACCTGCACCGTGTCGCCGGAGGCCCGCCCGCCGGTCGGGTGCATCCGGCGGGCGCCCGCGCCGTCGATGACGTCGGCGACCTCGGCATGCCCCTCCCAGCGCGGGGTCATCCGCACCCGCACCGCGCCGACGTGCGGGTTGGCGCGGTCGGCGACGACCTCGTAGTCCAGGTCGGTGGCCCGGCCGTCCGGCGCGGTCCAGGTGAGGGAGGTGCGCACGACGCCGCAGCGGAAGCTCAGCGACTGCCGGAAGTTCGAGATCTGCTCCGGCGGCGTCTGCGCGGTGTAGGTGTGCTCGTCGGAGCCGACCGCCAGCGTCGACCACGTGGGGATCGCGGCGATGGCGTGGCGCAGCTGCTCGCTCTGCGAGCTGGGGCCCTCGCCGTAGAGGCCGGCCACGAAAGCGCCGTCGTAGCGCGGGGTTTCCAGCGGGAACCCGGTCTTCTCGCCGGTAGCGGCGTAGCCCGCGCCCTGCGGCGGAACCCGCTGGGAGAGGTAGCCGTTGCCGACGAAGGCGTGCCGCGTGTAGTCGGGGTCGAAGCGGTCGGTCGACAACTCCCAGCCCTGGCCGCCGGCGCAGTCGTCCGCGGCGGCCAGCGGTGCCGGGGCCACGGTGGCCGACGCCGAGAGCGCGATCCCGCCGAGGACGCCCACGAGCCGGGTCAGTCGCATGGTCCACCTCTTGTTCGGTTCAGAACGGAGCAGTCGAGGACCTAACCGTCCGGCGCGACGACAGTCAAGGAAAGTCCGCCACCGTCACCGTCCGTGCCGGACCGTACCCGCTCCGCGCTGCCGCGTGGGGCCGTTTTGCCGGATCCGTCACCGGGACGTCCGCAATGGCCGAGACGTCCTTATTGGACGGAATGGTCCCGGCGCGCCGCGCTCGCCCGGCGGAGCGGACGCGGCTCCGGGACTACGCTGCCGGCATGGCGAAGTACTACGACGTGCATCCGGACAACCCCCAGCCGCGGTCCATCGGTCAGGTGGTCGACATCGTCCGGGAGGACGGCCTGATCGCCTACCCGACCGACTCGTGCTTCGCGCTCGGCTGCCGGCTGGACAACCGCGACGGCGTGGACCGCATCCGCTCGATCCGGCACCTGGGCGACAAGCACCACTTCACGCTGGTGTGCCGGGACTTCGCCCAGCTCGGACAGTTCGTGCACATCAACAACGCGGTGTTCCGGGCGGTCAAGGCGTCCACCCCGGGCAGCTACACCTTCATCCTCCCGGCGACCAAGGAGGTCCCGCGCAGGCTGATGCACCCGAAGAAGAAGACCGTCGGCATCCGCATCCCCGACCACGTCACGACCCAGGCGTTGCTGGCCGAGCTGGGTGAGCCGCTGCTGTCGAGCACGCTGCTGCTGCCCGGTGACGAGGACCCGATGACCCAGGGCTGGGAGATCAAGGACCGGCTCGACCACGTGCTCGACGCGGTCATCGACTCCGGCGACTGCGGCGTGGAGCCGACCACCGTGGTCGACTTCTCCGGCGGGGAACCCGAGATCGTGCGCCACGGCGCGGGCGACCCGGCCCGCTTCGAGTAGGGCGGGTCAGCCCATGTGCTCGGCGACCCGGCCGAACAGCGTCTCCGAGCGCAGCGCGGCGTAGCCGGGCTTGATCACCTCGTTGATCAGCGCCAGCCGCTGGTCGAACGGGATGAACGCCGACTTCATCGCGTTGACGGTGAACCACTGCATGTCGTCGAGCGAGTACTCGAACTGCTCGACCAGCTCGCGGAACTCGCGGGTCATCGAGGTCTGGCTCATCAGCCGGTTGTCGGTGTTGACCGTGACCCGGAAGTGCAGCCGCCGCAGCAGCGCGATCGGGTGCTCGGCCAGCGACGGCACGGTGCCGGTGTGCACGTTGGAGCGCGGGCACATCTCCAGCGGGATGCGCCGGTCCCGCACGAAGGAGGCCAGCCTGCCCAGGCGGGCCTTGCCGTCCTCGCCGATCTCGACGTCGTCGACGATGCGCACGCCGTGGCCCAGCCGCGCCGCGCCGCACCACTGCAACGCCTGCCAGATCGACGGCAGCCCGTAGCCCTCACCGGCGTGGATGGTGAAGTGGCAGTTCTCCCGCCGCAGGTACTCGAACGCCTTGAGCGAACGGGAGGGCGGGAACCCCGCCTCCGGCCCGGCGATGTCGAAGCCGACGACGCCGGAGTCCCGGTAGCGCACCGCCAGCTCGGCGATCTCGTCGGCGCGGTCCTCCTGGCGCATCGCGCACAGCAGCACCCCGACGCGGATGCGGTGGCCCGCCGCGGTCGCGCGGGCCGCGCCCTCCCGGAAGCCCTCGATGATCGCCTCCACGACCTCGTCGAGGCCCAGCCCGCGCTGGGTGCTCAGCTCGGGCGCGTACCGGACCTCGGCGTAGACGACGCCGTCCGCGGCCAGGTCCTCGGCGCACTCGGCGGCGACCCGGCGGATCGCCGGGGCGGTCTGCATGACGCCGACGGTGTGCACGAACCGCTCCAGGTACTCCTCCAGCGAGCCCGCCTCGCTCGCCGCGGCGAACCACTCGGTGATGCCCGCCGGATCGGTCGTCGGCAGCTGGTCGTAGCCGGTCTGCTCGGCCAGTTCCAGCACCGTCTCCGGGCGCAGCCCGCCGTCGAGGTGGTCGTGCAGCAGGACCTTCGGGGCGCGTCGGATCTGGTCGGGGGTCGGCACGTGGGGCACGAAGTTACCTCCTGAGGGATGTGCTGTTGTCTGACAAGTCGGCGGGTGTTGAGCGAACGGTTTACTCCCGTCCCGCATGAGATGTCAAGGTCATGCCCGCTCAAGCTCGCGGGCGGTGTTGACGGCTAGGTGAACCGCTCTCTAATTTGTCTGACATCAGTCGGGAGCAGGGGGTGAACCGTGGCGGGCAGACGACCGCAGCGGCGACCGGTGGTGGAACTCTACGAGCGGATCGTCGACGCCGTCCGGGACGGGACCTACCCGCCGGGATCCGCGCTGCCGTCGGAACCCGAGCTCGCCGCCGCGCTGGGGGTCAGCCGCACGGCCCTGCGGGAGGCGCTGATCCTGCTGCAGGAGGACGGCGTGATCACCGTCCGGCGCGGGGTCGGGCGCACGGTCAGCGAACGCCCCGCCCGGCGCGGGTTCGAGCGGCTCCAGGCCATCGAGTCGCTGCTCGGGCCCGGCAGCCGGGTCTGCCCGCTGGTGCGGGAGCGGGAGGAGCCCACCGACCTGGTCATGCAGCACCTGCCGGTACCCGCCGGCGGTGAGGTCCGGTTCTGGGAGAGCCTCGTCGAGGTCGACGGGGCGCCGGCCTGCCTGGCAGAGGAGTGGTGCGTCCACGACGAGGCGCTGGCGGCGGTCGACCCCGCGCTGCCGGGAGTGCTCGAAGGCGCCGCGTCGAAGTCCGGCACCATGCTCGGGGTCCTGACCTCGGCCACCGGCGGCCTGCCGCTGACCGGTGCCAGCACCGTGACCGCGACCGTGCTCGGCAGCAGGCGGGGCGAGCTGTTCGGCCGCCCCGGTGACACCCCGGTCGTGCTGGTGACCCAGGTCGTCTCGGTCGAGCGCACCCCGCTGCTGGCGGCCAAGTACGTGCTGCCCAGCGGCGCGCCGGGCCTGGCGGTCCGCCAGTCCCGTTGAAACACCCGGTTCCGCCGCGGAACCGCGCATTCGAAAGGCAATCCATGGCGCCCAAGCAACCACTCGTCGTCGACTGCGACACCGGGATCGACGACGCCCTGGCGTTGCTCTACCTGCTCGGCGACCCCGAGGTCGACCTGCGCGCGGTCACCACGGTGTTCGGCAACACCGACGCGGGCACCGCGGCCGCGAACACGTTGCGGGTGCTGGAGATGCTTGGCCGCGACGACGTTCCGGTCGCGGTCGGCGCGCGCACCAACCGGCGCGGCACCTTCCACCTCGCCCCGTACGTCCACGGCGACGACGGGCTGGGCAACACCGGTCTGCCCGCTCCGGTCGGCGCCGCGTCCGGCGAGCCCGCGGCGGAGCTGATCGTGCGCCTCGCGCGGGAGAACCCGGGCAGGCTGAACCTGCTCGCGGTCGGGCCGCTGACGAACCTGGCGGCGGCGCTCGACCTCGAACCGCGGCTGCCGGAGCTGGTCGGGCACGTCACGGTCATGGGCGGCGCGGCCCACCACCCGGGCAACGTGACCCCGGTGGCCGAGGCCAACATCCACAACGATCCGGAGGCCGCCCGGATCGTTCTGCGGGCGGTGTGGGACGTCACGCTGGTCCCGCTGGACGTGACGATGACCGAGGTCCTGACCGAGGAGCACCAGCGCAGCCTGCGCGCGGGCGGCTCGCCCGCGGCGGAGTTCGCGGCGGCGATCCTGGACCACTACCTCGGCTTCTACGAGCGCCGCACGTTCGGCGTGCGGCAGGCGGCCTGCCACGACCCGCTGGCGGCGGCGATCGCGGTCGGCGACGTCGAGCCGCTGCTGGCCCCGGTGGTCGACGTCGACGTCGACACCGGGGACGGGCCGGGGCGCGGGATGACGGTCGCCGACACCCGCGGCCAGTACCTGGGCTTCCCGGCGCAGGACGCGGCCCGCGTCCGGGTCGTGCTCCGGACCGCCGGGACCTTCGCCGACCTGCTGGTCGAGCGGTTGTGCGGGACGGGCGGGGAGCGGTCGCGGCACGTCGCCTGACCCTGTGTGCCGAAGTCGGCGGTGCGGCGGGTGCTCTGCGAGACTCGGTTCGCGCGGTGTTGAGGGGCGTGGGAGATGGAACCGTTTCCACCGGCGTTGGGCCTGTCCTCGGAGCAGACCGAGCAGCTGCTCCGGCTGGCCGGTGCGGCGCCGTCGCTGCACAACCGCCAGCCCTGGCGGTTCCGGCTGTCGCCGGAGTCGATCGAGCTGTTCTGCGATCCGCGACGCAGGCTGCCCGCCGCCGACCCGGACGACCGCGAGCTGCGCGTCGGCTGCGGCGCGGCGCTGCTCAACCTCCGGATCGCCCTGGCGCAGGCCGGGATCCGGCCGGACGTGACGCTGGTGCCGCGCACCGGCGGACCGTGGGCGCTGGCGCACGTCCGGGTCGCAGAGCACGCCGACCCGGCGCCGCCGGAGTCCGAACTGTTCCGGGCGATCCCGGTCCGCCGCAGCAACCGGCGCCCGTTCCTGCCCGACCCGGTGCCGCTGGCCCACTGCCAGGCGCTGGTCCGCGCGGTGCAGGCCGAGGACTGCTGGCTGCACGTCGTCGAGCGGTCGCAGCTGGGGGTTCTGGAGAACCTGGTGCGCACCGCGCACCGGGCGCAGCTGGACGATCCGGCATTCGTCGCCGAGATGCTGGAGTGGACCGGCCGCGGGCCCGGGGAGGTCGAGGGGGTGCCCGCGGCGTCGGCCGGGCCGTTGCCGGAACCCCAGGACCAGTGGGTGCTGCGGGACTTCTCCGGCGGGCAGGCCCGGATCCGGTTGCCGGGCAAGGACTTCGAGTACGACCCGCTGCTGCTGGTGCTGTGCTCGCACAGCGGCACCCGGACCGCCGACCTGGAGGCGGGGCAGGCGTTGCAGCGGATGCTGCTCACCGCGACCTCGCTCGGCCTGGTCGCGTCGCTGATCTCGCAGGTGACCGAGGTCGGCGAGGTCCGGGAGGAGCTGCGGCGGCTGCTCGGCGGGAGCCTGCACCCGCAGGCGGTGGTCCGGGTCGGCTACGGCACGCCCGCGCCCGCGACGCCCCGCCGGGAGCCGCGGGAGCTGCTGGTCGATCAGGCCGGGGCGTAGGTCAGGCAGTCGACGGTGTTCTGCTGGTAGCCGATGGTGATGCCCGGGGCCTGGCACTCCAGGTCGACGTTGTGCCGGCAGTCGCTCATCTTGCAGGCGCCGACGTGCCCGATCGCGTCCGGGTCACCGCCGCGCTGCGACACGGTGGTGAAGGTGTCGCACTGCGCGTGCCGGGGCTCGCCGATGGTGATGGCCAGCGCGTGGCAGTTGTGATCGCTGTTGTAGGCGCAGTCCTCGGCTCCGCAGTTGTTGACCAGTGGCATTTCCACGGAAATCCTCCCGGGGGAGTAGGGGTTTGTGCCGCCACTGTCACCAGCACCTGCGGCGGGGAGCCCGGCGAAGCACCGACTTTCACCTGATAGGTGACGTGCGTCAGAACCCGTGGACGAGCACGAGGTCGAGGTCGCCGTCGCGGAGTCCGCGCAGCACGCGGAGCTCGTGGGCGACCACCGGGTCCGGGAGCGCGCCGAGGCTGAACCAGCGCAGGTCCGCGGCCTTCTCCGGTTCCATCAGCCGGGGCTCGCCGGTCCACCGGCGGCACTCGAAGAAGAAGTCGACCCGCTCGTTGATCGCCTGGCCGTCGCCCCTGGTCCGGTGCATGACCGCCAGCGGGACCAGGTCGGCGGGGTCGACGCGCACCCCGAGCTCCTCGGCGGCCTCCCGGACCGCCGCAGCCGGGGCGGGCTCGCCGGCCTCGATGTGGCCGGCCGCGGCTGCCGCCCAGTGGCCGTCCATGTATCCGGTGTTCTCGCGCAGTTGCAGCAGCACTTCGTCGTTCCGGCGGAAGATCACGTACGCCGCGGGGACCACTTGGAAGCTCACCGTCGCGAGCCTAATCCGTTTGTTGCGACTGTGGCTTCAGTGTCGAGTGAAATTAATCCGACGGGGCAGATCGACGAGCCGACCGGGCCGACCGCGGCCAGTCTGGGAGGAGTGCGCCGGGCCGAGCGTCCGGGAGGCTGCCGCCGGAACGGGGGCCGTGGATCTTGAGACTGAGTGCCAAAGCGAGGACCTGGCGCGACGGGATGCTGCGCGCGGGTACCGGAAGGTTGGTGGGCGTCGACGCGACCCGCGGGATCGCGCTGTTCGGGATGATGGGCCTGCACGCCCTCGACAGCTCCGACGCGGCGGGGAACCCGACGCTGTCGAACGCGGTGGTGACCGGGCGTTCCGCCGCGGTGTTCGCGGTGCTGGCCGGGCTCGGGATCGCGTTCACCACCCGGCGCCGGAAGGTTCCCGGCGGGCGCGAGGGCTGGGCGGTGGCCGCCGCGCTGACCGGGCGGGCGTTCGGGATCGGGCTGATCGGGCTCAGCCTCGGCTACGCCGACATCGACGTCGTGGACGTCATCCTCGCCTACTACGGGGCGATGTTCCTGCTGGCGATCCCGCTGGTGTTCCTGAGCACCCGCGGGCTGGTCGCGGCGGTGGTGGCGCTGCCGCTGGCGGTGCCGGTGCTGAGCCAGCTCATCCGGGACCTCCTGCCCGAACCAGCCCTGGAGAACCCGTCCTTCGGATACCTGTTCACCGATCCGCTCGGACTGCTGGTGGAGGTCATGCTGACCGGCGGGTACCCGGCGCTGCCGTGGATGACCTACCTGGCGGTGGGAATCCTGCTCGGCAGGCTGCGGCTGTCCTCGATGCGGACGGCCTGGGCGATGTTCGGAGCGGGAACCGCGATGGCCGTCGGAGCCGCACTGCTGTCGCGGCTGCTGCTCGGGCCGTTCGGCGGGATGGCCGCGATCCTGAGCAGCGCGGCGGATGACGACCTGACTCCCTCGGATGTCGACGACATCATGAAGTTCGGGGAATCGGGCACGACACCCACGGGCACGTGGTGGTGGCTCGTCGCCGACGTGCGCCACACGGGAACACCGATCGACCTGATCCACACCACCGGAGTCGCGGTCGCGCTGCTCGGTGCGGTGCTGCTGCTCACGCACGTGACCCGGCCCGTGCCGAGCAAGGTCGTGCACGCGGTGTTCGTGCCGCTGTCGGCGGTCGGCGCGATGCCGCTGACCATCTACAGCGCGCACATCGCGTTCATGGTCTCCCCGCTGGACGTGTTCGACGCGGTTCCCGGCTACCTCGTCCAGCTCGGCGTCGCGCTGGCTTTCGCCGTCGTCTGGCGGAGTTTCTTCGAACGCGGACCGCTGGAGTGGGCGGTGTCGTTGCTGTCGAACCGCGCCCGCGACGCGGTGCTGGGCAGGGGCGGCTAGCGCCGCCAGGCGGGGTTCAGCCGGATCTCGATGTCGTCGGAAGCCGTCTCCGGCGCCGGGTCGGCGGTCACGCGGACTCCCATCGCGCGGCCGGTCTCCGCTTCGACGAACGACAGGGGCGGGTTGTCGTCCTGCAGGTGCTTGTCGCCCCACTGCATCAGCGACAGGAACACCGGCAGCAGGTCCTCGCCTGCCTCGGTCAGCCGGTACTCGTCGCGGGCCCGCTTTCCCGGTTCCTGGTAGGGAACGCGGGTGACGATCCGCGCCGACTCCAGCTGCTTGAGCGCTCGCGACACCGCGGGGGCCGAGGTCCCGATCCGCGTCACGAAGTCCTCGAACCTCGTCGTGCCGTAGAAGCATTCGCGGACCACCAGGAACACCGTCTTGGTGCTCAGCAGGTCCAGCACCCGGGCGGCCGAGCAGCCGTCGCCGATCGACCACTTCTCCCGGTCGCGCAGCCGTTCCTCGAACTCCATCGCCACCCGGACATTGTAACTAACGCTTGCATTATCCAGCGGTCCGTGTTGTCATCTAACTAACGTGATCGTTATTCAGATGGAGGGCGAAGTGGTAGCGGTGGCAGGCAGAACCGTCGTGGTGACCGGAGGCCGGCGCGGCCTCGGCGCCGCGCTGGTGGACGAGGTACTGGCCCGCGGGGCGCGGAAGGTGTACGCCACCGCGCGCTCGGCGCATGGCGATGACCGCCCGCGGGTGGTTGCGGCCGAGCTGGAGGTCCGCTCGGCGGAGTCGGTGGCCGCTCTCGCGGAGCTCGCCGCCGATGCCGAGATCGTGTTCAACAACGCCGGGGTCCTGCTCCCGGCCGCGCTGCTCGCGGACGATCTCGACGCCGCCGCAACGACGTTCGACGTCAACGTCTTCGGACCGCTGCGGGTGGCGCGGGCGTTCGCGCCGGTCCTGGCCGCGAACGGCGGGGGAGCGCTCGTGAACATGCACTCGGTCCTGTCCTGGCTGGCGGGCAGCGGTGCTTACGGGGCGTCCAAGGCGGCGGCATGGTCGGTCACGAACTCGCTGCGGCTCGAACTGGCCGGCCAGCGCACCCAGGTCGTCGGCGCGCACGCGGGACTCATCGACACCGAGATGGTCAGCGCCATCGAACGCCCGAAGGCGACCCCGGCCGAAGTGGCCGCGCGGATCGTCGACGGTCTGGAGAACGGGGCGGTGGAAGTGCTCGCCGACGACGTCAGCGCCGCCGCCAAGGCAGCGCTGTCCGGGCCGGTCGAAGACCTGGTTTTCGCCCGCTGACACCGAATCCCACCAACCGGAGGAGAACTCGAATGCCGCTGTGGACCATCCACCACACGCCCGGAACCTTCACCGGCGAGGACAAGCACCAGCTCGCCACCCGCATCGCCGACCACTACGAACAGGTCGGGCTGCCCCGCTTCTACGTGATCACGCTGTTCCACGAGACCCGCCCGGAGGACTTCTACGTCGGCGGGGACCCCGCTCCGGCCGGGGTCCGCATCGCCATCGACCACATCGCCCGGCGCAACCCCGACCAGGAGAGCCGCCGCCGGACCGCGCAGTGGATCAGGCGCATGCTGCAGCCCCACCTGGAACGGCACCCGGGGCTGCACTGGGAGTTCCACGTGGACGAGACCAGCGAGGACCTCTGGATGATCAACGGGATCGTGCCGCCCCCGGCCGGTTCCGACGCGGAGAAGAGCTGGGCGGCGAACAACGCGGCGGCTCCCTACTGATCCCGCGCCTGAAGCTCGCGGTGCCGCTGCTGCGCCTGCTCGTGCTGCTGCCGGGCCTTCCGGACCGCTTCGCGGGCGTCGTCGACCTCCCGAGCGGCCTGGTCGAGCTGTTCCTGGAGTTCCGCCTGCCGCTGCTCGGCTTCCTCCAGCGTCCGCCGGGCTTCGGCGAGCGACTGCTCGTCCCGGCGGACGTCTTCGGCGGCAGCGGCCAGCTCCGCGCGGAGTTTCTTCTTGGGAGCGGCCGGTTTCTGGCGTTCCGGCGCGCGCAGGAGTGCTTCGGCGGACAGCTCGTCGAGCCCGAACCCGCTGTAGCTCAGGGGTTTCACGAGGGTTCCGGCCTGCACCTGCGCGGCCTGCGAGGGATCGGACACCGCGGCGTGCAGGGTCTGTTCGACCTGCTGCACCGCTTGGCCGCCCAGGGGGTGCCCGGCTTGCTCGGCGAGCTTCACCGCCGTGGCGGTCAGCTCGCGTTGCAGCCGGGCGCGTTCCCGGTCGAGCGTGCGGACCTCGTCCGCCCGCAGGTCCCGCTGCGCGGACCGCATCCGCGCGCCGACGTCGACCAGCGCGTCCAGCTGCTTGCGCGCCGACCCGGCGAGCAGGTTGACCGCCCAGGCTGCGAGCACCGGCTTGCGCTGCTTCTTGAGCTCGGCGGCGAGGTGGCCGTCGCCTCCGTCGCGGGCGAGCGCGGCCTGCCGGTCCCGTTCCGCCACGAAGTCCGGAGGCGGGACGCGGTAAAGGGCGCGCACCGCCTCGTCGACGTCCAACCGATCACCGGCGCCTGAGAAGCTCCGGCGGCGTTCGCGGACCGGTGTGCAGCAGCGGGTCGTACCCGGCGGGCGCCCGCCTCGGGCCGATCGGCTCCGTGATCAGCTGCCGGAGCAGCGGCACCCGCGGGGTCGTCACCTTGGTCCACGGCATTTCGGGGCTCCTTCGCGTGTCGGGTCCTCAACCCTGGTCTGCCCGTGCGGAAGGAGCAGGCAAACACGGGACACCCGACCGGGCAACTCGATCGCGTCAGCGGCTGGCTTCGGCGCGATCTCGGCCAGCGCTCGCAGAGCCGTCACGAAGTCTTCGTGGCTCTCGGTCTGCCGGACCTTCGTCCGTCCCACGGTAGTAATGGTGGTGAGTGACCGGCTGGACCACTGGACCATGGATCGTTCCCGCCTGAACCGCAGGACCTTGAACGGGCCCGCTCAGCAGGTTGCCGGTTGAAGATCCGGTGTGGTCCCCAGGGCGAACGTGCGGATCGCCTTCGGGCTGCGCGGTTTCACCAGGCACATCCGTCGGGGTCTCTTCTCGCCCGCGCATCAGCCGCCAGCTCGAAAGCCCGATTGCGGCGGTGAGGACGTAGGCCAGCAGCAGCAGCGACGCCCACGAGGTGTCGACCGCCCACACCGCCGCCCAAATGAACGCCAAGCACACCGCGTACGCGACGAGCCGACCCCGGACGGCCCTTCTGCGAGCCATCGCACCTCCACGAGTCTTCGCCCAAAGGTAGCGAATTCCGCACGCCGGGTAACCCGGTTCCGCACGGCCCGCTCCAACAAGCGGAAGCGCCCCGAAGGCTCAGCCCACGGGTGTGCTCAGGTCCCGCGCGGGTTCGCCGCCGCGGCGGCGAACCCAGACCAGGTGGACCACCGCGAGCACAGCGAGCCATCCGACGCCGACGACCAGAGCCACGCGCGTCTCGGCGGAGAACGCGAGCAACACGCAGACCAGCACCATGAACGCGATGGTGACGATCTGCCCGTACGGCCAGAGCGGTACCGGGAACTTCAGCGCCGCGACCTGCTCCGGGGTCATCCGGCGCCGGGAGCGGAAGTGCGCCAGCAGGATCATCAGCCAGACCCAGACCGTGGCGAAGGTGGCGATCGAGGCGATGATCTCGAAGACCTGCTCCGGGATCAGGTAGTTCAGCAGGACACCCGCCAGCAGCGCGCCGGTCATCACGACCACGGTCATCCACGGCACCCCGTTGCGGGAGACCCGGCGCATCACCGCCGGGGCCTGGCCGCGCTGGGCCATGCCGAACAGCATCCGCCCGGCGCCGAAGATGTCGCTGTTGATCGCCGACAGCGCTGCGGTGATGACCACGACGTTGAGCACGGTCGCCGCCGAGGTCAGGCCCAGGCTTCCGAAGATCTGCACGAACGGGCTGCCGGCGTCGGTGATGTCGCGCCACGGGATGATCGACATGATCACGCCGAGGGTGAGCACGTAGAACAGCAGGATCCGCACCGGGACGGTGTTGACCGCGCGCGGGATGGTCCGCTGCGGGTCCTCGGCCTCGCCCGCGGTGATGCCGATGATCTCGGTGCCGCCGAAGGCGAACATGACGATCGCGAACGACGCGAGGAAACCGTCCAGACCGGTCGGGAAGAAGCCGCCGTGCGCCCACAGGTTGTGCACGCCGACCTCGACGCCGTGGGACTGGAAGCCGAAGACGACCACCAGGACGCCGCCCGCGATCATCGCGATGATCGCCAGCACCTTGACCAGCGAGAACCAGAACTCCAGCTCGCCGAAGACCTTGACGCTGAGCAGGTTGACGGTGCCGATCACGCACAGCGTCGCGAGCACCCACACCCATCTGGGCACGTCCGGGAACCAGAACTGCATGTAGACGCCGAGCGCGGTCACGTCCGCGATGCAGACGATGATCATCTCGAAGGTGTAGGTCCAGCCGGTGAGGAAGCCCGGCAGCGGGCCGAGGTGCTTGCGCGCGTACTCCCCGAACGAGCCCGGCACCGGATCGCTGACCGCCATCTCGCCCAGGGCGCGCAGCACCAGGAAGACCGCGGCACCGCCGATCAGGTAGGCCAGCAGCACCGAGGGGCCTGCCGCCTGGATCGACTCCGACGAGCCGTAGAACAACCCGGTGCCGATCGCCGAGCCCAGCGCGATGAACCGGATGTGCCGGGTGGTGAGTCCGCGGCTCAGCGCCGGCGTGCCTGCTTTCAACGTGGTCCTCCTCGGGGAACGGCGGTGTTCCCTGCGGTCAGGTGGTGGATCGGCTCGCTGCACGGTGGCAGGCCGGTGCGCCGGGTTCGAGCGCCGGGTCGCGGTTTGTGCCGAGGAACACAGCCGGGCGCGGGGTCATCCGGCGAGTTCGGCGAGCACCGACATCCCGCGGTGCAGCTCCTCGAACCCGGTGCTCAGCGGGGCGAGACCGATGCGGATCCCGTCCGGGGCGCGGAAGTCGGGGATGACCCCGCGCTCCCACAGCGCGTCGGTCAGCTCGCGGAAGTCCGGCCGCCGGACGGTGATGTGGCCGCCGCGGCGCTCGGGCTCGCGCGGGGAGGCCACCTCGACGCCCTCGGCGGCGAGCCAGGAGTCGGCGAGGTCCAGCGCGAAGCCGGTCAGCCGCAGCGACTTGTCGCGGACCGCGTCGATGCCCGCCTCCTCCAGCAGCTCGATCCCGCTGATCAGCGGGATCATCGCCAGGATCGGCGGGGTGCCCGACACCATGCCGCGCACGCCGTCGGCGGGCCGGTAGCCGGGACCCATCGTGAACGGGTCCTGCCTGCCCATCCAGCCCCAGACGGGCTGGCGCACCCGGCCGTGGTGGCGCCGGTTGACGTAGCCGAACGCGGGCGATCCCGGACCGCCGCACAGGTACTTGTAGGTGCAGCCGACCGCGAAGTCCACGCCCCAGTCGTCGAGCCGGACCGGGACCGAACCGGCCGAATGGCTCAGGTCCCACAGCACCAGGCCGCCTGCCTCGTGGACGGTGGCGGTGATCGTCCCGGCATCGGCCAGGTAGCCGGACCGGTAGGCCACGTGGCTGAAGACGGCGAGCGCGGTGTCCGGCCCGACCGCCTCGGCGACCTGCTCGGCGGTGATCCCGGCCGCCGGGTCGGTGGTGATCCAGCGCAGCCGGAGCCCCAGCTCGGCGGCGATGCCTTCGAGGACGTAGCGGTCGGTGGGGAAGTTGTCGGTGTCGAGCAGGATCTCGCCGCGGTCCGGTCGCGCGCCGAGCGCGGCGCGGGCGAGCTTGTAGAGCATGACCGTGGTCGAGTCGGCGATGACGACCTGGCCGTCCCCGGCGCCGAGGGCGGCGCGGCCGAGGCGGTCGCCGACGGTCTCCGGCCACCACATCCACTCGTCGGTCCAGCCCCGGATGAGCCGGTCGGCCCACTGGCCGCCGACGAAGGCGGCCATCCGGTCGGCGGCGGCGCGGATCGGCCTGCCCAGCGAGTTGCCGTCGAGGTAGGCGATCACGTCGCTGCCCTCGGGGACCAGGAACCGGTCCCGGAAGCCGCGCAGCGGATCGGCCTCGTCCAGCGCTCTGGCTTGGCGGAGCGCGGAATCCTGCCGCCGGACCTCGGTCATCGCACCCCTCGTTCGGTCGCCGGAATGACCTGCGGAGTCTGTAACGGTCGTCATCAAAAGGCAATAGCGCCGGGCTTCGCGGACGCGTGGCGGCTTCACGGCGGGGTGAAAGTTGGTTGCTGTGCGTGTCCGGAACCGCCTGCGGGCCGGGCCCGCGCCGCCCCGGCGGCGGGTTCCGGGAGTGCTCCCGGCCCGGCTGCCGCGCGGTGGCGTCGGGCCAGGTCAGGGGCGATGACGCGAGGCGAGGTCGGCGGGTGATTTTTCCCAATCGGGTGATGGTCGTCCGTTCTTACCGCACGTGATCCCGCTGCGGGTACCGATTGGCGGTCATACCGTGGCCGTGGGGCCGGCGAGCCGCGGGAACGGCGGGCTCCGCATGCGCAAGGCCCGCGCGGTCGGAGGTGGTCGTGCACGCCCACCTGGTCACCGAGAACAGCAGCCCCGAGGACACGGCATCACGGGAGCCGCTCGACCACGTCCTGACCGCGAACGGCCGACGCGGTCCGGCGGCGCGGGTTCCGGCGTGCCCGCCGCGCGATCGCGATCAGCACCGCGCTCAACGGATTCGGGGGTGGACATGACCGACGCGACTGAGCGCCTCGAGGCGCAGGGGGTCGTCGGCGAGGACGAACTGCGGGCGGGAACCCGGGTGCGGCTGCGCCCGCACCAGCGGGCCGACATCGTCGACCTGATGCTGGCCGACCGCACGGCCGAGGTCGACCGGGTGGAGGAGGGCACCGACGGCCGCCGCTACGTGGTGGTCGTGCTCGACTACGACCCGGCCCGCGACCTCGGGCCGATGTGCCGGATCGGGCGGCGGTTCTTCTTCGAACCCGAGGAGCTGGAACCGCTGCGGCCGACCGGCGCGGTGTCCGGCGGGCGGATCCTGGTGGCCAGCGTGGGCGACGCGTTCCGGGTGGACGGCGTCTTCGGCCGCGCGGTGGTGGAGCGGCTGCGCCAGGGCGGCTGCCCGCCGGGCGTGCACCTCGCCGAGTTCGGCATCCGCACGCTCGATCTGGAACAGGCCTTGCCCTGCTACGACAAGGCGATCCTGCTCCAGGTCGCGGCGTGCGGGAACCGGCCGGGCGGGCTGTCGGTCCGGGAGACCGACCTCGGGCGGATGGTGGGCGAACGACTCGACATCACGGTCACCTGCGAGCCCGCCGCCCACGGCGTGCACGGCGAGCTCAGCCCTCCCGCGGCGGTCGCGGTCGACCACGCGGTGCGGCTGGTCCAGTCGCTGGTGACCGACCTGCTGTCCTGGCACGGAGACGCGGTCGGCAGCTGATCCCCACGTCCTCCGTTCAGCCCTGTGAAGCGGCGGCGGTGCTCTGCTGGAATTGATCTCATGGGGGCCAGGGCTGATCTCATGGGATCCCGCGCGGGGACTCGACGCCGACCGCCGGCCCGCGAGTCGCCCCGGCCGTCCGGCCCGGTGAGCCCGCGATGAACGCCGTCGTCACCGGTGCGTTCCTGGTCCTTCTCCCCGCGATCATCCTGGCGCTCGTCGGCTGGGAGACGCGGGTTCGCCTGCGCCTGCGGAGATCCGGCGTCACCGCCCGCGGCAGGGTGGTCGGGCACGTCAGCAGGACCGACGGCATGGACGAACCGGTGCTCCGGTTCGTCGACCGGCGGGGCCGTTACGTCGACTTCCGGCCCCAGCGCGGCGCTTTCGGCTCGTTCGCCCCGGTGGGGATGGAGGCCGATCTCGTCTACCTGGAGAACGATCCCGACACCGCCAGGCTCGCCTCGGACGTGCGGGGTCGGTACTGGTCGTTGCTGGTGGCGGCGCCGTGCGCGGGTGTGATGCTGCTCGGCGTGCTGGTGCTGGCCGGAGTTCTTCCCCAGGGAACCCGGTCGATTCCGTCCGGCTCTCCGGTCAAGGGTGTCTTCGGGCTGGTGAACCTGGTGATCGGCCTGCTCATGGTCGGGGGCGGCTGCTGGTGGTTCTGGCGGTTGCTGCTCCGGTACCGCGACGGGCACACCACGACCGGCACGGTGGTGCGCCGGTCGTCCCAGAACCAGGGGCGGGATCTCGCGGTGGTGGAGTTCCTCGATCTCCACCACCGCCGCATCCAGCTCGTCAGCAGGGCCGTTTCCCGCAAGGTCGGCACCCGGGTCCCGGTGCGGTACCCGGCGGAGCGCCCTGGGAAGGGCGTCGCCGGGTCGCTGGCGCGCAACGCGCGGTCCGCCGCCGTGCTCTTCCTGCTGGGGCTGGCAACAGCGGCGGTCGGCGTCGCGATGCTCGCCTGAACTACGCGGCCGCCTCCATCGTCAGCAGCCGCTGCTTGGCCTCGGGCCCGCCGACGTACCCGCCGAAGGACCCGTCGGAGCGCACCACGCGGTGGCAGGGCACCACGACCGGCAGCGGGTTCCTCGCGCAGGCCGTCCCGACGGCGCGGACCGCCTTCGGGCTTCCGGCGGCGGCGGCGACCTCGGCGTAGCTCTCGGTGCGCCCGTACTCGATGTGCGGCAGGTGCGCGAGCACGTCGCGGCGGAAGCCCTTCGACAGCCGCAGGTCCAGCGGCACGTCGAACCGGCGGCGCGACCCGGCGAAGTACTCGTCGAGCTGCCGCGCGACCTCGTCCAGCCGCTCGCCGGACCGCAGGATCCGCGGGCTGACCGCGGTGGCCAGCGCCGACAGCACGGCGTCGTGGTCCTCGCGGGCGAAGGCCACCCGCAGCAGGCCCTGCTCGGTGGCCGCGACCAGCAGCGGGCCGACCGGCGTGTCGACCGTGCGGTAGGTGATGTCCAGGACGCCCTCGTCGCGCGCGGAGGCGACCAGCCGGGTGTGCAGGCGGGCGCGGGTCCGGTCGTCGACCTCGGTCAGGGCTGCGAACAGGTCGGCGGGATCGGGTGCGGTCATCGTCGGGTCCTTCCTCACGTGCTCGTGGCGGCCGGGTAGGTGGCGCGCAGCCGTTTGATCCCGTCCGAGGCCGCCTTGCGCGCGGCGTCCGCGCTGCCTCCGGTGATGGCCGCGATCTCCTGGTAGGGCAGTCCGGCCAGGTAGTGGTAGGCGACCGCGGAGCGCTGCCTGCCGGGCAGCTCGCGCAGCGCGCGCCACAGGTCGCCGTCCCAGCGGTCCGGACGGCCGGTGCCGCTCGGCCGCTCGGGCACCTCCTCCACCGCGATCGGCCTGCGGGCGTTGGAGCGGGTGACGTCGACGGCCTTGCGGTGGGCGATCGTGACCAGCCACGCCTCCACGTTGGCGTCGGCGGGCAGGTCCGGGTACGCCCGCAGCGCCGCGAGGAAGGTCTCCGACCAGGCGTCCTCGGCGTCCTGCGGACCGAGCACCGCCCGGCACACCCGCAGCACCACCGGCCCGTACTCGGCCACGATCTGCTCGAAAGGTCTCATCGGCACACCTGGTAGACGTCCGCGGCGCCGGAAACGTGAGGCGGGACCGGCAGCAGTGCTCCAGGAACCGGCAACGCGGCAGGCAGCGGGCCGCGGCGGTCCCGGGTGAACAACGCGGTCGTGGTCGTCATCGACCTGACTCTGCCCGGTCCGCCGCGCCAGCGCCTGACCGGGCGGCCCGGTACCGGCGCAACTAGCCTGCGCGGCTATGGGACTGGTGCACTCCAGCGTGTTCGAAGCGCCGATCGACGAGGTGTTCACCTGGCACACCAGACCGGGTGCGATCATCCGGCTCACCCCGCCCTGGGGTCCGGCCAGGGTGGTCACCGAGTCGGTCTCGCTGCGCGACGGCCGGGCGGTGCTGGCCCTGCCCGGCGGTCTGAAGTGGACCGCGCGGCACGACCCGGACGCCTACGACCCGCCGTACCGGTTCGCCGACGAGGTCGACGGGCGGTTCCGCTGGCGGCACACCCACGAGTTCACCGCCGAGGGCGGTGACCGGACCCGGCTCACCGACACCGTCGACACCCCGGTGCCCGAGCGGTTCCTGCGGCCGGTGTTCACCTACCGGCACCGCCAGCTCGCCGACGACCTCGCGGTGCACCGCTGGGCGCGGCAGCTGCGGCCGGAACCGCTGACGGTCGCCGTCACCGGATCGTCGGGCCTGGTCGGATCGGCGCTGACGGCGCTGCTGACCTCCGGTGGCCACCGGGTCGTCCGGCTGGTCCGGCGCAGCCCGCGCACGGCGGGGGAGCGGCGGTGGCGGCCGGAGGCCCCGGACCCGGACCTGCTTGAGGGGGTCGACGCGGTCGTGCACCTGGCGGGCGCGTCGATCGCGGGCCGGTTCACCCCGGCGCACAAGCACGAGATCCGCGCGAGCCGGGTCGGCCCGACCCGCGCGCTGGCCGAGCTCGCCGCCCGCGGCGCGATCGGGGCGTTCGTCAGCGCTTCGGCGATCGGCTTCTACGGCCCGGACCGGGGCGACGAGCCGCTGACCGAGCGGAGTTCGCGCGGATCGGGGTTCCTTGCCGACGTCGTCGTCGACTGGGAAGCCGCCAGCGCGCCGGCCGAGGACGCCGGGGTGCGGACGGTCCGGGTCCGCACCGGGGAGGTGCAGTCGGCGGCCGGTGGCATGCTCAGGATGCTGCGCCCGCTGTTCGCCGCCGGGCTCGGCGGGCGGCTGGGCAGCGGCGAGCAGTGGACGTCCTGGATCGCGCTCGACGATCTGCTCGACGTCTACTACCGGGCGCTGGTCGACACCGGACTGTCCGGTCCGGTCAACGCCGTCGCACCGCACCCGCTCCGCAACATCGACTACAGCCGCACCCTCGCCGAGGTGCTCCGGCGGCCCGCTGTCGTGCCCACCCCGTCGTTCGGCCCGCGCCTGCTGCTCGGCGCGGAAGGGGCCCGCGAACTGGCCGAAGCCGACCAGCGGGTGGTGCCGCAGCGGCTGCTGGACCTGAGCCACCGCTTCCGGTTCCGCGGTCTGGAACCCGCGCTGCGGCACGCCCTGGGCCGGACCGGCTGATCGGACCGCGCCGCGGGTGTCCACTGAGGTTTGTTTGATCGACTAAGGATTTCCGCGTCCGCGCAGGACAAACCGGATGTCCATAGTGGATCCGCGGTCGATCGTGACCCGCGATCCCCGGCGTTTTCCGCCGAGCACCGGGAATTTTCCGGCGAAACGCTCTGTCCGGGGTGTCCGGGTCGTAGTATCGTCCCCGTGGCAGCGAGGCTGGGGACCGGAGGGATGCGATGACGCCGCCCCCGGAGATCGACGGGCCCCCGGATCTCCCGCTGCCCGCCGACGAGGGCGACGACCCGGCCTTCACCGAGGTCCGGCGGCTGATCCGGGACGGCGACGACGAGGCCGCGGCCCGGCTCGCCGCCACCATCGCCGACGGGACCGCCGATCCCCGGCTGGAGGGCCGGGCGCTGGTGCTGCGGCTGGGCTCGCTGTTCAACCTCGGCCGGGTCGCCGACTGCCCGGCGCTGCTCGACCGCGGGTTCCGGGTGCTGGAGGGCGTCGGCGACCACGCCCTGCTGGGCGACCTGTACGCGCTGGCGGGGATCGTGGCCGCCCAGGACTCGCTGGAGCGCTGCATCCGGCACCTCGTGCAGAGCTCCCGCGAGCTGGATCAGGTCGAGCAGCCCGGTATCGAGGCGGTCAACGCCTGGCACAACCTGGCCGTCACGCACTCCTACCTCGGGTTCCACGCGCAGGCCACCAGCGCCGCCGACCGCGCCTACCGGATGGGCCGGGCCATCGGGCTCGCCCCCGGCGACCACGCGCTGCCCGAGGTCGCGGTCCGGTGGGCGGTGTCGAAGGACCACCGCGGCGACACCGAGGGATGCGTCCGCATGCTCCACGAGGTGCTGCGCGCGTGGGACCGGGACTCGCTGCGCGGCATGTGGTGCGTCGAGCAGTACTACTACGGCTACGCCGCGGCCCGGCTGCTCGCCCTGGGCGAGCCCGCGCGCTTCGACCCGGACCTGCTCGCCGCCGAGGCCACCGGCTGGGAGGCGGCGGACCTGCGGCTGCTGGCCGCCGCGTGCGCCGCCGTCGGCGACGGCCGCCCGGCCGAGGCGATCGACCTGCTCGCCGACCGCGACGTGCACGCCTACACGCTCGGCGCGGCCGAGATCAGCCGGGTCCGGGCGATCGCCCACCAGTCCGACGGCGACTACCGGGCGGCGCTGGCCGCCGACCGCGAAGCCGTCCGGCTGGCCGCCGACGGGATCGAGCACCTGCGGGAGCGGCTGGTCGACAGCGCGCGGGTGCAGCTCGACCACGAGGCGCTGAACCGGGTCGTCGGCCGGTACGAGACGGAGGCGCTGACCGACCCGCTGACCTCGCTGCCGAACCGCAGGCACTTCGACCGCTGGTTCGCCGGCATCGCCCGCCGTGGGACGCGCGGGTGCGTCGGGGTGATCGACCTCGACGGGTTCAAGGCGGTCAACACCGTGCACGGCCACCTCTCCGGCGACATGGTGCTGCGCCGGGTCGCGGCGATCCTCGCCCGCACCGTGCGCGTGGGCGACTTCGTCGCCCGCTACGGCGGCGACGAGTTCGTGGTCCACCTGCCCGACACCGACCTGGCGACCGCGGGCTCGGTGGGCGAGCGCATCACCGCTGCGATCGCCGCCGAGAACTGGGATGCTCTGGTGGTCGGCACCCCGGTGGCGGTCACCGTGGGATGGGCCGAGCTGAACGAGCACCGCGATCTGCTGGCGGCGCTCGAAACCGCGGATCGCGCGATGCTCGACCAGAAGGCCCGCGTTCACTGAACCGGCTCCCGGTGCGGGGCCGGCCTGGCTCGCGGGGAGGGGATGTGGACTTCGTCGTCGGGGTGGTGAGCGCGCTGCTGTCCTGGCTGCGCTGGTCGGTGGTGCCCGCGACCTGCCCGGGCGGGTGGACCCTCGCGACGGTGGCGGCCGGCGCGTTCTTCGCGCTGGGACCGGTGCTCGGGGCGTTCGGCATCGCAGTGGTGCGGCGCCGCACCGGGAACTGGTACCCGCCCGGCACGCTCGCCCTGTTCGCCGCGGTGGGGGTGGTGTTCGCGGCGGCGCTGCCGTTCGGGGGCTTCGCGGCCGTGTCCGAGATCTACTCGCGGGCCGCCGGGGGAGCTGTTCCGCCCGGGCTGACCAGCCGGGACGTCGCCTCGATGGGGGTCGGGCACTGCGTGCTGCCGCCCGAGATCGACTACCTCGGCGACTCGCGCACGTTGCTGGACGCGGTGACCGACACCGCCAGGCCGCTGCTGCTCGTCCCGTACGCGGCGAGCCTGGTGCTGCCGTTGCTGGCGCTGCTCGTCACGCGTTTGCAGGCGCAGCTGGCGTTCCGCCGCGGCCCGATGTGGCCTGCCCGGCTGTTCTGGCTTCCCTTCCTGGCTTTCGCGGTGCTGACGATCGGGCTGAACGCGAACGCGGTGCTGCTGACCTGGTTCGGTTTCCTGCCTGCCGCGGTGGTGGGATGCGTTCTGGTGCGGCTGGCGGGCGCGCCGAGCTGGGCGGTGACCGGCCGCCGCCGCG
>NZ_BAAAUX010000010.1:154735-189318 GCF_039534165.1 Saccharopolyspora taberi | reverse complement strand
CGACCGCACAGCCTTGCATCACCCGAGCAGTCATGTCGCCATTGTTCCAGTCGGAGCGGCGCGGCCGGTTCTCGCCGGGTCAGGACCTGGGCTGCTGCCCGGACACCGCGAAGCCGGTGGTCTCACCGGCGTTCGGGGCGGCGGCGAGCGCGACCGGGTCCCACACCCCGTACCGGGGGCTGAGCTCCACGCCGACCTCGGCGGCGGTGATCCCGATCAGCCTGGAGCCGATCCGCTGCGCGGCCTCGGCGTCGAGCTGGCCCGCGACCGGGGCGGGCGACGGGGTCGCGGTGTCGCGCTGGCGCACCAGGGCGACCAGCCACTGACCGGACTGCGGCTGGAGCTCGAAGGCGACCGCGGTCCCCGCCGGGGTGCCGAACAGCGGGGTGTCCGAGGCCATCTGACCGCCCTGGTCGCCGGCCCAGACCCGCTCGCCGGACACCGCGCGCAGGCCGGCCGCCCGGTCGGCGGCGATCAGCGCGGCGGCCTGCTCCGGGCCCTGCGCCAGCTGCCGGACCTTGGCCTCGGCCTCGTCGCGGGTGCTCGCCTGGGTGTAGTCGATGGTGACCGACAGCCGGTCGACGTACTTGCGCGCCAGCTCACCGGCGAGCAGCTGGTACCGGACGCTGTCGCGGAAGTTGGCCGGGGTGAACACGGTGCCCTGGGTGGCCGCCTCGCCGCCCATCCCCTGGATCACGTCGGTCACCCGCTGCTCGTCGACGTGCAGCCGCTCGGCGGCGGCGGTCTGCCGGATCAGCTCGTGCTGCACGGTGAACGACGCGAGCCTGCGGCCGATGTCGTCCATCTGGCCCTGCTCGCGCAACTGCTCCTTGAGCCCGGGTTCCTTGTCCAGCACGGCGGTGAACCAGGACTGCACCTGGTCGACGGGGATGCTCGTGCCGCCGACGACGGCGGCGGCACCGGGTTGTCCGGTACCGCATCCGGCGAGCAGGAGTCCAGCGGTGGCGATCGACGCGAGCAGGCGCTTCTGGCGCGGCATGGCGAACCTCACAGGCGTCACCCTCTCACGAAGTCACACTGCGCTGGAACCTCGTGACGTTCACTCGCCTTGTTTGGAGATGCCGGTAGCGGAACCTCAGACGCCTTCTCGCTGCGGGATCTTTTGCGCACGTATGACCAATACGAGCGAAAAAGCTGTCCTCGCGAGAAGGCGTCTGAGAACCTGCGGCGGTGCCGGTTGGCAGGGTGGGCTAAGCGGCTTCGCCGCTTGAGGACGATGGCTGGGTTGTGGTTGCGGTTGCGCCGATTGGGTGGAGTCAGCGGCCGAGGGGGCCACGGGTCATGTTGATGATCACCTTCTCGCCCTCGACCAGCACCTCGAAGTCCACCGCGGCGTCGAGGCCGACGGTCAGCTCGGCGGTGCCGTGGGAGTTGTCGTTGACGACCGCGCTCCTGGCGGTCGGCAGGCCGAACTCCTCCGGGCCCTCGGTGGTCCGCGCCGCGTCCGCGGCCTCCAGGTAGACGTGCAGGAAGGTGTTGCCCTTCATACCCTCGACGGGCTCGCCCGAGCCGCCCCACACCGGGGACTTCGTGTCCATCTCGGACTTCATCACCTTGATCCCACCGGAGAGCTCGGGAAGCGCGCTGAAGTCGAAGACCACGCGCTCCTCGGAGCCGTGCTGCCCGCCCCGGATGTCGATCCGGCCGCTGGTGTCGACGGCCCCGCCGGTGTCGCCGACCGCGGCCTGGACCCCGTTGCCCTGCGCGGGAGCGGGCGGCGCGGGCTGGGCACCGGCCGAGCACCCGGTGAGCGCGAGCGCGGACAGCACGACCGAACCGGTGGCGATGGCGAGCTTGTTGCGGACAGACATGGTGATGGCCCCCTTGCGAATTGCCGTTACGCACCTTCAGACGCGCCGGGGACGGGCAGGTTCCATCACATCCTCATAACGCGCGGACCTCGCGGCCGAACGTGCCGCGGGTCGCGGGAATCAGGTGCAGACGGGGGTCGGCTCCGGGACGCGGTTGTTTGCGCACCGCAAGCACGGCACCGTTTTCGCCTGCGTAGCAGTGCAATGGGAATTCGGTGCGGCTCGCTTTGAACACCTGCATGGCGAACAGCGGCCGGGAACCGTGGACCAGCTCCTGCGCCCTGGCCTGCTCGCGGTCGACCGGATCCTCGTCGTCCTCTTCGTACACCGGGTCCAGCAGGCTTCCGCTGTCGTGCCGGGAAGCGGGCCGCACCGGCAGCACGAAGCTGCCACCCGGGACCGGGCCGACCTCCGGGACGAGCTCGAACGCCTTGGTGTACAAGGAATCCCAGCTGATCGGCTGCAGGGTGACGACATCGCCGGCCAGGCCGGCGAACACCGCGAAGTCCTCGGAAGCGGCGATGTGGAAGCTGCCCGATCCGGATCCGCCGGTGTACCAGCCGTAGATCGCGAGGTGCGGCTCCCACAGCAACCGGACGGTGTCGAGCAGCGGGCGGACCGGGGTGTCGACCACCGCGAGCCCGCGAGCGTGCAGTCCGGCCAGCACCTCGTCCACGACGCGGAGCCGCTCCTGGTAGGTGGCGCCGGGGGAAATCCCTTCCAGGCCAACGGGTTTCGGCGCGTCCTCACCGCACTCGGCCGCGTACAGCACGTCGAACGCCGCGTAGTCGAGGGAGACGGGCTGGTCGATGATGCCGTCAATCCGCATCCTGGACGTCCTTCCGCCTGCCCCGGCGCACCAGGCCGAACAGGCGCCTGCGTTCCCGGTGCCGGTCCTGCGGGGCCGGGGTGGTGTCCTGCGGCGAGATTTGGGTCCGTTGTGGACGGCTCGGGCGCTCGTGCTGGCCGAAGCGCGGCAGGTTCGCGACGTTGCCTTCGGTCGCCGCCCCGTACCGCTCCAGGGCATCCTGGTTCGCCCGCACCGCGGACCAGTGCTCGGCGGTCGCAACGGCCAGGTTCACCAGCGCGATCGGTGCGCTGAGGTCCAGGCAGGGCGGCTCGGAGCCGACGTCCACGACGCGGTCCTTCGCTTCGTGGAAGCAGGAGATCTGGGCGTCGATGGCCTCCGCCGCCACGACCGCCTCCACGGCGCACGCCTCGACGGTGCGCCGCAGCGGCGCCACGAGCCCGGCTCCGCCCCGCCCGGACTCGCCGAGCTTGGCGATGGCGTCGTCGATCGCCGCCGCCGCGGCGTCGTGGTGCTCGGCGACCTCCCGCCACGCCCGCGCGGCGGCCCGGGCGCTGCCGGTGCCGTTGCCCCGGTGGAACCAGCGGTGGATGAGGTGCCCGGCGACACCGCTGACGCGCAGGTCGGGAGTGATCGTGCGCTCCGCCGACCTGACCCCCGCCTCGAAAGCGCTGATCATCGCAGCCTCCTGAAACGTTCCCCCCGACTTGCCGTCGTCAGGCCCCGGACGAACCGGGCGCTCGGCCCTCCTCCGCGTCGTGCTGGGCCATCGCGGCGCGCAGGTTGAGGATCATCGACTCCAGACCCGCCCGGACCACTGCGATCCTGGCCAGGTACTTCCCGGTCAGCTGCGGACCCATCTCCCACGCGGCGCCCGCGCTGACCGGGTCCTCCCCGGGAGGGACGAAGCCGTCGCCCTCGCGCGCCGCGCGCTCGGCCTCGGCCAGGGCGTCGACCGCGCGGCCGAGATCGGCGACGATCTCAGGAATCCGGTCCCGGTCCACCTCGAACGCGGTGGTCGTCCCGCCCGCCCCGGCCGCGTGCACGGCCTGACCTGGCGGCGCGATCGCACCGTCGCGCGACACCGTCACGAACGCCTCTACGACTCCCACGGAACCTCCACCGATTCCAGGCGAACCCGCCGCAGTGCCGAACAGTCACTGTGCCGAACAGTCACTGTGCCGGACAGTCACTGTGCTGAACAGTCACTGTGCCGAACAGTCACTGGGGCCCGAACGATCCTGGCAGAAACCCACGAAACGTGGCGATAACGATTCAGCGTGAATATCCGAAAAGCTCAAATGCAGCAACGGAAATCGCTGGTTCGGCGCAGCCGGAAGCACCGATGGGCGGTAGCGCGGAATTCGGAACGCGCACCAGCGGAAAGCGATCAAGCGGCGAGAGCAATTCCTGTTGGCATATTCCCCGATTCCGGCCGGAGAACGCGGTCGATCAAGCCTTCTCGTCCTCGTCGTGGTGGGCGGGACCCACCTCCAGCTGGAAGTCCTCGCCGTGGCGTTCGGTTCCCGCGATGACCGCCTGCTCCAGGACCTCCGCGCCCTTCTCGCCGCGCTGCATCAGCGGGTCGCTGCGCAGGTCCTTGGTCAGCGACACGCACAGCGCGACCATCACGACCGCGAACGGGGCGGAGGCGATGAAGGTCAGGTTCTGGATGCCGCTGAGCGCGTCCTCGCCGCCGATCACCAGCATGATCGCGGCCACCGCACCGGTCGCGGCACCCCAGAAGATCACCATCCACCGGTTCGGCTCGATCGAGCCGCGCTGCGACAGCGTGCCCATCACCACCGAGGCGGCGTCCGCGCCGGAGACGAAGAAGATCGCCACCAGGATCATGACCAGGATCGTGGTGATCGCCGACAGCGGCAGGGTCTCCAGCACCGAGAAGGTCTGCGCCTCCTCGCCGCCGCTCGCGTAGACGTCGGCGCCGCCGTCCTGGATGCGGATCGCGCTGCCGCCGAGGATGCAGAACCACACCAGGCTGACCACGCTCGGCACCAGGATCACGCCTGCGACGAACTGGCGGATCGTGCGGCCCCGGCTGATCCGGGCGATGAACATGCCCACGAACGGCGTCCAGGAGATCCACCACGCCCAGTAGAAGATCGTCCAGCTGGACAGCCAGCTGTTCATCACGTCGCCGCCGGTGGCGCCGGAGCGGGCGATCATGGTGGCGAAGTCGCGGAAGTAGTCGCCGATCGACATCGGCAGCAGGTCGAGGATGAACACCGTCGGCCCGACGACGAACACGAAGACCGCCAGCAGCGCGGCCAGCACCATGTTGATGTTGGACAGCCACTGGATGCCGCGGGCGATGCCGGAGACCGCCGAGATGACGAAGCAGATGGTCAGCACCACGATGATCAGCACCAGCACGGTGGTGCCGACCCCGCCGATCCAGCCCGCCGACTGCATGCCGCTCTGGATCTGCAGGGTGCCCAGCCCGAGCGAGGCCGCCGAGCCGAACAGGGTCGCGAACAGCGCGAGGATGTCGATCAGCCTGCCGATCGGCCCGTCGCAGCGGCGCTGGCCGAACAGCGGGGCGAACACCGCGCTGATCAGCTGCTTGCGCCCGCGCCGGAAGCTGCCGTAGGCGATGGCGAGCCCGACCACCGCGTAGATCGACCACGGGTGCAGCGTCCAGTGGAACAGCGTGGTCGCCATCGCCGTCTCGATCGCCTCGTCGGTGTAGGGCGGCACCGTCCCCGGCGGCGGCTCGACGAAGTGCGCGAGCGGTTCGCTGACGCCGAAGAACATCAGCCCGATGCCCATGCCCGCGCTGAACATCATCGCGATCCAGGACACCGTGCGGAACTCCGGTTCCTCGTCGTCCTCGCCCAGCGGGATCGTCCCGTACCGGCTGAACGCCAGCCACAGCGCGAACACCACGAAACCGGTGGCGGCCAGCACGAACCCCCAGCCGATGTTGGTGACCAGCCACGCCAGCGCGTTGCTCGCCGAGCTGGCCAGCGTCTCGGTCGACAGCACGCCCCAGCCGACGAAGAAGACCGTGATGGCGGCGGTGACGCCGAAGACGACGTAGTCGGTGCGCGCCCGCTGCTCGGCCGCCCGGGTTTCCGGCACGTGCGCGGGGATCTTGTTCTCCGCCATGGTTCGCGCCTCCTCGTGACGATCGCGTCAACGGTCACTCGGAGGCGCGGGGTCGGCAACTCAGGAGCCGGGGTGGTGAGGCGCGGGGGCGGTGCGGTCGGGTGGGTCTGGGGCGCTCGCCGCCCCAGACCTCTCCGGGACCGACGCGGTTCGGGGTTCGGTCGGGGACTTCGACCCCGACCTCGGGCCTCGGCCGGATCAACCGACCCGAGCAGCCCGCCCGAGGCTCAGCCGACTGGGGCGGGGCGTCCGGCCAGCGACTCCAGCAGTCCTGCGCACCAGTCCAGCAGGGCGTCGTCGCGCAGCGGGGGTGCGCCGATCCTGCCGCCCGCCGCGCCCTCCGTCGGGCGGGGTATCGACACCGTGCGCACCGCTGCCTTGTAGACCGCCTTCGGGTACAGGCGCTTGAGGCGCACCAGCTGCGAGTCGGCGAGTTCCATCGGGGCGACTCGGAGGGACGAGCCCTGCAGGGTCACCTCCGTGACGCCGTGCTTGCGGCACACCTGGCGGAAGCCCGCGACCTTGAGCAGGCGCTCCACCGGCTCCGGTAGCGGGCCGTAGCGGTCGGTCAGCTCCGCTCGGACCGCGTCCAGGGCTTCCGCGTCCGCCGCCGCGGCGATCTTGCGGTACGCCTCCAGCCGCAGGCGCTCGCCCGGCACGTAGTCGTGCGGGATGTGGGCGTCGACCGGCAGGTCGACCCGGACCTCCGGGAGTTCCTCCTCCACCGCGCCCGGCTCCGCTCCCGCGTGCCTGCGGAAGGCTTCGACCGCCTCTCCCACCAGGCGCACGTACAGGTCGAAGCCCACGCCGGCGATGTGGCCCGACTGCTCCGCGCCGAGGATGTTGCCCGCGCCGCGGATCTCCAGGTCCTTCATGGCGACCGCCATGCCCGCGCCCAGCTCCGAGTTCTGCGCGATCGTCGCCAGGCGGTCGTGCGCGGTGTCGGTCAGCGGCTTCTCCGGCGGGTAGAGGAAGTACGCGTAGCCGCGCTCGCGGGCGCGTCCGACCCGGCCGCGCAGCTGGTGCAGCTGGGAGAGGCCGAGGACGTCCGAGCGCTCCACGATCAGCGTGTTCGCGTTGGAGATGTCCAGGCCCGTTTCCACGATCGTGGTGCACACCAGCACGTCGTGCTCGCGCTCCCAGAAGCCCTGGATGATCTTCTCCAGCCGCTCCTCGTTCATCTGCCCGTGCGCCGTGACGATCCGGGCCTCCGGCACCAGCTCGCGCAGCTGGCGGGCCGCCTTCTCGATGGTCTGCACCCGGTTGTGCACGAAGAAGACCTGGCCGTCGCGCAGCAACTCGCGGCGGATCGCCGCGGCCACCTGCTTCTCGTCGTAGCCGCCGACGTAGGTCAGCACCGGGTGCCGCTCCTCCGGCGGGGTCAGGATGGTCGACATCTCGCGGATGCCCGCCATGCTCATCTCCAGCGTCCGCGGGATCGGCGTCGCCGACATCGTCAGCACGTCGACGTGCGTGCGCAGGGCCTTGATGTGCTCCTTGTGCTCGACGCCGAACCGCTGCTCCTCGTCGACGATGACCAGGCCGAGGTCCTTGTAGCGAACACCTGTCTGCAACAACCGGTGGGTACCGATGACGATGTCGACCGTGCCCTCGGCCAGGCCCGTGATCGTCTGCTCGGACTCCAGCGGGTCGGTGAACCGGGACAGGCCCTTGACGTTGACCGGGAACGAGCGCATCCGGTCGGTGAAGGTGTTCAGGTGCTGCTGGGCCAGCAGCGTCGTGGGCACCAGCACCGCGACCTGCTTGCCGTCCTGCACCGCCTTGAACGCCGCCCGCACCGCGATCTCGGTCTTGCCGTAGCCCACGTCACCGCAGATCACCCGGTCCATCGGGACCGCGCGCTGCATGTCGGCCTTGACCTCGTCGATGGCCGCGAGCTGGTCGCCGGTCTCGGTGTAGGGGAAGGCGTCCTCCAGCTCGCGCTGCCACGGCGAGTCCGCGCCGAAGGCGTGCCCCGGCGCCGACTGGCGGGCGGCGTAGAGCTGCACCAGCTCGGCGGCGATCTCCTTGACCGCCTTGCGCGCCTTGGCCTTGGTGTTCTTCCAGTCCGAGCCGCCGAGCTTGTTCAGCGTCGGCAGCTCGCCGCCGACGTAGCGGGAGACCTCGTCGAGCTGGTCGGTCGGCACGAACAGCCGGTCGCCGGGCTGGCCGCGCTTGCTGCTGGCGTACTCCAGCACCAGGTACTCGCGGGTCGCGCCGCCGACCGTGCGCTGCACCATCTCGACGTACTTGCCGATGCCGTGCTGCTCGTGCACGACGAAGTCGCCCGCCTTCAGCGCCAGCGGGTCGACCGCGTTGCGCCGCCGCGACGGCATCCGCCGCATGTCCTTGGTGGAGGTTCCGCCGCGACCGCCGGTCAGGTCCGCCTCGGTCAGCACCACCAGCGCCACGTCCGGCGCGGCGAAGCCGTCCTCCAGCGCTCCGCGCACGACCGTGATCACGCCCGGCTCCGGCTCCGCCGGGAGCCCGTCCTCCGCGTGCCGCGCGGGCAGCTCGCCCTCGCGCAGCTGCTGCACCGCGCGCTGCGCGGTCCCGGTGCCCGCGACGACCAGCACGGCCGCGCCGCCCGCGGCGGTGTGCGCACGCAGGTCGGCGAACGCGCGCTCGACCTCGCCCCGGTACGCCTCGACCTGCTTGAGCGCCAGCCGGACGACGCCGTCGTCCTCGGCGTCCTCGCTGCTGAGCTGGGTCAGCGACCACCACGGCAGGCCCAGCGACCTGGTGTGCTCGGCGACCTCGGCCAGCCCCCGGTAGGCCGAGGCGCCCAGGTCGATCGGTGCCTTGCCGCCGTCGGCGGCGACCATCCAGGACGCCTCCAGGAACTCCTGGCCGGTGCGGACCAGGTCGGCCGCCCGCGCCCGGACCTTCTCCGGATCGGCCAGCAGGACGTGCGTGCGCGGCGGGACCAGGTCGGTCAGCAGCTGCATCTCACCGACGCACAGCGCCGGGATCAGCGCCTCCATGCCCTCCACCGGGGCACCGCCCGCGATCTTGCCCAGCATCTCGTGCAGGTGCGCGTCGGCCTCGTGCTGCTCGGCGAGCTTGGCCGCGCGCTCCTGCACGTCGGCGGTGATCAGCAGCTCGCGGCAGCCGGGCGCGAACAGCTCGGTGTCCTCGGCACCGGGCAGCGAGCGCTGGTCGGCGACCGAGAACGGGCGGATCTCGGTGACCTCGTCGCCCCAGAACTCCACCCGCAGCGGGTGCTCGTCGGTCGGCGGGAACACGTCGACGATGCCGCCGCGCACCGCGAACTCGCCGCGCTTCTCGACCATGTCGACCCGGTTGTAGGCGAGGCCGGCGAGCTTGTCGACCACGTCCTCGAAGTCGTGCTCGGCGCCGACGCGCAGCTGCACCGGGCGCAGCTCGCCGAGCCCGGGCGCGATCGGCTGGATCAGGCTACGGACCGTCGCGACCAGCACCTTCACCTGGCCGTGCGGGTGCTCCTCGGGGTGGGCCAGGCGGCGCAGCACCGCCAGGCGGCGGCCGACCGTGTCCGCGCGCGGCGACAGCCGCTCGTGCGGCAGCGTCTCCCAGGACGGGAAGACCTCGACGCCCGCGGAGCCGATCAGGTCCGCCGCCGCGGCGGCGACCTCCTCGGCCTCCCGGCCGGTGGCGGTGACCAGCAGCACCGGGCGGTCCGCCGCGGCCAGCGCGGACGCGGCCAGCGGGCGGGCCGCGGCCGGGCCCTCCAGCACCAGGCGCGGATCGTCGACGGCGTCGACAACGCGCCGGACGGCGGTGTCGCGCAGCATGGTTTCGAGCAGTCCGCGGAGGGGACCGGCCTGGCTCATGGCAACTACCTCGCACCGAACGTAGCGAACGCAAGACACACCCCTGCCCGGGACTTCGCCCGATGCGGCAGGCCGGGCGCGGTCATGCCCTGGAGCAACGGACCCTGGAGCAACGGACTGCGCGGCAATGGACTGCGCGGCGACGGACTGGGGCGCCACGGCCGGGGGTTCGCGACCCAGCGTACGACCTCGCCCCGACAGCGCCCGTGCGCGGTGCTGCCGACCCGGTTCCGCGAGTACCCGCCGACGCGTGCGGACCGTGCCAGACTGATCGCATGCCGTGGCTGCTCGCGCTGCTCGTCGTCCTCACCGCCTGCGCCAGGGCGGAGCCGCCACTTCCCCCGACCGAGGGCGGGCTGCGCGTCGAGGTGGTCGCGTCCGGCCTCGAACACGGCTGGGACATCGGTTTCCTGCCCGGCGGGACAGCGCTGGTCTCCCAGCGCCCGGGGCGCCTCGCGCTGGTGGGACCGGGCAGCGCGCGGCCGGTGGCGGCCGACTTCGGCGATGTCGTCGCGCGCGGCGAGGGCGGGCTGATGGGGCTGCTCGTGCACCCGGACTTCGCCCGCAACCGGCACTTCATCACCTGCCAGAACCACCGCGACGACATCCGGTTGATCACCTGGCGGCTGGCCGAGGACGGCGCGAGCGCGCAGCGCGTCGGAGAGCTGCTGACCGGCCTGCCGGTCAACCCCAGCGGACGGCACTCCGGGTGCAGGCCCGCGCTCGCCGAGGACGGGGCGCTGCTGGTCAGCACCGGTGACACCGCCCGCCCGTCGATCGCCCAGGACCGCACCTCGCTCGGCGGCAAGGTGCTGCGGATGGACCTCGACACCGGGCAACCCCTGCCGGACAACCCGTTCGCCGGATCACCGAACCCGGCCGAGCGGCTGGTGTTCAGCTACGGGCACCGCAATCCGCAGGGGCTGGCACCGCGCCCGGGCGGCCAGGTGCTGATCGCCGAGCACGGCCCGGACGTCGACGACGAGATCAACCTGCTGCGCCGGGGCGGCAACTACGGCTGGGACCCGTCGCGGGGCGGAACCCAGGACTTCTACGACGAGTCGGTGCCGATGACGGATCTGGCGCGGTTCCCGGACGCCATGCCCGCCGTGTGGTCGTCGGGCTCGGCGACGGAGGCGGTGTGCGGCGCGGCGTACCTGGACTGGGACGGCGGGACGCTCGCCGTGGCCGCGCTCAGGGGCAGCAAGCTGTTGCTGTTCAAGCCGAATCCCGACGGGAGCGTGCGGGACGCCGCGGTTCCGGCCGAACTCGACGGCAGGTTCGGCAGGTTGCGGGCCGCCCGGACTGGACCGGACGGCGCGCTGTACCTGACCACGTCCAACGGTGGCGACGACAAGGTGCTGCGGGTCAGCCCCGTCCCGCGGTGACCTCGTGTTCGCTGCCCGGTGCGGGCGAATCGGCCGCGGGCCGCGCTGCCGCCGCGATCGCCACCGCGGCCAGAGCGCTGATCGCGCCGAAGGCGTAGAAGCCCCACGGGTAGGCGATGCCGGCCGTCAGCAGGGCGCCGCCCAGCAGCGGTCCGGTGATCGCGCCGATGCGGCCGATCCCGGTCGTCCACCCGAGACCGGTCGCGCGGCTCGCGGCCGGGTAGGCGCGGCCGACGAAGGCGTAGACGAGGGTCTGCGCGCTGAACACGAAGAACCCGGCCATCAGCACGGCGGCGTAGAGACCGGCCGCGGGCAGCCGGACGCTCAGCAGCGCCAGCAGCACGGCCGCGGCGAGGAACCAGAAGACCGTCGAGCCCTTCACCCCGGCGCGGTCGGCGACCCGGCCACCCGCGACGAGCCCGAGCACCGCGCCCACGTTCAGCGTCAGCAGCAGGCCCAGCGACGCGCCGAGCGGGTAGCCCGCGGCCCGCATGATCTGCGGCAGCCAGGTGTTGAGCCCGTAGACCAGGATCAGCCCCAGGAACGAGGCCACCCAGAACGCGATGGTGGACACCGCCATCCCGCCGCGGAACAGCGTCGCGATGCTGTCGCGGGCCTGCACCCTCGTCTGCGCGGTGAAGACCCGCGACTCCGGCAGGTACCGGACCATCAGCGGCACCAGCACCAGCGCGGGCAGCGCGCCCGCGACGAACATCGTCCGCCAGCCCAGCCCGGGGATCAGCAGCAACCCGAGCAACGCGGTGAGCACCGCGCCGACGTGGTAGCCGGTCATGATCGTGGTGGTCGCGCTGCTGCGGCGGTCGCCCCTGGCGAACTCGGTCACCAGCGTGATCGCGGTCGGCAGGCAGCCGCCCAGGCCGAGCCCGGCCAGGAAGCGCAGCAGCCCGAACACGAGCATCGACGGCGCCACCGCGCACAACGCGGTGAACACCGAGAACCCGGCCACCGACAGCACCAGCACCCGCCGCCTGCCGACCAGGTCGGTCAGGGTGCCGATCACCAGCGCGCCGATCATCATCCCGAGCAGGCCGACGGTGGACACCAGGGACGCGCTCGCCGGGGTCATGCCCCAGACGCCGTCCTCCAGCAGCACCGGCAGCACCGTGCCGAGCACGACGAGGTCGAACCCGTCGAGCAGCACCGCGGTCCAGCACAGCGGAAGCACCCAGCGGGCGCTCGTTCCCATTCCCGGCACAGCACGCTCCCTCGTCGAACCCGACAGGTCTTAAGGGAGGGTGCGGCCGAGATCACCCATATGTCCAATACCAGGATTTAGCGTGCTTCATACGCTGAAGCTATGGGTAGGTGAACGTGGAACTCCGGCACCTGCGGTATTTCGTCGCGATCGCTGAGGAGCAGAGCCTCACCCGCGCGGCGGCCCGCCTGCACATGGCGCAGCCGCCGCTGAACGCGCAGCTGCGCAAGCCGGATCCTGCGCGACGTCGACCAGGCGTCGCGGATGACCCGCGAGGCGGGCAGCGGGCAGGTCGGCAGGCTGGCGCTCGGGTTCGTGCCGTCGGCGTGCAACGCCGTGCTGCCGCCGCTGCTGCGGCGGTTCAAGGCGCGCTGCCCGGAGGTGCGGCTGCACCTCCAGGAGATGCGGCCGGACGAGGTCGTGGCGCGGCTGCACGACCGCCGGATCGACGCGGGCTTCTTCTACCTCCCGATCGACGATCCGTCGCTGCGCGTGCGCACCATCGCCGAGGACTCGCTCGTGCTGGCGCTGCCTTCGGCGCACCGGCTGGCCGATCAGTCCGAAGTGGACCTGAGCTGGGTGTCGGACGAGCCGTTCATCTTCCCGCCCCGCTACGACATGCCCGGCCTGCACGGGATCGTCACCGGAGCCTGCGAGCGCGCCGGGTTCACCCCGCACGTCGTGCAGCCCGACGTCTGGTTGCTCCAGACGATCGTCGGGCTGGTCGCGGGCGGCATCGGGATCGCCGTCCTGCCGTCTTCGGTGCAGCAGCTACCCCGCGCCGGGACGGTGTTCGTGCCGCTGACCGACAGGACCGCGACGGCCCGGATGGCCATGGCGTGGCGCCGGGGCACCGAGCCGCCCGTCCTGCGGTCCTTCCTGGAAATCGCGGCCTAGAGCGGCATTCCGACGTAGTTCTCGGCGAGCAGCGTGCGCCCCGCGCGGGAGCGGGTGACCGCGTCGAGTTCGGCGAGCTGGCGGTTCAGGTCGAAGCCGCTCGCCTCCGGCATCCGGTGCAGCATCGAGGTCATCCACCACGAGAAGTGCTGCGCCCGCCAGACCCGCGGCAGCGCGGTCGCGGTGTAGGCGTCGAGCGCGGTGCGGTCGCGGGCGGCGAAGTACCGGTCCATCGCGCGGGAGAGGACGTGGACGTCGGCGAGGGCGAGGTTCATGCCCTTCGCCCCGGTCGGCGGCACCGTGTGCGCGGCGTCCCCGGCGAGGAACAGCCGCCCGTGCTGCATCGGCTCGCAGACGAAGCTGCGGAACTGCAGCACCGACTTCGAGAAGATCGGCCCATCGACGATCCGCGCGCCCTCGCCGTCGACCCGCGCGTGCAGCTCGCTCCAGATCCGGTCGTCGGACCACTGCTCGACGGTGTCGTCCGGGTCGACCTGGAGGTACATCCGCTGGACCGTGGGCGAACGGGTGCTGATCAGCGCGAAACCGTTCTCGTGCCGGGCGTAGATCAGCTCGTCGGACGAGGGCGGTGCCTCGGCGAGGATGCCGAACCAGGCGAACGGGTACTGGCGGAAGTGGTCCTGGCGCGCGGGGATCAGCCCACGGGTCCGGGTCCGGGAACCGTCGCAGCCCGCGACCAGGTCCGGGTGCAGCACCCGTTCGGTGCCGTCCTCGGTGAACCGGATCATCGGGGCGTCGCCGTCGATCCCCTCGACCTCGACGTCGGACACGCCGAAGCGGATGTCGCCGCCGTCGGCGAGCCGCCGGGCGATGAGGTCCTTGAGCACCTCGTGCTGCGGGTAGATCGTCACGCCTCGGCCGGTCAGGTCGGCGAAGTCGATGCGGTGGCCCCTGCCGCCGAAGCGCAGCTCGATGCCGTGGTGCACCATCCCCTGCTGCTTGACCCGGTCGCCGACACCGGTCTCGACCATGAGGTCGACCGAGTTCTGCTCCAGCACGCCCGCGCGGATCGTGCCCTCGATCTCCGCCCTGGTCCTGGTGTCGAGGACGACCGACTCGATGCCGCGCTGGTGCAGAAGATGGGACAGCATCAGCCCGGCGGGCCCGGCTCCGACGATCCCGACCTGGATCCGCATCGCCACTTCCCTTCCGTTGGCCGTGTGACGGCCGCTACTCGGGTGAGCCACACGATGCGGCCGGGAAATCCGCCGAGGAACCGGAGTTTCCGGTCACCGGAAGGATTCTCGGTCCGACTCCCGCCGCGCGCTGCCCGGCAGCGCCGCCGCGCGCGGCGACCCGAGCGTCCGCGAGATCCCGCGGGCGGCGGCGCGCACGGCGGGCACGAGCGTGCGCGGGTCTGTCCCTTCGGCGGGAACCACGACCGACAGCGCCGCGATGACCGCGTCCGACTCGTCGCGGACCGGCGCCGCCACCGACAGCGTGGTCAGCTCGATCTGCCGGTCGCTGATCACGTACCCCTGCCGCCGCACGTCGGCCAGCACCCGCCGCAACTGCTCGGGGTCGTCGACGGTGCGGGTGGTGAACCGCTGCAAGGGCCCGCCGAGCACGGTTTCCTGGAGGTCGTGATCGGCGTGCGCGAGCAGCACCAGCCCGACACCGGTCGCGTGCAGCGGCAGTCGGCCGCCGACCCGCGAGACCACCGGCACCGCCTCGCGGCCGGAGATGCGCTCGACGTAGACGACGTCGGTGCCGTCGAGCACCCCGAGCTGCACGTTCTGGTGGGTGGCCTCGTAGAGGTCGCCGAGGAACGGCATGGCGACCTGGCGCAGGAACATGCCGCGCGGCGCGAGCGAGGCGAGCTCGTGCAGCCGCAGGCCGATCCGGTAGCGGCCGTCGGCGCCGCGCTCCAGCGCGCCCCAGCCGGCGAGCTCGCCGACGAGCCGGTGCGTGGTGGTGAGCGCGAGCCCGCTGTGCCTGCTGATCGCCGACAACGTCATGGCGGGCCGCTGCGCGGTGAACGCGTCGAGCACCCGGAACAACCGCGACGCCACCGTCGGCCCGGTTTCAGACATACCGGCCATTCTGCGGCGACTTCCCGCGAACCCGCGCGAACCACCCGACCATCGTCTTCAAGCGGCGAAGCCGCTTAGCCCGTGCAAGCAACCGGCACCGCCACGCAAACCGAGCCGTACAACCCCAAGTCACTTCGGCCGGCGGAGGACGGGCTTGTGTTCGAGATGCGACAGCCCGTTCCAGGCGAGGTTCACCAGGTGCGCGGCGACCTCTTCCTTCTTCGGCTTGCGCACCTCCAGCCACCACTGGCCGGTCAGCGCGACCATGCCCACCAGCGCCTGGCTGTAGAGCGGGGCGAGCTTCTTGTCGTAGCCCTTGGCGCTGAACTGGAGGCCGAAGATGTGCTCGACCTGGCTGGCGATGTCGTTGAGCAGGCTGGAGAAGGTGCCGCTGGTGCTGGCCACCGGCGAGTCCCGGACCAGGATGCGGAAGCCGTCGGTGGAGTTGTCGATGTACTCCAGCAGCGCGTGCGCGGCCTGCTCCAGCAGCTCGCGCGGGTGGCCCGCCGACAGCGCGGAGACGATCAGGTCGAGCAGGTGGCGCATCTCGCGGTCCACCACGACCGCGTAGATGCCCTCCTTGCCGCCGAAGTGCTCGTAGACCACCGGCTTGGACACCCCGGCGCGGTGCGCGATCTCCTCGATGGAGGCGCCGTCGAAGCCCTTCTCGGCGAACAGCGCGCGTGCGATGTCGAGCAGCTGCTGCCGCCGTTCCTTGCCGGTCATCCGAACCCGGGCCGTGCGGGCGGAGGTCCGTCCGCCCTGGGCCTCGGCCGCGTTCCGCCGTCGCCTCGCCACCACTCGCATCACCCTATGCCGTGACCTGCGCGGCCGTACGCGCACCTGGAGAAAAAGGAGCTCCCGCCGCGGGCACGGCGGGAGCTCCGGCGTCGCACCCGCGCGGGGTGCTCCTGTTCGGGCGGTCAGCCCTTGTACTCGGTGACCGCGATCCGGGCGAGCCGCTTCTCGTTCGGCCAGCGGACCTTCCAGGCCCAGCCGACCTTCTCGAAGAACCAGATGACCCGCGCCGAGATGTCCAGCTGGCCGCGCAGCACGCCGTGCCGGGCACAGGTCGGGTCGGCGTGGTGGGAGTTGTGCCAGGACTCGCCGAAGGACACGATCGCCAGCGGCCAGAAGTTGGCGGCCTTGTCCCGGCTCTTGAACGGCCGCTCGCCGATCATGTGGCAGATCGAGTTCACCGACCACGTGATGTGGTGCAGGAACGACGCCCGGACCAGGCCGGCCCAGAAGAACGCGGTGAACGCGCCCCACCACGACCAGCTGATCAGGCCGCCGAGCACCGCGGGCAGCACCAGGCCGATGGCGGTCCACAGCGGGAACAGCCGGTCCACCCGGATCAGCTCGCGGTCCTTGAGCAGGTCCGGGGCGAAGCGCTCCGAGTTGGTGATGTCGCGCTCGAACAGCCAGCCCATGTGCGCGTGCCAGAAGCCCTTGGCCAGCGCGGCGGGCGAGCTGCCGAACCGCCACGGCGAGTGCGGGTCGCCCTCGCGGTCGGAGTAGGCGTGGTGCCTGCGGTGGTCGGCGACCCAGGTGACCACCGATCCCTGCACGGCCAGCATGCCCGAGACGGCGAGCGCGATCTTGACGCCGCGGTTGGCCTTGAAGGAGCCGTGCGTGAAGTACCGGTGGAAGCCGACGGTCACACCCAGGCCGCTGACCACGTAGAAGACCAGGGCGAGCACGACGTCGGTCCAGCCCAGCCCCCACCCCCAGGCCGCGGGCACCGCCGCGATCAGCGCGATGAACGGCACGATGACGAACACGTACACCGACAGCTGCGAGAGCCAGGAGCGGCTTCCCTCGGTCAGCGGTTTCGGTCCGGACTTGGCGCTGGGCGCCTCGGAGGCAACGCTCTCGGTTGCTGCGGTCATGCTCTCTACCTCTGCGAGTCGGGAGGTGGGAAACGGAATCAGTCGCCGGGAGGAACGGGCCCAAACACCTCCAGCCTACGGGACCGTAACCTACGCAAGCGTAAGTTATTCGATGCCGAATCGTCACCCCGGGGCGGGCGGACTACCGCGTGTCGCGCGCCGCCGGGCGTGTCCGGCTCGTCCGTTTCTTCACCCGAAAGGGACTCGGCTGCACGCAACCGGACCTGCCGCGACCGCGTCGAAGGCACGTGCGAGCTGACAGCCGGGTACCCGGCAGCAGGCCGAGGGCAACATCACCGGACCGGCATGTCACGATGTCGGCTGGGCGACACCGGTCACGCCGCCGTGCCGGTAGGCTCTGGCGACGGCGCCGGGCGCGGGTCCGCCAGATTCGGGTTTGCCAGACTCGGGTTCGCCGGACTCTGGTTGGCCGGACTCTGGTCACCGGCGTCCCGCGCGGGCAGCGCGCGGTGCGTCAGCAGGATCCGACGTGTCGGCAGGTCCCGATCCGCCGTGGTGTAAAGGCAGCACCTCGGATTTTGGTTCCGATGGTCCAGGTTCGAATCCTGGCGGCGGAGCGACCGGCCTTCCCGGAGCACCGGCGATGACCGCCGACGGTGGTCCCGCCGGGCCGGGAGGAATTGTTGACAGGGGGTGTGCGCCGCTGCACGACGACACCACGGCTGTGCGCGAGGACGCGGCAACCGCGCTGAGCGAGGTCTCGGACGCGTGGTTGGTCGGGCGCGCGCGCGAGTTGAACGCCGTCGGTCAGCACAGCGACGCACTGGGTCAGCGCACCACCATCCGCGAGGCCGACAACCTGCTCGCCGAGGCGCAGCGCCGCGGCGAACCCCGCATCGTCGCCCAGCTCCTGCGGCACTGCGCCGCGATCCGGCTGGCCGTGCCGGACCTCGTCGAGGACGCCGACGCGCTGCTGGACGAACTGCTCGCGCACTCCCGCAGGCACGGCCTGGTCGTGCTGCAGGCCGACGCGCACGCGCTGCGCGGCAGGCGCTCGCTGCTGGCGGGCAGCGAGGACGCGGCGCTCAACGAGATCGCGCACGGGCTGAGCATGCTCGACGACGAGCTCGCCCCGGACGCGACGCTGGGCCGCCGCTCGTGGGAGCGGCTGCTCGCCCAGGCGCTGATCGACATCGGCCTGGTGCTGACCCAGCTCGGCGTCTACGAGATGTCCGACCAGGTGATGACCCGGGCGCACCAGCGCATCCGGGAGAGCGGCGGGCCGCACGAGATCGCGGTGCACATGATCAACCGGTGCCGGATGCTGCTCGGCTGGGGACTGCGGCTGGAACGCGTCGGCCAGCACCCGGAGGCCACCGACCGGTTCAAGACCGCCTCCGACCTGGCGCACGCCGTCGAGGGCCCGTGGCGGGAGTCGCTGTTCCCGCGCGTGGCCGACCGGCTGGCGTCCGAGCAGATGCCGGTGCTCGGCGCCGCGCACGCGCTGGCGTCGCCGCACATCGACCACATCGGCAAGCTGCGCCAGCTGCGTTCGCTGGACCGGGCGATGCACCCGCGCGAGAAGATCATCGTCGCGATCGCGCTGTCCCGCTGCCTGACCTGCGCGGGCCGCGGCGGCGAGGCGGTGCGGCTGCTGTCGGAGACCCGCACCGACCTGCGCGACGACACCTCCGAGCCGACGCTGCGGATCTCGCTGGCCCGCGAGTACGCCCACCTGACCGAGCTCGACGCGGACAGCACCAGCGAGGCGCTGCGCGACTACGCGCTCGAACTCGAGACCGAGCTGTGGACGATGCGCGAGGTGCGACTGTCCACTCTGGCCACCCGGCTGGACAACTACCGGCTCAGCCACCGCCACGACGCGATCACCCAGCAGGCGTTGCAGGACCCGCTGACCGGGCTGTCCAACCGCCGCGCGCTCGACGAGCGCCTGGACAAGCTGCAGGACCAGCACGACTCCCAGCCGCTGTCGGTCGCCCTGGTCGACCTCGACGGCTTCAAGGAGGTCAACGACCGCTGCTCGCACGCCGAGGGCGACGAGGTGCTGCGCGAGGTCGCCGCCACCCTGCGCGACACGCTGCGCAGCGACGACTTCGTCGCCCGCTACGGCGGTGACGAGTTCGTCGTGCTGCTGCCCGGTGTGATGCTCGCCGCCGCGGAGGCGGCGTTGCAGCGCACGGTCGAGGCGGTGGACCGGTTGCCGTACCAGCGGTCCCGCGGCGTGACGCTGTCGATCGGCGTGGTCGCGATGCGCCCGCAGGAGTCGGGCGGCCAGGTCCTGGCCCGCGCGGACGCCGCCATGTACCAGGCCAAGCGGGGCGGCGGGAACCAGGTGTCGGCGTTCGCGGGCGCCCCCACTCCCCGGGCGCCGTCACCGCACGCCGTGTGGACTCCTCCGGACGCGCTGTAAGCGTCCGCCGCGGATCACGCACCGGTGCCGCCGGAAAGGCCCGGACAGGTACTCGTGCTGGACCGAACGGCTGGGGAAAGGCGCTGCTGGGACGCGGGGCGAGGCGGAATCCCGCCCGTTGGGCGGTACCATCGCAGCGCCGGCCGAGCGCGAAGGGGCACCGGCGACGAGTACGGCTCTCCCGGTTACCCTTCACCCGCTTGGACGCCAACAGCACCCGTAGGTCGGTGTGTCGGTCCCCGACCGAAGCCGTCCAGGACCCCGCAGCGCAACGGGCGGCTTCGAAGTGACGCAGCTTCCAGAGACAAGGGAGAGCACTGATGCTCCAGGGCCCCAACGCCCGGCCCTCCTCCCGCAGCGACTCCGGTGAGCCTTCCGTCAGCACGGTCGTGCTGGCCGCGGGCGAGGGAACCCGGATGCGCTCGGCGACACCGAAGGTGCTGCACCGGTTGGCCGGTCGCCCGCTGGTCGAGCACGCGGTGCGCGCGGCGGCCGGGATCTCCCCCGACGAGCTGGTCGTGGTCGTCGGGCACGGCAGGGACGCCGTCGGCGAACACCTCAAGGGCCTCGCCGACGTGCTGGAGCGCGACATCCACACCGTCGTCCAGGAGCGGCAGCTGGGCACCGGGCACGCGGTCGCCTGCGGGCTGGAGCCGCTGGCCGACCGGCTGACCGGGACCGTGCTGGTCAGCTACGGCGACGTCCCGCTGCTCGACTCCGGCACGCTGCGCGGCCTGCTCGCCGAGCACCACGGGACCGGCAACGCGGTCACCGTGCTCTCCGCCGTGGTCGCCGATCCGACCGGGTACGGCAGGCTGATCCGCGACGCGAGCGGCGCGGTCACCGGCATCGTCGAGCAGAAGGACACCACTCCGGAGCAGGCCGCGATCACCGAGATCAACTCCGGGGTCTACGCCTTCGACGCCGCGGTGCTCGCCGACGCGCTCAAGCGGCTGTCCACCGACAACGCCCAGGGCGAGCTGTACCTGACCGACGTGCTGGCCATCGCGCGCGGCGACGGCAGGCCGGTCGGCGCGCTGGTGTGCTCGGACCCGTGGCTGGTGGAGGGCGTCAACGACCGGGTCCAGCTGTCCCGGCTGGGCGCCGAGCTCAACCGCAGGCTGGTCGAGCGCTGGATGCGCGAGGGCGTCACGGTCGTCGACCCGGCGTCGGTCTGGCTGGACTGCGACGTCGAGCTGGCGCGCGACGTGGTGCTGGAGCCCGGGGTGCAGCTGCGCGGCGGCACCACCGTCGGCGAGGGCGCCACGGTCGGTCCGGACACCACGCTGGACGGCTGCACGATCCGGGAAGGCGCGGCCGTGGTCCGCACCCACGGCAAGGGCGGCGAGGTCGGGCCGGGCGCGACGGTCGGTCCGTTCGCCTACCTGCGGCCCGGCACGCGGCTGGGCGCGAAGGGCAAGATCGGCACGTTCGTCGAGACCAAGAACGCGCGGATCGGCGAGGGCACCAAGGTGCCGCACCTGACCTACGTCGGCGACGCGACCATCGGCGAGCACAGCAACATCGGTGCCGCCTCGGTCTTCGTCAACTACGACGGCGTGGCCAAGCACCACACGGTGATCGGATCGCACGCCCGAACCGGCGCGGACAACATGTTCGTCGCCCCGGTCGAGATCGGCGACGGTGCCTACACCGCGGCCGGTTCGACCATCACCCAGGATGTCCCCCCCGGAGCGATGGCGGTCGCGCGGGGGCGGCAACGCAACATCGAGGGCTGGGTGGCCAGGCGCCGCCCGGGTACCGCCGCCGACCAGGCCGCACAGCGGGCACAAGCCGAACAGCGGTCGACCGATGAAACAACCACCAATCCGACAGAGTGACGCCCAATGACGGGAGTCAACGGGGAGGGACGATGACCGTGAGTGCCATGTCTGCGACCCCGAAGAAGAGCCTCAAGCTCTTCTCCGGGAGCAGTCACCCGGAACTTGCCGAGGAGGTGGCCAAGCAGCTCGACGTAACGGTCACGCCCCAGGCCGCGTACAAGTTCGCCAACGGCGAGATCTTCGTCCGCTACGACGAGTCGGTCCGCGGCTGCGACGCGTTCGTGATCCAGTCGCACTGCAACCCGCTCAACGACGCCATCATGGAGCAGCTGATCATGGTGGACGCGCTCAAGCGCGCCAGCGCCAAGCGCATCACCGTGGTCATGCCGTTCTACGGCTACGCGCGCCAGGACAAGAAGCACAAGGGCCGGGAGCCGATCTCGGCGCGGCTGATGGCGGACCTGTTCAAGACCGCGGGTGCCGACCGGATCATGGCGGTGGACCTGCACACCGACCAGATCCAGGGCTTCTTCGACGGTCCGGTGGACCACCTGTTCGCGCAGAAGATGCTGGCGAGCTACATCCGGGACACCTACCACGACCAGAACATCACGGTCGTGTCGCCGGACTCCGGCCGGGTCCGGGTGGCCGAGAAGTGGGCCGACGACCTCGGCGGCACCCCGCTGGCGTTCATCCACAAGACCCGCGACCCCAGCAAGCCGAACCAGGTCGTGGCCAACCGCGTCGTCGGTGACGTCGAGGGCAGGCTGTGCGTGCTGGTCGACGACATGATCGACACCGGCGGCACCATCACCAAGGCCACCGAGCAGCTGCTGGAGGCCGGCGCGCAGGACGTCATCATCGCCGCGACGCACGCCGTGCTGTCCGGCCCGGCGGTGGAGCGGCTGTCCTCCTGCGGCGCCAAGGAGGTCGTGCTGACCAACACGCTGCCGATCCCCGACGAGCGCCGGTTCGACACGCTGACGGTGCTGTCCATCGCGCCGCTGGTCGCCGAGGCGATCCACCAGGTCTTCGAGGACGGCTCGGTCACCAGCCTCTTCGACGGCAACGCCTGATCATCCGGCAGCCGAAGGCCCCGGTCCGAGCGGACCGGGGCCTTTGCCGTTCCCCGGCGGAACTGCCACCTCCCGATCGGCAGTTCCGGCCGGATCACACCGTGGTGACGACCTCGTCGAAGTCGAGCCGCGGCAGCCGGTCGAACCAGGCGTTCTCACCGGGCTTGCCGATGTTGACCACGACCAGCACCTTGTGCTTGCCGCCGGGGAAGAACTCCTCGCTCAGGCCGTCGGCGTCGAAGCCGGTCATCGGGCCCGCGGCGAGACCGGCCGCGCGGACGCCGAGGATGAAGTAGCCGATCTGCAGGGTCGCGTTGAGCTTGGCGTGCTCGGTGCGGAAGCCGTCGTCGGACCAGATGTCCTTGGCGTTCGGGGCGTGCGGGAACAGCCGCGGCAGCTGCTCGTGGAAGTCGGTGTCGGCCGCCAGCACCGCGACCAGCGGCGCCTTGCCGGTCTTGTCCCGGTTGCCCTCGGTCAGATGCGGCAGCAGCCGCTGCCTGCCCTCGTCGGTGCGGACCAGCACCATCCGCAGCGGCTGCTGGTTCATCGAGGTCGGGCCCCACTTCACCAGGTCGTAGATGGCCCGGACCTGCTCCTCGCCCACCGGTTCTGTGGTGAAGGTGTTGGCGGTGCGGGCGGAGCGGAACAGCAGGTCCTGGGCTTCGTCGGTGAGGTGCAGGCCGGTGGTCTGGTCGACGGAGGTCATTCGGGGGTCCTCTCAACTAGGTGCTACGTCCGTCCCGAACACATAGTTGACAGTTCAAATTCCCCCGGATGGCGTAGATCACCCCCGGTCAGAACAGGCCGGCCAGCTCGTTGACGGCCACCCCGGCGAACAGCCCGAGGCACAGCGCCAGCATCAGGTTGGACAGCCAGCGGGACCGGTGCTCGGCGGGCATCAGCGACTTCGCGTTCAGCAGGTACAGCAGCGTGCCCGACAGGAACGGCATGAACAGCGCGCCGAGCACGCCGTAGACGATCGTGAGCTGGAACGGCTTGCCGAGGAACAGCAGCAGCATCGGCGGGAAGGTGAGCCACAGCAGGTAGATCCGGTACGGGACGCTGTGCATCCCGGCCTTGTGGTCGTAGCTCTCGGCCGTCTCCGGCGGGGCCTGCCGGGGCATCCGCCAGGTGCGCCACCAGTCGGCGAACAGCAGGCTGACGCCGTTCCACACCCCGATCACCGAGGTGAAGGCGACCGCGAAGAAGCCGACCAGGAACGGGATCCTGGCCCACTGGCCGTAGTCGGCGGCCAGCGTGTCGGCGAGGCTGAGCAGGCCCTTGTCGCTTTCGGTCAGGTCCTGGCCGAGCAGGATCTCCGCACCGACCACCAACATCGCGATCACGAAGATGCCGGTGGTGATGTAGCCGACGGCGTTGTCCAGGCGCATGATCGGCAGCCACCTCGGCGACCGCCAGCCCTTGGCGAACGTCCAGTAGCCGTAGGCGGCGACCGTGATGGTGCCGCCGACGCCGCCCATCAGGCCGAGCACGTAGGCCACCGAACCTTCGGGCAGCGTCGGGACCGCGCCCTTGCCGAGTTCCAGCAGGTTCGGGCCGACCATGATCGCGGTGCCGACCACCGTCACGAACATGACGCCGACCAGCACCGTCATGATCTTCTCCAGCAGCGCGTAGCGGCCGAACCAGACCAGTCCGAGGCCGACCAGGCCGCAGACGACGGCCCAGCCGCCGACCGAGAGCACCGGGAACATCGCGTTGAGCGGCAGCGCCGAGGCCGACATCGCGGTGGCGCCGTAGATGAAGCCCCAGACGACGATGTAGACGCCGAAGTAGCCGGTCGCCCAGCGGCCCAGCGTGCGCCAGCCGGAGAGCATCGTGCGGCCCGACCCCAGGTGCCAGCGGCCGACGGCCTCGCCGAGCGCGAGCTTGAACACCGTTCCCAGGATCACCGCCCAGAACAGGGCGTACCCGTAGCGGGCGCCGGCGACCATGGTCGCGACCAGGTCGCCCGCTCCGACGCCGGTGGCCGCGGCCATCACGCCGGGCCCGATCTGCTTGACCCGCGCCTTCCAGCTGGTGTCCGGAACCGCGTCCGCACCGGTGCGCTCGTTGGCAGCCATGCGAATCAAAGTAACCCCGGTCACGTCCGCGCGAGCGGTGCAGCGATCAAACCGTGACGCGAAATGTCCGACTACGCCTAGCAATTTCGGCGAGATCATTGCCGCCGCCTTCACTCGTTAGATAATTTCTGACATGACCGAGCGTTACTGGGGATGCACAGCTCGGTCCGACCGCACGCTTCCGGAGAATCGGAGACGCTCCTTGCTTCTCGCGAGACGAGCGCGAATCGCCGCCACCGTCGCAGCGCTGTCGTTGGGCGCCACTTCGGCGGCGATCGCCGCACCAGAACCCGCAGAACCGACACCACCGGCCACCGCGGCCGGCTCGACCACCACCCTGATCACCGGTGACCGGGTGATCTCCCACGGCGACACCGCGACCGTCGAACCCGGCCCCGGGCGCGACCGGATCGGGTTCGCCACCTACCGCGATCAGGGTCACCTGTACGTGGTTCCGTCCGACGCCACCGCGCTGGTGACGGGCGGACGGCTCGACAAGCGCCTGTTCGACGTCACCGCCCTGCTGGAATCCGGTTACGGCGACGCCGAACGAGCCGACCTGCCGCTGATCGCGTCCGGACTGCCGACGACCCTCGCGGGCAGCACCGTCACCCAGGCGCTGCCCAGCCTCGACGCAGCGGGGATCAGCACGCCGAAGGCCCGGCTCGGCGAGCTGTGGACGAGCATCACCGGCAGCCGGGACTCCGCCAAGGTCTGGCTGGACGGCAAGCGCACCGCGAACCTCGACCGCAGCGCCGCGCAGATCGGCGCCCCGCAGGCGTGGCAGAGCGGCCTGACCGGTGAGGGCACCACCGTCGCCGTGCTCGACACCGGAGTCGACCAGACCCACCCCGACCTCGCCGACCGCGAGGCGGGCGAACGCAACTTCACCGACTCCGCCGACGCCGCCGACCACTACGGGCACGGCACCCACGTCGCGTCCACCGTGGCCGGGACCGGCGCCTTCTCCCAGGGCAAGTACCGGGGGATCGCGCACGGCAGCAAGCTGCTGGACGGCAAGGTCCTCAACGACAGCGGGGCCGGGCAGGAGTCCTGGATCATCGCCGGGATGGAGTGGGCGGCCGAGCAGAAGGCCGACGTGGTCAACCTGAGCCTCGGCGGCGGCGACACCCCCGAGGTCGACCCGCTGGAGGAGGCGGTCAACCGGCTCTCGGCCTCCAGCGGCAGCCTGTTCGTCATCGCCGCGGGCAACAGCGGACCGTCGCCGGAGAGCGTCGGCTCGCCCGGCAGCGCCGACGCCGCGCTCACCGTCGGCGCGGTGGACCGGCAGGACGGCCTCGCCCAGTTCTCCAGCCGCGGACCGCGCGTCGGCGACGGCGCGATCAAGCCCGACATCACCGCGCCGGGCGTGGGGATCGTGGCCGCGCTGCACGGCGACGGCACGATCGGCGAGCCCGTCGACGGCCGCTACACCGCGCTGTCGGGCACGTCCATGGCCACCCCGCACGTCGCCGGTGCGGCGGCGCTGCTGGCGCAGGCGCACCCGGACTGGACCGGCGCGCAGCTCAAGGCCGCGCTCACCGGGTCCGCGAAGCCCAACCCGGCGCTGACCGCGTTCGAGCAGGGCTCGGGCCGGGTGGACGTGCCCGCCGCGCTCGCCCAGACCGCGACCAGCGAGCCGACCAGCCTCGGCTTCGGCGTCCAGCGCTGGCCGCACGACGACGACCAGCCCGTGACCAAGCCGCTGACCATCCGCAACAACGGCACCGCCGAGACGACGTTCGCGGTGTCGGCGCAGGGCAAGGGCCCAGACGGGCAGCCAGCGCCCGCCGGGCTGTTCTCGGTCGACAAGCAGCAGGTGACGGTCCCGCCAGGAGGCACCGCGCAGGTCAACGTCACCGTCGACACCCGGATCGGCGCCCTCGACGGCGCGTACTCCGGTGAAGTGCTGGCCACCAGCGACAACGCCCGGGTGCGCACGCCGGTCGCGGTGGTGCGGGAGGTGGAGAGCTACGACCTGACCGTCGAACACGTCGGACCGGACGGGCAGCCCAACGCCAACCACTTCACCCTCGTCAACGGGCTGGGAGGCCAGGCTTCGGACGACCTGCCCACCGACCAGCCCAGCAGCACCGTCCGGCTGCCCAAGGGGCGCTACGCGATCACGTCGATGATCATGCACGGCGACCCGAAGAACCCGGACAACCACCTGATGAGCAACCCGACCTTCGACCTCGCGGGCCCGGCGAAGCTCACCTTCGACGCCAGGCAGACCAAGCCGGTCGTGGTCACCCCGCCCGACCCGGCCGCCAAGCCGGAGGTGGCCAGCATCGGCTACTCGCTGCCGACCGACCGGGGCACCCTCGGGTTCACCCTGATCAGGCAGAACCTGGAAGGGATGTTCAGCGGCCACGTCGGACCGCAGATGCCCGGGTTCCTCGCGAACATCAGCACCCAGTGGACGGGCGCGAAGGGCACCTACAACCTCGGTTGGTACAACCCCGGTCAGCTGCCCAACGGCTTCGAACGGCACGTGGCTCCGGAGGACCTGGCCACGGTGCACGCGGAGTTCGGCGCTCCCGTCGCCGGTCGCGGCGGCTACCGGGTGGCCTACCCGGTGCCCGCCGAGGGCAAGTCCAGCGGTGGGGTGTCCGCGGCGATGCGGATCGGACTTCCCTCGACCCGCACCGAGTTCTACAACGACGAGGGCGTGCGGTGGACCACCGGCGTGGACCAGCTGATGGCCGACGGCCGGCCGGAGGTCACGCTCCAGTCGGCGCCGAAGACCTACGCGGCCGGGCAGGAGTACCGGGAGCGCTTCAACGTCGGCCCGTTCGGTCCGGCGCTGCCGGCCTCGCCGTTCTCGGGCGGCTGGGCGGAACGCACCGGTGACGTGATCACCGCGGCGGTGCCGATGTTCGGCGACGGCGCGGGCAACGCGGGCCAGTCGGTGTTCGACACCGGACGCACCACGCTCCACCTCGGCGATCAGCTGATCGGCGAGAGCCCCCGGCCCGGATCGGGCCGGTTCCAGGTCGGACCGGACAACGGGCGGTACCGGCTCACGGCGGAGGCCACCAGGGCGGCGGGCTTCGAGGTCTCGACGAAGGTGTCGTCGGCGTGGACGTTCGATTCGGCGGGCAGCCCGGACACCGTGCCGCTTCCGCTGTCCGCGGTGCGGTTCGCCCCGGAACTGGACGCCACCAGCACCGCTCCGGCCGGGACGCACCAGGAGGTGCCGGTGTTCCTGGAACCGCAGGGCGGGGCTCCGACTCCCCCGGCGAAGATCGCGGTGCAGGTGTCCTACGACGAGGGCGCGACCTGGATCGAGGCCCCGGTGATCGACAACGCCCGCGTCGCGCTCGACCACCCGGCCGACGCGACATCGGTCTCCCTGCGCGCGAGCGCCGAGGACGCCCAGGGCAACACCGTCGAGCAGACGATCATCCGCGCCTACAAGCTCGGGCGCTGACCTGACGCGAGGGCCGGGATCCCGGTCCCGGCCCTCGCTTGGTCAGTACGCGACGGTGAATCGGGTGCGCCGGTGCGCGGGGCGCTCGATCTCGTCGAGGAACGCGATCGCGTAGTCGTCGCCACCGATCGCCGAGTTCCCGTTCTCATCCGTCACCAGCACGTCCCCGCCGGTCCGGTACGCGCCGGTGCGCTCGCCCGGGGAGTGCGCGCCGAAGACCGCGGCCGGGCTGACGTAGAACCAGTCGACGTCCTCGGGAGCCTCCCGCAGCGCGTCCAGCACTTCCGCGTGCGACCCGGCCTCGGGCTTGTACGCCTCCGGGAACTCCGGGGTGTCGATCACCCGGGGACCGCCGTCGGACACCCGCAGGCTCCCTGCGCCGCCGACGAACCCGAGGCGCGCGTTCTGCTTGCGCGCCAACGAGTACAGCGTCGGCAGCGCGTCGATCAGCCTCGTGCCGTCGTCGAGCGGGCGCGCCGGGATCGCGACCACGACGACGTCGGCACCGGCGGTCACGTCCAGCGCGAACGGCTCGTCGTGCAGCGAACCCGCGCGCCCCTCCGAACCGATGCCGCGCGCCACCGGGACCACCTCGTGGCCACGCGCGGTGGCCTCCCGCAGGATCCGGCCGCCGGCGAAACCAGTCGCGCCGAACAGGACCAGTCGCATGTCTCTACCTCCTCCTGATCAGGTGCGACGCCGACAGTAACCATTGGTAACCAGTGACTTCAAAGTGCTATAAGTACCTGATGGTTACCAATGGAGCGGCCCCGGATGTCACCAACCCCGACTGCCCCACGCGGGTCGTGCTCGACCGCATCGGCGACCGGTGGACGACGCTGGTCGTGCTGTTCCTGGAACCGGGTCCGATGCGGTTCACCAAGCTGCGCGGCGCGATCGGCGGTGTCGCGCCGAAGGTGCTCACCCAGACGCTGCGCGCGATGGAGCGCGACGGCCTGCTCACCCGCACCGTCCACGCCGAGGTGCCGCCGCGCGTGGACTACGAGCTCACCGATCTCGGCAGGTCGCTGCTGGCGCCGATCCGCGCGGTGACCGCGTGGGCGGAGCGCCACGTCGGCGAGGTCCTCGACGCCCGCGACCGCTACGACCGCGCGGGCTGAAGATCACCGGGCGAGCCGTTTCCGGTGTCGGACAACCCGATTGGTGGTTGCTCTCGGCGGCCACTTAGACTGTTCGGGTTGCCTCGGCGAGGTCGGGCCGTCAGCCCGGCGTGATCGACGCGGCGGCATGGTTGCCGCCGACCGCTCCGGTCGGCGAACCGGTGCCGTTCCGCACATAGGGTGCCGCTTCCCGGCACCGCGTCGAACCCACGCCAGTAGCGCGCCCAGCCGCCGCAGGCCACCGAACCATTCACGTCCCGCCCGACGTCACGAGGAGTGCACCACCGTGTCCGAGGTACGTCTCACCGTCGAACAGCGCACCGAGTTCGGCAAGGGTGCCGCCCGCCGCACCCGCCGCGCCGGCAAGGTCCCGGCCGTCCTGTACGGCCACGGTTCCGACCCCAAGCACCTGTCCCTGCCCGCCGTCGAGTTCGCCCGCGCGATCCGCGAGAACGGGCACAACGCGGTGCTGACCCTGGACGTCGCCGGTTCCAACAGCGAGCTGGCGCTGACCAAGACGATCACCACGCACTCGATCAAGGGCTACATCGAGCACGTCGACCTGCTGCTGGTCAAGCGCGGCGAGAAGGTCACCGTCAACGTGCCGGTCGTGCTGGCGGGCACCGCCGGTCCGGGCACCCTGGTCACCCACGAGGTCACCGAGCTGCCGGTCGAGGCCGAGGCGCTGCACATCCCGGAGCAGATCGAGCTGTCGATCGAGGGCGCCGAGATCGGCACCCAGATCACCGCCGCGCAGGTCGAGCTGCCCAAGGGCGTGGTCCTGGCCGCCGACGAGGACCTGCTGATCGTCAACATCACCGAGGCGCCGTCCGAGGCCGAGATGGCCCCGGAGGCCGTCGAGGGCGAGGCCGCCGAGGCTTCCGAAGAGGGCTGAGCCGCCTGACGTCGGGCGCGCGGCGCGCCACCGGTTCGCGGTGGCGCGCCGTTCCTGCCCGCGTCGCCGACATTCTCAGGAGATCGGGTGAGCACCCCAGATCCGGTGAGCACCTCGGCGCTCGCGCTGATCGTCGGACTCGGCAACCCCGGCCCGCGCTACGAGGGCAACCGGCACAACATCGGCTTCCTGGTCGTCGATGAGCTGGCCGACCGCATGGGCGGGAAGTTCAAGGCGCACAAGTGCGGTGCCGAGATCGTCGAGGGACGGCTCGGCGGCGTCCGCGCCGTGCTGGCCAAACCGCGTTCGTTCATGAACCTCTCCGGCGGACCCGTCGCCGGTGCGGCGAAGTTCTTCAAGGTCGCGCCGGAGTCGGTGATCGTCGTCCACGACGAGCTCGACCTGCCCTACGGCACGGTCCGGCTCAAGCGCGGCGGCGGCGAGAACGGCCACAACGGACTGCGTTCGATCACCAAGTCCCTGGGCACCAGGGACTACCTCCGCGTCCGCTTCGGCATCGACCGCCCGCCGGGCCGGATGGACCCGGCAGACTACGTCCTCAAGGACTTCTCCGGCGCGGAGCGCAAGGAGATCGCGTACTTCATCGACCTCTGCGCCGACGCGACCGAGGCCTTGGCCGTCAACGGGCTGGAAGCCGCGCAGAACCGCTTTCACTGAAATCTTCTCTTTGGACTCGCCTTGCTCGGCGGGTCATTTGGCGGAACCTCAGGCGTCCGCTGGCTGCGGAATCTTTTTCCGACGTATGTCCAATACGACGGAAAAGCTGTCCTCGCCAGAGAACGCCTGAGAACCCGCGGCGGTGCCGGTTGCGTGCTTGGGCTAAGCGGCTTCGCCGCTTGAGGACGATGGCCGGGTTGGGGGCAGTGCTCACTCCCCGGGGACGAGAGCGGCGGTGGCGGCGCGCCGGAGCTTCCCGGACGGGGTCTTGGGCAGCCCGCCCGGCTTGAGCACGATCACCGCCGACGGCCGCACCCCCACCGCGTCCACGACGCGGGCCGCGACCTCGCGGCCGAGCTCCTTCTCCGCCTCCGGCTCCCCCGCGACGCGGGACTCCAGGACCACCGCGAACCGCTCCCGCCGGGTGCCCGCCTCCAGCCGCACCGCGGCGGCATTGCCCGCCCGGACCCCGTCCACCTCGCACGCGGCCCGCTCGATGTCGACCGGGTAGATGTTGCGGCCGCCCATGATGATCACGTCCTTGCGCCTGCCGCAGATCACCACCTGCCCGCCGACCAGGTAACCCTCGTCCCCGGTGTCGAGCCAGCCGTCGGCGTCCTTGGTGGCCAGCGGGCCTTGCACGGTCAGGTAGCCCGGGGTCACCGCGTCGCCGCGGATCCGCAGCCTGCCGACCTCGCGCTCGCCGAGCTCGGTCCCGGCGTCGTCGACGACACCGACCTCCAGCCCCGGCAGCGGCCTTCCCAGCAGCGCGAACCGGCGCGCCCGCTCGGTCTCCTGGCCGGTCGGCACCGCCTCCCGCCGCTGCTCCAGCGCGTCCGCCTCCACGGTGTCGACCTCGATGCCGCGGCCCAGCGGCGCGAACGACACCGCCAGCGTCGACTCGGCCATCCCGAACGCGCACACCATGCAGTTCGGGTTCAGCCCGAAGCGCGCCCCCGCCTCGGTGAACGCCCGCGCCGCGGCCGGGTCGATCGGCTCGGCCCCGTTGAGGGTGAACCGCAGCGTCGACAGGTCGAACTCGCCGTCGTCGGCGCGGGCCAGCCTGCGGCCGACGATCGCGTACGCGAAGTTCGGCGCGGCGGTCACGGTTCCGCCGTGCCTGCTGATCAGCTCCGGCCACAGCAGCGGCCGGGCGATGAAGTCGGCCGGGGTGACCTTGACCGCCTCCATGCCGATCGCCATCGGCACCGTCAGGCAGCCGACCATCCCCATGTCGTGGAACAGCGGCAGCCACGACACCGCCACGTCCCGCTCGGCGTCGAGCTCCGCGGCCGAGACCATGCCGAGCATGTTCGAGTGCAGGTTGCCGTGGGTGATCCGCACCGCCTTCGGGTCGGCGGTGGACCCGCTGGTGAGCTGGAGCAGCGCGGTCGCGTCCTCGCCGACCTCGGCGGTCCCCGCAGGCGGACCGTCCAGTTCGGACAGCGCCCGGTGCTCGATCGAGTTCTCCGCCAGCAGCCCGGAAAGCCCGTCGAACGGCGGCCCGAGCAGCACCAGCCGCGCGCCGATCATCCGCAGCACCCGGAGCGTGTCCTCGGCCCAGTGCGCGAGGTCGGTGCGGGGCGTCGGCTGGTGCAGCATCGTCACGCTGGCCCCGCTGAGCCACGCGCCCTGCACCGCGGGCGCGATCAGCGCCGGATCGGCGGCGAGGACCGCCACCGCGTCCCCGGGCCGCACCTCGTCGCGCAGCCCGCCCGCCATCCGCCGGGCGACGTCGTGCACCTCCGCCCAGGTGCGGCGCACCGGGCTGTCCGGCTCTCCCGTGGTGAGCCCCCGGGCACCTGCTCCGGAGTTGCGGCGGGCCGACGCGACCAACGTGTCCAAGAAGCGGCTCATGCGGCGTCCTCCCCGATGAGGATGGGGATTTCAACCTACAGCAGCTGACAAGCTCGGGCCGCCCAACGCCGACGGGCTGTCACCGCCCGTCCGCCGCCGGGGTGGCGAGCGGTGCCTTCTCCGCCATTTTCCGAACATCCCTCACCAGGCGGGCGTGATCCACCACCTCCGCGCCGGTCGGTTCACCGGAGCCGCGCACGGCCCGCACGAAGGCAGCGATGGACTTGGCGTACTGGTCGTCGGGTTCGACCGGGATCTCGTGGGTACCGTCCTCTCGTTCGAGCTTGATCACCGGCGCGTACGTCGCTGGTGGGGTGAACGCCCGGTCCACCGTGATGCGCCCCGCGCTCCCGTGCAGTTCGTACCGCGAGGTGTAGAAGTGCTCCATGCCGAAACTCAGATGAGCGGTGACGCCATCGGAACGGGCGAGGAGCGCGCTCCCCGCCGTGTCCACCTCCGCGGCGCAACGCAGGTTCGCCCCCAGCACATCGAGACCCGTGCCCAGGAACAGCTGAGCCGCCTTGATCGGATAGACGCCGTTGTCCAGCAACGAACCTCCGCCCAACGACGGCTGGTACCGGATGTCGTCCGGCGGTCGCGGGGGGATGGTGAACGCGGCCGACAGCACGCGCAGCTCACCCACGGCCCCTTCGGCCAGGAGCCGCCGCACGTGCTCGTGCTGCACATGCTGGAGGAACATGAAGTTCTCGCGGAGGACCAAACCGGCTGCCGACGCGACGTCGACGAGTTCGGATGTCCGCTCGAACGAGGTCGTCAACGGTTTCTCCGCGAGCACGTGCTTGCCCGCGGCCAGTGCGCGCTCGATCCAGTCCGCGTGCAGTTCGTTCGGCAGGGGAACGTAAACCGCGTCGACATCAGGGCTGCCCAGCACAGCCCGGTAGTCGCGGACCGGGCGGCCACCGAACTCCGCGGCCACCGACTCGGCTCGCGCCGCCGTGCGGCTGGCCACCGCCGCGAGCCGGATACCGGGAGTGGCTCGCACAGCGGGAAGCACGCGCCGGGTGGCGATGTCGGCGCATCCCAGAAGCCCGAGGCCGATCGGCCGAGCCCGGTGGCCGGGAAGATCCATGTCGCACCATCCTCAATGCAGTGCCGAACCGCTCAACGGAGAAAGCGGAGGCAGGTGAGCAGGTTCCGTGCTTCGACGTTGACGTTCCCGCCGTGGCTGACCCGGTCCGCGAGTTGGCCCGCGGTCATCCAGACGAAGTCGTCCCCGGGTTCGTCGGCCACCCCGTCGTCGATCTCGACCACGAGGTACCGGTTCGTCGCGTGGTAGAAGCGTCCACCCTCCTCCGAGTGCACGGCGTCGAACCGCACCTGGGAGGCCGGCGCCATCAACAGGTCGTGGAGGAACGGCGGCCACCGCTCCTGGTCGACCCCCTCGTAGTTTCCGGGCGCGCACTGCACTGTGGGGCCGATCTCGACGATGTCGAAGGTCCCCGCCTGGGTGTGCGCGCGCACGAGCACGTGCAGCACGTTCCCGATCCGCTTGGTCAGCGCCCCCACCACTCCCATGGACCGCGGCGCGATCATCGGCTGCGACCAGCTCGCCACCTCACGACTGCCTGCCTCGACGTCCACGCCGACGACCGAGAAGTACCTGCCGAACTCGTGGCTGACCTCGTCGCGCTCCCGGATCCAGCTCGGGACGCTGTTCAGCGGCACGCGGGTCCGCTCCAGCCGGTACCGGGTCTTCGCCTCGGTCAACCAGCTGCGCAGCTCTTCGCTCCGGTGCCGGGAAGGAGCACCGGGGAGGAAAGCGTTGGCGAGCGCCTGCCGGAACGAGTCGTCGTCACCGGCCGCGGGTTCGCCTTCCCCGGTGTGGCTGTAGTCGGCGAGGACCGTGCGCGAATCCATGTTGACCAGGTTGTCGATCCGGAGCAGTTCGCTCATCTCCGGTTCGGAAACCCAGCGGAACCCGTCGAGCACCGGAACGTCCTCGTCGATTTCGACGATCATGTTCCGGTTCCGCTTGTGCAGGAACCAGGACCCCTGCTCGGACTGCAGGACGTCGGACAGCACCCGCCCCGGACGGGGTGCGACGAAGTACTCCAGGTAGGGCACCGCCTTGCCCTGGTGGATTCGCGTGTAGTTGCTGCGAGTCGCCTGCACCGTGGGCGACAGCTGGAGGAGGTTGATGTTTCCGGGCTCCATCTTGGCCTGCATCAGGAAATGCGGAATCCCGTCGAACCTGCGGACCACGATTCCGAGGAT